>JBFXDD010000014.1:0-113915 GCA_050181465.1 Planctomycetota bacterium
CGCTCCGCTCCTCGGATTGCAGGTCCAGCCGATCCCCGCGGTTGGCATGCTCAGCCCCTCGACATCAGGCAGCGAGTGTCACCCATGTGCCCGGTCAAGAGTGTTACCCATGTTCCCGGTTGCACAATCCAACGAGTCGACGACGCCGGAACACCGCGCATCGTTGCGGTGGATGTCGCTCCGTTCTTCATGGACCGTTGCGAGGTCTCGAACGGACAGTACGCCGAGTTCCTCCGGGCATTCCCAGAGCTGAGTCCGCCGCATCCATATGTCTTCGACGAACGGTATCGCAACCGACCGGTGATCGGAGTGTCCTGGACTGATGCTCGGCGTTACGCCGAGTGGCGAGGCAAACGGCTTCCGACTGCGCTGGAATGGAAGGCGGCTGCCATGGGGCCGTCGGGTCAGCGATACCCCTGGGGTGATGAGGCTGGGGACCTCGCACAACGCGCAGTCGTCTCACTGCCGCGGGAAACCGACTGGCGGGATGGAACTCGCGACATCACGGAGAGTGGCGATGATGTGAGTCCGTTTGGAGTCTTGCACATGTTCGGGAACGCCTACGAGTGGACGGCCACGCCGCGGGGTGTGCCCGAGCATCGTCCGGAGACCTACCTGGACTCGGAGCGATGCGTCATGGGCTTCGCCTGGAACACATCGTTTCAAGGCCAACGCGCACAACTGGACTTTCACGCGAAGGCTGCAGCGCCCTTGCAGTGGAGCAGGGCTGGATTCCGGTTGGTCATGAGCAGGCCTGATTGAAAGAACATCCATGGCGTCAAGGAAGAAGCGAAACACGAAACAGCTCGCCTCTCGTCGTTCACCATCGCCCGAGATCAGCGACGGTGGGGGTGTCGTCCTGTGGCAGAACATCCTGATCGGCTTTCGTGGTCTCTCTGGATCCGCGTCGGGAACTTCGTTCGAACTCACCGGGACTGCGCGTGCAGCGATCGAAGCCACCTTTACCGAAGCGGCTCTGCACTACTGGACCAGCGTCGATTGGAAGTCCTCGATCGTGCCGGGCGGGGGATCGGACGTAGCTGGCCTGGCGGCATTCGTCACCCAGCAGCTCAACGACGGCCGCAAGCGCGACATCACCTTGGAGTTCCGTGCCGAGAAGATCGCCACGTCCGGCGCAGCGTCGGTACTCGATGGTGGTGTCGAAGCCAAGTCTCCACCAACCCGCGACCCAACTCGCGAGGGCGTGGGATCCGGCCGGTCCCTTTCGTCGGCGTCGACGGAAGACGATCCCGTTCTGGTGGAGAAGCCGGATGACGTCTTCTGTTGGTACTTGGGTCCGACCCTCTGGATCGACGACGCCACGTTCCAGCTCATGGTGGTCACAGGATCCGAAGGCGGCGCCGTGTCTGTGCCGTGGCGACCCGACGGCCTGCATCCGATGCTGGTGCGATTCGTCTTCGACTGCCCGTACGCCGAGTAGGCTCGCAGCACGTAGTCGAGGTTCGAATCGGCGCCGAGGAGCGCATCCTCGATAGCGATCGCGGCGAACTACCCCGGACTTCTCATGAACGTCTGCTGCGATCGCCGCACTCCGCACCTGGCTGCGTCGATACGTCGGCTCCTCCCTGGCAGCGTAGCTACAGCTACGCTTCGGTCGTCGACCGTCGTAGCTCCTTGCCGGGCATCGACCTGTGTCGATCTCGCGACGACGTTCACGAATAGTCCGGGCTAGCGGGGATGTCGACCGCCGACGAGCAACCACCCTGTCGTGCCTGCGGGCGCCCGATCTCGCCCCGCCGCAGTCACCGTGGCAAGGCGGTGGTCTATTGCAGTGACGCGTGTCGCTCGCGTCGGCTCCGGCCCATCGATCGACGGATCGAGGCGCGGATTCTCGGGCTGCTGGATTCCCGTGCACCGGGATCCACCATTTGTCCGTCCGAAGTCGCGCGTGAGGTGCGCCCGGCCGACTGGCGCGAGTGGATGGAGTGTGTCCGTCGTGCGGGACGGCGCTTGGCGGCGCGCGGTGAAGTCACATTCACGCAGGGCGGTTGCATCGTGGATCCGGGCACCGCTCGTGGTCCGATTCGCATTCGTCGGCCGTAGACGGCGGGTGCTGCAAGGCCGGTAGCGTCCCGAATCCGGTCAGTTGTGTGCGGCGCTCGGACGCGTGGGCCGGTCTTCTCACCTGGAACGACGCTTGCCGACGACGGCGGACCATCGTTCATCGACTCTGTGCGTCGCACGACTCGCTGACCGAAGTGCCTCGTGGAGCTCCGATGACTCGACTCGCTCTTCTCCTCTTTCTACTCACCCCGGTCACGGCGCAGACGGCGCTCTGGACCGTCAACACTTCCGCGGGTTCGGTCTCACGGGTCGATCCCCAGACCCGATCCGTCACCGCGACGATCCCGAGCGGCAACTCGCCGGTCGATCTCGCGTTCCACCCAGACGGCAACACGCTCTTCGTCGCCAACTTCCGCTCGGCGAACGTCGCGGTGATCGATTCGGCCCGATCCACCCGCACCGCCTCGATTTCCGTGGGCGACTATCCCGCGGGCGTCGGAGTCACCCCTGATGGCCGCAGCCTCCTGGTCGTCCGCGACTACTCGGGATTGCTGCTGGTGATCGACACCGCGACGCATGTCGTCCGCACGACCATCCCGATCGTCCGGTCGTTCTCGGGCGGTGTCGGCAGCGTCGTGTTCACACCCGATGATCGATATGCCTTCGTGATCTCTGGAGCAGTGACGGTGCTCGACCTCTCGACGATGTCGATCGTGACCAGCTACGGCGCAGGATTCTCGATTGCCTCCGCTGCGATCACCCCGGATGGGTCTCAGGTCTGGTTCGTCGACGGCTGGACCGGAGTCATCAACGGCTTCGATACGCGGACGCACGCGTCCGTCGGTGCGATCCAGGTGGGTTCCTTGCCTCGCGAGGTCGCTATCGGTGTCGACGGTCGGACGGCATTTGTGACGATCCCGGCGTATCTCGCGATGGTGAACGGCGTCGGTGCACCGGCGCCCTTGCGCTCGCTTCGCGTGCTCGATCTGGAGAATCGCAACATCGTGCGATCGATCACGACGACGCATCCGCCGATCGGTGTGACGCGGTCGCTCGATGGCCGCAGCTTCTTCGTGACGTTGCAATCAGGGGGCCAGATGGCCGAGTTCGATGCCACATCGCTGGCTCTGGTTGCGCAGTATCCGGTCGGGCCCAGCCCCGCGACGGTCATCGCGCAGCCCGCGGTGGCGACGAGTCGGAACTTCGGATCACCGTGCGTTGGTCCGTTGGGCGCGGTCACGACGGTCGCGTCGACTCAACCCTGGCTCGGAACCGACTGGATTCTCCAGTTCGAACGCGTGGATCCCGCGGCGATGATCCTCGGCGCGGTCGGCTTCGCCCCGCAGTCGGTTCCGTTCGCTGCGTTGGTGCCCGGGGGGTTGCCTGGCTGTGACCTGCTCGTCGATCCGAGCTTCATGCTGCCGGTGAATCGCCTGGGGGCAGTGGATCGTCTCACGATTCCACTGCCGGCGATCCGTGACCTGATCGCGGCTCGTGCGGTTGTTCAGGCCATCGTGATCGGTGCCGGCAGCGTCTATGGGTCCGATGCCCTCGAGGGGACCTTCGGCATGCGCTGAGGACCCAGCAAGCGGAGGTGCGGCCCGCGTTTCAGCGCTGCGGTGGTCGTCGCCCCTTCTTCTTCTCGTCCGCTTCCAGAGCGCGGTCGAAGTAGTCGTTGAAGGCTTTGGGGTCGTTCAGTAGCAGCGCCTCGTACTCCTTGTGCTTCTTCTCGAGGTGCGCCAGACGTTTGCGCTCCTCCGCTTGGACTTTCTTCTCTACGTCGAGGTCGGAACGGGCGAGCGCGAGGTCTTGCTCGAGTCGGGTGATCTTCCCGCGTGCCGCATCGAGTTCCTTGGTGAGTCGCACGACATCCGCGGCCGCGGATCGATCGGGAGCGGTCACCACCTCCAACTCGCGATCGACCTCCGACAGACCGCCCAGCGCTTGCTTGAGGGTGTCGGCCGCGAGCGCGAGCGCGCGGCGCAGGGCGTGCGGTTCGTCCGTGCGAAGCGCCGCGAGGATGGTCAATGTGCTCTCGATCCGAGCGCGGAGTTCGTCCTGATTCATGGTGGTCGCCGACCCAGCGGGCCGTCTCGGTATCCTAGACCGCCGTCGCTCTACCGGAGTCGGCCTCGACCTCGTTCCCTCTTCGTTCCATGCAAACTCACTGCGCTCTCGCCATCGCCGGCTTGTTCCTCGCTTCCGCACTGGCCGCTCAGGGACAGGGCATCGTTCTTCAGAACGGTGTCGATGCCCACTTCGATGTGCCATACACGCCCGAACTCATCCCGAGCGGAGGCATCACTCTCGAAGCGTGGATCACCTACGACGACTCCACGATCACCGCGGGTACCTACAAGTGGCCGACGGTCTGCCGGCAGAACCCGACGCCTGGACAAGAGTCCTACTTCCTTCGCGTCGCCGCAGCGAACACGGCAGCGCGGGTCCTGCAGTTCAAGGTGGAGACCACGTCCGGAGGTCGCGCAGTGACGTTCCCGTTCCTCGCCGGCGCGTTCTCCACTTGGACTCACGTTGCCGGAACCTGGGACGGCACGACGCAGAACCTCTACGTCAACGGCGCGCTCGTCGCGACGGCTTCACTCGGCGGTGGTCGTATCGTCGATCGCGGCGGCGAGCTTCGCGTCGGCAATGGCGACGTCAGCGCACCCGGCGCCGAGACCTGGAACGGCGAGATCGACGAGCTCCGCATTTGGCCGTTCGCGCGCAGCGCGAGCGAGATCGCGGATTCCATGAACGATGAGATCTCCGGCTTGCCGACGGGTGCGATCACCTTCGGTCTCAATGGGATCTACATCGATTCGTCCTCGGGACTGATCGGGAATCCGACAGGTCCGATCGGCTTCGCGAACAACAGCTTGGCTCTGGCTCCCCGGCTCGCTCTGAGCTTCGGTGTCGGGCCCGGTTCCACGACGTGTCTGCGGCCTGTGGCGCAAGGGATCGGTGGTCCGGCGGTGATCGGTCGTGCAGGTTTCTCCTGGGTCGCGACGGGGGTCACTCCGGCCTCGTCGGGATTCTTGTTGTTGTCGTTCGGCACAGCGGCTCCGACCCCGATCTTCGGGATCACCATTCACCTGAGCACCAGCGGACTGTTGGCCTTCGGTACCACGGCGACGGCGATCGGCACCGCGCGGATCCCCCTCGCGATTCCCAACCGTCCGGCGCTGGTGGGCGCGGGGCTCTCGTCGCAGTTCGTGTTCATCGACGCGACCTGCGGATCCCAAGGCCTCGTGGCTTCCGATGCGATGACCGTCGGCATCCAGCAGTGAGAGGCAGTCGGTCGCGTTCGCGCGACTCCTGGGATCGACGTCGGCGCGGCCGTTGCGTTCGACAGCAGGCGGCCGTCGAGGAGGCGCACGGTCGAGTCTTGGCCCTGGACTCGACGTCCGGGTCGGCGGTGGCTCGGCGGGGTCCGGTCTCGAACTGGTAAGGTCGAGGTGGCGGTTGCGCCGAAAAGAAGAACGGATTTCGAGGTCGAGGCTCAAGCCGTCGGTCTCGCATCCGAACATGAAGCTTGGCGCGGCACCGAGAGACCGCGCGGTCCGAAGAGGAGATCGAGATGGATCCCGAGATGAACAGTCCAGGAAACGCGACGGCCGGAGAGTCCCGGCCGGCAACACCACGCGGCGGCCGCGCCGCCGCCGCAGCCAGCGGTCTGGTGGAGCGTCTCGCCGGGATTCCGCAGACGCGCGCCGCATTGCTCGCGCGGGCGCGGGCGCGGTTGGCATCGGGGGAACTCGATCGCCCGGCGACGCTCCGCGACACAGCGGAGCGGTTTCTCCGTCGCCATCAGCGCGGCGAGTGACTCGAAGTCGTGCCGTTTCGGGCGACGGCAGCGGAACGACCCGCTGAGCGTCGCGCCTCAGTGCCTGGGCAAGCGAATCCGGTCCAACGCCTGACCGGACGACAGCTCCGAGTTGGTCGCGGAACGACTCGCTCCCGGGCTCGCGAGCTCGCTCGTGGGATCGGATGCGGTGCGTTGGCCCGACCCAGTCGAACTGGGGTCGCTCTCGATGCTCGCGATCTTCGCTGCCAGCAACTCCCGCTCGAGTCGCACGCGTTCGAGACTGGTCTCGAGGATCTTGGCGACCAGTCGGCGCCGCTCCTCGATCCACTCGCGTTCTCTGGCTTCCACCGCGCTTCGAATCTCGCGTTCCTTGGACAACAGCGACTCGAGTTCGGTGATGCGCGCGCGAAGGTCCGTCGTGGCCATCGTCGCACGATGCGCAGCTTCCACGATGTCCATCGAGTCGCGATGGAAAGGCTCGCGCGGGGCCGTAGAGCACCCGCCGAGCCAAGTGACTGCGATGCCGACGAAGCTGAACTTGGCGATCACGAGAACCTCGATCCGAGGCTCTTATCGGTCGTCGGCATCGTCCCGAATGAGTCGGCGGACCCGTCCCTGAGCGCGCGCGAGAATCTGACACACGCGCGATTCGCTGACGCCGAGCAGGACTCCGATCTCCTTCAGGTAGAGACCGTCGAGGTGATAGAGCACCATGACTCGTCGCTCGACCTCAGGGAGGTCCGCGATCGCGCGCGTGAGTGCATCCAGCAGATCGCGTTGCTCCGCGTCCCGGCTGGGGTCGTCGCGATCGGTCGCCGGCTCGATCGGGCCGTCTCCAACCGCACCCGGGGCGCGGTCGAGGGAGACCACGCGCGTCATGCGCAGCATCTCGAGGTCGACCAGCAGGTCCTCCAGGTCGGCGCCGATCGCCACGGCGATCTCCTCGATCTCAGGGTCGCGTCCGAGCGTGCGCTGCAGCTCCTCGCCGGCTTTGCGCATGGCGCGGAGCCGGTCGCGACGCGGTCGCGGCAGCGGGTCCAGTCGGCGGAGCTCATCGAGCATCGCACCGCGGATCGCGGTGTAGGCAAAGGTCTTGAACGAGGTGCCTACCGTGGGGTCCCACGTCGTCGCGGCGTGCAGGAGTCCGAACACGCCGGCGCTGTGGAGATCCTCGCGATCGAAGCCTGCCGGCATCGCGACCGGGAGTCGGCTGGCGACGTGGCGTACGAGCGGAAGGAAGCGCTCGACGAGTTCGTCACGCTCGGGCCGGGAGCGCCGCGGTCGGCCCGGTTGGGCGGCGGCCGTGACTCCGGTCTCCCCGTTGGCGTTCTTCAGGCAGGTCTTCGCGACGGACATGAGGCTGCGGCGCGGGTGGCGGTCGACCGCACGAGTCCGGTCTCACCGCTCCGATGGCACCATCTTTCGTCGGTTGCCGAGGTATCGATTGAGCCCTCGAGAACCCACGATCGCAGTCGTCCCAATGTGGGCTGAAGCGCTTCTTCGACGCTCGAGTGCTCTGCCGACCAGGGTCCGCCCGATCAGGGTTGCCGTGCTTCGGCCCCCGCCCCACACTCCGCCAGCCGGGTCGCCGCCTGGCGCTTCATCTCCATGCGACTCTTCGCGATCAGCGACCTGCACCTGAGCTTCGGCGTGGACAAGCCGATGGACATCTTCGGCCCGCAGTGGGTCGGCCACGCCGAGAAGATCCGCGAAGCCTGGGACAGCACCGTCGCTCCCGAGGACTGGGTCTTGGTGGGCGGCGACACGTCGTGGGGCCTCAACCTGGCCGAGGCTCGGCCGGATCTCGACTGGCTGGGAGAGCGACCCGGTCGGAAGGTGCTGATCAAGGGCAACCACTGCACTTGGTGGGGGTCGCTCGCCAAGGTTCGTGCCGTCCTGCATCCCTCGATCCATCCCCTGCAGAACGATGCGGTGCGTCTCGATGACGAGTTCGTGGTCCTCGGCGGCCGGCTCTGGGATCCGCCCGATGCTCCCTGGGCCGAGCCCGGTGCGGAGAAGATCTTCCGGCGCGAGATCGAGCGGTTGAAACTATCGATCGCCGCCGCCGACACGCTCGGGCCGGCGCGGCGGATCGCCCTGATTCACTACCCACCTCGCTTCACGGACGGCCGGATCACCGAGGCGGTCCCGCTCCTCGAGGCCGCCGGCGTCGAGTGGTGCATCTACGGCCACCTCCACGGCCGGGAGCACCACAAGCTCGGCTTCCAGGGCGAGGCCGGTGGAATCCGCTACCTGCTGACGGCTTGCGACGCGATCGACTTCGCCCCGGTGGTGGTGCCTCTCGCCGGACCTGGCGGCGTCGCGGATCGATGACGGCTGTTACGCCAGCGAAACGCGCCGTCACTCTGGCCGGTGCCTCTGTCACGGGTCTAGAAGGCTAAGTCTCTGCCAAACATAGCCTTACAGTTCGTCATCGACGCCGGCACGGGGCTTGCCAGGGCGGGTAACCCCTCGACTGCCATGTCTTCGAAGATCGCCGGACTCGCCGTCCTCGTACTGTTCACCGCGTGCTCGACGTCGCGCCAGCCCCAGCGCGTCCCCGAGCCGCTGACACCCAGCCGTCCTTCGGCGTTCGAGGCAGCTGGCGAGGTCGCACTCGAGGCGCGGGCCGGTCAGAGCTTCGACGGGCTCCACAACGTGTTTCAACTCAGCGACCGGATCATCTCCGGTTCGGAGCCCGAGAACGAGGCGGCGTTCGCCCGACTGCAGTCCATGGGCGTCAAGACCATCCTTTCGGTCGACGGCAAGGCGCCGGACGCAGAGACTGCCGCGCGCTACGGGATGCGCTACGTGCACGTGCCGATCCGCTACAAGGGCATGGAGCCGGAGGAACTCAGTCACATCGCCAAGACCTTCCGTGAGCAGGCAGGTCCGTTCTTTGTGCACTGCTACCACGGACAGCATCGCGGGCCGGCAGCTGCGGCGATCGGTCGGGTCGTGCTCGATGGGGTCGGTCGCCAGACCGCGATCGCCGAGATGCGGCAGTGGTGCGGCACTTCGAAGAGCTACGAGGGCCTCTACTCCGTGATCGCCTACGGCTCCCTTCCCGACGCGGCGGCGACCGCGCAGGACGACTTCGACTTCCCCGCGCGGCACCGATTCGACGGCGTACGCGCAGTCATGGTCGACGCCGCGCGCTCCTTCGACACCCTGAAGGAACTCGTCGCCAACGAGTGGAAGCCGCTCGACCATCACCCCGACGCCAAGCCGCTCACCGAGGCCACCCGCTTGGCCGAGGGCTTCGCGCAGCTCGTCGCGGACCGTTCCTTTGCCGCAGAGCCGACCGACTACCAAACCTGGATGCGCGAGTGCGACGAGTGGTCGCAGAAGTTGGTCGACTACCTACGTGCTGCCGACGGCGGTGACGCCGAGTCCGGCAAGGCCGCCGCCGCCGCGCTGAAAGAAGCCGGCGCACGTTGCGCGGCGTGCCACAAGGAGTACCGCAACTGACTCGGAAACTCCGCCGCGCATCCTTGGGGTTTTTCTGGGAGCGATCAGGCGCGACGATCCACAGCCCTCGTGGCTGATCCCGCCTTCCGTTCCTTCGTTCGAGACATCGCGGCTCAGACTCCCGCTCCCGGCGGGGGCGCTGCCGCTGCCCGCACAGCGGCGATGGGGCTCGGTCTCCTCGTCATGGTGTTTCGCTTCTCGCGCACGCGTAAGGCCAATGCCGAACGCGTGCCGGAACTGGACGCAGCGATCGCCTCACTCGACACGGCGATCGAAGAGATGCTCGGCCTCGACGATGCCGACATGGCGGCGTTCGGCGAGGTGCTCGCGGCTTGGCGCCTGCCGAAGGAATCTCCGGCGCAGGTCGCGGAGCGCGACGCGAAGGTCGAGTCGAGTCTCGAGCACGCGATGGCGGTGCCGATGCGGGTGGTGGAGATCGCGGAGAACGCGACCACTCTCGCCGAGCCGCTCACACCTTGCGTGAGCCGCAACATCATCGCCGACTTGGCGACCGGCGTGGAATTGTTGTCCGCTGCGGCTCGATCGGCGCACCTGATGATCGCGATCAATGCGACGTCGCTCCGAGATCGGGATCGTGCGAGAGCCGCATTGTTGCGTGCGAACCAGACCCTTGCCCGGCTGCGCGAGGCACGCCAGAAGATCACCCACACGGCGACGGAGGCAATCGATGCGAACGCGAAGTGAACTCGGGACCATGTGTCTCGCTGCGGTCTTGATCGTGACGGCAGAGGGCTGCAACAACGGCAGCGGCGACATCGGACCCAACTTGTTGCGACTACCGGATTCGTCGTTTCGTGTGCTGGTGCGCGACGATGACGATCGCGCCGTCGTGAATGCCGCGGTTTCGATCGAGGGATCGAACGCGATCGCATTCACCGAGAGTCGTGGACGCGGCGAGTTCTACATCGATGTGAACGGTCGCGCTCTGTTGCGGATCGGGACGACCACTGCGATCGTCGAAGACGGCGACGTATTCGCGGCGCTGGCGGTCGCCGTCGATGCCGAGGCGGAGCGGATTCCCGCGTTCGACGTCCACCTGGCGAATCTCTCGCAGAGTCAGCAGCTCGACGTCGCGACCGGCGTCCTCGCCTCTACCGAAGTGCTCGACGACAGCGGTCGGAGCGGCGCAGTGCTGACGTTGCCGGCCGGCACGGCCATCGCGTCCGGCACACTGACCACCCTCCAGTTGCGGCTAGGTCGATTGCGAAGCGATCACCTGCCGCCGCTCGTGCCCGAGGTGGGAGGCGCGCGCCTCATATCTCGCGGGATTCACATCGCGATTCGCCCCTTCGACGCGGTTCCCAACGCGGCGACGATCTCTCCCGGTGCTGCGTTGAGCATCCCCAACGACCTCGGGCTCGCGCCGGGATCGACCGCGGAACTCTTCGAACTGGATCCTTCCGACGGCGAGTGGCGACCAATCGGCAGCGGCGCGGTCGATCCCTCCGGTGCCGCCATCGAGACAGTGGGCACCCCGATCACTCGCGCGGCGCTCGTGGCGTTCGCGACGCCGACGATGCGCACCGCCGACTTCACCGGGCGGTTGCTGTCTGTCGATCGCACCCGTCCGCTCGCCCGTGCACGAGTGCGGGCGGGTCAACGCGTGGCGTTCACGAACGACGCAGGACGATTCACCTTGTCCGCGATTCCCATCGCCCTCGCCGACGGCGCGCCGCTGCGTCCGACCCTCAGCGTCCGTGGCGGTCGCACTCAGGTGCAGGACGTCTTGGAGATCGCTCTCGATCCGGCGGTCCTCGATCTCGGCGACGTCCCCACTGCGTTCCATGGCGTCACCGACTTTCGCACGCTCCTCGTCGCGCGCGGCAAGTCCCAGCCGTTTACCTCGGTCCAGATCGGCTCGACGACTCTGCCGGGTGGATTCGTGGGGATCACCAGCCGCTCCGCCGAGCTCACGATTCCGGCACTGTCCGATCGCTTCATCGGCTTCACGGCGACGATCCCCGATCCGAACTCGATCCAACGCGTCCTCGAACTCGACGGTCGTTTCTTTCTCCCCGAAGGTCGCCGCAACTTCGACTTGCGGCTGTTCTATGCCAGCCGCGGTTGGACCGAGACGAATCGCGGCGGAACCTTGTTCGTGCCGCTCGACCGTGAGGGTGCCGGGCGACTGACCGGTGTCGACATCGTGCGCCGCAACGGCGGCGTCGACGACTTCCTCGACCGCACGCGCGACGAGTTCGAGTTCCGGGAGGACGTGCGGCGAGAGTACGAGAACGTCGCGTCCTTCCAGAGCACGGACGGAACCCGGACCGTGTTCAGCGTGTGCTCCGTCGTCGGACTCGAAGTCGGGCGCATGGAGATGCCTCTGCATCGGGCCCGGCGAAGCGCCATCGGCTTCGATACATTCGGGATCGTCGAAGGGGACTTCCGGGTGCCGTTCGACCCGAGCGGGAGTCAGGTCTATCTCGTGCGCGTGACGAACGTCGAGAACACCGATCGCTGGTTCGATGCCGTTCTGGAAGACCGATCGATCCTTGCACGCGCACCGGTGTTCCTCGATCCCATGCGCGATGGTGGAACCGAGTTCCGCTATGGCGTGCCGTCGCGCGGAGGCCATGTCGTCGCGATTCGGGCGGCGGATCGCGCGGGCCGCACCGAGTTCGTGAACATGGTCTACGAAGTCGATGGACCCTACCCACCCGATCGCGTGCAGATCCTGCGGACGACCGGATTCGGAGTCCTGGGATTCGATACGGAGTTCACGGCCACGGACGCCTTCGTCGGCCTCGATGCGAGTCTCGACCCGGCGGCCGTGCGCAGTCACCTCGCGTTCGCACTGCCCGACGGTCGCGTCGTCGAGATTGCGCGCGATCACGACGGCAACCTGACTCGCCGCGGAGACGACGCAGTCCTGACGTTGCCGGCTGAACCGTGGCGGGGCAGCACTTGGATGACCGTTCTCGAAGTGGACGCCGAAGTGTCCGGCGTCGCGCGACGGCAACGCACGATTCATCGCTTCGATTCCAATCCGGCGGCAAGCACGCCGAATCTGGAGGTTCCGCAGATCACCACACCGGTCGCCGGCGGTCAGGTGCCCGTCGCGGGCTTCGATGTTGCGTTCACGCTGCCGTCAACCGCGACCTACGCGACGCTCCGACTGACGCGCGATGATGGCACTGTGATGCGCGACTGGTTCGCGGTGCTTCCCCCCGAGCAGACGAGCTTCCGCTTCCGCCCATTGCCCGAGATCCCCAGCGAACGGCAGATGCTCGCTGCGGGAACTTACACGCTCGAGCTGTGCGCATGCCGCGTCACGCGCGGTCCGGTCTTTCAGCAATCACGCTCGGCCTATCAGGCGATCGCGTCGAGGTTCTACGGCATCGGCGCCTTCGAGCGGCAGCTCGATGCGATCGCCAGCATGAAGATCACGCTTCAGGTGGTGCCGTGACGGCTGCCGATTCCGCAGACGTCCTGCGTCGGATCTGTTTCGAGGTGCACGGTCGAGTGCAAGGAGTCGCGTTTCGCGCGCATGTTCGCGATGCGGCGCGAACTCGACGGCTCACCGGCTTCGTGCGCAACCGTGCCGATGGTGCCGTGGAGGGCGAGGCGCAAGGGCGTGTCGGCGACGTCGACGCCTTCATCGGCTCGCTCTACTCCGGGTCTCGATTCTCGCGAGTCGACAGCGTTTCGTTGCGTGAACTGCCTGCAGCGTCCTCCGCGTCCGAGTTCGTCATCGAGCGCTGACGCTGCAGGGCGCGCATGTGATCGCGGGCATCGCGCAAACGGCCCTTGCGCTCCGCGTCGAGGGGACGGCCGCCGAAGCGCACCTCCTGGAAGGCAAGTACGGCCGGGATCAACTTGCTGGATGCGTCGGCGGCGGTCGCCGCCCAGATCTCGAGCGGTACGCTTCGAGACCGTGCTTCACCGGCGCGCGCTGCCTCGACCAACACTTCGCGCATCATGGATTCGGCGCGGTGCCCCTCGGCCGTGATCGGCGGCGAGGTCACTGCGCCGACACTCGAACTCCTTCGGCGGAACAACGGCATGAGGCCGACCAGCGCCAGCGCGGCGAGCAGCCAGCGTGGATCGATGCGTTGCACGAAGTCGACCGGCGATTGCTTCGTGAGCGAGTCGACTTCGGCGGAGTCCGGCGGCGCATCAGGCTCGAGGTCCGCGAGATCCGGCCATCGAAGGAACTCGCGGATCGACGGCGGTGTGGGGTCGTGCACCACGAACCCAGCGCCGGCGATCGAGAGTTCCACCCAAGCGTGTGCGTGCTGCGCGCCGAAGATCCGAGTCTGCGGTTCGTTCGGCGACGGCTCCCCGCCGTAGACGCCGACACCGATACGGCATGGGACCCCGAGCATCCGCAACGCGATCGCTGCGGTGGATGCGAAGTGCATGCAGAAGCCGGTTCGGCTGCCGTCGAGGAAGTTGAGCAGCGAATGCTCGTAGGGCCCGGTCGGTTCGGCGAGCACGTAGGAACACCGTTCGCGGATCGCCTCACTGATCGCATCGGCGATCTCGATCGGCGAACGTGCCTCCCTCACTCGAACATCCTCGAGCAGCGGCGTGAACAGAGCGCGCCAGCGGCTGATCTCCTCCGGCAGTTCGAGGAGCGCGCTCTGTGCCTGGGCTCGGGCGTCGTCGAGCGGGAACTGATGGAGCGTCTGGAAGTGGGCGACGATTGCGTTGCCGACCCGAGGAGTCGTGTGAGCCACCACCGCGCGGCGTCGATCCACCAACAACTCCGACACGTCCTCCAACAGGAATGCCCCGGTGGGCACGAATGCCAGGTCCGTCGCTTCCAAGCAGTCGATCGCGACGACCCGCCGCGGGGCGGTCGGATGTTCGATTCCCAGTCGATACCGTCCGCGAGCCAACTGCCGGTTGCCTCGCAGTGGACGCCAACGATCGATACCGGCCACCTCGAACGCGCCGCTGCGCAGGTACAGGTCCGACGGTGCCGGTTGATTGTCGAGCGACGAAACCGCGAGGAGTTCACTCGAGCGGAGTGCGAGTGGCGATCCCGCCTGACTTCCGAACTCGAAGTTGCGGGAGGGACCGACGATCCGCTGTGACGGGACCTGACCCGGTCGCTGCCCGCTCGCGTTCGTCGGGGTGGTGGCTGCCGTGCCAGGAGACGGCAGCCAAGTGAGCGACTGCATCAAGAGAAGACACGCAGCGATCGCGCCGACACTCAGTCGCAGCAGGTCGGCCGCACGTGCGAGTGCTCCCGGCGATCGGGTATGGAAACTGGCTCGGCGCTCGCGGGCGCGAGCTTCGACGTCGACCAGCAGCGCGAGCAGACCCAGGCACAGCCAGCCGAGGATCAGCAAGCTGTCGGGCTGGCCCAGGATCGATGCGACGACGATCAGACAGAACGAGAGGAAGACGGCGCGCGTGGTGTCGACGGTTCGCGCGCGAGCGGCGGCATATGCGAGCGGTGGGATCAGCGTGCAGCCGAGCGAAGCGATCGTCGACAACGGGACCGAACCAGCGGCGAAGAGCACTCCCAGAACCTGGATCACGGCCGCTGCCGCAAAGGTGGTCCTCGGCGATCCGATGTCCTGTGACAGCGCGATCGCAAGCCCCGCTGCCGGTGCGGTGAGCGTCAACCGCCACACGATCGGGAACTCGGTGCACGGCAGTGCCGCGAGCGCGAGCGCTCCGCACGACACCAGAGTCAAGCAGCGCCAATTCATCCGGTCGGCCTCACCGTCGAGCTCTTCGGTTCCACGTAGCCGCCGGCGGCGATCCAGGTCGCGTCTGTCGCCGCGAGAGCCCGCTGCACTTCCTCGTCGTCGAGCGTCCGGTACTGGGTTGGGCGTGCGACCGTCAACCACTCCAAGTATTGGCGGGCGCGCTGCCGATCGACGATCTCGATCGATCGCCAACCGCTGTCGATGAGGTGTGCGGAGAACTTCAGGCCCGCATCCACCCATCGATCCACCAGCCAGGCAGCCTGTCCCAGGCGATGTTCGATGGGGCGACCGCCGAAGGAGGGTGCGTTGTCGGGGGCGATGCGAAGATCGACGATGAGCTGGACGTCGATCTGCGGTGCTGCGCGGCGGACTGCGACCACCATGGTGCCCAGTGCCGCCGATCGTTTGGCGTGGGCGCGCCGGGCATCGTCTCCGAATCGCAATTCACGCAGCGCCCAGAACTCTTCCTGGTCCGGACTGGACATGCGAGTCGCGGGCACGGGGACACCGCGATTGCCGGCCGGCTCACGAGCCACGTGCTTGCGCGTCGGTTCGGCCAGGATGATCGCGTCCACCTTCAGTTCGATTTCCCAGCGAAACAGACCGAAGGGCCAGTCGGTGTCGCCCTCGAACACGCGAACTGCGTGCTTGCCGCGTCGTGGATAGCGAGCGGAGTATTCGACGGCTAGGCGTTCGCCAGGAGCGATCCAAGGCACGTCGATGCCGCCGAGATTCTGTGAGCCGGTGCGCGGCTCGCGGAGATGGAGCGCGCGGAGCGCTGCCCGGTTGGACCGATTGACGAGGTACCCCGCCTCGGTGAAAGGCATGCGGGCGATACCGCGACGGTCGCGCAATTCGATCGCCAGGTCAGGACGGATGGCGAGCTTCCAGAGCAGGTCGATCAAGACCGGTGCACCGAGCAGCGCCGCCGCGAGCTGCACTGCCGGGTCACCGCTGAGCCATGCCGCACCGAGTGCTAGGTGCAGGAGAATGAGCGTCAGCCGACCTCGGGTCGTGATACGCAGTCGACTCGTGCAGGAGCTCATGCGGTCAAGGCCGACATCCGTGAGGCCAGTTCGGCGATCACGGCCTCGGCGGTATCGCTTCCGCCGTCCGAGCTCAGTCGGTGAGCGAGGACCGGCACGGCGAGGATCTGCACGTCGTCCGGGGTCACGAAGTCGCGTCCGTGCAGAACGGCGCGCGCGCGGGCGGCGAGATGGAGCGCTTGCGTGCCGCGCGGGCTGACACCCGCGACGACACCGGGCAAGTCACGGGTTCGCCGACACAGTTCCACCAGTCGGATGAGCACGTCGTCTTGCACCCGCACCGCCTCGACGGCGCGTCGCGCGGCGCGGACCGCCTCGGCATCCGCGATCGGCCGAACCGTCGACAACGCCGAGTGACCGTCGCGCTGCCGGGCGATGGCGACCTCGTCCAGGAGGGAGGGGTAGCCGATTCGAATCCTCATGAGGAACCGGTCGAGCTGCGAGTCGGGTAGGGGGTAGGTGCCGGCACTGGCCAACGGGTTCTGCGTGGCGACGACGAAGAAGGGGTCGTCGAGCGGGCGAGTGTTGCCGTCGATCGTGACGGCCCGCTCCGCCATGCACTCGAGGAGCGCCGACTGCGTCCGCGGCGGGGTTCGGTTGAGTTCGTCGGCGATCAGGACCGAGGTGAAGATCGGGCCGGGTTGGAATCGCAGTTCGCCGGTCTGGGGCAGCCAGATCTGCGACCCGAGGATGTCCGCGGGCAGCAGATCTGCAGTGCACTGGATCCGCTGCCACGGCAGGTCGAGGGAGCGGGCGATCGCGCGGGCGAGCAGCGTCTTGCCGACGCCGGGACGGTCTTCGATGAGCACGTGCCCCCCGGCCAGCAAGGCGATCACCGCCAGTTCGATGGCTTCGGGTTTCCCGAGCACGGTCCGACCGACGTTCTCGATGAGCGACTGACCGAAGGGTTGCATGCGAGATTCGATCGTGCGGTTCGGACGGCAGGGCCGATGTTGGAGGGGGCGCGAAGGGTGGTCCCGGATTTGCTTGCGCCGGCGGTCGCCGAGGCCAAAGGTACCCGTCCCGACGGACGAGGCACGGCCTCGCCCATTTCTACCAGTTCTACGAAGGCGCCGGGAGTGCCGGCACCTTCGACTCCCCTGTGTCTCCCATGCACTACAGCCGTGTCGCAGTGATCGCCCTCGCGGTCCTGGTTCTCTCCGCCTGCAAGTCGACCGTCGATCGCCGGATCGACCCCGATGCCCCGGATCCGGTCGGCGGCGGCAAGCTCGATAGCCAAGACATCCGCACCATGTCGGACCAGATGTCCCGCGACATCATCGCGTACGGCGTCTTGTCCAGTCACGATCCGCAGGCCCCGATCACCTTCCACATCACCGAACTGCGCAACGATTCGAGCGACGTGATCGACAAGGAACTGATCCTGACTCGTCTGCGCACCTTGCTGTTCAAGGGGCTCGGCGGCAGGGTGCAGATCCTCGATCGCAGCAAGGAAGGCCTCGAGGCGGTTCGCGAGGAGCGCGAAGCCAAGCGTGCCGGCGCGATCGCTGCGAACCCGAACTTCCAAGGCAACGTGCTGGGGTCCGACTACGTGCTCAAGGGGACGATCAAGGATCGCGTCCTGCAAGGCGGCCGCAACAAGTCGGTCTACTACCTGGTGACCTTCGAGCTGACCGATCTCGAGACCACGCGCCTGGCCTGGACCGGCGACTACGAGGTGAAGTTCGAGACCGAGAAGTCGGTCATCAGCCGCTGAAGCTCGGCGCTCGGTAGGCTTCCGCGCTCCCATGTCGCCCTCGCGCATCCTCGGACTCGTGCTTCTTGCGTTCACGCTGAGTGCGTGTGCCGCATCGATCCCGCCCGTGCCGATGGACCGGTTCCTCAGCGGCGACTTGGATGCCATCGAACAGTTCTTCTCACATGAACTCGCCGAGGGCGATGAGCGCTCACGCGCGCTGTTCCTGACCGGTCTCGGACAGACCGAACTCCTCGGCGGCAAGCTCGAACCCGCACGCGAACACATCAGCGAAGCGGCCCGCATCATGGGTACCTGGGCCACCAGCGGTGGCGAGACAGCCGGCGCCGTCCTCGGCCAGGAGGGCAGCAAGACTTGGCGCGGTGATCCGCACGAGAAGGCGATGAACGCTTTCTACCTGGGGCTCCTGCACTGGTGGCGTGGCGAACCCGACAACGCGCGCGCGGCTTTCAAGGCGGGTATCCTCGCGGATGCCGAGAGCGACGAGGGCGAGGCTCAGGTGGACTTCGCGCTGCTCTTCTGGCTGGCGGGCCGCGCCAGCCTGCTGATGGGGCTGCGCGGCGATGCTGAGCAGTTCTTCCAGGAGGCGAGAAATGCGCGCGCATTCGCGGTCAAGAACGGCGCGAGGGGGAGCAGCGCCCCGGCCATCCTGGACGACCCGGGCGTGGGCAACCTGATCGTGCTTGCCGAGTTCGATCTCGGTCCGGCAAAGGTTCAAGGCGGTGAACACGGCGAGTATGCGGTCGTGGCGCCGCGCGGGGTGTGGCACGATCGTGCCGAGGTGTTCGTCGACGGTGCCAGCGTGGGGGAGCCGATGTTGCTCGTCGACCTCGACTACCAGGCGCGGACCCGCGGCGGTCGCGAGATGGCCGGCATCCGCGAAGGCAAGGCCGTGTTCAAGGACGTCACCGAGACCGCAGGCACGGTTCTCTTGTATGCGGGCATGCTCGACCGCGATCGCGGTGCGCGCGACAAGCTCCTCGCGGGCGGAGCCCTGCTGCTGGCCTCGCTGTTCTCGCGGCCCGAAGCCGATGTCCGCCACTGGGAGATCCTGCCGCAGCGAGTCGCCGCACTCGCCGTCGCCGTCGAGCCCGGGCGGCACGAAGTTCGCATCGTATTCTCCGGTGGCTCGGCCGGCCGGCTCGAGCGCGCACAGTTCGTTGACGTCCCCGAGCGCACCGACGCGCTGGTGCTCTTTCGATCGATCCCAGGTCCGAATCCGACTCCATGACAACCATCCTCCGCTGTCTCCCTCTCTGCTTCGCGTTGGGTTTCGCCGCCTGCTCGTCGAACACCAACCTCGCTGCCGACGGCACCGACGCCGGTGACGAGAGCTTGGGGTATCGCGAGATCTTCGCCGACGATCTCCGCGGCGAGCTTCGCGTCTCATCCCCGGTCACGCGCCGCACCGAGCAGAACCTGCTCGAGGTTCGGGTGCCGATCCACAACATCGCCGGAAAGGACCTGCGCCTCATGGCACAAATGCAGTTCATCGATGAGTTCGGCGCGCCCAACGGCGACGAGACGAATCGCGAGTACCTGATCCTGCCGCGCGGCGGGATGCACACCTTCGCGACCACCTCGCGCACGTCGAGTGCGCGCGACTACAAGCTCTTCATCTGGAAGGCCGACCGATGAATCGAATGCGAATCGGCGTAGTCGCCCTCTCTGCTGTGCTGTTCGCGGTGCTGACTGCGTGTTCGGCGACGCCGCGAGTGGAACAGCGCTCGATTCCGGGTCCGCGAGCCGAGTGGCTCGAGCACCAGCATCGACCGCCGACATCGATCCCGCGGTCGTCGCAGCCTCAGGACATTCCGCGGCCGACGGTGTCAGAGCCATCGATGCCGAGCACTCACGCGGATCGCTATCGCGCCCCTTCGCGCTCTTTGCCCGCGGTCATGAGCGAAGATGCGACGCGCGCTTACCTCGACCGCGCGATCGAGCAGCGACGACTGGCGCAACCGGTGACGCCGCCGCCGGTCGTCATCGAGCGGCCCGTCGAAGTCACCCAGTATCAGCCGGTCTACGACTACGACCCCTATTGGCAATACCGACAGGCTCCGGCTGCCCGACGCTCTCGGTCGACCTTCCCGTGGAATACCGCGGTCGGCGCCGGCCTTGGCGCGATCATCGGCCACCAATCGGGTCGCCGCGACCGCGGTGCGGCGATCGGCGCCGGAGTCGGTCTCCTGTTCGATCTGTGGCGGTGAGTCGCGTTTGCGTAGCGGTCCTCGCCCGGACTAGCCCGGATTATTCGTGAACGTCTGCTGCGATCGCCACAAGTCGCGCCCGGCGGCGTCGCTACGACGGCTCCTCCCTGGCAGCGTAGCTACAGCTACGCTTCGGTCGTCGACCGTCGTAGCTCCTTGCCGGGCATCGACCTGTGTCGATCTCGCGACGACGTTCACGAGTAATCCGGGCTAGCCCGGATTACTCGTGAACGTCTGCTGCGATTGCCGCAACTCGCGCCCGGCAGCGTCGCTACAGCGACGCTTCGGTCGTCGACCGACGCAGCGCCCTTCCGGGCATCGACCTGCGGCGATCTCGCGATGACATTCACGCACCGTCTGGACTAGCTACCAGACCAGCTTCGCGTCGGTCTCGCTCAGGCGACCAGGACCGCGGATGCCCTTGCCCGGTGACTTGGTCAGCTTGTCGCCGAGATCCTCCCGCGCGAGTGCGGCCGCCGCTTTCAACCGCGCGACCACTTCCGGATGTGCCGCCGCGACGTCCGTCGTCTCGCCGGGGTCGGCTTTGAGATCGAACAACACGAGTTCCGTCTTGGCCTGCGAGTAGGGCACGGGTGAGCCATTGCGGCCCCCTTCGCGCCCCGCCAGCGTCCGATAGCCGTGTGGGAAGAGCAGCTTGAAGCGGGGATCGCGCACCGCCTGCAGCTCTCCGCCTGCGTAATAAGAGTAGAAGACGTCGTGCGGAGACTTGGCATCTTCCACGCCGAGCATCAAGTCGGAGATGTCACGACCGTCGATTCGGTGTTCGGGCAGTGTGGCATCGAGAAGGCGCGCCACCGTCGGCAGCACGTCGATCGTCGATGCGAACTCATCGCAGGTCGCTCCGCTCGGGACTCGGCCGGGCCATCGCATCATCGTCGGTACCCGGATCCCGCCTTCGAACATCGTCCCCTTTCCTTCGCGAAGCGGTCCCGCCGAGCCGGCGTGTTCGCCGTAGCTGAGCCAAGGTCCGTTGTCGCTGGTGAAGATGACGAGCGTGTCGCGCGACAGATTCAACTCGTCGAGTGTTGCCAGAATCCGCCCGACCGACCAATCCACTTCCATGACCGCGTCGCCGAACGCACCTTTTCCGCTCGCGCCTTCGAAGTCCTTGGAGACGAACAGCGGCACGTGCACCATCGGGTGCGCCAGATAGAGGAAGAACGAGCGCTTCGCGTTGCGCTCGATGAACTCGACCGCGCGTTCGGTGAATCGCTTGGTGAGCAGCTTCTGATCGTCGGCATCGACGCTGTCGTCGACGACACGGTCGTTCTCGATCATCGGCAGCTCGGGATAGCCGCGCTTGCGCTCCTCGGAGCCGGGTGGATGTTTGGCGTAGTCGGGATGCCACGGCCACATGTCGTTGGAATACGGCAATCCGAGGTACTCGTCGAATCCGTGCTGAAGTGGCAGGAACTTGGGATGATGGCCGAGATGCCACTTCCCGAAGCAGGCGGTGGCGTAACCCTTCTGCTTGCAGATCTCGGCGAGCGTGGTCTCGGTCTCGGCGATTCCGATGGTAGACGACGGGCCGAGTGCGCCGGCGATCCCGACGCGGCGGTGATAGCAGCCGGTGAGGAGCGCCGCTCGCGACGCCGAGCACACGGCAGATGGCACACTGAAGTCGGTGAATCGCATGCCTTCCTCGGCGAAGCGATCGAGGTTCGGAGTCGGAATCTCGCCACCGAATGGACCGATGTCCGCATAGCCCATGTCGTCGATGAAGATCAAGACGATGTTGGGGGGGCTCGCGGCAGTGCTCGCTTCGGCTCCGGCAGCTTCTTGCGACGGCGACAGCGACGTGGCGGCGAGCACGCCGGCGAGGACACGGAGGGCGGTGGCACTTCGAAGCGCAGTCATGCCGGCGATGCTATCGCAGCGTGTCCGCGCAATCGTCGACTCAGCGGACTCGCTGGATCAGTGCGTCGGCCAGAAGCTCCGCGGAGCGAGGAGCATGTCGAAAGAAAAGCGATGGTTCGACGAGTTCCAGCTCGTTGAGGTCGAGCGTGCCCTCGGGCGAGCGAAGCACGTCGACGCGGGCATAGAGCAATGCGCCCGGAGCGAGCTCCAGGACGCGCTCTGCAGCGCGAACCACCGCGATCATCTCGTCGGCTTCGGCCGGAGTGAACGTGTGCGGCATGTCGGTCGCGTCGAAGTCATCCTGCACGCGATAGTCGCCGGGCACCGGCACCTTGCGAACACCGTGCGCCGGCTTGCCGTCGATGAGGATCAAGGACAGCTCGCCTTCGGTCTCGACCGCTTCGCGATACGGCTGGAGCATCAAGCCTTCGTGGGGAAGGAGTCGTGCGCAGTGCGCGTTCGCCGCCGTGATGCCGTCGTTGTCGTCGCAAAAGCGCAGGGTCTCAC
This sequence comes from Planctomycetota bacterium, assembly GCA_050181465.1. Taxonomy (GTDB): domain Bacteria; phylum Planctomycetota; class UBA1135; order UBA1135; family UBA2386; genus JACRLW01. Next base: position 22,347 of record JBFXDD010000014.1, read on the forward strand.
GCGCGGTCGCACCGACCATCGGTTTGAGAAAGCCGCGCTTCCAGCGCATGGTGGCCATCAACTCGCCGACGTTCGCGCGCATGCCGCGGTCGAGCCACAGGGTCGGTGTGATACGCACCCCCGCCGCGCCCAAGTCGCGTAGGTAGCTCTTGTGGGTGTTCCACCGTACGACCTGAGCTGGATTGAAGATCCGAGTGACCTTCGCGACATGCTCAGCCCATGCCACGAACTTCGGTTGCTTCTCCTGGTAGTTCCATGGCGTCCGGATCAGCACCGCATCGAAGGTCTGCCAGTCGATCCCCTCGTCTTCCCAGCATGGTCGCTCGAACGTGACGCCGCGATCGCGCAGAGCTTCGTGAAGCGGATGATCGTCGACTTCCCAGTCCGGAAGATCTCGCCAGGACGCGAGGGCGATGTGCATGGCGCGCGGAGGATGGCGCGCTGCACGTCGGTGGACAAGGACCCGTCGGCTGGCTTCCGCGGGAGTTGGGTTGCCGTCGCATCGCCGCTACGCTTGCGGACAGCGAACTCCAACGGAGCACTGTGGCCTCGTGATCGAGAACCTGAGAATACGAAACTTCCGGGGCATAGAGGACTTGCGCCTGGAGGGGTTGGGTCGGTTGAACCTGGTGGTAGGACCGAACGGCGCGGCAAAGACCTCCCTCCTGCACGCCGTCTTCCTCCTGTGCGCGGAGTCCAACGCTGAGGACGTTGTCGGCCTCGTTCGAACCGAGGAGGTGACGCCGGATCTCGCATCGATGGAGCGCGCGTTGGGGTGGTGGATTCATCGACGGGATCCGGATGGCGCGTCTGCGGTGGATTCCGACCAGCGCGGGGCCGAATTCGAGGCGACCTACTCCGGTGAGAACCGCGCCGCTCACCTGAGTCTGACGCGACCCAGCACTCGGGTGATCGAGCCGTCGAGCCAGCGGGCATCAGATGGCCGAGACCATCACGCTTCCCAGCAGTTCGAGAGTGCACCGAACCAGCAGTTCGAGGAGTTGCGGCAACGCGCTCGGTTTGTCTTGAGACTGGATCACCGCGGTCCGGGGTCCACGAGCAGCCTCGAGGTAGCGTTCGTCAAGGGGCGAGGACCTGTGGCGCGCGAGGCGAACGGTCGAAGCCCGATCCCCGCAGTCATCGTTCACGCGAATTCGTATTCCGGGCGGGAGCCTCCGAGTCTGCCACGCCTCGTCTCGGAGGCGGAACGGGTTCGCAAGCTCGAACTCGTCGTGAGATTCCTCCAGCTCTTCGATTCTGCGGTTGAGGATCTCCGAGTCGCCGTGGTGGCGGACGGTCAACCGGTAACGCGAGTCCTGCATCGTCGACTTGGATTGGTTCCGATCGGGGTGCTTGGCGATGGCTTCGTCGCTGCATGCACGACGTTGCTTGGACTGGTGACAGTGGCCACGAGGGTGGCCCTCATCGATGAGTTTGACTCTCGCCTTCATGTCGGAGTCGTGCAGCGCATGATTCCTCTGCTGCATGAGGTGGCCCGATCGCAGGACACGCAGATCTTCCTGACTTCTCATCGCCAGGACAGCGTCGAAGCGGTCGCGACCTTGCCATCGCAGGCCCTCGCCGACATACGAGTCATCCAGATGGCAAGGCACGAAGGAGCGATTCGCGCCCAGGTGATTCCCGGCGATGCCGCGCATCGATTGGTGTCTGATCTCGGTCTCGACCTTCGGCAGCCGACATGACCGGATGGGGGCTGGTGTTGTGCGAGGGTGCTCACGAGGTAGAGTTCCTGTCCACGCTCCTCGCGGTATCGCGGTCTTGGAACGTTGAGAAAGGGTTCTATGTCCCGGGTTCGAGTCCTGCACCCAAGTCTGACCGCTTCAGAACTCTTACCGATTCGGGTGTCCCCGCATCGAAAGACCCCGCGCGCCATGTGCTTGCGGACTTGGGTGGAGTCGACAACGTACTCGGGAAGCGTGGTGAAGAACTGCTCCGCAATATGGGCAACAGCCCAGCCTGTGTCGCGTTCGTGATCGATGCGGACTCCATCGGCATCGGGCAGCGCCATCAGGCAGTGACAGAGTTATGGAAGAAGGCGGGGCTTCCCGAAGCGAGTACGCCGCGACTGGGTGAAGTGGTGGTGGGCAAACCGGGGTCGGGGCTGTGGATCGCCCCCGATTGCAGCAGCGAAGGGACTCTGGACTCGCTGATTGTCCAGGCAGCGGAAGCAGTCAACGCAGATCGTGTGAGGGTCGCTAGGCAGTTCATTCGCGACCTTGCGGCTGTGGATGAACACTCGTGGGGTGCCTACGAGCTGAAAGCCACAGCGGGTGCGATCGGCCAACGTTGGTTGGCAGGCGCTTCGCTTGCGACGGCCCTGACGAAGCGTGAGGGATGGATGACACCAGAGATCGCGACGGCGCCGCCCTTCGCGGCGCTCATCGACTTCCTGGTCCGAGTCTCCGGCAGACTCTGAGTCGGGTACCGGCGACCGGCTGCCTTGCTCACGGCCGCGGTCGCCTCCACCCCTCACGCCCAAAATGCCGATGACACCGAGGTGTCGGCCACCCTCCCCTTCTCACTGCTCGTCGGCGGTCTGGCGCTGGCATGCGGCGCCGCGGTCGGCGGTGAGCTTCGCGCCCAAGACGGCCACCCCATGGAGATCGTGCCCGGGGTCACGCGGTCTCCCGAGTCCGATGCCTCGCGCCGGCTGGGCGTGCACTCCATGGTGCTCGGTCCGAATGGAGTCGATCTCGCTCGGCTCGGGTTGGGCGATGGCGGTATGGGAAGCGGACGGAACGAGCCCGCGCCACCGCAGGCGGGCCACTACCGCTCCGCCGGGGGCGCGCTGGTGCGTGTGCAGGGCGAGGGACTGAAGGTCGACTTGCCGTCCGGCGGCGACCTCATCGTCGATCCGGACGGAGTGATCGTCCTGCGCGACGGCTCACACACCGTGGGACATCGCGGCGGCGTGCTGCTCCTGCTCGCCGATGGGACGACGATCGAGATCACCCCGCACGGTGGTCGTGGCGAGCCGTTCCGAGTGGTCGAGATCGAGGATCGAAGCGGTCGTCACACGCTCTGGCGTCGCGGTCAGCCGCCGGCGCTCGCGCTCGCCGCTCGGCGGGCGAGAATGGCGACGTTCGCGGTGCTCGGCGATGGCCGCACGCTGTATCGCCTCGGCCAAGTCGGGCCACTGCTGGCCTTCGAACTCGCGCTGTGCCCGAAAGCGAACGCAGGCGAGGTGCCGCGCGAGGCGCTCGTCGTACTGGGCGACCTGCTGGTCACTACGCTCATGGAGCTTGGGCAGCGCGTGCGTCAGCAGTTCGCCAGTGAACCGCAGTTCGTGCAGAAGATCATCGAACTCGCCGATGCGGGACCGCTCATCTTCGGTCGCGAGGAACCCTACCTTCGGCCGGCGAAGGCCAGCGGCGATCTGTGGATCGAGCTGCGCGGCGACTTCCGGCTCGCGGTGGAGTTGCGTGACGGAGGCAACATCGCCCTCGATCTGTGGGTCGCCGGCCGCGACACCCCCGAAGCGGAGTGGATCCTCGGCTCCACGAGCTACCTGCACACGTTCCGGCGTGAACGCGACGGCCGACTGCGCTACGCGATGGCCGGCCTCAACTTGCGGACCGCGTGTGCCGGAGCTCTACCCTTCGAGACCGGGTCGCGGGGGATCGGGCTGGCTCGTCGGCTCCTTGCGAACCAGACCTCCCCGCGCACTTCGGTGCCGATCGAGGCCGCCGCGGGTCGCTGAGCCTCAGAGCCCGGCGTCGCGCTTGGCCTGCTCGTAGTCGGCCTGGGTGTCGACGTCGCGAAAGAAGCGCATCGTCGGATCGACGGTCCGCAGCACGTCCTCGGCGAGCAACTGGACTCCGCGAATCTCGGCCAGCGCCTGCGCGCGACGTTCGCCCGCGTCGATCAGACGGCCGACTTCCTCGCGCACGCGGAGGTGGTAGATCGCGCACAGCGGCTGGGGTCGTCCACCGACCGACGGCACGACACCGCTGTGATCGCCGAGCCGATCGAACAGGCGGCCGACGACGAACTGATCGAGGAATGGCAGGTCACAGCCGGCGACGAGCACCGCATCGCACTTGCCCTTCACGAAGTCCATCCCGGCGGCGATCGCCTGCAGCGGTCCTTCGCCTGGCCGCGGGTCGAAGATCACGTCCGACTCGGTGTGTAGCGGCGGCAGCTTCTGCGCCGCGTCGCGCGCGACGACCACGACCGGGAACGAGCAGTTGATCAACGTCTCGACCACGTGGAGGAGGAGCGAACCGTCGCCCCACGGCAGGTCGGCCTTGTCGCGACCCATGCGGGCGCTTTGGCCACCCGCGAGAATGATCGAGCCGAGAATCATGCGGGCGCACAGGCTAGCGGCGAGGGTCGCCTTGCATCTACAGCGAATGCCGAGGCGGGTCGGCCGGGCATTCACGGTTCCGCCGGCCGCGACGACGCCCGCCCGCGCTGCAGCCGTCGCCGTCGATCGGATCCGTCGAGTGCCGGCCGCGGCTGCGCGGGCTGTCGTCCGCACCGAACGGAGCGGCTACGACCGGCATCTGCTCTGGTCGAGCACGTTGCGGTTCGGCAACATGGCATCGGATGTCCGCCCCCCGATCCAGCCTTCGCGAGGACGTGCAGCGCGTGTTCCAAGCCTTGGACTGGCGCGCCTTGGGCGAGATCTACTGCGACGAGGGCGGCGACGCGTTCTGGACCGCCCACCGTGGTCGGGCGATCACCCTCGGTCTGCGCTGGGCAGAGGCCCTGACCCGGCGTCTTCCCGCTCCCGGCGCGAGCCTCTGGGTCGGTGCCGGAGTTGCCGAGATCCCCGCGCTGTGCGCGGAGCGGAGGGTGCCCGGGCGCCGGATCGTTGCGTGCAACTTGCGCGAGCGCGAGTGCGAGGTCCTCAATGCCGGCCTTCGAAACCTGGACGGTTCGTGGCCGCACGTGCAGATCGAGCCGTGTGCCGCGTCGGCTTGCGTCGACCGTGGACCCTTCGATCACCTCGCCTTGGTGAGCGTGCTCAGCGATCCGGAGACGTGGCCGGTTGCCAGTGCGATCGGCTACGGGCGTCTGCCGCCGGCCCTGATCGACACGGCGGAACTCGCCCGCGAACAAGCCGCGATTCGTGCACTTTCGCTCGAACTGCTCGGTGCGCTCGCGAGCGACGCGTGGATCGCCACGACCGGTGAGGAGGCACCGTGGCTGTTGCAGGTTGCACCCCGGCTCGGGATCGATCTCGCCGCCGACGACGAGTCGATCGAGACCGCATTGGTCGGCGACCCGATCGGGTTCCTGCGAGCGACGCGAGCTTGAGCGGTCTTGCGTGGCTGGCGGGTTCAGTCGCGAAGCGCGTTGAGCATGCGAGCGACACAGCCACCCGCATCATCGTGCCATTCCCGCAGCGAGACCGTCAGGACCCGCCAGCCGACGCGGCGGAGCAGGGCGGGTCGACTGGAGACTCGATCGAAGAGTTCCGTCGGCGCTCCGGTCGACTGATGGTCGATGAGTAGGCCGAGGGCGCGGTCCGGCAGGTCGGGCAGCCGAACTGCGAGATCGACCCGGAACGCCGAATCCCCGACATCGTGTTCGATGACACACCCGACATCGCTCAAGGCGCGGGCGATCGCGAGCACCGTGGGCGAAGTTCGGCTCGCGCGAGTCGTCGTCGAGACGCGCGACAGGGAATCGAGGATACGCGATGCGCTCTCGGTATCGCCGATCGACATGCGTTCCGCATAGTCGAGGAAGCCGGCGAGATGAGCAGCTCCGGCGTTGTGCAGATTCGTGATCGCCGAACCGCTGATCGAGCTGACGACCGCCATATGGACTCGCGATCGCGACATGATGACGTTCAATCGCCGCTCGCCACCGCGTTGATTGATCGGTCCGAAGTTCATCCTGACTTTCCCGTCTCGATCGGGACCGTAGCAGACGCTCATGATGATGACGTCGCGCTCGTCGCCCTGAACGTTCTCGAGGTTCTTCACGAACAGGCCGACGAACTGACCGTCTTCCTCGCGGACATACTCCTCATCGAGACTTCGAGCGAACTCCGTATCGGCTGAAGCGAGTGCGTCGAGCGCATCCTCGATCGCGCTCTGTTGTTCGATCGAGAATGCGACGACGCCCAGGCTGAGCCCGCGACCGAGAAGTTCTTTCACCAGCCGAGCAACGTACTCGGCCTCCGCCGGGTTGCGTCGGGCGGAATACACCGCGTGTTCGCAGCGATGGAAGCTGATCGGCCGGTCGAAGATCGCCTCGGCGTTCGACCGCGCGTCGTCGGTGCTGCGCACGGCGATCGGTTGACGCACTACGGAGCGCGAATCCGGCGACGGGATGGTGAGCAATCCGCGGCCGTAGAAGGCGGCGTTGCCGTAGCTGATGAGAGCCTCATGTCGACTCCGATAGTGCCAACCGAGCATCACGGCTGGCAGCTTGCGTGCGGCCTGATCGAGCAGGCTGTCGACATCGAGTTCGCGAATCGCCGCAGCCGCCGCATCCTCGGCGTCCTCTTGCCCGACGTCGGCGGCGGTCGAGAAGAAGTCGGTCGGCGGCATCTGCATCTCGTCGCCGACGACGATCGCGTGTCGCGCGCGGAGTGCGGTGGGCAGACCTTCCTCGAGCGTGATCTGACTTGCTTCGTCGAAGATCACGACGTCGAAGGTCGCGGCTTCGAGCGGTAGTACGTCGGCGACGCTCTGAGGGCTCATCAACCAGATCGGCTTCATTGCCAGCAGAACGTCTCTCGCCGGACTCGCGAGGAGATCACGCGCGCTACGAAAGCGCATGGTCTTGCCGAACTCGTGCTCGAGGATTCGACAACCCTCGCGCCAACGCTTCGGTTCGGTCGCGTTGTCGTGAGAGGCAGCAAGGAAGGCGGCGAAGGTCCGCTGACGGACATGCTCGGCGTTGTGATCGAGAAGCGTGCGCTGCAGTTCTGCGGCGCGCGACACGCGGTCGGTACGAAGCGAGTCGTCCAGCGTGTCGAAATTGTGATCGACCGCCCGCACGCTCGAGAGTGCGGCTCTCGCGACCGCGTGTTCCAGGCCGCCTGGATCGGAGGATGTCGAGCGCACGAACTCGAGTAGCACTCGCGGCGCTTGCCCCAGTTCCGCGACCCGCGGCGCGAGTGTGCGGAGGCCGGGAAGAGCGTCACGCACCGATGAGAGCCATGCGCTCAGTTCGGCCGGCGTCAACGCTTCCGGGTCCTCATGCAGCGTCGCGAGCCGCAGCATCTGCGCGCTGAGCGAAGGCAGTGCTGCTGCGAGGGCCAGGACGGCCGTCGCGCTCTTGCCCAGAAGCAACGACCACGGCGGCGAGACGGCTTGACCTTGCATGCGCCCGAGCAGTTCGCGAGCAGTCATGCTCGAATCGAAGCCGAAGCGCTCGACGAGGCTGTGGAGGTGGACGCTGCGCTGTTCGAGCGCGGTGTGCTCGGCGCACAGGTCATCCAAGATCTCCGACACGGTGGGCGCCACCTGGAAGCCGCTCATGTCGAACTGTCTACGCACGAGTTTGCGGATCTGTCGCCAGCGTCCATCGAAGATGCGCAGCCAACGACGATGCGTCGCCTGCCAGTGGTCGCGCGCCCGCCGTGCTTCGTCGGCCGACAGCTTGCTACGCCATGGCGCGGTCTTCCGCCCCAGTGCGTCGATGCGTTGATCGTTCGCGGCGATCTCGCCGAGCAGGGCAGCCAGTTCGCGTGCGGCTGAACTGGTTCGATCGAATACGTCGAGTCGATCGCGTTGCGCGACCGTCGACATCCGATCAGCCGCGGCGAGCAGCGACTGGATGTCGCTCAGGCGCGCGAAGGTCTCGAGCTCCATTCCAAGTCCGGCGAGCAGTTCGGCCATGCCCTGCCATGCCTTCTCGGAGCCATCCAGTGCGACCGCGGCGGTACTTCTGGGATCGGAATCGGCCCACAGGGTCTGCGGTGCCCGAGCCAGCGGATGCGAGGCCCAATGCGGTGGCCGTCCCATGGCCGACAACACGCGCGCGATCTCGCGCACGGCGTCGCGATGAGCGACCCAGTCCGCGAAGGACGGGATCTCCAGCTCATTCGGAGTTGCGCAGGGACCCGACTGCGTTGCGAGGGTCTCCAGCAGTTCGCGTGGAGTCGCCGGTTCGACGCCGGTCGTTGACTCCATCCTGATCTCGAACTGGGCGATCGGCTGGAGCAGTGACTCGATCCGTTCGCGGAGTTCGGCTCGCGGATCCGATGCACCGGCGTTCGCCGTCGACAGTTCCTCGTAGCGCCGGCGGAGTTCGTCGATGAACGCGCGCTTGTCCGAAACCGCGTCGTGGATCCGGCAGGTGACCTCTGCCAGGCCGCGCTCACGGAGACGGTGTGCCACGACATCCAGCGCCGCACGCTTCTGGCATACGAAGAGCACCCGTTTGTGCTCAGCGGCGAGTGTGGCGATGAGGTTGGTGATCGTCTGCGACTTGCCGGTGCCGGGTGGGCCCTGGATCACGTAGCTCTGTCCCGCCAGAGCCGCGCGCACAGCGCGTCTCTGCGTGGGGTCAGCCGGCACGACCAGCGGCTCGTGCGGCACGGAACTTTCGGCAGCGCTCTCGACCAGCGGCGATCGCGGCTCGGTGGTGAACCAGCGGGAGAATCCTTCGCCCTTGTCGTCTTGCCCCAACATGTGGTCGTAGTCGCGTACGAACGACATGCGTCTCGATGCGAAGCTGCCGAGGGTCGGACGTGTAGTGTCGACGATCCAGCGGTCGGGCGGGAGCGGTGGACTCGAATCCTGGATACCGCTCCGTTCCGACAACAGAACGGCGATGTCCGGTCGTGTTCGATGTTCGAGCACGACGTCGGGCCGGCAATTCGCGAGTTGCTTCGTCAGTCCATCGACCAAGGTCTCGACTGTCGTCTGCTCGAGGTCGATGACTGCTGGAAGTTCGATTCCGAAGGCGTCGTGTAGCGAGTGGGCGAGCACGCCGTTGATCTCGGCCTCCAACGACTCGCAGCGCAGCTCGTAACGTCCGCGACCGCCGCGGGGTCGGACGAGAGCCACCGGCAGCAGCACCAGCGGCGACACCACGACTTCGGGCGGCGAGATTCGAGAGTCGGTCCAGTGCAAGAACGCGACGACGAGCCGAAGTGCATCGACGCCGAACTCGAACTTGGCCTTGCGCGCGTCGCCGCGGATGCGATCGAGCCGCGCGACGAGGTCCGGTTCGCGAACGAGGTCCAAGCGATCCTGGAGATCGAGCGACTTGTGCTTTGCGAGCGCCTCACCCAGCGTGTTGTCCCATACCAGTACGCGTTCGACCGGGACGTGGGCAGCCTCGACCGCCAGAGGCACGCTCGCCACCGCCAAGTCGAGCTGACTCGCCGAACGGCGGAAGTACAGCAGGCGATTCCTTCGACTGAGATCGAAGAGGCGGCGACGCAGCCTGGAGAGGATCCAGTTCTCTCGAGTCGTCGTGTCGTGGTTGCGAAAGCCGGGGGCGTTCGAGAGGTCGATACCGCAATCCGGGTCGATCCGGTGGCGCTCGCGCAGCCGGAGGATCACCTCCGCGAGATCGGCAGGTCGCTCCGCGCGCCGTGCACTGGCGCAACTGCGGATCGTGCGCAGCAACACCGGATTCGTGCGCGGCGCGAGCTCGTGAAGTCGTTCGCGGTGTGCCGCGAATCGATCGATCGAACTCTGGTCCGCCAGCGACATTCCGCAGGCGAGACTCGCCATCACCAAGCCGAGGACGTGGATGTCGCTCGCAGCGTCGTGGTGACCCAGCAGTTGTTCCCAGGCAGCGTAGCCCGGAACCAATCGCTCGGTGATCGCCCGAGACCGCTCGTTGTCGTCCGCTAGCCGGCCGACCGGCGTGGTCGACGCGACCAACCCGACCGCGGGCGTCCGCACGGGCGCCTGTGTCGAGCTGACGTCGAGTGCGAGTCGGCCGTCCGCGATTCGCAGTGCGGCCAAACCGCGAAGATCGAGCACGCGCCCCTCTTCGTGAACCGACCGCGCGAGTTCCAGGACCGGAATCATCAGTGCGACGATGTCCTCGTCGTGAAGTCCTCCCAGGTCTCGCGCGCGGTCGAGGAACCGCGAGAACGCGTCGATGCCTGAGGCCCGCGGGGGATCTTTCGGTGGGTCGGTGGGTTCGGCCATCTTCGCGGGCGATCGATCGTCCGCATTCTGGGGGACTGCGACCGCGAGCGCGATAGCATCCCGCCGGATGCTCGAAGCTCTTCCTGAGGCGATGCTCGCTCCGCTCACCAAGGGCGGCAATCTGCCGTTTCGACGTTTGTGCGTCGAGTTCGGTGCTCAGATGACCCTGTCCGAGATGGCGTACGCGCGTCAGGTCGTGCGCGGCTCTCGCCCGGAGATGACCCTGCTCCGGAAGCATCCGAGCGAGCGACGCTTCGGCGTGCAGATCGCCGCCGGCCGCGAAGAGGACGCGGTCGCCGCCGCGAAGATCGCGGTCGAACACGGGGCCGACTTCATCGACCTGAACTGCGGGTGTCCGATCCATGACGTCGTGCGGCGCGGCATGGGAGCGACTCTGCTCCAACGGCCGCGCGCTCTCGCGCGGATCGTCGCCGCCATGGTGCAGGCGCTGACGGTGCCGGTCACGGTCAAGATCCGCTCGGGCTGGAGCGAGTCCGACATCAACGCCGAAGAGATCGGACAGCTCTGCGAGGAAGCGGGTGCGTCGATGCTGACGATCCATCCTCGAACTCGCGAGCAGCGCTACACCAAGGAGGCCGATTGGACTCTGGTCGCCAAGCTCGTCGAGCAGCGTGGAATTCCGGTCGTGGGCAGCGGTGATGTGTCGACGTGGCACGAACTCGTCGCTCGCAAGGCGAGCAGCGGTTGTGCTTCCGTGATGTTGGGCCGCGCGGCGCTGGTGAAACCGTGGCTGTTCCGTGAGGTGATCGAGCAGCGAACCTGGTTGCCGTCCGCGATCGAGCGGCTCGGCGTGCTGCGCCACTTCGTCGACCTCTGTCGCGAGCACTTCGGCGCCGACGACCGCGGTCGGAAGAAGTCGATGTTCTTCCTGCCGTGGCACTTGGGCTTCTTCTGTCGGTGGCGGCCGCTCCCGGATGCCGAGTTCATGGAGCGGGCGCGCGAGTACCCGTTGATGCAGAGTCGCATCGAATTGCCGGTCCCGGAAGACCCGCTCGAGCGAGTCCTGCGCGACCCGCGCGAAGCGGTTCATCGTTCGATCGCGGGGATCCTCTGGGATGCACCCGACGACCTCGCGGCCGGTGAGCAACTCGTTGCGCTCGCGCAGCGGGTGGGCGATTGGAGCGAAGATGCCGTCGGCGAGGTCGCCACGGCCCACGGCTGAGTGCGCGAGTTGCTCTCCGCTTGTTTTTTCGGCTGTTCGCCGGTTACCACGTCCTCTTCGCGATGCCCGAACTTTCTCCCGGCGTAGGCCTCGTCCTCGCAATCGTCCTGCTCTCCGTCGGTGCGGAGGCGCTGGTCCGCGGCGCGGTGGCCCTCGCGAGGCGTTGCGGGCTGTCGTCGTTCTTCATCGGGTTGGCGATCGTCGGTTTCGGTACTTCGACCCCCGAGCTGACCGCGAGTGTCGGTGCTGCGCTGGACGGGCGGGACGGAATCGCGCTCGGCAACGTCGTCGGCAGCAACCAACTGAACGTGGCCGTCATCCTCGGGCTCACGGCGATGATTCGGCCGGTGCCGATGCTGCGCAGCGTCGTGCGCGGCGAGATCTGGATCGCGTTTCTGGCCTCCTTCGTGCCGTACCTGGCCCTGACCAGCGACTCGCAACTGCTGCGCTGGCACGGAGTAGTCATGCTCGTCGGTCTCGTGCTGTTTCTCGTGCGCGGTTACCGAAACGGTCGCCGCGACGGTCGTGAATCGCCCGAGGATGCTGCCGGCATGAAGGAACTGCTCGAGGACCCGCCGGTCGTAGCACCGAAGGCGCACTTGTCCTTGCCGATCGCGGTCCTGCTCATCGCGGTCGGGCTCGGCCTGCTCGTCTACGGTGGTGGAGTCCTGGTCGATTCCTCGGTCGCGCTCGCGCGCAGCCTCGGGCTGTCCGAACTGGTGATCGGCTTGACGATCGTTGCCGCCGGTACCTCGGCGCCGGAGCTCGTGACATCACTCGTCGCAGCGCTCCGCGGTCACTCCGACGTCGCAGTCGGCAACGTGCTCGGTTCGAACATCTTCAACCTGCTGTGCATCTTGGGAACGACGTGTGTCGTCAAGCCGCAGACGGTCACCGAGGAACTCGTCCATGTGGACGTGCCCGTGATGATTGCGGCGGTCCTGTTCCTGATGCCGATGATGGCCGCCGGGCGAGTGTCGCGCGTTGGCGGCGCGATCATGTTCTTCGGTTACTGCGGTTTCATCGCCTGGCGCGTATCGACCGCGGCGGCTTGAGTCGCCGAGGGCTTCGCGAACCGGCGCACGATCCACCGCCGAATCTGCGGATCGCGAAAGCCACGCTCCACCAAAGCGCGCGTCCTCGCGGTGTCGTCGCGGTCGCTCCGCGACAGCAGCGCGCGAAGCTCGCCTTCGGTGTCCATCGCGCGGGCGAGTTCCCTCTCGAGTCGAGCGGCGCGGACGAGTCCGCGACCACCGGTCCAGAGACAGGCGAGTCCGACCGCGATCAGTCCGAGCGGGAGCGGTAACGCCACCACCGCACCGAATTCCCAGAGTCGGCCGGCGAGCAGGCCGCTGCCCGCGACCAGGAATCCGCCGATGCGGACGAGGCGGCGAGGGCGCCGACGGTCGGTCTGTTCTTCGATCGGGGGGACGGCCACGCGCGGAGTCTCGCCGTGGAGCTTAGCCCGGACTGGCCCGGATCACGCGTGAGCGTCGTCGCGAGATCGACGCAGGTCGATGCCCAGGAAGGAGCTGCGTCGGTCGACGACCGAAGCGTAGCTGTAGCTACGCTGCCAGGGAGGAGTGGTCGTAGCGACGCCGCTGGGCGTGACTGGTGCCGATCGCACCAGACGTTCACGCATCGTCCGGGCCAGCACCGTCGAGCGCGCGCTGTGCCGTTGGCGCGACACTCCGACCGCGGGCATGATTCCCGCCCCGCCTTGAACCCGCTCATCCGGCTGATTCCCCCCTTCCTGGTGCGTTTCTTCGCCCGACCCTACGTGGCGGGGGACTCGTTGGCGAAGGCGATCGAAGTGGCTGCGGACCTGCGCGCGCGCCGGGGGTTGACGACCACCCTCGATCTCCTCGCCGAAGGCATCGAGGACCAGGCAACCGTCGATCGGAATGTCGAAACCTATGTGCGGATGATCGACGCGATCGCAGCCGATGCGCGATTTGCCGACCCCGCCGCGCGGGCGACCGTGTCGCTCAAGCCGAGCAGTTACACCACCACGCCGCTCGAACGGGGCGGCGATGCGAGGGGTTCGGCGGCGGCGGTAGAGCGAATCGTCGCTCATGCGGGCAGCCGGGGGGTCGGCGTGACGGTCGACATGGAGAGTCGGCACTGGACCGACTTCACCCTCGACCTGCTCGTCCGGCTTCACGCCGCCGGGCATCGCCACGTCGGGTGCGTCCTCCAGACCCGACTACACCGGACGGCTTCGGACCTCGATCGCTTGCCGAAAGGCTGCCGCGTGCGGCTCGTCATCGGCATCTACAACGAGCCCGACGAGGTCGCTCTCAAGGAGAAGCCGGCGATGAAAGAGAGGATGCTGGAATACGCCAAGGTCCTCTTGGAGCGGGGGCACTTCGTCGAGTTCGCCAGCCACGACGAGGCCTGCGTCCGGGCCTTCCTCGAGCGAGTGGTCCCGGCGACGGGAATTGGCGCCGACCGGTTCGAAGTTCAGATGCTGTATGGAGTTCCGCGCGAACGCCTGCTTGGGGAGTTGCGTGCCAAGGGGGTTGCGGCGCGACTCTACGTGCCCTTTGCACTGGGTTGGCCGATGGCGATCGCCTACCTTCGTCGACGGCTCGATGAGTATCCGGCGATGATGTTCCTGGTGCTTCGGAACTGGTTCCGAAAGGGCTGAGGTTCGGGTGCCGAAATGACGGGTTTTGCGGGGGAGGGTCGGGGGTGCTATACTCTTCGCCCCAATGTCCGTACCCCTCGCTACGATCGTCGAGCGCCTCTGCGCCTGGAAGGACGTGACCCGCAAGACCGAAAAGGGCAAGGACAGCTTCTACGTCCGCGGCCAGGTCTTCGCCTACCTCGGAAAGAAGGGCGTGGTCGTCCGGCTCGCCCCGCCTCAGGTCATCGAGGCTCTCAAGATCATCGGCGCCAAGCGCCAGCCCGACGAGGCTGACCCGCACTCCCGCGAGTTCGTGGAGATCCCGGTGACGGGGCCGCGCGAGGTCGAGCGGGCGATGATGTGGTTGCGCCGCGCGTGCCGCTTGGGTCGCACCGCCGCCGGCCCAGTCTGAGCCGGCTCCTGCCGCAGTCCTCGAACGCGGCTACGCTCTAGGGTCCCGGCGCAGGTGCGCCGGTTCGCCGCTCCACCTCGCGGCCTCGCGTAGCCATGTTTCGACTCTCTTCGCTCTGCGGCGTGCTGACCGCAACCCTGCTCTGCGCGCAGGATCCTGAACTCAGGGTCTCCGGCGGCTCCCTCGGCGGCACCATCGATCTCGAACTCGAGGGTTCCCAGTTCGGTCAGACGGGCGCGATCTTCCTGTCGCTGACTCCTGGTCCAACCCCGCTTGCTCTGCTCGATCCTACGGATTCGCGAGTGCTGTCGGTTGGTCTCGACTTGCTCGGGCTCACGCTCATCGGCCCGATGCTGTCGCCGCCGGTGTTCGCGCCGCCCTCGTTCCAGGTCCCCAACCAGCCCGCCCTGGTCGATGGCGCGCTCTTCTTCCAGGGTGTCACGCTGTTCGGCCCCAATGGTCGGTTGATCGACGGCGTCAGCTTGCCGCGCGCCGTGCGCTTTGCGCCACCGAACGCGTTCCGCGATCGCTTCCGGACCCTGACCTTTCCGCGCTCCTTCTTTCCTGTCATCGACGGCGACGACGGCCGCGTGCTCGTGGTCGGCGGAGGACAGGGTGCGCTCTTCGCGCAGATCGCCACCGAGAAGACCGAGTGGTTCGATCCCATCAGCGACGGGTTCTCGGCCGGTCCGGACATGACCAGTCCCCGATCCCTGCACACGGCCACCGAACTACTGGATGGGCGATGGCTGATCGTCGGCGGTGTCGATCGCAGCAACGATCCGGTGACCGCGGTCGAGATCTTCGATCCGTCGACCCGCACGTTCACGGCGGTGGCGAGCATGGCGCTGCAACGGATGGGGCATACGGCGACGCGGTTGCCCGACGGTCGCGTGCTGGTCAGTGGCGGCATGACCGACCTGAATGCGCCGACCACGCCGATCGACCCCGTCTACTCGATCACTCGCGCCACCGAGATCTACGATCCGCAGACGAACACCTGGAGCAGCGGGCCGCAGATGCGGCAGCCCCGTGCGGGACACGTTGCGATCCCGCGCGCCGACGGCAGGGTCCTGCTGGCGGGCGGGGTGAGCTGGTTCACGTTCATCGTCCGACTCCCTTCGATCGAGAACTCGACCGATCTCTTCGATCCGACGACCAACGCCATCGCGGCCGGGCCGAACCTTCGCCAGTCGCGCGGCCTGCCGTCAGTGGTCCAGATCTCGCCCGGGCGGTGGCTGTTGGCGGGCGGCGTGGGAACGATCTCGCTGACCCAATGGGGCACGCTCACGACGGCGGCGGAGATCTACGACGAGGGATCGAACTCCTTCACCGCACGGGCGCCCATGGCTCAAGCGCGGGGGCTTCACCAGGCCATCGATCTGGGCGGTGGTCGATTCCTCCAGATCGGTGGTGGTGATGGGACCTTGTTCGCGATCACGCCGCTGGCGACCTGCGAAGTGTACGACGTTGCCGCCAACACCTGGTCGGCCGGTCCCTCACTGAACCTCGCCCGTGTCGCCTACGGCGCTTACAGGACGGCCACCGGTCAACTGCATGTGCTCGGCGGCGATACCCCGACCGGAGTCGACTTCTCTACGGAGTTCTTCTACCGCTGACGACCCCGCCCCGTTGCGCTCGCGCCCCGCTCGGCTACCGCAGAACGTCATGAAAACCCCACTGATCTCGATCGTCGCCGCTCTCGGGCTCGCATCGGCCGCAACCAGCGATCTAGCCGCGCAGACCTTCGACTTGCCGACGATCTCCAGCAGTCGCCAGCCGGCGACGATGCCGATCGGCGGTCCGCGGATGCGTTACCAACAGTGGTACTCGCCGCAGGAATGGCTCACCCGCGCGGTCCGACCCGTGCGCGTGAACGGTCTGCAGTTCAAGGCGCACAGTCGGGGCACCGGGGTTGCCGGGCGTCAGGTCGAGATGGAGGTCCTGATGGGCAACTCCTTCACGAGCAATCCCATCAGTCAGTTCGAGACGAACTTCCAGTCGGGTCGAACGATCGTGTTTCCGCGCGCGCCGGTGGTGCTCCCCGCACCGACTCCGGGCTCCTGGCCGGTCTCCCTCGGCTTCGCGAACGAGTTCGTCTGGGACGGCAGCTCAGGGGTGATCCTCGAGATCAAGATCTGGGACAACGGCAACAACAACACGAACTGGACCTACGACCTCGAGGTCGAGGTGAGTGCGCCGGGTCGAATCACGCGACTGTGGAGCATCGTCGGACCGACCGCCACCAGTGCGAGCTTCTTCGGCTCGGGACAGGGTCTGGTGACGCGCTTCAGCTTCGCGCAGGCCATCGACATCCCGTTCGGGGATGGTTGTCCCGGGGCCGGCAACCACATCCCGGTAGCGAGGACTACCGGCGGCTTGCCGACACCGGCCAACGCCAACTACGCCTACCTGCTGACCAACGCGCCGTCACAGCGCACCGCCTTCTTCATGATGGGTTTCAGCGGCTCGATGTGGGGATCCACACCGCTACCCTTCGATCTCACCTTCATCGGTGGTGCCGGCTGCAGCTTGTTGGTGGACAATGCGGTGAGCGTCGGTGTCAGCACGGTCGGCGGTGGCCCCGGTGCGGGATCGGCGTCGTTGCCGTTCGGATTGCCGGCGACGACCAACTGGGTAGGGGTCGAGGTGTTCTCGCAGTGGCTCGTGCTCGATCCGCTGGCTCCCAACGGCTTGCTGACCGCGTCGAACGCGATTCGCACGATCACCGGTTTCAACTGAACGTGGTCGCGCCTGATCGTGGCTTCGCCTGATCGAGGCTTCGACTGAACCGGCTACGACCGAAGGCGAGGTCAGACGTCGCGGGCGAATGGTTCTGCTTCCGCAGTTCGCAGCCGGCGTAGGACCTCCCGCGCGTAGCGGTTGTTCGGATTGCGACCCAACGCACGCTCGAGCAGTTCGATGGCCTGCTCGGGCTTCTGCTGCAGCCACGCTGCCATCGCCGCGAGCACGAACGGGCGTTCGTCCAGTTCGAGTCGCTCGGCAGCGCGCAGGAGCATCCGCTCCGCGGCACCGGGGTCATGGCCGAACAGCCGATTGGGCGCGAACAGCTTCTCGCAAGCGCGCGCGATCACGACCCGAGGGTGGTTGGCGTCGACTCCCTCCGCCTTCCGCAGAGCGGCCTGGATCTTCGGTCGCAGGGCGAGCACCTCACTCCAGCCGGTTGCCTTCAAGGAGAGCAGCGAGGACTGGATGCGCGGCGCGTCGGGATCCGGATCGCCGAGTTCGAGCGCCTTCTCGATGGCTTGCAGGCCGAGATCGATGTCGGTGCGATTGCTCTCCGGCAGGGAGGTGTGCGTGGGCTTTCCGACGGCCATGCCCTTGTGCTGATCGCGCAGCAGGCATCGTTCGAGATGGGCTTCCGCAAGACCTCGCCAAGTCGCGGGGTCGTTCGCCTGATTCCGGCTTCGCACTGTCTGGCGCTGGATGAGGTCGTCGATGGCCTCCAGCGAACCTGTCAGACGAGCCCGCGCGATCTCTTCGCTGGTCGGCAAGATCGTCGCCGCGCTCACCTCGGTGCGTTCCGGAGTCGTGCCGCCGAACTCACGGATGACGGTCCATGCGACGGCCCCGCCCGCGAGAGCGAGGATCGAAGCAGCGACGATCCAGCGCGGTCGATTCATTGCGTCTTCGGCGCGGATTCTACCGTGCACGGATCGGCCGGAAGCAGGAGGTCGACAGGATGTCGGACCTCGAGCGGATGGCCGAGCGCGCGCAGTCGAGCGGCGATCTGCATCATGCAGCCGGGATTGCCGGTGACGACCATCGTGGCGCCGGTGGCGATCAGTTCGCGGGCCTTGCGGGCGCCGATCTCGCTCGCGATAGCGGGCTGCAGCAGGTTGTAGATCCCCGCCGATCCGCAGCAGTCCTCGCTGCCGGGATTGGGTGCGAGCTCAAGACCAGGCACCTGGGCCAAGAGCTCGAGCGGCGCGGTGCGAACCTTCTGGGCGTGGCAGAGATGGCAGGGCGCGTCGTAGGCGACCTTGCGTTCGCACCGTGCCGGTGTGGCCCGCAGGCCGTCGCGGGCGAGGAGAGCGGTGACGTCGATACAGCGAGCGCCGAAGGCTGCGCCGACATCTTCGCCGAGCAGGTCGCCGTACTCGTGAAGCATCGCGCCGCAGCCGGCGCTGTTCGTAACGATGGGCCAGTCGCCTGCGAATGCTTCGAGGTTGGTGAGCGCGAGTCTGCGAGCTTCCGCAGCCTGCCCGTCGTGGACCAAGAGTGCCCCGCAGCAAGCCTGAGTCGACGGCACGTGGACTTCGTAGCCGTTGTGCACCAGCAAGTCCCTCGTGCGCCGGTTGATCCCCCCGAACACCTGCTCCATCACGCAGCCGGTGAATAGGTACACCTTGCCGCGCGGCTCGCCGCTCGGACGGAAGATGCCGGTCAGCGGACGCCGTTCCTCGCCCTTCGGAACCGTCGGCACGAGGGCATCCACCTCGTTCGGCAGCAGGCGCAAGGCGCGCGCGAGCCGGCGCAAACCGAGCAGCTCACTCGCACGCGCGAAACGGAAGAACCAGCGTAGCCGACCCTGCTTCGCCACCACATTGCGCAGGAGGAAGCCCGCGAGACGATGACGAAAGGTCCTGGTCTTCGTCGGTTTGCGTCGCAACTCCGATCGGACCGACTCCAGAATGCTGCCGTAGCGGACACCGGAAGGGCACGCGGTCTCGCATGCGCGGCAATCGAGGCACCGATCCAGATGTGGGCGGATCGCATCCACGTCGGTCACCCGACCTTCCGCCATCGCGCGCATGAGGTGGATGCGGCCACGTGGCGAGTCGGTCTCCGTGCCGAGCACGCCGTACGTGGGGCACGCCTCGAGACACAGACCGCAGTGCACGCAGTCGAGCGTTCGCGAGTACCAATGCGGCAGGTCGCCGTCGAGCGAAGGCTGTGAGCAGCGCGGCGTGGTCATGCGAAGACTCGCTTGGGATCGAAGCGATCGCGAAGACGCTCGGTGAGTCGTGCGGCGCCTGCATCGGAGGGAGTCGCTCGTCCGCGGCGTGCGGCGGGCCCGCCCTGAATCTCCACTCGTGCATCCAGCGCGACCAATCGCGGCAAGAGCGAATCGATCACCGTAGCGGGGGCATCGATGCGCAATCGACCGCCGCCGGAGAGCGCGACGCGCGTGTTGCGCGAGATCAGGCCGAGAACGCGTGCAGCGCTCGCGGGCGGCACGATTCCGCGGACGTGCTCCCGAGTCGAGTCCGACGCAAGCGGGCTCGACACCGCTTCGTTCGCCTGCAGGCGATGCATCGTCATGCGCTGACTCACCAGTCCGGCGCTGCCTTGGTACGTTCCTTGGATCCTGGCCACGCCGGTGTCGGCGTCGAAGCGCAACCAGAACTCGGCCGGTGGTGACGACTCGGCTCGAAGTGCGCGAAAGCGCTCCAGCGCCCTGTCGCGATCGAACTCGTCGCTGACGAATGCAACGCTGGCGCGCGGAGCCGGGCGGAGCTTCAGATGCAGCACGGTTGCCGCGAACAAGCTTCCGCGACTTCCGACGAGCAGCTTGTGAACATCGAATCCGGCGACGCTCTTCACGACGCGCGCACCTGACTTGAAGCGCTTGCCTTCCCCGAGCACACCTTCGCAACCGAGGAGCAAGTTCCGCGGCGACGCGAGTCCCAGCGGCCCAGCGGTGTCACATACCGAATCACCATCCGCGAAGGCGCTTCCGATCGTTGCGTGCTCGATCGACATCGGGAGAACGAGCCGCTTCTCTGCGAGCGCTGCTGCCAGATCGATGCAGCGGACACCGGCCTCGACCGAGCAGGTGAGGTCGTCTGCGGCAAGTCGCAGGATTCTGCGCTGCTCGGACATCGCGACGACGTCGTAGTCGCGGTCCGGGAGCGGAAGTCGTTCGACGGAGCGACCCTCGCCATGGACGCGTAACGGCGGATCGTCCGGGCGCCGTGAACTCAGCAGGTCGGCGAGATCGGCGACGTCTCTCGGCAGGTGTGTGCGGAGTGCGCGTGCCGTCACGATCCCCCCTCCTCGGCAAGGACTCGATCGACCATCTGCGGCCAACGTGACGACTCCGCGCAGGCGCTCCGAGACGGCAGTACCTTGCCCGGGTTGCACACGCCGGTCGGATCGAAGGCGGCCTTCGCGCGCAACATGACGTCGAGATCGTTCTCGTCGTACATCAAGGCGAAGTGCTCCAACTTCTCCGAGCCGATGCCGTGCTCGCCGCTGATGCTTCCGCCCAGCTCGACACAGAGTTGGAGAATCTCGTGACCCGCAGCGATGACGCGGGCCCGCTCGTCGGGGTCGTTACGATCGAAGGCGATGTTCGGATGGAGGTTGCCGTCACCTGCGTGCAGGATGTTCGTCAGCGTCACTCGATGCCGCCGGCCGATCGCGGTGATGGCTTCGATCGCCTCGACGAGTCGAGTGCGCGGGACCACGCCGTCCAACACATAGAGATCCGGACGGAGTCGCCCCATCGCACCGAAGGCTCCCTTGCGACCTTTCCACAAGCGCTTGCGTTGCGCTTCGTCGGTCGCGCGCTCGACGGTGAGCGCACCATGCTCGCGGAACTCGACCTCCACGGCCGCGGCGTCGTCCTCGAGGTCGCTCTCGTCGCCGTCGAGTTCGACCAAGAGGACCGCACCGGCGTCCTGCGGATAGCCGGCGCGGTAGACCGACGCTTCCACGGCTCGAATCGTGGCGTCGTCGAGGATCTCCATCGCCGCGGGCATCAATCCACGAGCGACGATCGCGGACACCGCAGCGCAGGCGGCCACCATCGTCGGGAACGCGCCCAAGAGGGTTCGCAGCCCGTTGGGGTTGCGCGACAGACGAACTGTGATCTCGGTCGCGATTCCGAACGTGCCTTCACTGCCGGTGAAGACGCTGAGCAGATCGAGTTCGCCGGGGCCGCGCGGTCCGGCGATGCCGCCCAGGCGCGCGAGTTCGCCGTCGGGAAGCACGACCACGGCGCCGAGCAAGTGGTCGGTCGTCATGCCGTACTTGAAGCAGTGCGGCCCGCCGCTGTTCTCCGCGACGTTGCCGCCGATCGTACACACGCTCTGGCTACTCGGATCCGGTGCGTAGTGCAGTCCCAACGTCGTGGTGCACCGCGTGAGCGAGAGATTCACGACGCCGGGTTCGATGACCGCGAGCATGTTGGCTTCGTCGATATGGAGCACTCGCTTCATTCGCGAGAGCTCGATGACGAGCATCCCAGGCCCCGGGGTCGGACCACCGGACAGACAGGTCCCAGCGCCGCGAGCCACGAAGGGGACGCCGTGGCGTGCCGCGATGCGGACGGCCGACTGCACCTCAGCGGTGGAGAGCGGGAGTACGACTGCACGCGGCCGCTGCTGGTGGATGGTGAACCCGTCGCACTCGTAGGCGAGCAGTGCGTCGGGCGACGCGAGCACGCGCTCCGCGCCGAAACTGCGCGTCAGCTCGGTGAGGAATGGGTCCATGGGGGCGGCGGAGCATAGCTCACCGGCCGGTGGCGGAGAGGCGGCCCCCTTGCTTGGGTCGCCGACCGGCTCTATTCCGGGGGCTCGATGGATAGCCTCGACCCGATTCACCCTGCGGCGCTCGACGACCTCATTCGTGCCGAGTTGCTCGGGGCGGCGGGGGGATCGGATCGTCGTCTGATCGGTGTCGAGTATGAGCGACACTTGTTGGACGCGGCGACCGGATGGACAGCGCCGATGTCTGCGGTGTTCGAATTGTTGCGGCGCGCCACTTCGATCACCGGTGGAGAAGGGGTCTTCGAGGGAGCGATCCAGAAGGGGGTGCGGACGGCGGAGTTCGAGCTCTCGGTCGAACCGGGAGGTCAGGTCGAAGTGTCCACTCCGCCAGGCCGTGACGTCGCACGGTTGGACGCGGCCATGCGTGCTGCGGATGCCGTCTTGCAGCGCGCCTTGCAGTCCACCGGTCTCGAACTCGTCGCACTCGGACACACCCCGACGACGCCCGTCGAGGAGATCGAGTTACTGCCGAGAACCCGCTACCACATCATGGACGCCCAGATGCCGAAGCGAGGAGCACTGTCGCGCAACATGATGCGTGCCACGGCAGGCTTCCAAGTGACGCTCGACTTTGCCGACGAACGAGACGGCGAGAGACTGTTGGCGCTGATGTTTCGGCTGTCACCGGTGATCGCGGCGTGGTCCGCGAATTCGCGCATGATTGCCGGTGCTGACTCGGGATACGCGAGTTACCGCCATCATGTATGGCTTCACACGGACTCCGATCGCTCGGCCTTGTTCGATCGCTGTCTGGACTTCGACGGCGCACTGGACGGCTACATCGACTGGGTGCGCAGGGCACGGGTCCTGTTCTTGACTCGGAACGGCGATCTCCTCCCGGCACCGGAGCAGCCCTTCGAGCGATTGGTGGCCGACGGCGTGGTGACACGAGACGATCTCGCGTTGCACATGACATCGATGTTCCCGTTCGTTCGCATGCGCGGACACGTCGAGGTCCGCTGCGCGGACTCGGTGGAGTGGGTGCGGGCACGGGCCTTCGCGGCGATCTTGGCTTCGATTGCGTATGTCCCGACCCTGCGCTCCGCGGTCGAGGTGATGTCCGAAGCCCTGGTGTTCCGTTCGCTCGATCAGCTCGCTGCATTCCACGAGGACGTGGCTCGAGCCGGCCTCAGCGCGACCTTGGCGGACGGCCGGTCCTTGTGTCACTTCGCCATGGAGTTGGCGGAGCAGGCATTCGCGGCACTCGCTGCAAGCCCGCGAGGGATCGCGTCACCGGACGTGCTGGAACCTCTTCGCCTCTTCGAGTCCAACTGCGCCGGATGACGATGTGATGCCGACACCGTACGACGATGCCGCTCTCTACGACCGGCTGTTCGATGGTCTGACGTTTGATGTGGACTTCTATCACCGGCTCGCGATCGAGGCCGGCGGACCCGCCCTCGATGTCGGCTGCGGCACGGGTCGTGTGCTGCTGCCATTGTGGGATCGCGGTCTGTCCGTCGATGGCTGGGAGCCGTCTCCCGCGATGTTGGCTCGCCTCCGTGCGAAGGCTCTCGCGGCCGGTCACGCGCCGCGGCTGTTCGGCGGCGACCTCGGAGCCTTGCCGGAGACGCCGCGCTACGGTCTCGCATTCTTCGCCTTCAACGCGTTCGCGCACAACCTCACGTCGCAGTCGCAGCTCGACATCCTGCGTCGCCTCCGCACGTGCCTTCATGAGCGCGGCTGTCTGGCGATCGGTGCCGGCCATCCGCCGTTCTCGGACTGGGCGGCGCCGACTGTCGACCCGTCGCCCGTGCTCGAAATGGAGACGACCCCGGATGCGAACGGGCTCCGCTTACGTCTCCTCGATACTCGTCGCCTGGATCCCATCGGCTTGATCCAGCACTCCACGATCACGATCGAAGAAGTCGATTCGTACGGTGTGGTGGTCGCCGCGCACCAATCGACGACTACCTTGCGCTGGTTGTTCCAACCCGAATTCGAACTCTTGCTCCGCTGCGCGGGATTCCAGCGTGTGGAGTTCTTCGGCGGTTACGACGGGGAAGCGCGAGTCAGCGATGCGCAGCCGCTCATCGTCGTCGCGCGGTGAGCGGCGCCGGCAGGCAGTCGACTCCCGCCGGGCTCACTCTGACCGCTCATTGCGGTGCCGTGCCGCGCAATCCGTCGCTCGCGGTGAGTCCAACCGGGCCCGTCGCATCGACCAACCACACCTGCGAGTAGATGTCCGCACCGCCCAAGCCGGCAGGCCAGGTCGCTGCAAAGCGCCATTCTCCGCGTGAGTCGGTCACGGCGGTGATCGCTGCATGCGGCGTTGGGATCAGGACGCCGCCGAAGAGCGGCGTGTTCTGGGTCGTCGCGCCGAGAACGAACGCGCCGATCGAGGATGGCGGTGTGTTGGAGAGGGTGATCTCGAAGCCGCTCACCGGAAGCAACGAGCCGTAGCCTTCGAGGCGAGGCAGTCCCATGGCGCCGGCGATACCGCCGCCGAGCGACGACCACGCATGCGTCGCCGGGTTCGAGTAGGTGAGTAGGTGCAGTCGGTGGGTCCCGAACCCACCCTCGACGACCGCACTCGCGACCACCAGCGCGCGACCTCGCGCACTTCGAATCCCGAACTGCCCGCCTTCGGCGCGGAAGGAGTCGAGAACCGCAATGCCTTGGGCGCTCCTGGGAACTCCTGCACTCGTGATGTCGGTGGCATACACGTCGCCGCGGCCGGGTTCATACTCGAGCGCTTCGCGGTGATCGGCCCACAGCGCGACGTAGTCCCCATCCAGGGCGACGATGCTCGGCCGAAGTTGTGCCTGCAGATGGCCGTTGACCAGCGGACCGAGCAGCGGGTCGGGAGAAGTGCCATCCAACGCGAATCGCCGCATGCGGATGTCCGGCTGAGGCATCGACGAGAGCTTGTACTCATACGCCACGATGGCCTCGGTTCGCGCAGCGTTGGTCGATACTCGGGACACGCCGCCGGATCGACCGACGTCGTAGGCGTAGAAGGGCGATCCTGTCGTGCCGCCCTGATCCACGAACGCCGCAGTGCCTCGTCCCCAGGTCACGAACCACCGGTCCGCCAGCCCGACGACTTCGAGCGGGACGGTGGCTCCGAACAACGCCGTGCGCGGCGATGCGTCGAGGAACGCCCCGCCGGCCCCGTCCAGTCGCCTGGACCGGATGATCGAGGTCGATTGCAGGATCGGGTGATGGAATCGCGCGACGATCAGGAATGTCCCGCCGACAGCGTCTACCGCTGCGACATCACCCTCCATCACCGGTACGGGCGCCGGATCCAGCATCGTGCCGTCGAAGCGGAAGCGACGCGTGAAGGTCATCGGCGGGGTGCCGTTGGATTGCGTGGACAAGAGCTGACTCCATACCGCGACGCACTCACGCCCGTTCGATGCGACTCTCATTCGCAGGAGGGAGCGATCACCTTGATGAATGGTGAACGGAGATCCGATCGGTGCGCCGTTCGTGTCGAGACGATGGGCGACGAACCGGACGACTCCGGATTCGAGGCTTCGCCACGCACAGACGAAGCCTGATGCCGAATCACCGACGAGCATCGCGTCGACCTGAGCCGGCGGCGAGATCGAGAGTGCCGCAGCCGGCGGAGCGTTCGACGCGAAGATGGCGCCGAATACGTCCGCAGGATCCACACCGAAGCTGTTCGGAGTCGTGCGACTGTCCGACCAGGCCACGAAGCTCTGCCCGTTGCCTGATCCGATGGCGACGTCGGTCAGCGAGCGGGGAGTCGTCGTGAGTGTCGACGCCGCGCTCGGCACGCCGGTTGGAGAAACACGGACTGCCTGCACGACCGTCGAAGCATCGGCGGCGACGACCCACTGGTTGCCGTCGAAGGCCGCCTTGCACTTTCCCAGGCCCGGTCCGAAGCCCAGTGCACTGCCGCCAGGAACGGCGACGTTGCCGAGAGCGTCGATCGGTGTGCCGAAGTAGCCGCCGTTGCCGGACCAGGCGGCGAAGAAGCCGACACCATCGCTCGCGACGGTGGGTCGCAAACCCAGCATGCTGGCGAGCGAGATCGCCGCGCCGGTGGGGGCGCCGGTCGGCGAGAGGAACCGTGCGCGAACGCCGCTGCTGTTGTTGATCGACCACGCCAACAGGAGCTGCCCGGTGTTCGCGGCGAGCTCATGTTCGGTGGGGCTCTGGCCCGGTTGGCCGGTCACCAAGATCGGCTTGCTGCCGACGACTCCGGCCGAACTGACACGAGCACCCTGCACGACATTGTTGCCGTTGAGTGAGTCCGACCACGCGACGAACCAGTCGCTACCGACTGCCGCGACGACGGGGAAGCGCTCGTCGACGTCGCCGTTGTCGTCGATCAGGATCGGGGTCCTGTCGATGACCGTGCCGGTCGCGCTCACCCGCACCGCATAGATCCCCCGTGAGTAGTAGAACTCGGTGGGCTTGGTGCTCTCGAACACCACGAGGTACTCGGAACCGTTCCAGGCGACACGTGGGTACTCCTGATCCCAGGTGTCGGCATTGACGAGGATCGGCGCCGGCGAGGTGGGTTGTCCGGTGGCATCGACGAAGCAGCCGTAGATGTCGACGTTGCCGGGCAGATTGGATCCGAAGGCTCCCCCGCCGTAGACCGTATCGAGCAGGCTGCTGCGGTCGTCTTCCCAGACCACGAACCAGCGGCCGTTCACTTCCGTCGCGACCGCTGGGCGTCGCTGATTCCCGGCCGACGGCGCAATGTTCGCATCGCCAGGAACGGGGATCGCTGAGGAGAACTGCTGGCAAAGGCCATGCGCGGCGAGCAAGGAGACTGCCGCGAGAGGCCAGGTCCACCGTGAGATCGAGGTCATGAATGGAGCGGGAGCAAGCTCGGTGCCGTCGTGGAATTCCATCGACGGCTCTCGGATCGCGCACACTCCGCACCGCGAACTGTCCGTTCGGCGCACGTTTCGGGCGAGAATCCCCGGTGGCACGAAGCCATCGCTCAGATCGGTCCCCGGCGGAGCATCAGTGCTCGATGGGATCGAAGTCGTCGTTGCCGTTGCGCGCCGGCGGTTCGTTCCCGAGCGAGAGCGCTACCCGTTCGACTTCGCGGAATACGCGCATCAGGTTGCCGCCGAGCACCTTGGCCACGACTTCCGGGGAATGTCCGCGTTTGAGAAGCCAGTAGGTGATGCGCGGCAGATGGGTGACGTCGTCGACCCCGCGTGGAACGCAAGGCACTCCGTCGAAGTCGCTGCCGAGCCCGACGTGGTCCGGGCCGGCGACTTTGATCGCGTGCTCGATGTGATCGATGAGCACGGCGAGGTCCGGCGGTGACGGTTCGGGATTCTCGGCATTGAAGCGGGCGACCGCTGCTTCGTACTCGGGGGTTCCACGCGGGTGGGTGGCTTCGATTGCCTTGATCCGAAGCGACACCTTCGAGTTCCAGCGATCGCGCTGCTTCTGGTAGTCATCCGAGAGGAAGCCGCAGTTGAAGTTGATTTGGATCACGCCGCCGTTCTTCGCGAGAGCGGTCAGCATTTCGTCCGTCACGTTGCGTCGATGGCTTGCGAGTGCGCGGCAACTCGAATGCGAGCAGATCACCGGCGCGCGGGTCGCCTTCAGGGCGTCGAAGAACGTCGTGTCGGCGACATGGCTGACGTCGACCATCATCCCTAGCCGATTCATCTCGCGGACGACCTTGACTCCCAGCCGGTTCAGACCGTTCCAGCGCGGGGTCGCCTCGCCGCTGCTGTCGGCATACTCGTTGTGGTTCGAGTGCGTCAACGTCATGTAGCGAACACCGAGACGAGCGAACTGTCGCAGCAATCCGAGATCGCCTTCGATCGCGTGGCCGCCCTCGATCCCCATCAACGCTGCGTGTTTGCCGGCGCGAAGCGCAGACTCGATGTCGCGCGTGCTCGCGCAGTGTTGCATGCGCGTCGGGTTCGAATCGACCGTTCGGAAGTAGCCGTCGATCATGTCGAGCGCACGCCGTGCCGATGCGTTCGGCTTGCTCGCTGCGAGCTTCTCGCGTGCACTGAGGTCCTCCGCGCCGTAGTAGCTCGCTGCCACGTAGATCGAGTAGATCTGCACATCGAGTCCGCTCTCGAAGATGCGTGGCAGGTCCATGTGACCGTCCTGCGCCCGCCCGCTCATGTCAAAGTCTTCGTCCAGGATCCGACTCGTCGTGTCCGAGTGCGTGTCCACGACGATCGAGTTGCGATGGATGTCCAGTGCTCGGCGCCACAGCGACTTGTCGTAGCCCTCGGGGGGCGGCATGTCGGCGACGGGAACTCCGCTCTGCGCCGCCAGCGACGGAGCGGTGCACAGGCACCATGCAGCGAGGAAGAGAACGAGGCAGCGGCAGAAGCGCGAGCGATCCGGCATTCGTGCGATCGTCGCCGATGGCGTGGTCGACGCCAAGCCTTAGGCTCTTGCAGTGACCCAGACTGACGACGACGCGGTGTTCCGAGCGCTCCTCGAACTCACCAGCATGTGGGACTTCTACAACGCGGAGTACCTGGAAGGTGCGCTGAAGTCGATCGGCTTTCGGTTGATCGAGTCCAGAGGCGTGTTCGGCCGATGGGTCGGGGACGCGCGTACGATCGAGATCTCGCGCTGGCATCTCCTCGAGTCGCCGTGGATCGAGGTCCTGGCCACCCTGCGACATGAGATGGCGCACCAGTTCGTCGACGAGGTGATGTGCGTACGTGACGAGAGCGCGCATGGTCGTGCGTTTCAGTCCGCTTGCCGCAGGCTGCGGGTCGACGCTGCTGCGAGCGCGGCTCCCGTCGTCGATGATGGCGAGACCCGCATCGCGTCGCGGATCCAGAAGTTGCTGGCGCTGGGTGGCTCGCCCAACGAGAACGAGGCGGCTGCGGCGATGCGTATGGCGCGCAAGCTCATGCTCGAACACAACATCGCGCGCGTCGATGAGGGGCGGCCCGCCGGATTCGTCGCCAAGCAGATCGGTCCGGTCCGAAAGCGGCACGACGCCTGGCGAGCTTCACTCGGATCGATCCTCGCGGAGTTCTTCTTCGTCGAGGCGATCTGGCGGGATAGCTACGACGTCCCGACCTCGACCTCGGGAAGTGCGCTCTTCGTCTACGGCACCGCCCATGACGTCGCGATGGCGGACTACGTCTACGGCTACGTGAGTTGGGTCGTCGAGGATCTCTGGCGACGTTGGAGCCGTGCGCAGCCCGCTCCGGTGGGCCGCATGCGAGCGCAGTATTGTCGCGCGGTGGTGCGTGGCTTCCGAAACTCGCTCCACCAGCAAGATCGCGAGATTGCCGGCGACGAGCAGGCGCTGGTCTGGCGCGGCGACCCCAAGCTCCGCGCGTACTTCCGGTGGCACAACCCGCGCATCACCACCCGCCGCCCCAGCCCGCTCTACTCGACGGAGGCGACCCGGGCCGGCTTCGAGGCTGGGCAACGGGTTTCGATCAAGAAGCCGTTGGGTGGCGAGTCGAACGGTGGGATTGCCGGGTATCTCGACTGAGCTGCAGTGACCGCCAACGCGCTGCTACGGCGTCGATGTCGGACTCCGCGATCGCGAGAGCGAGCATCGCCAACGCGATCGGATCCGCGACGACGAGATCGGCCGGCACCGAGCGACCGTTGGTCACGAAGCCCAGAGTGAGTCCTCGCTCGATCGCGAGATCGAGAAGTTCTCCGGGTCGTTGGGCGACGTCCCACTTGGTGAGGATGACGCGGGAAAGGCCGAACGGCTGCCAGAGATCCACGTGAGCTGCGGCGTCGGCGCGTCGAAGATCCGCGGGCAGTGCCAGGACGAGCGACCCTCGAGCGCAGTGCGGGTCGCGCACGAGCGAGTTCGCGGCGGTGTGGTCCGCCGGGGCGATTCCCGGTGTATCGATGAACTCGATCGCCTCCGACGAACTTGCCGTCGCCGTGACCGCCGGTGTCGGAAGGACCGAGAGCCGCAAGCTCGCGGCGAGTTCGGTCAGTTGGGCGATGCCGCCCGGGCGATCCGTATCGATGGTTCGGAGATGTGCGATCTCGCCGTGTCGGGCGGCATGCGCCGCGAGCTTGGCGACGGTCGTCGTCTTTCCGGCCCCGTTGGGTCCGACGACGACGATTCGACGGCTCGGCCAATGGAAGTCGCAGCGAAGCCAGTTCGCGAGTACGGCGGCAGCTTCCACTGCGCGCCCGGCGGTCGCCGACCGCGGCAGCATGCGCGCAAGTCGCGAGAGTGTGTCACGGGAGAGCCCGAACTCCAGCGCGGGAGTCGTCCAGGGATCGTCGGGTCGTGGGATCGCGACGATCGAGGATGGCGCTGCCAGGATGCGCACGCTGCGCGAGGATGTCTCGGTGGCGACGATCCGCGCATCCGGACCAAGTGCGCGCTCCACCATGGCCATCGCTTCTTCGACCGTTCGGCCGGCGAAGGCTCGCGGAGTGGTCATGGCGACAGACTCGTGGGTGCGCGCTTGCGCAGAGCGTGGAGCGCGGCGTGGTGGTCGTCGACGACCGGGGCGGGCTCCTCGCGCGGCAGTTCACTCGGCAAGGTGCGAGGAATGGCGATGACGGGCTCAGTCGTCTCGCTCGCTCGCGAGTGAGCGCGTGCGGCCAGTCGCACACCCGTCGGCGATGCCGCGAACAGGAGATCCTGGTCGTCGAAGCGGACGACCAGCAGTCGATTGCCGTCGTGCAGATTCAACTCCTCGACCACTTGCAGCCGGTCGGCGCGATGGGTGTCACGGCGTGCAGCGTGCTGGGTCGAGTCCGGCGTGCGGCGCGGCCACGCGATGAGGATCGACAGCGCCGTGATCGACACCATTCCAGTGGCGATGGTGACTTGCCAGAGGCGCTCCGCAGGGACCAGCGCCAACAGCGCGATCAACGCCGGCGAGAGCGCGGCTGCGGCGCGCATTACGGTCCGTCGATGATCGAGGGTCGGGGTCATGACCAGAAGGTGCGATCGCTCAGGCAGTGAGCATCTCTTCGAGTTGCGCCAGTTCGGTGAGGAACCGAGGCGCCATGGAGTCGGCGAGTGTCGTGTCGATGCCCAGAATCGTCAGCGCTTCGGGGAGGAACTCGAGTTCGAGGCCGTCGGCGGGCGTTCCCACGCCGGCCCGGAGCACCATCAGATCGGCCACGTGAACCATCGCCGTCAACGGCGGGTCGATCAGGATCTTCGCCGGATCGTGATGTTGCACGATCGCGCGCCGCACATCGGACGGAACCGGCCATCGCGACAGCACGAAGCCGGCCGCGGTCGCGTGGTCGAAGCCGAACACGCGGCGCTCGAAGGCGATCAGGGACTCGCCCTGTTCGGCGTCGGCGTTGGCGGGGCCCTCCTCCACGTACTGCGACAGCGCCACCTTGCCGATGTCATGCAGGACTCCGGCGGTGAAGGCCGAGCCGGCGTCGGAACGGCCGAGTCGGACGGCGAGCAATTCGCAGGCGACGCCGCAGGAGAGCGCGTGACGCCAGATCGCGTTCGGATCCAGGATCTGTGGGACGGCTCCTCGCGACCGGAAGTAGTGATTGGTGCACGACGCGATGACGACGCGCATCACCGTTCGAGTTCCGAGTCGCCCGAGTGCCTCACGCACGTTGCTGATCCCCTGCACGGAGCTGAGCAGGCTCGAATTCGCCAGCTTCAGCAGGCGTGCAGTCAGTGTCGGGTCGGTTCGCACGAGGCCGACGAGGTCGTCGATGCTGTAGTCGGGGTCCTGCACGAGACCGAGAACCTGCGTCGTCACCGCGGGCAGCGGCGGCATGTTCTCGATCACGTTCTGCAGTTGACCGTTCGACATCGGACGCTCACGTCACCTGGAGTTGTGCGCGATCGAGCTGGAGCTTCAGCCGTGCCATCACGTTGCTGTGGATCTGGCACACACGCGATTCGGTCAGCTCGAGGATCTCACCGATCTCGCGCATGGTCAGACCTTCGTAGTAGTACATCACCAGAATGAGGCGTTCCTTCTTGGTGAGGCTGCGCGTCATCACATCGAAGAGGTCGCGCTGGTGGATCGTCTGAAGCGGATCTTCGCTCTTGTGATCGGCGAGGATCTCGACCTTTTCCATGTCCTTGTCATCGTCGTTGTCGTCCCACTTCTCCGACAGCGAGAACATGGCGCGCGCATTCGCTTCCGCCTCGTGCGCCTGGAGTTCTTCGATGGTGATCTCCATCGCCTGCGCCAGTTCCCACTGGTTGGGGTGGCGACCGAGCTCGCCTTCGAGCTTGCGCGATGCCCGCTCGAGCCGATGTGCCTTGAGACGCACGAGGCGCGGCACCCAGTCCTGCGAGCGGAGTTCGTCGAGGATCGATCCGCGGATACGCGTCGTGCAGTAGGTCTTGAACTTGATGCCGCGCGACAGGTCGAAGCCGTCGATCGCGTCCATCAGGCCGAAGATGCCGGCGCTCATCAGGTCGTCGAGTTCGATCGACTTCGGCAAGGTCTGCAGAACGCGCTCCGCGATCATGCGCACCAAGGGCAGGTGGACTTCGAGCAACACGTCGCGAAGGTTGCGATCCTTCGTGCGCTTGTAGGTCTTCCAGACCTGGGCGAGTTCCTCTTCGGACGGGCGCGGCTGCCCGGACGACATGCGGTTGCGGCTGCTGCCGAGCTTGGGTGCTTCGGCGGTCCCTGGGGTGGCGGACTTCGCGGGGATTCGACGGGCGAGGGCGGAACGAGCCATGGGGGTCAGCGGGACGAGAGCGGGCCGCGCAAGCGGCGGCCGGTGCTGGTTCGAGGAGGACTGCCGCACGGCGAAGCGGCCGCGGCCCTGGTCTGGCAGTCCGTGAGTCCCGTGATGCCCGTCGATGGGCTCGTGTCGGCAGCTTGAAGGCTGTGAAGAGGGTGCTGCCGAGGCTTCATTCGGGAACCGGCTGCCACGACGGCGATCGCCGTCTCAGGCCCTTGGCTTTGCGTCCCCACCTTTCGGAGGGTTTGCCTTTGTCGTGAAGCAGAAGGAAAGATCTTGCGACCGGAGACGGCCGCGAGGGAATGATCGGCAGCTCGACGATCGAACTTCAGTGGAAAGTGGAATTTTCTTCAGGATGGCGGAGGCGGAGTGTGGAATTTCGTGGAAAGTCTCGTTGGATGCCACATAAGTCCTTTCTAGACAAAGGCTTAAGATCTTGATTCCGGCCAGCTCCCGCCCCCTCGTTGGTGCAATGCTTGGACCGAACCAGCCCGAACTCTTCGTGAACGTCTGCTGCGATCGCCACGAGTCGCGCCCGTCTGCGTGGCTACGTCGGCTCCTCCCTGGCAGCGTAGCTACAGCTACGCTTCGGTCGTCGACCGACGCAGCTCCTTGCCGGACATCGACCTGCGGCGATCTCGCGACGCGGGTCACGAATCGTCCGGGCTGGCCCGTCAACGCCAGGCAAACTGGGCGGTGATGACGGCGTCCGTATCGCTGATCAGGCGCAGCCAGTAGGCGCCGAGCGCGGCTTCGAAGCGGTGGTCGAGCCGGGTCTTGGGTGCGGCTTCGAGCTGGGCCACGGGAACCCAGTGCCCTGTCCCCGTGACGTCGGCTTCCACCGTGACGACGATCGTCCGCTGGGACTGGTGGGAAAGTGACAGCGACTTCTCGTCGTAGCCGGCAGCGAGGTAGGGGTCGCTCGGTTGGTTCGCGAGCACCATCGTGTCGAACCAAGGGCCGCCGTCGCCGCGGGGCTTGCCGAGCTGCCAGAGGTCGTCGACGGAACCGACCCAAAGCGCGAGCTCACCATCGTCGCTGCGCACGATATGTTCGCCGTCGACCTTCGGATCGACGCCGCTGAGCACCAGGAGCCCGCGGTAGCTCGCGTAGTCCAGGATCTTCCTTCGGTGGGTGCAGATCGGCCGCAGCTTGGAGAACCCGCCGGCGTTGTCGGCGGGCATCTCGAAGAAGGTGCCGCCTGCGTGCAGGAGGTTTCGTTCGGTGCAGACCTCTCGGAAGACTCGTGAGTTCGGCGAGGTCGATCCGCGCGGCAGGCGCCAGCGGGTGCCGTGCTGGTCCAGGTAGAACAGCGATGCGGCGTCACTGCGGATTCCGCTCGGCGGGATAGCGGCCTGGCGTTCCAGCATCGCGGCGGCTTCGGCGCCTTCGACCCTTCGCAAGGAGAAGTCGGAGTGCAGATCGTACGCCCGGCCTTGGCTTGCACATCGCAGCGTGCGCTGGTTGTCGCCGAGGGCGAGCAAGAGGGTGCTCGGCAAGTCGATCGTCCCGACACCATGGAAGACGTCGGTGGGCTCCTCGCCGCGATCGTCGGGACCGCGCAGGTGGAGCATGGCAGTGGCGCTCGACAACGCCGTGTTGCTTCGCAGACGAATCCAGATCCCTGCGATCGAGGTCAGGTCCACCCACTTCGACCCGCCCGAGAGTTCGACCTGGTGCGCGACCGCCCAGGTGCCCTCCCCGCTGCGATCCACCTCGATGTCCACTCGAACGTCGCCGGAGCCGGCCGGCGTTGTCGCACTGAGGACCAACGAGCGAGACGCATGGCCGGCGATCAAGAAGGGATCACTCGGGGTGTCGGCAGGCACGCTGTCTTCGAGCCAAATCGCCCCGCGGCCGAGGCGCGGACCGAATTGATCGAGATGTTCCGGCTTCAGGAACACCAGGTTCGACTGCGACTGGCCGGGGCCCGCGATCTTGTCTTCCAGCGGGTGCTGATTCAGGAATGCATTGCGCGCGGTGTCGTCACATCCGAGCACGACATGATCCCCGAAGCGGCAGAAGTCACCGACCACCTTCAGATAGGTGGAGCGCGGCTCGAGTCCGCGTGCTGTTCGTGGGCCGAAGTCGCGTGGGAATCGCCAGAATGTCCCGTGCATGGTCATCAGGAGATCCGGCTCACCGATGTCCCGGATACGTGGCCACTCGGTGTTCCAGCCGTGTGCACCGTCGTACGCGTGTGAGGCCTTCGGCAAGCGATACGCGTGCCACGTGCCGCCATCGAGGGCCATCAGAATCAACGAGCGGTGATCCCATCCGATGCTCCACAGCGGCGCGTCGGAGTCGCTGCCCTCGATTCCTCCGGGCCCGGTCACGTCGGTGAACTGGTTCCTGCGGACGATGTGCCACGCCGAACTCTCGCCGTCCCACTCGGCCAGCACTCCGCTCGGCGCAGCTGGGTTCGCATACGCCTCACGCGCATGGTCGCCGTTGTTGGCATACACGTAACGGCCGGCGGCGCTGTAGAAGCCCTTGCCGTGGTAGCCGGGCAGATTTGCTTTCCGACCGCTCTTTCTCTGTTCGTCGGCCCACAGTTCCTTCACCTCGAGCGTGTCCACGTCGACCTCGTAGATGCCCTCCTCCATGGTCGCGTAAACGACCTTGTTCTCTGGTTCGGTCAGGTGCCGAGCCGTGCCCGTGTGGCGACCGTACATGCGCGAGTACGGGATGGCGCGTACCTCGCCGTTCGCGCGTATCACGTACGGTCCCAGGAACAGCTGTCGCGATTCCAAGTGGATCAATCGATTGGCGACTGTCCCACCGATGCTCTCCGCGTGGATTGTCTGTCGGAAGTCGCGCGTGATCGAGTACAGCTTGTCCGAAGAGCCTTCTGGTCGATGCGGTGCATAGGTCACGAGCCACAATCGGTCGGCCCAGACCGCGAGTGCGCCGATTCCACATTCACCTTCGTCGTTGTAGACCGCGAGGTGGGGGTAGATGCCCGAGACGCTGCGCTGGGCAGGCAGGGAGACAGCGATGCAAGTGCAGGCCAGGAGCAGGGTCGACGGCGAGGTCGATCGAGTCATGGCGGGCAAACGTAGCGCGAGTGCATGGGCGTCCCCACGATCGGAACGTGCAAGCCTCGTCGAGTTTCCTTCACCGCCGACCGACTGGCGTCACATTGCCGGTTCACGCGGACCTCCGGCGCGAACCGCCAGAGCACGCGTCCACATCCACAGAGTATTGGTCGACGAAGCCGCAGGGTCATCTGTCGAGCCGCGGTCCGGCCGAACGAGCCGTCGGGTCGTCCCTGTGATCCTTGCCTGACCAAGGCCATGTCCGTGACTTGCTCGAGCGGCTGTCGAGATTGCCCACGAGTGAACGGTCGACTGTTCTCCAGCCGTTGGCTTCGAGTTCCGAGTGACCAGCAGCGATCAGGAGACGACCAACTGCTGCCAACCGCGAGTGCTCCGCACGCGTTCTGCGGGCATCGAGTGAGTGCGAGGGACCCGCAGCCGAGTGAGGCGCGAAGGCCGGTGTCGAGGTCGAGTTCCGGAATGGGTCCAGTGGCGCCGGTCGAACGACTCACGACATGGCGCGCCCACCCGGGTCGCGAGTCCATCGACCAGGCATCGATTCGTCATCGGCCGGAAGCCCCGGAGGCGTACTGGGTCAGGCCGACCGCCCGTGTCCGCTTCGCCTCAGGACACCCTGACCAGGGCCTCGACCGTCGTCGGCGCCAGCCGCGCCCGCCCGCCGAGGAAACCGAGTTCGACGATGAAGTAGCAGCCGACCACCTTTGCGCCCAGGCCGCCGACCAACACCGAGGCGGCCTTGGCCGTCCCGCCGGTGGCGAGAAGGTCGTCGACGATCGCGACCCGCTGCCCGGGGAGCACGCCGTCCTCATGGATCTCGAGGGTGTCCTTGCCGTACTCGAGGTCGTACTCCACGGACCGCGTCTTCCACGGCAGCTTGCGCGGCTTGCGGACCGGGGTGAAGCCGACCCCCAGTTCGATCGCGGCAGGCACGCCGAACAGGA
Source organism: Planctomycetota bacterium (assembly GCA_050181465.1). GTDB lineage: Bacteria > Planctomycetota > UBA1135 > UBA1135 > UBA2386 > JACRLW01. The sequence goes on from JBFXDD010000014.1 coordinate 58,787, forward strand.
AGCCGCGCGACTCGATGCCGACCACGCGCTCGACTTTCGCATCGGCCATCCGCTCGGCCAGGAGCTGCACGGAGCGGCGCAGTGCCGTCGGATCCGCGAGTAGAGGTGAGATGTCCTTGAAGACGATTCCCGGCTTCGGGAAGTCGGGCACGTCGCGTAGGTAGGTCGAGAGGTCCATGAGAAACTCGATCGGCGAGATCTTGCCGCAGGGTTGATCGAGACTCGATCGAAAACACGGCAGCTTCGACCGACGATGTCCGCCATGCGATTCCGTGCCTTCGGTTCTCTCCCTCTCGTGCTCATCGCGACGGCGACGCTCGCATCGGCCTCGGCCGTCGCGCAAGAACCAGTCGCGGCAAAGCGGTGGTGGAAGGGCAACCTCCACACGCACTCGCTCTGGAGCGACGGCGACGACTTCCCGGAGCAGATCGCGCACTGGTACCACGAGCACGGCTATCACTTCCTCGCGTTCACCGAACACAACGTCCTCGCGACTACCGAGCGTTGGATGAAGGTGGACGACATCGTGCGGCGTGGTGGGCGCACTGCGCTGTCGGCCTATCGCGATCGCTTCGGTCAGGAATGGGTCGAGACCCGCACGGATGGGGAAGGCAAGCTCGAGGTCCGCTTGAAGCGGCTGGACGAGTTCCGCGGCAAGTTCGAAGACTCCGGACGCTTCCTGCTCATCCAGGCCGAAGAGATCACCGATGGCTTCGGTGATCGACCGGTGCATGTGAATGCGACGAATCTCGATGCCTTGGTGAAGCCGCGCAAAGGGACCTCCGTGCGGCGAGTGATGGACCGCAACCTGAGAGCGGCACTCGATCGCCAAGTCCCCGGGGAACGTCCGGTGATCGCGCATCTCAACCATCCGAACTTCCGTTTCGGCGTCACCGCCGAGGACCTGGCTGCGGTTCTGGTCGACCAGTTCTTCGAGGTCTACAACGGGCACCCAGGTTCGGTGCAAAAGGGCGATGCTCTGCACGCGGACCTGGAGAAGCTCTGGGACATCGCGTGCGCGCTACGGATCGATCGCTACGGCGCGCCGCCGCCGCTCGGTCTCGGAACCGACGACAGCCACAACTATCACGTGCAGTTGATGCGGAACTCCAACTCGGGTCGCGGTTGGGTGATGGTGCGCGCAGCCGAGCTGTCGCCGAGCGCGATCGGCGATGCGATGCAGCGCGGCGACTTCTATGCATCCAGCGGCGTGACGCTGCGCGACGTCGACTTCGACGACGGCGTGCTGGAAGTCGAAGTCGAGCCGGTCGCCGGTGAGCACTACACGATCGAGTTCCTGGGCACCAAGTCGAACTTCGACGATCGTGCAGACCCCGTTCGCGACGAGAAGGGCGCAGTGGTCGCGGCGACTTGGCGTTACTCAGCGGACATCGGCGAATCGCTTCACCGCGTCGACGGGACCCGGGCTCGATATCGACTGCGTGGCGACGAGCTGTATGTGCGCGCGCTCATCACGTCGTCGGCTGCGCACGACAATCCTTCGTTCGAAGGCGAACGCAAGCAGGCGTGGACGCAACCGGTCGGCTGGCGCTTTCGCGTGGGCGAGCATCGACAGCCCGGCGCAGACGGCGCGGAAGCGCGTGATTGGCCTGCGGAGGTCGTGCTTGCCGGCGACTACTCGGTCCCGCTCTCGGGAATGGCGGTGACCGCCGATGGATCGATTCTCTGGGCGTTCGGCGAGGAGATCGTTCGCAGCGACTCAACCGGAAAGGTGTTGTCCAGCGCGAGGCTCACCGGGCCGATCCTCGACCTTGCCGTCCACCGTTCGGAGGCCTTCGCGCTGGTGGAGAGCGGTGAGCGTCCGAGCCTGATTCGATTCGCCCCGACGGACTTGGCAGTGAGCGGTACGGTGGCTCTGCCCGCGGCTGTCCACGCTGCGCGCGCACTGACGGTGAGTGCTGGACGACTCGTGCTGTCGACCTACGACGCCGAGCGCGCGGAGCCACTCGAGCTATGGTTCCTCGATCGCGACGGCGAGGCCACGCGGGCGGCCGGACTCTCCGCGGCGTCGGCGATCCCACCGCAATCCTTGTGCTTCGCCGACATGCGCTTCTGGGTAGTCGGCGCGGGCGAATCGCCGCAGCTCCTCGCGACCGATGCTCGATTTGGTCCGTTCGCGACCACGGCGATCCGCGGGTCGGAGCTCGTCGATCTGCCGGCCGGGCTCCTCCTGGTGGGGACGTCGGCGAGAACTCAGACGGGCCGATTCGCCGCCAGCGCCTGGGTTGCCGAGCCCGGTCTCGATGGTGGGCTCCGGAAACGCGAGGGCTGACCTTCGCGCGCGCTCGTGCGATGATGCCATCGTCCAGGTGCCGCGCATGAGCCAGATCCTCCGCTTCATCCTTCTCGTTCTCGCTCCCGCCGTCGTGGTGGTCGGTCTCAGCGCGCAGGAGAAACTGCGCAAGGAACCCGAGCCCTTCCTCGTGCCGATTCCCGAGCGGTTGGAGCGTGCCACGGAGAAGGATGAGAACGGCGTATTGCAGTGGGCCAAGTTCGAGGCGCCCGAGTGTGTGAACTGCAAGGGCACGAAGAAGATGACTTGTCGTCACTGCGAACGGATGGATGACGGTGCCTGCCCGGATTGCCCCGAATGCCATAACACGCGCGAGGCGACCTGCCGCGTTTGCGCCGGCGAAGGCAAGATGCCCGACATCCTCGAGCGCGCGCCGTGTCCGACCTGCGCCGGCGCGGCTCTCACCCGCTGCTCGATGTGCGGCGGCATGGGCGTGATGTCGATCGCCGGGGACGGTGACAACAAGTCGAAGTGCGTCTCGTGCAAGGGCAAGGGCGGTTACCCCTGCGGGACCTGTGCGGGCAAGCGATGGGTTCCCACGCCGAAGATGAAGCCGTCCTTCGCCGATGGAAAGCTCGCGGACTACAAGAAGCTCGCCGACGCGCTGGAGAAGGTCAGCGCCGCGCTCGGTTCGTTCGAATCGACGGGTGACGGTCGCAAGGACATGAAGGCGATGGCGAAGGTCCTGGCTCCCGGCCTCAAGCAGTTCCCCGCGTTCGCGGGCGTGCAGAAACACTTCGAGGCCGAGAAGAAGGGCGAATCGAACGGCTCCGTGTTCACGAAGTACGCCGACACGGTTCGTGAGCACACGGCCTTCGTGAAGCAGCAGCTCGACTACTACATCAAGCACCAACGGCGGGTGCTCGAGCTTGCGATCGCACGCGCCGAGGCCAACGCCGAAGCCGGTGACGGCAAGAAGTGACGCAGAACCGGCGGCGCACTACGGTCGCCGCCGATGGACCTCATGAAGCGAACCTCATTTGCGACGGCGATCTTCGCCGTCGGGCTGGCAGCCTCTCCATCGATTGCGCAGGCGCCGTTCAATCGTTCTCTCCTCCGTGCGGTCGACGATCCGATCGAATGGGCCGGGGGGCCGCTGGCGACCGCAGCGGAGCGCGCGCGAGCTTCGGTCGTGCATGTGTTCGTCGAAGTCCAGGCGAAGACCAAGTTCCGGATCGAGCGACCAGGCAGCGGTGTCGTGGTCGCTCCGGGCCTGGTCGTCACATGTAGCAACCTGGTTGCCGAGGCGATCAAGGCACCCGACAAACGGCTGTTCGTGACGACTTCGCTCGCGGCGGCGTCGCCGCTTCCTGCAACCGTAATCGCCACGGACGAGAAGTTGGGCGTGGCTCTTCTCGAAGTTGTTACCGGCGAGGACGCCGCCGCGCTTGTTCCGCTCCGCATGGCTTCGGCACCGCGCTTTGGCGAGGACGCGCTCGTCTTCGGCTTCGGCGATGGCGAAGAGTTCACCGGCTTGGCGGGAGTGCTGTCCGCTTCCGGTGTCGACGTGCGAGTTGGCGATCGCGGCTACGCGGCCGACACGATCTTCCTCACCGATGGAGCGATCCAGCGGCGTAGCCACGGCGCGGCGTTGCTCGATCGCGAGGGGGCCTTGCTCGGTGTCTGTGTCGCCGACGCTGCGCGCGAGTTCAGCGCCGAGCCCACGATCGAAGAACTCCGTAGCCCCGGCTTCGGGTTTGCGGTTCGGGCATCGGCGTGGATCGCGGCCTTTCCGCGATTGCGCGAGGTCGGCGAGGTGCGCGCGCCGTTGATACGCGAGGAATTGCGGGCCGCGAGTGCGGCGGTCGTGACCGTGATGAGTGCCGATGCGGCGGCGCTCGCGAGCGACGATCCCTACGGGCGTCGCCGCCGTGCGCATGCCGGCAGTGGTGTCGTGGTCGATGCGAGCGGGCTGGTGCTGACGAACCGTCACCTGGTCGCCGGCGTCGCCGCCGTGCGCGTGCTCGATGCCGACGGAGTGGCTCATCCCGCGGAGATCGTCCATGACGATCAGGCTTCGAACACCGCGGTGTTGCGCATCTCGACCAAGGGCCGCGCCTGGCCGGCGATCGCGGCTGCGGCGCGGACATCGGTGCTCGCGCCGGGGGATCGGGTGTTCGCGATCGGACGGCCGGGGCCGTCCGGGCCGCTGTTCTCGGCAGGTGTTCTGTCCGCGATCCGCGGCCGACACGTTCAGTTCGATGCGAGCGCGGGCAACGAGAACGGCGGTGGTGCGCTCGTGAACGCACAAGGTGAGCTGATCGCGATCCTCGATGGCGGCGCGGTCGATCGAATCGAGGTCGCCTTCGCGATGCGGGGCGATCGGACCAAGTTGGAGACCGGCCTCAATCGCGCTCTGGGGATCGAGCGGGTGCTGCAGATCCACGAGTCGTCGCTGCGGTCGGTCATCGATGCGCTCGGGCGCGGCAAGGGCAGCCGAAGCGAAGGTGTCGGCGAGGTGGTCGAGCGCGTGGGGATCGCGATGCTCGACGTCTACGCGGAGGTCACGACTGCGGTCGCCGACGTCGAGGACAATCCCTTCGCAACCGCGGAACCGAAGTCGAGTCTGACCGGCCAGGGCTCGGGAGTGGTCATCGACGGGAGTGGTCTGGCGATCACCAACTGGCACGTCGTCGACGATGCCACCGCGCCCGACGGCTCGACGTTGCCGGATCACGCGATCCGAGTTCGTCGTCGCGACGGACGGATCTTCCGCACGAGGGTCCTGAGCATCTCACGCGAAGAGGACCTCGCACTCTTGCAACTCGAGCTCGAGCCGGGCGAAGCGATTCCGAGTGTCGCGATCGGTTCGTCGGCGGTCCTGCGGCCGGGTGATCGAACGATCGCGATCGGCAATCCGCATGGGCAGGCGAACACCGTCACGGTCGGTGTCGTGACGGCGAAGAATCAATCGATCAAGGTTCGCGGTCGGTGGGCGAAGCTCCCGCACCTGTTGGGGACCGACGCCGCGATCAATCCCGGTAACAGTGGTGGTGCGCTGCTCGATGAGCGCGGACGCCTGATCGGGATCAACAGTGCTGGGGGCAGTCTGCACGCGGTCACCGGGTATGCGATCGCGGTGGATCACGTCCTCGCCAAGCTCCATTCGGTGCTGCTGTCGCCGGAGAAGTTGCGGAGTGCCTATGCCGGGATTGCGGTGATCGATACGCCTACCGGTGTGGAGGTCGCGATGATCGATGCCTCCGGCCCGGCGGCGCAGGTCGACTTGGCGAAGGGTGACCGTGTGATCGACGTGCGTGGACGCACGCTTCGCGCCTCGGTCGATTGGGCGTTGGCGCTCACTTCGGAACCCCAGACGGAGCCGCTCTCGATTCAGTTGGAGCGCGGTGGCTCTCGGCGTTCCGTCCAGTGGACGCCGTGGAGTGCTCTGCAATGGTCGCTGGTGCGGCAGAGTGGTGCGCTCTTGCGTGAGATCGACCACGCCGACGCGGGTGAGCGCATCACGCGCGCCGTGCGCGCCTTCGTTCGCGCGTCACGAGGCGATCCGAACGCTGAGCCGAGCGAGATTCCGGAATCGCTGCTAGAGGTCGTCGCGCGCATCGACTCGCGTTCGGTGGACACTCCTGTCCTCCAGGCGGGCGACCTGATCCTCGCGGCGCGTCGCGTCGAAGCCACACCGGCCGGCGACATCACGCACCTGGAGCTGATCACTTCGTCGGCCGTCCTGAACCGCTACATCCACGATCACGCGTCCTATGAGGGCACCGATCTCGAGTTCTGGATCGCCCGCGGCGACGAAGTCGTGCTGCTCGCCGTGCCGGTGCGTCGGTTGATTCTGTGACGGTGAACCTCGGTGCGACCTCGCCTCGGTTCGGGGTTGCCTGATCACTTCGTCGAGAAGCTCGCCGACAGAGTGCGCGCGGCACCGTCGACCTCCCAGCTCCACGTGGCGTTGAGCTTGCCGCGCGGGAGCGGATCGAAGGGGTAGAAGGTCACCATGCCGGGCGCGGTCGAGCGACGGATCGTGCCGGAGTCCAGGAGGACGGCGCCCTCGACCTTCTCGCCCTTGGCATCCGTCAGCACGCAGCGATAGCTGGTGGGATCGCCTTGGACGGCGCTGCCGAAGTGGATCGTCATCGGGAAGCCGACCACCTTCCGGCCGCCCTTGCCGTGCTTCTCGAGCAGCGACTCCAACTCGGGGCCGATCGATGCGACTTCGACCTCGTCCGGAATGCCGGTCGCGTCCTTCCACGGGAAGCAGAGATAGCCGGCACCGCGCGACAAGGGCTGCCCGAGTCCGGCCGCGGTGTTGATGACCAGGATGTCACCCTGTGTGTAGATGCCGACGCTGCGTTGGAAGTCGTGCACCAGCAGGTCGCGATAACCGGGGATCGACAGCCAGCGCTCGAACATCTTCTTGGCATCGCCGAGCTTGGCGTTGACCTCGACCACAGCCATCTGCGCGAACATGCTCCCCAGATGACTCCCGCCGAAGTCGATCTTCTGGCGATGCTCGGCGGCCGGACCGCGCTCTGGTTTGTTGTTCGCCAGGTACTCGGCGTGCTCTCGGCAGCGTGCGGAGAGTTGGGACGACCACGTGACTGGTGCGGCCTTGCTGGCTGCGCGCGCTTCGTTGAGGGCCGCGAGCCACTTCTCCACTCCCTTGCTGATCGCCGAGAGTGGCGGCGTGTTGTTGCGGATCGCTGCCAGCGCCGGGGTTGCCTCCGTCCAGAAGTCCTCCCACTCGCGGTCGAGCTGAGCGACCGACACACCGGCCTCCTTCTCGAACTTCTCCGCGAACTCGAGCGGCAGCTTCTTCTTCGCCTGAGTCTGTTCCAGGCCGAGCAGGTCGAACTTGCGCAACAACTCGGGATCACGACGCATCACGTAGTCGCAGAACGACCAGGCCTTGATGCGCTGCTCATTGGAGAAGTTCGCCGCGTCGCAATACGGCAGGTCGAGCGCGGGAACGCCGCCGCTCATCTTCCACGCCATCTCCAGCGCGAGGGTCTTCCAGACATCGAAGTCGGGCGACGTGTACTCGCGGTCTTCCTCCGTCGCGGTCGTGCCTTCCTGCTTCTTGAGGTCGACCGAGAACAGGCGGTTGTTGTTGAACATCATGCCGACGAAGGTGTGCCCGATGCCCTCTCGAAGACCATCGCTCCCGAATCCGGCATAGGACTGAGCGACGTTCCTCACGCACGCATCGAACAAGGTCTGCGTGCTGCCGGTCGCGCCGACGACCATTCCCCCGATGCCGCTGGTTGCGGTGTGCTCGAGCTTCCATTCGAGATCGGGGATCCGGTCGGCATGTGCGCGCAGGATCTGCTTGTAGGTGTCCTTGCCGGTGAAGTAGGCCCAATCACCGCCGACCTTCGCCTGCCAAGGGAAGGCCTTCGAGCACACGACCAGCGTTCGCTCGGCCCACACCAGGGCCTGCTTGAGGAACTCCTCCTGATCGGGATCTCCGCGCAGCGTGAAGTGTTCCGACTTCAGCGAGACGTACTCGACTTGCGCGCGATCGAGCGGAGGCGCCTTGCTGTCGGTCTTCTCGATCGGGTAGTCCACGTGCGACTGTTCCTCGACGGCCTTCTCGATGGCCTTCGATCGTTCGAACAAGGTCTGTTCGAGCGACGTGCCGGTCACCCCGCCGAGGTCCTTGTGGTCCAGTGCCTTCTGTGCTTCGGCGTCCGACTTCACCCACCGCAGCACCATTCGGTAGTGATGCTCGCTGCGGTCCTTGCGGCCGGCCTTGTCCCAGACCTTCGCCTGGTTGCGATGGGCGCTCGCCAGGTCGCTCTTCAGCTTCTCGTAGGCACGGAACAAGGCGGTGCCGTCATTGCCGTTCCCGGTATCCGTGATCGGATACTCGAACGTCGAGTCCGGCGCCCAGGATGCACCCACGCGCACATGTCCGATCGCCTTGCGCGCCGCGGCATTGTCGACGTCGTAGAGCTTGATGACCTGCATCCAGATCATCCGCGCTTGACGCGGAAAGCCCTTGTCGAACGCCGACTTCGCGAACTTGTTGAGACGATCGGCCTGCTTCTGGTTGAAGGCGGATTCGTCTTCCTGGGCGTGAGCGGCGACGCCGAGGGCGACGACGACCGCGGGGACGAGGAGTGCGTGCGAGTACATCACGGCGCCAGAATAGCGCCGCCGAGCGCTCACATCTCATCCGGTGCGGCGACGCCGATCAGGCCCAGCCCGGCGTGAATCAGCTTCCGGGCGGCTGCGACGAGGGCAAGCCGGGCTCGACGAAGCTCGGGCTCGGCTCGCAGCACATGGTGATCGCGAAGGTACGCATGGATGGCGCCGGCGATTCGGATCATCGAATCGGTGACGATCGACGGTTCGCTCTGTTCCGCGGCGCGCTGGATCGAAGGTCCGAAGTCGAGCATCGCCAGCAGGACCTCGTCGGCATCGGCCAGCAGCTCGAAGTCGACGCCGTCGCAGAGTTCCGATCCGGCGTCGAGATCGACATCGGACTTGCGGAGGATGCCGGACAGGCGAGCAGCCGCGAACTGCACGTACGGGCCGGTCTCACCCTCGAAGTTGAGCATCTGCTCCCAATCGAACTTGACGTCCTTGATCCGCGAGTTCTTGAGGTCGTTGAACACGATGGCCGAGACGCCGATCTGCTCGGCGATGGCATCCTTGTTCAGGAGATCGGGATTCTTCTCGGCGATGATCTTCCGCACGTTGGCGACGGCTTCGTCGAGCACCTCGTCGAGGAAGATCGCGTTGCCGCCGCGACTGGCGAACTTCTCCCACTTGCCGGTCTCGGCGTTCTTCGCCAGGATCAGGCCGAAGGCGACGTGCTCGATCCGAGCGGCTAGCGGCTCGTTCATCCGTCGCAGGACGGCGACGAGCTGGTCGAAGTGGAGCTTCTGCTCGGCGCCGACCACGTAGAGGATGCAGTCGGGTCGAAAGGTCGCTTCTCGATAGAACGCCGCAGCCAAATCGCGCGTGTGATAGAGCGTCGTGCCGTCGCTCTTGCGAAGAAGGCAGGGGACGTTGATGCCTTGCGATTCCAGCTTCACGACCTCGGCGCCCTCGTCCTTCTCGAGGATGCCGGTCGCCGCGACGCGTTGCATCGCCGCCTCCATCTTGTCCTCGAAGAACGACTCGCCGGTGATGTGATCGAAGCTCACGCCCAGGCGGTCGTACGGACCCTGGAACGCTGCCAGCGACTCATCGCGCAGGAATTGCCACATCCGCCGCTCCTCGTTGTCTTCGCCCGATTCCAGAGCCTGGAAGTGGCGGGCGGCTTCGGCGTCGAGTCCCGGGTCCTCTTTGGCTTTCTTGCTGTACAGCTTGTACAGCTCGAACATGTGACGCATCGGGCTCTTTCGCAGTTCGCTCTCCTCGCCCCAATGCATCCACGCCGTCATCATCTTGGCGAAGGGCATGCCCCAATCACCGAGATGATTCACGCCGTGCACGGTCGCGCCGAGATGTCGCCAGATGCGACAGAGCGCGGCACCGATCACCGTGGAGCGCAGGTGCCCCATGTGGAATGGTTTGGCGATATTCGGTGACGAAAAGTCGATGACGATGGTCGTCGCGGTCGGTGCTGCGGGTCCAAAGGGTGCGCGTCCGGCGAGGGCACCGGTCACACAGTGGCGAGCAAGTCCGCTCTTCCGGAAGCGTGCGTTGACGAACGGGCCGGCGGCCTCCAGCGACTCGACGACGTCGTCGGGAGTGAAGCGCGCGACGAGGTCCGCGGCGAGAGCCGGGGGTGAGACGTTGCGCAGCTTGGCGAGCTGGAAGCAGGCGAACGCGGCATCACCGTGGCTCTTGTTCTTCGGCGCACTGAGCTGAACCGCGGCGCGCTCGGTCTCGGTGGCGACACCGAGAATCTCGCAAAGGCGGGCGACGAGATGTTGGCGTGGATCGTTCAATTCCAGTTCTCCCAGCGTTCGTAGGCCTTGGCGAGCCGTTCTTGTACTTCGCGTTCCTTGGACTGGAGTCCGCGAAGCTTGTCCGCACTCCGATAGTTCTCCTCGAGCAACATCGCGGCCCGAATGGTCTCGAGTTCGCTCTCGAAGTCCATGATCTCGGCCTCGAGTCGCTCGAACATCATCGGATTGCGGATCTTGTCCGACTTGCCGGCGGCGGCTGTCGAAGTTACCGCTCTCGCGCCTCCGCTCGCTGCCGCGGCGTCGCGCTGGCGATCCGCTGCGGCGCGGGCAGACTGGCGCTTCTTCTCGACGGCTTCGGCCCACGCGGAGAGTCCTCCGCGTAGCTCGGTCACTTTGCCGTCGTCGAGCCAGAGGATGCGTTCGGCGACGGCCTCCAGGATCTGTCGATCGTGGGTGACCAACACGATGGTTCCGGGGTACTCGCCGATTGCGCGTTCGAGGCTCTCACAGCCGCTCACATCGAGATGGTTGGTGGGCTCGTCGAGCAGTAGCAGATCGTGTTGCGCCCGAGTGAGCCGGGCCAGCGCGAGGCGCTGCTTCTCGCCACCCGAGAGTGAGTCGACCAAGAGCTCGGCATCCGCGCCGCTGAAGAGGAACATGCCGAGGTGATCACGGAGATCTCGAGTCTCCGAGTCGGGATCGACTAGTCGCAACGCTTCGAGAATCGTGACTCCAGTCGGGAGGTCGGTGACCTCCTGACTGAAGCTCGCCACGCGCAGGCCGTGCGCCCGCTCGACCGTTCCGGAGTCGGGGATGCGATGTCCGCTCAGGATCTTGAGCAGCGTGCTCTTGCCCGCACCGTTGCGTCCGATGAGTGCGGTCACTTCACCGAACATCACGCGGAACGACGCGCGATCGAGCACTTTGCGTCCGCCGAGTGCGGCAACCAGATCGAAAGCCTCGATCATGATCTGGCCGATTTGACCGCGGACTTCCCCGCCGAATCCGACGCGCATGGCCCGCTTGCCCTTCTTCGGTCGGTTGACGAGCTGCACGCGCATCAGGCGCTTCATTCGCCCCTTGGCTTGCCTCGCCATCTGTCCGGCGTGATTGCGGCGGATGTAGTCGAGCTCCTTCTCGAGGAAGGCTTGCTGCTTCTCGAATGCACGCGACTCCGAAAGGAGTTGCAGCTCCTTTTGCTGTCGATAGGCGGAGTAGTTGCCCTTGTACGTGGCAGTGAGGCCGTCCTCGACTTCTACGATGCGCGAGGAGACGGCATCGAGAAATCGACGATCGTGGCTGATGACGACCACGGCACCCGGATAGCGGCGCACGTAGTCTTCGACGAAGGCGATTCCCTCGAGGTCGAGGTGGTTGGTCGGCTCGTCGAGTATCAGCAGGTCGGAGGGGAGCGTCATCAGGGCAGAGAGCACGACCCGGGATCGTTCGCCACCCGACAGCACCGCGACATCCTTCTGCCAGGCGGCCTCGTCGAAGCCGAGCCCGGTCATCACCCGCTCGCAAACGTGCACGCGGTCGAGTCCACCACCCGCTTCGAAGCGAACCTGCAGGTCGCCGTACTCTGCGAGCAGCCGCTCGTCACCGGGGTGCTTCGCCAACTCCGCCTCGAGCGTGCGGATGCGAGCTTCGAGTTGCGCGAAGCTGCCGTCGCCGCGGATCACCCAATCGCGCACCGTCGTGCCGGAATCGAGGCGAGGCACCTGCTCGGCGTACGCGATGCGAAGGTCGCGTCGCGTGTTGCGCGCGCCGCGGTCGGCCTCGTCGAGACCGGCGAGGATGCGGATGAGGGTCGTCTTGCCCGATCCGTTGTCCCCGACCACGCCGATGCGCTCCCCTTCGTCGACCCGCATCCCGGCGCCGACGAGGACTTCGACGTCGCCGAAGCGGCGCTCGATGCGTTCGAGGGATACGAGAGTCACGAATGGAAACGGCGGAAACGAGGGCGAAGCAGTGTCCGGGTTGGTCTCCCGGCGTGCAAGGGCGGGAAGTCGCGCCAACGAGGAGGCAACGGATCAGTCCGTGCCGTCGAGCATGTCGAGCCAGCGCCGCAGCATGGTGCGCAGGTCGTCGAGGTTCTCGATCGCGTCTTCGAGGCGGTCGGTCCCGGTCTTGGCGTAGCGCACTTCGAACGACTCGATGGGCGGCACACCGAGGAAGTCCGCGCAACGGCGCGCCGTAGCCTGCGGGTCGGCGGCGAGGTCCTCGTACTCGATCTCCAGGATCGGGTGTGCGGCGAAGGCGTGGCGATAGACGCGCTGCCAGTTCTCGACCCGCTCCAGATCGGCAACGAGATCGTGCGCCCCGACGGTCAGTTTGGGCGGTGAGGTGTCGTTCGTCGTCTTGCCGGCGCGGGTCTGCCAGGAGCCGGTCTGTTCGGCTCGTCGTTGTGAGACGAATCGCTGGACGAGGTTCTTGCGAGTGAGGTGGATCAGCCGGAACGGCGGCGGGCCGGACAGGACGTCGCGAACGGCGGGTGCGCGTTGATACAGCTCATCACCCTGCCCATACATCAGCTTGAAGCCGATGGCAGTCTTGCCGGCATCGAGCGCCAATCGATAGATGGCGAACAGGAATCCCACTGGGTCGCGGTCGCGCATTCGCGCGAACTCCTCGATGCGCTCCTTCGGGATCAATCGCCACGGCACTTGGCGAAGCGGCGTCAGGAAGGGATTGAACAGCTCGCCGCCGGCCAGAATCGACGGGTGAGAATCGAGGAGTCCGGCGAGGAGATTCGACCCCGTACGCTCTGCGGCGAGGATGAGGAAGGGGACGGCACCCTTGGCTGCAAGGTCGGGGGCTGAAGGGCGAGTGCTCACGGTCGGTACAGCCGAGGATTGCAGGATCCGGCGACAGACGGGCAAGAGTGCTGCGAACGCATCCTCGTGCATGTCCGGGCTCGGATAGTAATGGTTGTAGAGAGCCCCGTCGGGATGGCGCCGGGTGCCTTCGACAGCCTCGTCGGCGGCCCACAGTCGTTGTGGTAGTCCCCGTGAGGTCACACACTCGACGTAGTCGGTGGCCCACGGCCGAATCGCGTCGACCATCTCGCGATTGACGAGCTGGGGATAGGCGCCCATCAGCGCTGCTTTGGAATCGAAGCTCTCGACGTACTCCGGCGTGCGCTCTGAGAACCAGAACAGGATCGACGGCACGCCGAGTTCTTCCAGGAGTTGTCGGAACTCCTGGGTGAAGTCGTCGCGACTCTCGGCGACGAGCTTCGCGACGAAGTCTCGCGACTCGGTGGCGAGGAAACGTTCGATCACCGGTTCGAGTCGTTCCATCGCGCCGCTGCGCCGCGTGCGGCCGAGAATTCCGCCGTCGCCGGTCTGCCATTCCGAGTTGCTCGCGCTGCGCGCTGAGAGAACCTGTGCGATCACCAGGTGCGCACGGTGCAGAACGGACAGGTACGCCGGTTGCCGATAATGCCGCGGGCCGCTGCCGCCGACTGCCATGTTGAGTACCGGCATGCCGAGTGCTTCCGCCAGCAAGGACGGAAATGGGCGACTGCAGAAACGGCCGAGCGTCTGTGCAGCACCGATGCAGGCGATGAACGGTCGATCGAGATCGACCGCCGGCCCGCGGACCTTCGCCGGCAGTCCGGGCTGCGTGACCAGTTGGTAGTCGAAGTGCGGCGCGTCGAGGCGTTGGTAGTACTCGGACATCGGATCGGCGAGCGGGGATCGCGCCGAGCGACGTCACATGCGCGGCACGAAATCGAGTCCGCGCGCGACGCCGTCGGGATCGATGAACTCTACGAACAGCCCGCGCTTCGCCGCGAGGTTCTGTTCGATCGCGCGCCGCAGGCTCTCGAGCGTGGCGATCGGTGCGCCGTTGATGCCGACGACGACCCAGCCCGGTTCGATGCCGATCTGATCCAGGGGTGGCGGCAGTTTCGCGATCCGGAAGCCGCGATAGGGCGTGCCGGTCTTGGTGCGGCCGTTGCGGGTGTCGCCGACCTCGCCGCTCGCGAGGATCTCCTTTCCGACACGGATGAGCTCGGCGGTCTCTGGACCCTCGAAGAACTCGTAGCGTCCGGCAGAGATGCGGCGAATCGGCGGGAACAGATCGTGGTCGATCGCCGCGAGCCACGACTGCAACTCGGCCGGTTCACCGTCCGCGCGCGGGCGTACGCGATCGGGCTTCGGCTCCATTGCGGTGAGCAGGTCATGAATGGCGGCGCGGACCTCTTGGTCACCGTTGGTGATCAACTCCGCGAGACGCTGGCGAGTGGCGTCGAGAACGACGGGCGCGAAGGCCTTGCGGATGTCGATACAGCGCGCGAGGAACCACAAAACCTGTCGCTGATCGATCGCCTCCTTGGTGTTCAGGAGGGCCACGAACGGCACGAGGTCGAGATCGAAGGTGTAATCGCCGGGGCGCGGCGGCTTCTGCGCTGCCGGTCCGACCTTGAGCTTGACCCACTCTTCGAGGTCGCCGGGATTGCGGCGATCGAAGTGCGCGGCGAGCCATTCCACGGCGCGCGCAAACGCTTCCTCGCGCAGTGCGCGGACGGGCTCGCCCGGGATGTGCCCGATCAGGTTCATTACGTATTCGCCGATCGGGCAGTAGAAGGCGCCGAAGAACGCGATCCGCCGATCACTCGGATGCTGACTCTCGCGGATGACCACCGAGAGATAGCCCGCGTCGAAGTTCATCGTGGCGAGCTTGTCGCGGTGCTTCTGCCATTGCGGGTCGTCGACGACCTCGACGCCGTTCTCGAAGCGGCGCTTGCCGGAACTCGTGGCCTGGGCGATCGCGAACATCGGCTGCAGCTCCGCGAACATCGCCTCGGGGGGGACGACGTTGGCCTGCGGCGAGCGAAAGGGAAGGCGCCAGTCCGGCGGATCCTGCGCGGCGATCGCCGTCGCCAGGAGGCCGAGTGCGCCGAGAAGACCGATGTTGGGAAGAGGGGTCGGCTGCATGTTCGGAACGGGAAGTGTAGCCCTTCGATAGGACGGGTCGCCCGTCGCGGTCACGCGGCAGACTGCCCGAGCCAGCCGAAGACGAGCACCTGGATCAGGCCGATCAGGGCTCCGAGGACGCCGCCGAGGATCTCGATCGCCCTCAACTCCTTGCGAGCCACCTGGAGGATGATCGACTCCAGCTTCTGAATCTCGAAGTTCGCGACCTTCTCCTCCACGAGTTTGCGAACGTCCAAACCCTGCTCGATCGCCTGCTCGAGCTTCTCGAAGATCAAGTCCTCCTGCTCGAGGATCTTCTTGACGATGGAGCCGCGCAGATCGCCGATCCGCTCGGGGGTCAGAAAGCCGCCGATCAGCGGCAGTGCGCGCAGTTCCTCGATCTTGGGCGCCATCCCCTTCTCGAGCACTTCGGCGAGCAGGCTGTGCAGGTCGACCTTGCGGAAGCCCTTGGCGATGTCGTCGTGCTGCACCAGATGATCGCCCACGACGGCGCCGACGCTCTTGGCCAGCTCCGGCTGGCGGCGCCCGATCAGGCCCTGGACCCTCAGGCCGAGCAGGTTCACCGGGCGGATCGGACGGAAGATCATCTTCACGGCGATCGCATTCGTCACCCAGCCGATCACACCGCTGATCGCCGGGATGGTGATCCAGGTCCAGACACCGATATCCATGGGGGCGGGGAGGCTACGGTTTCGGTGGCGGGTGGACCAGAGCGAGGCCGGTGCGGGCGCGATCGGTGGTGTTCGGTGTGGCAGCGCCTCGGCTCTCCAAGGGAGCCTCGGCGCGGGCCTGTCGATTCCCACGACTCGCCGGGCGCTTGGTAGACTGCGGGCCAGGAGTTCGAACATGCAAGCAGACGGGCGAGAAGACTCTGCTCCCCTGCCACCTCATTCCGGCGACGCGCGCCTCACCTGGGCCGAGGCGCACGATCGCCTGCGCTCCTTCGGTCTCGGCCGACGGTTGAGTTCGAGCGACGCCGAGGACCTTGCCCAGGAGGTGTTGCTCCGGATGATCACGATCCTTGCGCGCGAGGGTCTTGGGGGGGGCGACATCCCGGCGCTACGAATGTGGGCGGTGGCGAGGAACGTGCTCCACGAGTTTCGCCGGCGACGACTTCGGCAGCGGCACCTGGAGCGCGACCTATCAAAGGCTGCCGAGGTCGAACTCGCCGCCTCTGCTTCGCCTATCCACGGCCTGGACGACTTGATGTCATGCCTCCGGGAGCGGTCGCCGGGTCTGTCCTTCAACCCAAGGGAGCGCGCGTACTTGCAGTTGCTCGATCGCGGCCTCGACACCGCCGAAGCGGCGAAGCATCTCGGTTGGCGCGAGCCCGCCGCTTGGTCGGTTCGGCAGAGAATTCTGAAGAAGTTGAAGGGGTTGTCCGGCTCAGAGTCATAAGTGCCTTGCACGCGAAGTTCGTGCTGAACCGTGCAAATTGAGGACCTGGTCGGGTTCGAACCAACTGACATCGAGAGAGAAAGGCAAGAATGACTACTCAAATCAACGCTGTCCGGCATATCCTCCAAAGCAGCGGTCTTCGTTGCGCCCTGCCCGTCTTCGTGTTCTTGGTATGCGCGGGAGCGGTTTCGCTTCGTTCGACGGACTCCCGATCCGTGGTTGGTCCGTCCACGATCTGCATTCTACAACCCTTAGTCCTGCCCGATGAACTTCCTCCAGTGCTTCCGTGCGCAGGTAAGCCGTTCGGGAAGACTTGGTGTGCCCGCTATCAATGCCCGACCGGGGCGAGCTGTAGCTCCAACTGGTACTCTCTTGGCCCAGATCCATGGTGCCAGAACAATCCTGGTGGTGGGGACTGCGGCTGGGCAGCTGATCTGAGCTACGACTGCAAGTGTGTGAGCGTTGACCCGGCCCCGACAAGTCCGAATTGCGGTCCGTGCAACAAGTCCTTAACCATTCCCTGGTAGCAGACGAGCTAGGGCATTCGATAGAGCGCAGACAACCCGAAGGGACGACACATTGATGGATGATCATCGTTCTCTTCGTCGTCTCGCTGCGGCGGTGTTGGGTGTCTGCTGCATTCTTGTGCTGGGAATCATCATGGGTGGCGGAGTTCGTGGCGATCAGACCCGGGCTTCGCCGCAGCGGACGGTGACCGGAGACACCCCAGCGGCCATATCAGCCACTGGTGGCCACTCCATCGCGGATTCGATCGTCCGCGGTGAGTCACCTCCCGTGCGGCGACAGGTCCCCAGCATTCGACACCTGCGAGGTCGAATCGTTTACTCCGATGGACGGGTGTTCTCTGCCCAGTCGTTGGAATCCCGACAGTCGATGAACCTGACCCATGGAATTGCACTCCTGCAGGTGCACCTGGTTCCAGAGCACTGGAGCACGGATTCCGTGAAGGTTCCGGCCGTCTCGGGTTCTGTCGACAGTTCCGGAGAATTCCTGCTGCCCATGCCGAGCGGATACGAGGGATCGCACGTCCGCGTCATGGTCGTCTTCGCCGGCACGCCGGATGCGATCATGTTCTCCGGCCACGTTCCTCTCGATGAGGAAGTCGAACTTGTCTACGACCACGTATCGGAGCCGGCTTCGATCGGGATCTTCGGCGTATTGCGGATCCTCGGAAGACCAACGAGTCCGTCGGAGGTCTTGCTCTACGTCGGCGGAAGTCCTCGATCTTTCCAGGATCATCCGGCCGTCGTCGAGAAGCGCGATGACCACATGGATCTGAAGATCAGTCTTCCTCGATATCGAGAGGACTTTCGGTATATCCCTGGAGATGCAGTCCTGCTCGTGCGTTCGCGGGACGGCTCGGTCCGAGGTGCGACTCCAAGACTTCTCGGCGCCATCCAGTTCAGGAGTGTGACCGACTTGTCGAGAGTTCTCAGCAGCCGGGCTGAGTTGCGACTAGGCACCGTGCGAGTGTTTGCGCCGCAAGCCACGGAGGGCTCCATCAGCCGAATGCATGTCTGGTATGCGGGCTGTCCGCACCTCGGGCTCTCGGTCGGTGACAACGTCGAGCAGGGCGTGGAGATCATGCTTTCGCCCGGCCTCTACGGCGTCGCAATCGAATCGCATCATGCGGGCCGAAGCAGCTATGGTCATTTCAAGTGGGATGGTGGCGATGGCACGGTGGTCGCCGAGATGGACTATCAGACGCCTGGCTCCGAGAGCCTTGACGTCCGGGTCGTGGGTAGTTCCGCGGCTGTGCCTGGCGGTTCGCGAGTGACGGCCCTCCTGATCGAAGCGGAGTCAGAGCGTTCGCTCGCGGTTCCGCACGAGGTGGGAGCTGAGATCGACGCCAACGGCCTGGCCCGGCTGACCGGGATGATTCCCGGGCATTATCGACTGCGAACCTCGATCAAGGGGATGCCGACTTGTGAAGGTGTCGTGCGCGTGCCCGAAGAGCGGGCGGCCATCCTGGACATTGCACAGTCCATGCGTTGGATCGGACTGAGATGGCCGGTCGAGTCCGGACGAATCGCGAATCACTCGATCATGGCGTGGGCGCGGCCGGTGGGTTCGGCCGATTGGCGTGCCTTGCCGATGGCGGCCATGGGCGCGGAGGACCTGCCGATCGAGTGGAATGGGCTGTTCCTCCCGCTCGGCAAGGCGTGGAGCGGCGAGATCTTCCTCAGGGTGGGAAATCTCACCGCCTTTCATCGCACCGTGGACGACCGGACATCGACTGCAGCCGAGCTCGCCCCAGTGCTCCTGAAGCCACCCGCATGGTGTGAGGTTGCCGTCTCCAGCGAGAGCGTGGAGTCGAACCGGAGACTTTCCGTGACTTCGGGCATCCGTGGGAGCGATGCCCCTTGCTGGACCACCTCCACGGATGAACTTGGGCAGGGGCTGATCCCGGTCGTGCCAGGAACTTCGGCGTGGGTGGAGTGCGGGCAACAACGGCGATGGCTCGAGGGCGTTTCCCCTGGAGAGCGCACACGCTGGGTTCTCAACCAATGAACGCGCCGAGGCTTCGGGTGGTCATGCTCGCGACCCTCGCAGGATTGTGTGCCGGGGTGCTGGTGAGGGTGCTCCTCGATCGACCTCAGCGTTCGGAGTTCGCTGATTCGGATCAGACAGCGAGTGAGGCTGAATGGTTCGCGGTCGAGGGCAAGCGACGACCGACTTTGGTCGCCTCGGATGGCCATCTGTGCGACTTAGGGCGCATCGGCTTGGGTCAAGTATCGGTTGCACGATTGCATTGCCACACGACGAGAGCGTGCCAGATCATTCGGAAACTGGATACGACATGCGAGGGCCCTGAACTCTCCATTCTTGGGTCCGGCGAAGTTCAGCAACTAGTGCCGGGATCGGCATGCAACGTAATGTCGGATGAGGATATCTGCGTACTCGCAACGTTGAGACCCACCAGAGTTGGCGAAGTCGGAATTCGCGTCGATCTACTTGTGGCTACATTGGGCGGGACCGAGGAATTCAGATTGCACATCCGAGGGACTTGCGAGGAGCGGATTCGATTCTCGCGCCGCGACTCGGCGGTTGGTGCTCTATCGGGTGACTCCCTATCGGACTCGTTGCTTCCGGAGGTCTGGAGCGTGGAGTCGACGGTTCGGGAACCGATTGCGATCAAGTCTCTCGATCCGCACGGGACGGTGTTGTTCGTTCAGCCGGAGGATTCGAATGCGACACGGTGGCTCTTGGGTTGCATCCGACGCGGTGCGGGAAGAAGCGTGAGTCCCGCGGTCATCTGGATCAAATCTGCCGGCGGAGGGATTTACTGGTTCGAGTTGCCTGTGTCCCCACCACCGTCGATCAGGTCGCAAGACCTCGCTCGAACAGGCGTCTTCGGAAAGTGAGCCACGGAACACACGCGGTCATTCCCAACCTCCCTCAATCCACGCGAGGCGGCTCGTCGATCAGCGCCAGGTCGTTGCAGGCGTTCCACAACATCACGAGCGCCTGCCGTGCGTTGGCGGCGAGAGCCGGCGGTAGGTCTTCGCGCGAGGACAGGGCCTCGAGACGGCGGTAGAGGTCGAGAAGCTCGGCTTCGATCGGATCGAGCGGACGGCCGAGAAGGTCGTGGGCGATGGGCTCGTTCATTGCGGTCGAAGATCGGTGAGTCGCTTGGCCTTGAGTTCGAAGCGCGGGAGAGTGCCTGGGGCGGCGAGTTCGAGGTTGAAGCGGAGCCCCTCGTGGTTGTCGGCCAGGTCCTTGCCGAGGCGTGGCGCCAGCGACGGCCACTGACTCGCATTCTCCGCGCTGAGTTCGCACTTCACCGTGATCTCGTCGCGGATGCCGTCCTCGCGCGTCAGCACGATCTGGAACTCTTCGATGTGAGGATACTCGCGCACGATGGCCTCGACGGCGCGCGGATAGACGTTGGTCCCGCGGATGAGCTTCATGTCATCCACGCGGCCGAGGATTCCGCCGCGATAGATGTCGCCGTTGCGACCACACGAGCAGGTGTCATGCGGCACCTTCTCGACGAGATCCTTCGTGCGGTAGCGGATCAAAGGAATGAAGCCGCGCCCGAAGGACGTCACGACCCGCTCGCCGCGTTCGCCGTAGCCGACCGGCTCCCCGGTCGCCGGGTCGAGAACCTCCTCGATGAAGTGATCCTCGATGATGTGCGTGCCGCCGGGCTGGTGCTCGCACTCGTAGATCATGATGGTGCCGATCTCCGTCATGCCTGCGGTGTCGCCACACTTGGCGCCCCACATCTCCTCGATCAATCGCTTCGTCGCGGGGATGCTGCCGGCCGGTTCGCCGGAGACGATCACCCGGCGGACCTTGCTGTCCTTCGGGAGGTCGATTCCCAGCTGCTGGGCTGCCTGCGCCATGCGAAGGGCGTAGGTCGGTGTCGCGCAGACGACCGTCGCCTCCATCTCGACGAGTTGCTTGACGCGTGCCTCGGTCGTCATGTTGCCCGACGGCAAGACGAGGCAGCCGATCTTCTCGCAACAGTAATGTGCGCCCCAGAAACCGATGAACGAGCCGTAGCTGAACGCGAAGAACACGGTGTCGGTGGGACGGATGCCGAAACCCCAGAACCCGTAACACCACATCTCCGCGATCCAGCTCCAGTCCTTGCGCGAGTCGAGTACCCGCAGCGGCTGGCGACCGCTGGTCCCGGAGGTCAGGTGATAGCGAATGGCCTCCTCGCGCGGCCGCGTCAGCAAGTCGCCGAACAGCGGCTGCTCGGCCTGACATTGCATCCACTCCTCCCTCGTCATGAACGGCAGGCGTCGGATGTCGTCGAGGGTTCGGATCTGCTGCGGCGAGACTCCCGCGCGTTGGAAGGCGCGGCGGTGATAGGGGCTCTGTGCGTTGGCGCGCTCGACGAGTGCGCGCAGGCGCGCGACCTGGAGCGCCCGCAGCTCGGACTTGCTCGCGGTCTCGATCTTGGGGTTCCAGAAGCGGGAAGTGTCGAATCCTGCCACGACTGTTCTCCGGACGGCGAACTTCGCTGTCGCCACGTGCTACAGCGGCGCGCGAACATAGCTCGGCGAGGCGGGCGTGCGAGACTTTCCGCAGATGCCGCGAAAGTCGACCCGCGGGCTGCCGGAAGATCCCTTCGCAAGGAGATCGAAGCAGAAGTCATGCGCAAGCGACCCGATTGGATGACGATCCTCGGGCTCCTGATCGGCATCGGGGCCGTACTCGGCGGGCACCATCTCGCGGAAGGTGAGATGCGAGCCCTCCTCTCGGGCACCGCGTTCATGATCGTGGTGCTCGGTTCCTTCGGTGCGGTGCTCGTCGCCACGCCGCGGGCGGACGTCCTTCGCGGTCTCTCCGGAATCCAGCAGGCGCTGTTCCCGATCCGCCGCGATCTGGTTGCGACCCGTGATCGCTTGCTGCAACTCGCCACACTCGCTCGTCGCGAGGGACTGCTCGCTCTGGAAGACGTCGCCGGCAAGCCCGATACCGAGCCCTTCCTTGCCCGCTGCCTCGCGCAGGCCATCGACGGGACGAGCACGCCGCAGCTTCGCGAACTGGTCGAGACCGACATCGCAATCGACGAGCAACACGCGCAGGCCGGCGCTCGCTTCTGGGAGACGTGGGGCTCGATCTGCCCGACGATCGGCGTGCTGGGTGCCGTGCTCGGCCTCATTCACGCGATGCAGAAGATCGAGTCACCCGCGGACGTCGGCCAGGGGATCGCGGTGGCCTTCGTGGCGACCGTCTATGGCGTCGGCTTCTCCAACCTCGTGTGTCTGCCGCTGGCGTTCAAGTTGCGTCGCTTCAGCCAGCGCGAGCGCGTGCGCAAGAGCATGGTTCTCGAAGGCATCGCTGCGATCCAGGCCGGGGTGGCGCCGGGTGCGTTGAGGCATCGACTCGACGTCTATGCTGCCGAGGCGAGCGTTGGCTGAGCGGTCGATCGTCGCCGGGTCGGAAGGGGAAGGTCCCAAGCACGACTTCTGGGTCATTCCCTACGCGGACATGCTGACGTTGCTGTTCGCGCTGTTCGTCGTGCTGTACTCCATCGGCGAGGTGCGGATTCGCAAGCTCGCGGAGTTGCGGCGCAGCTTCGCGTTCGCGCTGGGCAGCGTCGGCTCGCCCACCGGTCAAGAAGGGCAGTTCGATCTCGGGGCGAGCACCGCCGGCGACTTGATCGAGGGTCTCGAACTCATCAACGCCCAGCCTGGTTCGATGCGCGAGTTCCTGCTCGAAGTGCTGCCGAAGCAGTTCGAGGAGGTGACGGGGCGATCGTTGGAGATCGTCATCACCGACGACACGGTCGCGTTCACGGCACCGCTGCCGGCGATGTGGGCGAAGGGTGAGGTCACCCCGCGTGAAGACGCCCAGATGTGGCTCTTCGACGTCTATCAGACCGCACTCAACATCGCTTCCGAGTCGCGCATTCGTATCGAGGCTCCGGACTCCATCGTCGGGCGCGACGAGCGCGGGTTGTCGGTGCGAACGGAGCGCCTGTGTCAGCAGCGACTGACGAGACTGCGGGCCCTGCTTCGCATGTTGCCCGAGGTCGAGAGTCGCGACATCGTCACCGAGTTCAAACCAACCGCGCCGACGTCAGGCAACTGGGAAGAGACGGCGAAGATCACGTTTGCGTTCCGGTCGCCGTGACCGCGCGTGCGACGAGGCCCTTCTGGATGAGGGTCGTCCCCTCGTAGATGCGCAGTCCCATCACGTCGCGCAACAGTCGTTCGACCGGGTACTCGGTGCTGTAGCCGCGCCCGCCGTGCAGGATCACGGCCTGGTCGCACGCGCGCGCCGCCGCTTCTGTCGCGTAGAGCTTCGCCGCGGCGATGTCGAGCGGAGTCTCCAGACCTCGATCGCGGCGATGCGCGCAGCGCCAGACGAGTGCGCGCGCGGCGAGCAGTTCCACGGTCATGTCGGCCAGGCGCTCTTGCACCATCTGGAAGCGGTCGATGGTGCGCCCGAACTGGACGCGCTTGGTGGCGAAGTCACGGCTGGCCGCGAGCGCGGCTCGGTGGATGCCGACTGCGCCGGCGGCGACCGACAACCGACCGTGATGCAGGCCGTCCAGCGCGATGCGGAAACCGTCGCCGACTTGGCCGACGACCCGATCGGTCGGCACGAACACGCCTTCGAATTCGAGTTGTGCGTGATCCGAGCCGCGATGCCCGAGATCCCGTCCCGGCATCCTGGTTCGCCGCAGTCCGGGGCTCGAGGTGTCGATCAGGAAAGCGGTGATGCCGTCCTTGCCGCGCGCTGGGTCGGCATTGGCGAAGACCAGTGCGACGTCGGCGATGCCGCCGTTCGTGATCCAGATCTTCCGGCCGCGCAGGACGAAGCCGCCGTCGACCGCCGTCGCGGTGGTGGCCATGGCGCCGATGTCCGACCCGGCGTCAGCTTCGGTGAGGCCGAAGCAGCCGATCTTCGTGCCGGCGACCAGAGCCGGCAGGATCTCGCGCTTCTGGGTTTCGCTGCCGTTGCGCTCGAGACACTGCGAGACGAGCCCGGTGTGCACCGCAAGGAAGCCGCGCGCATTGCCGCAGACGGAGCCGATCTCCTCGTGAGCGAGCGCGAGTTCGAAGGCGGTCCAGCCGCTGCCGCCGTCGTCGCGCGAGATCGGCCCACCGAGGATTCCCGCGGTGGCGAGTGCTTCGACCATCTCGGGTCGGAAGCGTTCTTCTTCGTCGATCACCCGCGCGTGCGGGAGCAGCTCCTCGCGCGCGAAGTCGCGGATCCGCTGAGCGAAAGCGCGGTCGCGTGCATCGAGTTCGGAGTCGGGGAGGACGGGATCGGCAGAGCCGTCGGCGGAGCGATTCATCGGCCTTCGAAGCGCGGTTCGCGCTTCTCATTCCATGCGGCGTGAAACTCGGCGTGGTCGTGACAGCGAAGCAGCAGCGCTTGGGCTTGCGCTTCCTGTTCGATCGCCGAGTCGAGGTCCATGGTCGACTCGTTGACCAACATGCGTTTGGTCATCGCAAGGGCGAGGGCTGGGCCCTTGGCGAGGCGTGCGGCGAGTTCGATCGCCGCCGGCAGGAGTTCGGCCGCCGGAAGGACGCGATTCGCGATACCGAGTCGAAGGCAGGTCGCTGCATCGACGCGGTCGCCGAGCATGAGCAGCTCGGTCGCGTGACCGCGACCGATCACTTTCGGCAACAGCCACGCGGCGCCCATGTCCGCGCCGGTCAGTCCCACACGCGTGAACAGGAACGCGAAACTCGCGTGGTCGGCGAGCAGGCGCAGGTCGGCGGCGAGTGCAAGCACGGTGCCGGCGCCTGCTGCGGTGCCGTTCACCGCGGCCACGATCGGCTTGTCGAGGCGGAGCATGTTGCGCACCACGGCGCCGGTCATGCGCGTGAACTTGAGAGTGGTCGCGACGTCGGCTGCGAGCAGCGCGCCGATGATGTCGTTCACGTTGCCGCCGCTGCAGAATCCCTTGCCGGCACCGGTCAGCACGATCGCGCGGATTCGATCCTCGTGTTGTACGTCCAGGAAGAGGCGCTCGAGTTGCGCATAGATCGCGAAGGTCAGCGAGTTGAGCGAGTCCTGGCGGTCGAGGGTGAGCACCGCGACGCCGTCGGGGCGGATCTCGAAGCCGAATTCGGTAGGGGACTGCATGGTCAGTTGCCGAGGGCCGGGGATGGTTGGTCGAGATCGAGGATGGTGCCGAGTGGCCGCTGCGTGACCAACTCCATGACCGCCTGCGCAACCTCTGCCGCGGTGTGGAGTCTGCCGATGCGGTTCATGCGCCCCAGCGCCGCCAGCGCCTCGCCCTCCGACTTCTGCCCGCGCGCGGCGATCGACCGCGCTGCTGCCCTCGTGATCTCGGTGTCGACGAAGCCCGGACAGACCGCGAAGACCCGCGGGTCGCTCGGCCTGGTCCATTCGGCGGCGAGGGCTCGGATCAACCCGATCGAAGCGTGCTTCGCCGCGGTGTAGGCGGCGGTGAACGGGTAGCCGCGCAGCCCCGCAGTCGAGCCGATGAGGATCGCGGTGCCGGACGGGCCAAGGCCTGACGCCCGACGGAGATCCGCGGCGGAGGCCTGAAGGAGCCGGAACGCTGCCCACAGGTGGAGGTCGAGAACCTCGGTCAGCTCGGCTTCCGTGGTCGATTCGAAGCGGTTCGAAGGTGCGGTGCCGGCGGCGTGCACCAGGACGTCCAACCCGCCGAACTCGGACCGGCAGCGAGCGAGGACGGCGGCGGGTGCGGTCGGCGACCGGAGGTCAGCGGCGAACCCCACAGCGCGGCGACCGGTCTGGCGCGACAACTCGTCAGCGCGCGTGTGTAGGGCCGGGCCGTCGCGCGCGACCAGGACGACGTCGTGGCCGGCCGCCGCCAAGGATCGAGCGGTCTCGAGGCCGATTCCCCGGCTGGCGCCGGTGACGAGTGCGATCGCCATGGGGGTACGGTGACCGTCCGGCCGACGAATTGCAAAACCGTCAACGTTACGTCGGAGCGAATCCGATGCGCCGCTTCGGGGGTCTCGCATCGAGAGCTGAAGAAGTCCTGAAGATTTCTGACCAGTTTTGCCGCCTCACGACGCTCAAGCTTCCGACCAGACGGATCCGATCCACTCTGGCGACGGGGTGGAAGATCCGAGAGTCAAGTGCCCTTGGGCGGTGACCCCGCTCATGGAAGCCCGGTACGGGGGTGCCGGGCTTTTTTTTGCCCCGAGGTCCGGAAGGATCTCGGGGCGGAACAACCGGCCGAGTGCCCGCCCGTGCACCTGCCCGCACCGGGCTTGCTCCCTGCTCGATGCCGACGATCGAGGCGTCGATGGACATGGTCGACTCGACTCTTGCGCTCGACGACCGCGCCGCTAACCTTCCCGCCCCCCAAACGAGGATCCGCACATGGCCAAGCCCAAGAAGAAAAAGGAGATCGTCCACCTGGTCTGCTCGGAATCCGGCGACCGGAACTACACGATCCTCAAGAAGCCGGGCACCCCGAAGCTCGAGCTGAAGAAGTACTGCCCGCGACTGCGGCGTCACACGCTGCACACCGAGAAGAAGAAGTGACCGCGCGGGGTCCGAGCGGTGCCCAAGCGCCGCCCGTTCACCCGATCCTGGCCAACTGCTTCACACGCGCCCGCTCGGGCTCCCGCATTCCGGGGAGACGCAGCAGGCGGCTGGCGACGCGTTCGAGCGTCGCTCGATCTGCGCGCCGTGCCAAGTTGCTCAGCGCGGAGACGCAAAGCCCGACCACGTCGGCCTGATTCGCGTACCGCGGGTCGGACAGCACCGATTCGATCGCGCGCTCACCGATGCTCGGGTCGTCCATCGCTGTCAACTGCAGCAGCGCACGCTCTCGGACCTCGAGTTCCGGGTCCTCGCGCAGCGCGATCTCGAGGAGTTCGAGGCTCTCCGCGTTCGGCGCCATCAGTAGCCCGGCGACGAGGTTCGCACGGAACCCTGGATCGCGAAGATCGCCGAGCGCCTCCTCGTACGCCAGGCGCACGGCCGCTTGGTCGCGAAGCCCGAGTTGCATGCAGGCCGGGAGCAATTCGATCCGGCCGCACGCGTGCAAACGCCGCACGACGTCTAGAGCGGTCCCTGGATCGAGCTTCGATGCAGCACTGCTCGCGATGGCCTCGGCGAGACTCGGATCGGCTTGTCGCCTCGCGCGTTCGAGGAGCATCTCGCGAAGCGTCGGCTCCTCGATCAGCACGTCGATCGCCGCGACTCGCGCTGCCCCGTCGACGCGTTCGAGGAAGGCGATGGCCATGCTCTCGATTGCACCTCGGCTGCGTTCCTTGCGCGCCAGCAGGTTCTGCCACAACGTTCGCAGGAGGTTGCCGGCGATGTCGGCCAACCACGACTCGGACCTTGCATCCTCCACCAGTCCCAAGACCGCACTCTCGTGAGCGGTGCCGAGGAAGGGCTCACCGACCAGCAGGTCCGCTCCGAGCGATTTCGCCAGAACGGGACCGGTCGGGATCATCCCCAGAGCGGCGTGCACGAGTGCGTCGAGCCCGGATGACGGCCCTCCTTGTTCGGCGCTTCGCCAGCGGCGGACGAGGTCATCGCGGAGCACGCGCACCAGCACGTTGCGTCGATCGAGAATGCGAAGATCCGCTTCGGAGTCGGACAGTCGTGCCAGGTGTTCGAGCGCGCGTTCGCCCGCGTTCGCGAACTGATTGCCGACAAGGATCAGCAGATCCTCGGCTTCCCGATCGAGAGTCCGAACCAA
This sequence comes from Planctomycetota bacterium, assembly GCA_050181465.1. Classification (GTDB taxonomy): domain Bacteria; phylum Planctomycetota; class UBA1135; order UBA1135; family UBA2386; genus JACRLW01. The sequence goes on from JBFXDD010000014.1 coordinate 86,423, forward strand.
CTCGGTTCGGTTCGCTGCGATGTGCTGGCGCATACGATCGGCGAGAGCGCACAGGAGATCGACGGCGCTCTCGAAGTCTGTGATCGCGACTTCGGGGATCGTGTCGGTGGTCGCCTTCGATTCGAACGGCACGTCCCTTCGTCTCTCGACGGCCGAGCGGCTCGCCGATTCGGACGCACCCATCGAGGGTTCGCCGTTTGGCTCCACTGCCGCATGGGCGAACTTCGGTCCACTGTCCTGCAACCAATGACGAGCGGCAATCAACGTGATGCCGCCGAAGAGTGCGATGGCGAAGATGTTGCGTGCGCGCACACGACTGGGCTTCGATGAACTCATGGTACGTGGTCTCCTTCGGGAATCCTGACTCTCCGCTCAGTAGGCGATCGCCCGTTGGCGAATTCCGACGGGCGACGTCTGCTCACGGGCGGCTTCGAACCGGCCCGCGATGCAGCGCTCCGACCATCAGGTCTTGATCGTTCGGCACGAGACGGCCTGATAGCTCTGGATGTGCGCCGTGACTCGCGTCTCCTTCAGCTCACATTCCGAACCGATCGGGATGATGATGAAGTAGGACTTCACGCAGCGAAAGAAGAGCGTGATCACTTCGTGTCGCGTGGACGGCACGGTGTAGGTCCCACATCCAGGTCGATGGACCGATTCCTGGAAGGGTGGCCGGATGACGACGAAGGTCGGGCAGTTGGAGTCGCCTTTCCCGACCTGGACACCGCGATACTCGAACTTGAAGGTGCCGCCGCACTCGACCGTCGGGCCGTAGGTGATCTGCGCTTCCCGCAACTGCGTTGTGTAGTCGGGGCAGTCGGAGCCCTGCCCGTGAGCTGCCACGCTGAACGTCAGCATGGCGAGAGCGATGAGGAATCGCTTCATGTTGTGCCTCCCTGGTTGATGCCCACGCAGTGTTTCCTGGCGGGCGTGTTCGCGACCGACCGCCGGCCGCGATGTTCACTTCGTGTGCGGGAGGTGGCGACGGTGACAAGCCGAGCGCAGAATCCTGCGCGATCCGTCCGCTTGCCGAGTTCGGTCAGCGCCCCGAAGAGCCGTCTGCGCTGTCGGACTCGTTGTCGTGAAACGCGATGTCGACGCACGCATGCGCACCGGCTTCGGAGCGCTGGACGTCGATCGGGTAGGGGGGCAGCAGGCGATCTCCCAACTGAACTGCCACCCACACGCGATCGCGCGGGGCCACGCCCGCTACCTGGAACGTGGCCGATTCCTGAGGACCCAGAATCGTTTCGAGCCAGCGCCCACCCAGGGCCGATTCCTCATCGATCGCAAGCCGCAACGCCATGTCCTTGGACAACTCGCCCCGGAGTTCGACCGCGACCGAACTGGAAGCCTCCGCCGGCACGAAGTGACGGACGACCGGCCAGGAGACGGTGTAGGCGACGAGAACGAAGAGGATGGAATCGACCAGGCGACGCATCGGCGCGAGTCCTGGGTCCAGCGGCGCTGGATCGGGAAGAGGGTCGGAAGTTTGGCTGGGGGGGGGCCGGTGTGCGGCGACCGCACGCGGTCGTGTCCACACCTGGGATGATCGCGGTCGGATCGTTCGATCGAACCGTGATCGCGGCGAGCGTGCGAACTACGTGCCGCGCCAAGCACCCGGCCAAGTCTCTCGGGATCCTGCGGATCGCGACGCTGGCATGGCGCTGGGCTTGCGCTCGGCTTCATGCAGCGACGACGGGAAGTCGACGAGATCGTCGGAAGCGCGACAGCGCCCTCGGCGAACTCCGGAAACCCAGACGGCATACCCCTGCCGGGTTGGCTTCGGCTTCAGCGGTCTTCTAAGGTCCGCCTCCACGATGTCCGAGGTCATCCAGTCCAACCGTCGCGTCCAGACCGAAGAGTTCCGCTCCAACGAGTCGCATCATCTCGCCCTGGTCGCGACGGTCGCGGAGTCGGTGGCCCGGGCGCGAGCCGGGGGCTCCCCTGATGCGGTTGAGCGTCATCACCAGAGGGGTAAGTTGCTGGCGCGGGAACGCATCGATCGCATCGTCGACCCCGGCTCGGCGTTTCTCGAACTCTCCCCGCTGGCCGCGCACGGTCTCTACGGCGGCGATGCGCCGTCGGCCGGAATCGTCACCGGCGTGGGGGTCATCGATGGTCGCGAGGTGATGATCGTCGCGAACGACGCGACCGTGAAAGGCGGCACGTACTTTCCGATGACGGTGAAGAAGCACGTGCGGGCGCAGGAGATCGCGCTGCAGAACCATCTTCCGTGCATCTACCTCGTCGATTCGGGTGGTGCCTTCCTGCCCCTGCAGGCCGACGTCTTTCCGGATCGCGATCACTTCGGCCGCATCTTCTTCAACCAGGCGCGGATGTCAGCGATCGGTATCCCGCAGATCGCCTGTGTGCTCGGTTCGTGCACAGCCGGCGGCGCATACGTGCCGGCGATGAGCGACGAGAGTGTGATCGTGAAGGGCAACGGCACGATCTTCCTCGGTGGCCCTCCGCTCGTGCGTGCGGCGACCGGCGAAGTGGTGACGGCCGAAGACCTGGGCGGCGCCGACGTGCACACCCGAATCAGCGGCGTCGCAGACCACTTCGCAGAGGACGAGGAACATGGACTCGAGCTCGTCCGCCAGATCGCGTTGCATCTCGGTTCGCGCCCGCGTGCGCATGTCGACATGCGCACGGTCGAGCCGCCGCGCTATGACCCGGCGGAGATCCTGGGCGTGTTGCCGCGCGACACGAAGACGCCGTACGACGTGCGTGAGGTGATCGCGCGGATCGTCGACGGCAGTCGACTCCATGAGTTCAAGTCGCGCTACGGCACGACGCTCGTTTGCGGCTTCGCGCACGTTCACGGTATCCCGGTCGGCATCCTCGCGAACAACGGCATCCTGTTCTCGGAGAGTTCGGTGAAGGCGGCGCACTTCATCGAGCTGTGTTGCCAGCGGAAGATCCCGTTGCTGTTCCTGCAGAACATCACCGGGTTCATGGTCGGCAGGAAGTACGAGAACGGTGGGATCGCCAAGGACGGCGCGAAGATGGTGCAGGCCGTGGCATCGGCGCAGGTGCCGAAGATCACTGTCGTGATCGGCGGTTCCTTCGGCGCCGGCAACTATGGAATGTGCGGTCGCGCCTACGACCCGCGATTCCTGTTCATGTGGCCGAACTCGCGCATCTCCGTGATGGGCGGTGAGCAGGCTGCCTCGGTGTTGAGTCAGGTCAAGCGTGACCAACTGGAGGCGCGTGGCCAAGCTCTGTCGAAAGAGCAGCAGGCCGAAATCGAAGATCCGGTTCGGGCCAAGTACGAAGAGGAAGGCAATCCGTTCTTCTCCACGGCGCGGTTGTGGGACGACGGCATCCTCGATCCCCGGCAGACTCGAGATGCCCTCGGCTTGGCGTTCGCGGCGACGCTCAACGCGCCGATCCCGGACTACCGCGCACCGGTCTTCCGCATGTGAGCCCAACAAGATGCGAACCTCCTACCTCGCGCTCCTCGCGCTCGCTCTCGTCAGTCCGTCCCGTACCCAGGGTCTCACTCCGCAGCAGCTGATGCAGCTGCAACAGGTGATGGCCGTGTCCGTCAGCGACGACGCTCGCCACGTGGCCTTCCTGAGGATGCGGGAAGCTCGTATCGACGAGGGAGTGGCGACGCCGCGAAGTGAGTCCTTCGTCCAACCGATCGGCGGTGGTGATGCTCAGCGGTTGCCTGTCGGCTCACCACCGGTTTGGCGACCGCGACACTCGGAGATCAGCTATCTCGCGCATCGAGACGGCGACGACGGCAGTCAGGTCTACGTCTGTTCCATCGACGGTAGCGAGGAGCGTCGCATCACTTCGATCGACGGCGGTGTGCGAGCGTTCGCGTGGCGGCCGGACGGAAATGCGCTCGCCTTCACGGCAACCGATCCGGCGCCGGAGTTGCGCGATGAGAATCGAAAGCGCGGGTTCCGGCACCAGGTGGTCGACGAGGACTACGATTCGATCTCGCTGTGGCTCTGGGATCTCGAGCCCGCGCGCGCGACGCGCCTGACGAACACCGGTACGGTGCAGTGGTTCGTTTGGTCGCCGACCGGCACGCACCTCGCGGCTGCGATCTCGCCGAGGAATCTCGTCGACGACGGCTACATGTTTACTCGCTTGTTCCGAGTCGACCCCGCGGCGAGTGTGGTCGAACCGCTCGCGAACAATCCCGGCAAGTTGAAGTCGGGGGGTTGGTCGCCGGACGGCAATCGATTCGCTTACATCGGTGCGGCCGATCGCAACGACCCGCATGCGGGAACCGTGTTCGTGGTCGAGTCAGGTCACGCGCCTGTCGCAGTCAGTGAGAATCTGCCCTGCGAAGCACTCGCGCTGGAGTGGCGCGATGCCGATGTGCTCGATGTCCTGGTGGATGTCGGAGTGCGGTCGTTCCTCGTTCGCACCGCCGCCCGCGAGGGAGCGATGGTGCTGAGCGGGGCGCGTGCCTTGCCGTTCGCTCCGACCGCCTTTGCTCGAGTCGGAAGCGCGGATTCGTTCGTGTTCGTTGCGTCGACGGCCAAGCACCCGGCGGAGATCATGCTGCTGGACGAGAGTGATCGGGTCCGTCGTCTGACCGACTCCAATCCGCTCCTCGAGACGGTGACCCTGGGTGCGCAGCGACAGAAGACGGTCATCGCTCGCGACGGTGTGTCGATCGAAGGCATTCTGATCCTGCCGAGTGAGCGCGATTCCGCCGAGTCCGCGCCGCTGGTCATCGTGGCGCACGGTGGTCCGGAGGCGCACTACCAGGACGGTTGGCTGACCCGCTACGGCGAGCCGGGGCAGGTGTTGGCGGCACGCGGTCATGTAGTCTGGTATCCGAACTACCGCAGCAGCACGGGGTACGGCGTGGCATTCGCCAAGAGCGATCACGGTGACCCGATGGGGCGCGAGTTCACCGACCACCTCGATGCGATCGACACCTTCGTGGCCGAGGGACTCGTCGATCGCGAGCGGGTCGGCCTGATCGGCGGCAGCTACGGTGGTTACACCGCGGCATGGGCGGCCACTCACGCGACCGAACACTTCGCGGCGGCGGTCTCGTTCGTGCCGTTCGTCGACCTCCGAACGAAGTGGCTCACGAGCGACATTCCCAACGAGTTCTACTTTGTGCACTACCAGGAGCGCTGGCCCCACGAGCAGGCCGGGTTTCTCGCCGACCGCTCGCCGCTGACCTATGCCGCGAGATGCCGGACTCCGCTCCTGTTGTGCGGAGGAGATGTCGATCCTCGAGTGCATCCGAGCCAGCCCTTCATGCTCTATCGCGCGATCAAGACCGCGACTGCGACACCGTGTCGCTACGTGAAGTATCCGGGCGAAGGGCACGGGAACGCTCGTAACGTGCATCGCTACGACTTGTTGTTGCGTTCCCTGCAGTGGCTCGACCACTACCTGGTCGAGGATGGGCGCAACAAGCCGATGCCGCCGCTGGACCTCGTGTATCCCGAATACTGAGATCGACGCCGCGGCGGACCCTCACTGGGCGACTGCGCGCGCGACGAGTTCACGCAGTGACCGTTCGGCAGCGTCGCTGGATCCTACGGCGCGACCCACGATGCGGCCGTCTCTGCCGATCACGATCACCGTGGGTATCCCTCGTACTCCGTACGCACTCGCCATGCACTCCGCGGTGGTGAAGACGACCGGATAGTCGATCCCAAAGCGCTCGGCGAAGGTCGTGTTGATCGCGAACTCGGTCGACTCGTCGATGTCGTTCTTCATCGTTCCCCCGTGCGGCAGCTCGACCGTGGGGTCGGTGAAGTCCATTCCGCGACCGTAGAACCGAGATACGCCGACGAGTCGTAGATCGTCGCCGTGTTGTTCTGCGAGAGCGCGGACGCGAGGGAGTGCGGCGCGACATGGAGCGCACCAGGTTGCGAAGAAGTCCAGCATGACGACCTTCCCGCGCAGGGTTGCGAGGTCGAAGGGCTTGCCGTCCAGGGTTCGCGCGACCTCGATCGGCGGCGCCGGAGTATCCACGCTCGCATCGGGAGTCGTCGCAACTGCGCGTGACGCGACGGCGTCGGCGGGCGCTCGTGGGGAAGAGCTGTCCTTGCCGCTCACATAGAGACCGGCCATCAGAGCGTCTTTCGCCGCGGTCGTACGAGCCGACGCGATCACGCCGCGGGCAAACGCCATGCGAAACTCGGCGGGTGCGGTGAGGCGTGGAAGGATGGTGCCCACGATTCGCAGTAGCATCGCATCGTCCGGATACATCGTGACCATGCGCTCCGTCCATCGTCCGAGGGCTACTGGATCGGGTGCTTCCTTGCGGGACTCGGTCGCGACGGCGTTGAGATACACGCGGCCGAGCATGGTCCGATGCTCATCGATCGCGACTGTGGACTGCCCTTCGAAGAATTCGTCGAGCGATTCGATCGCGCCGATCATGTCGCGATCGAGGTAGCGATCGAGAGCAACGAGGTATCCGAACTCGCCGAGTTGGGACTGTTGCCGACTGCCGATGAAGTCGGTGAGTCGCTTCCGCTGTTCGGCACCGATGGTCGTTCCGGCGGGACGATCGAACAGGTGGCGCGCAATCTCCATGGCGGAGACGCGATCCTCGCTCTGGGCGGCGCCAGGGGATGCCGAGAACGCGAAGACGAGCGCCGCGATTGCGGCACGATCGAGCAACGACTTCATGGTGGTGGAAGTTCGGAGTGACGTCGCAGGAATTCGGCGATCGTGGTGGCGGCCGCCGCTGCGTGGGTGAAGAGAACCAAGTGACCAGCGTCTAGCGTCGCGATTTCGGCATGCGGCGCGAGCGAGGCGATGGAGTCCCCGTGCCACGACGGGACGACGCGGTCGCGGGACGCCCGAAGATACAAGATCGGGCAGCGAAGTCTCCGCACCGAGCGCGTCACATCGACACCCATGGCCTCCCGCGCTCGCGCGGCGAGTTCGGCGGAGCGAACGCGGCGCCACGACTCGTGCTTGCTGGCACGCAGATCCGGCGGCCGACGGTCGTAGATCGCGTGAGGCCATCGCCGCAGCGCCCTCACGATGGCCCAGGTCGGCGTGGTCACGAGCGTTCGCAAGGGTGCGAGCAGCGGCTTGGGGCTGCGGGCGAACGTCGTGCTGAGAACCAAGGACTCGACTTGGTCGAGAAGTCGCTCGGCCAGGAGGATCGCCAGGGGTCCGCCGAAGGAGGACGCCAGCAGGCTACAGGGTGCCCGATCCGCCACGGTCCCCATCAGGTGATCGGCGAGAGCCGAGTAGTCGACGCGTCGACGGTTCGGATAGGACACGACGGTGACGTCGAACTCCGGCGCGAGCCGGGCGCACAGCGGCCTGAGGAAGATCTCGGTTCCGTCCAGACCGGGCAGCATCACCACTCGCTGCCGTGGACGTCTCTGCGCGGGCGGCGATGTCACGCGGGGAATTCGGTAGGTGTCGGCGGGGATTCGAGACGAGCAGCGTGGTCGCCGCGCCGTTCACGGTCCGGCGCGAGGTTGTAAGTGGACGAGGCGCCGATCGGAATGCTCAAGCTCTGCCAGTCCCGGCCGGAACGCATCTTGGCCATGTGGACGACTTGGCCGACGTGATATGCGGTGTGTGCCAGCGATCGGTGCAGCGCACTGCACACGGAGATCGCCTGCCCACGGATCGTCACCTGGCGATCCAGATCTGCCTTCGACAGTCTTCCAAGCGCGTCTTCGAGAATGCCCCAGCCGACTCGCCAGCGATCGAGCAGATCGGCGCGGGACATGCCCTGCTCGCAGAACTCGGCATCACGATCACGCCAGGGCTTCTCGCCGTCGCTGCTGAGGAAATCGGTGAAGCGGGACGCGAGATTGCCCGCGAGATGCTGAACGACGATCGCCATGGAGTTGCAGGTCTCACCATCCCGTTGGTGCAGGGAGGAATCATCGACACGATGGAGCGCCGACTCCGCCAGCGCGCGATAGCGAGCGAACTCACTGCGAATGCCGTCCATGTAGTCGTGCATCCGCGCATCCTCGATGATCCCCGCGACTGCGGCAAGGACTGCCGGCGTGCGACTCGACCTGTCGCTCACGACCGCTACGCTTCGCGGGGTGAGCCTTCGAACCTCTCGATTCCTGGGTTGCAAGGATCCGTTGGCGGCGCTGGCGCACGCGCTCTTCGATGGTCACTCAGCCCCTGCCGGCGAGGCAGTTCGATCGACTTCGATTTCGCGACGACTCGTCGATCTCGAGCGACACGTGATCGCGGTCCCCACGGCGCGCGCCCAACGCCTGCTTCTCGACGCGCTCGCGCGGATCGCCGTGGATCGGGAGCTGGCGCTCATTCCGCCGCAGAGCGTGTTGCCGCATGAACTCGAGTCGCTTCTGTGTGAAGCGCCCCGAGATGCGATTGCGAGTCGGACGGCGGTCGAGCTTGCGTTGTGGCGGGAACTCAGCGACGAACGAAGCGAGGGTGTGTCGGTGCGCGAGGTGCGAACGATCGTCGATGCGGGGATCGAGGTCTCGAACTTCGGCTTGGGATTTCGCGACATCGCTGCGGCAGCGTCACGCCACGAGGGTGAGCCGGACCGCTACTTGGTCATCGAACGGGCGTTGCGTGCGGTTCGCGACCGACTCCGGACCCTCGGATTTCGCATGCCGTTCGGTGAGGCGCTGTCGGATCGACGTAATGCTGCCGATGTGGTGCACTTGGTTGGAATCACCGAGCTATCGAGGCGGCTACGTGAGCTGCTCGACTCGGGGCCGTGGGCCGTGCAGCCGTGGATCATTGCGAGTGCTGGGAGTGCCCAGCGATTCGATCGTGTGGGAGCGCTCGCGCCGGGCCCGTGGCGAGGGCGGCCGCCGATCGTGCCGCGTGATCGCATTGCGCTCGCGACCGACCCGATTCACCAGGCCGAGGCCGGGCTCGACGCCGTTGCGAGGATTGCGGAGCGTTGCCACGGCTCCCTGTCCGCGGACGAGGTGCTCCTGGTCGCAGCCGATCCGGAACTCGCGCCATGGGTCGTGCGGGAGTTCCGCGCGAGTGGGATCGGCGTGCACGATGCTCGCGGCACTGAGTTGCGGCACCTTGCGCCGCTCCGTCTCCTTGGTCGAGTTCGCGAATTCCAAAGCAACGCGAGCACGGCGAGCCTGCGGCGAATGGTCGGTCTATCTGCCTTGGAGAGCGCAGTCGATCTCGATCTCGTCCGACGACTCGACGACTGGCGAACAAGGCACTTGGATCGACCCTTGGGCGAGAGTTGGTTGGATGAATCGGCGGACATCGCCGAACTGGAGCCACTCCTTGCGCAGGTCGCCTCGGCGCTGGATCGATTGCCTGCTCGTGCGTCACTTGCGCGCTTCGCGGTAGACATCGGCGAGTGGCTGCGCCAGGTCTTTGCCCGGGCCATCGAGACGTCGCCTCGATCCATGCTCACGGCGTCGATCCAGGCTCTCAGCGAGTGCTTGGGTGAGATCGCAGCGGTACCGGAGACCTTGCTTCAACCCATGGATCGAACCGTCGCGCTCGATTGGTTGTGTGCCTGGGTCGGCGACCAACGGGTTCGCGAGGCGCCTCAGCGGGACGAGCTCGAGCTCGTGGGTTGGCTCGAACTGCTGTTCGATCCGGCTCCAGCGACCGTGATCCTCGGGATGAACGAAGGCTGCGTTCCGTCAGGGTCGCGTGACGCGCTGTTGACGGACTCGCTTCGGCGCACTCTCGGCCTTCCCACGAGTGAGTCTCGCCTCGTTCGAGATCAGTACGTGCTGGCAACCGCATTGGAGCGCGGGCCGGTGGACGTCGTGCTCGGTCGAAAGGACTCGGCAGGCGATCCACTCACGCCCAGTCGCCTCCTGCTCACCGGTGACGGAGAGGAGCTTGCCGAACGGGTGACCAGCTTGTTTGCGGAGCCCCCGGCGCGTGTCGTCGAGCGCGCCGGTGAGAGTGCATGTGGACGAGTGTTGCCGCCCGGCGGCGAGTGCGCGCTCGAGAAGTTGCGAGTGACGGCGTTTCGTGACTACATCCACTGCCCTTACCGCTTCTGGCTTCGCCACATACTGAGACTCGAGTCGGTCGAGGTGGCCGGCAGTGACTTCAACGCGGCGACCTCGGGCACTCTCGTGCACGAAGTTCTGCACGCTGTCGGTAAGGAGATCGCGGCAGGGAGCGCACCGGACACCGAGCGTATGACGGCGATCCTCGACGCCGAGCTGGATCGTGAGCTACAGCGGTTGGCCGGCGCGGATGACCGCGGCCTCATCCGGCTGCAGCGACGGTTCCTGCGTGCTCGCATGCTGCCCTTCGTCGAGCATCAGATGGGCCTCTCGGCGGAGGGGTGGGAAATCGCTGCGCTCGAGTGTGACTTGAAGGCAGACCTGGACATGGCTGACCAGAGTCCGTTGCGCATCCTGGGTCGAGTCGACCGGGTGGACCGGCTGCGGGAGGCCGAGGGCTGGCGTCTGAGGGTAATCGACTACAAGACCGGAGCGGACGCCAGCAAGCCCGACGGTGGGATCGCGAGAGACGGCACCTTCCGCGATCTCCAGCTACCGCTCTATCGCTTCATGGTGGAACGCATCGATGAGGCCACTCGGGCGGCGTGGTTCGGCGACCCGCGCGCGAGAATTGTCTCCGTCGAGACCGGCTACTTCGGCATTGCAGCCGAACTCAACAAGACCGGGTTTCGTGCTGCGAGCAAACTCGACGATCGATACGACGAAGCGATCGCGAGGGCGCGCGAGATCGTCCGGGCGATCCGGCGCGGCGACTTCGCCATGAACCCCGATGCGAGCGCCTACCCGGACGAGCCGTTGGAATTGATCTGTCGCACCGCAGTCCTGGACAGCGACGGCGACGACGAGGAGGGAGACGACGAATGACCGGTCCCTTGGTGACACGCATCCTCGCGTCGGCAGGCTCAGGCAAGACCTTCACGCTCACATCACACTACCTGCGCCTGGTGGCTTCGGGCGTTGACCCAGGCCGCATTCTCGCCACGACGTTCTCGCGCGAGGCGGCAGCCGAGATTCGAGATCGCGTGTTCATGCGTGCGGCGCAAGCCGTGCGCAAGGTCGAAGCTCGCCATGAGATCCAGGGCGATTCCTCGGTCGCGATCGACGAAGTTGCCGCGCAGAGGATGCTGCGCGGGTTGGTCGACGCTTTGCCGCGCTTGAGCATTCGCACCTTCGACAGTTTCTTCGCGGGTGTCGTCCAGGCTTTCGCCAAGGAGCTGGGGATTGGCGACGCTCCGCGGCTGCTGGACGCCGGTGAGGAAGTCGGGTTGCTGCGCGATGCGCTCGCGATCGCATTGGATCAGGGCGACCCCGATGCACTCGTCGAGACGATCCTGTCCTTGAATCACGGCAAAGTGGAGATCGGCGTCGTGCAGTCTTGCCTCCGCAAGGTCGGCGAGATAGTCGAGTTCGTGGGCGAAACTGCGCCTGACGCGTGGGATTGGGAGATTCCGCCTCCAGTAACCACGGATCGAATCGATGAGGTCATCGCACGGATCGATGAGCTGATCGAACGGCCTCCAGCGGAAGGTGACAAGTCCGCGGCGAAGGCGTTGGCGACGCCGCGCAGGAAGCTCGTGAACATGCGTGAGGTCCCGGACAATCAGTGGCCGCCCAAGGCCTTCGGTGTCCTGGTCGAGCGTGCTGCCGACGGGGTGCCCATCGAGATCCGCAACAAGCCCGTTCCGCATGAAGTCGCAGCGATGGCTTTCGAAGTCGTGGCGCTCCTGCGCATCGCGAACCAACGTGCCTACGCGCGGATGACCCGGGCGGTGCGCAATCTCGCGTCGGCGGTCGCGGAGGTGCGCGGACGCCTGATCGAGGCCCGGCGCGTGATGACCTTCGATGATCAGAAGGCGCTTCTCGATCCCGATCGCGGCGACCTACCGGCCCTCGACGAACTGTGGTTCCGAATGGATGGCCGTATCGCGCATGTCCTCTTGGACGAGTTCCAGGACACCAGCGTCGGACAGTGGCGCGCACTCTCACGCTTGATCGGAGAGATCGTTGCCGGTGGAGAGGAGGCGCGCAGCGTGATGTTCGTCGGCGACGTGAAGCAATCGATCTACGGCTGGCGGAAGGGTGAGCCCCGCCTGCTGTCGGAGCTCGAGGATGTCCTCGGGGGAGGCGTCGAAGTCGACGATCGGCGACTGCTGACGTCCTACCGCAGCAGCCGGGCGGTCATCCGCTTCGTGAATCGGTTGTTCTCGGATCTCGAAGCCGGGTTCGAGTCGAAGCTGGAGAACGGAGCCGATGTCAGGTTCGGCGTGAGATCCTGGGGCTCGCGGTTCCAGCAGCACGAAACCATGCGGGCGAAGGCCGAGGATCCCGAAGGATTCGTGCAGCTCGACGTGTTCGAACCGTCCCAGGATGCGCAACACGTCGGAATCGCCTATGCGGTCGCCCGCGTGGCCGAGATCCGCGAGCGACGACCCTGGGCGAGCATCGGTGTGATCGTCCGCATGAACAAACAGATCGGCGCGATCACGGAGGCGCTCCGGCGAGAAGGGCACACCGTCCGAATCGTAGGGCGTGGCGGACTGCTCGATTCGGGCGCGAGCTTGCTCATCGTGCAAGCATTGCGCCTCGCCCAGCACCCAGGCGATACGGCCGCCGCGTTCGATCTCCTGCATTCCCCGTTTGCCTCGATCGGACCGCTGGCCGACCTGCCGACAGACGCGACGTCGCTCCGTTCGAGGGCCGCTGTCCTGTCGCGGCGCTTGCGCGCCGTGTTCGAGGAGGACGGCATCGCCGTCGTGGTCGATCGTTGGCGCCGGGAGTTGCACGAGCGGCTGGATGGCCTCGAGCGCACGCGCCTGGCGCAGATCGTGGCGTGTATCGGTGGATTGGAGCAGCGTGCCGACCGCACCCCGGGCGAGATCGCCGAGCTGCTGAAGAATCAACGAGTGGCACATCCGGCTCGCGGGGATATCGCCGTCATGAACATTCATCAGAGCAAGGGACTCGAGTTCGATGCAGTCATCCTGCCGAACATGGATTGGTCACTGGTCGGCCAAGGGTCACGGTCGAAGATTGCGTGGGCGTCGCCATCGTCGCCGACCCAGCCGATTCCTCGGGTCGTGCGCACCATCGATGAGTCCTCGCGTGGTCTTCTCCCGGAGATGGCCGAAGTCTGTCGCGAGGCGACGCGGCGCGAAGTCGAGGAATCGATGTCGTTGTTGTATGTCGCGGTCACGCGTGCACGTGACGAGCTGCATGTGCTCGCCGCGCCTCGGAAGAAGATCTCCAACGGGGGATACTCGGTGGGGCGCGACAAGTCTGTCAGCGCCGTCCTTGGCTATGCGTGGGACCTGGATGGCGTCGATTTCCCGGATGGCACGCGCTGGGTCGCGGTATCTCGCGACGGTCAACCTGGTCGGGACGACTCGATCGGCGAGCGCGTCGCACCGAGCCTCGCCACTCGCTCGTCGCTGAAGCTCGTGGCCGGGAGTCGACGGCGCGGGTTGCCGCGCGCCAAGCGGGACCAACCCGTGGTTCGCGTCGGCCGTGTCGTCGACCAGGTCGCGCGCGAGCGGGGGATCGCACTCCACGCCGGACTCGCTCTGGTCGGCTTCCTCGACGATGGGGCGCCGACGCTCGGGGATCTCGCGAACGCGATGCGGAGATCGTTGCCCGGCGCAGAATGGCAGGCGTTGGAGGGAACTGCCGCAGAGTGCCTCGGACTGATGCAGCGAGCCGGGCTGCGCGCTTTGCTGTCGCGGCAGCATCCAGGTCAAACGGTTCGCACGGAACTGCGGGTCGCGCACCTCGACGACGACGGTCTTCACGTCAATGTGCTGGATCGAGTGGTCTTCGATCACGACGCCGAGGGTCGGTGTGTCGGGGCGACCATCATCGACTTCAAGTCCGATGTGCGCGAGAACGCCGACGATCTCGCGATCGCCGAACTACATCGCGATCAGCTCTCGCGTTATCGGGAAGCCTTGCATCAGGTCCATGGCTTGTCGCGCGAGAAGATCGCACTGCGCGTGTTCATTCTCGAGTCGGATCGCGAAGTGGAGGTCGACGCGTGACTGGCCCCAACTCTGCGAGTCCGTCTGCTTCTGCGACAATGCCCTTGCGTCGTGTGTGCGTGTATTGCGGTGCCCGGAGCGGGGCTCGCCGAGTATTCCTCGACGCTGCCGAAGCTTTCGCCGACGTCCTGGTCGCGCGGGGAATCGGGCTCGTCTACGGCGGCGCCAGCATCGGTTTGATGGGGGCAATCGCCGATCGCGTGCTAGCCGGCGGTGGGGAGGTGATCGGAGTGTTGCCTTCGGCGCTGTTCGTCGCCGAAGTCGCGCATCGGAACCTCACCCAGCTCATCGAGGTCACGTCCATGCATGAGAGAAAGGCAGAGATGGCGCGACTTGCCGATGCATTCGTGGCCATGCCTGGTGGCTTCGGAACGCTGGATGAACTGTTCGAGGCGCTCACGTGGACGCAGATCGGGATCCACGACAAACCGTGCGGGCTCTTGGATGTCGACGGGTACTTCGAGCATCTGTTGCGCTTCCTCGAACGCGCGGTGCAGGACGGCTTTCTCGCACAGCGCAACCTCGAGCACCTGGTCGCGCACGCAGATCCGAACGAACTGATCGATACGCTCACGCGGTCGGTCACCGGCCCCGGGCTGGCCGTCGAACAGTCGCGGGCAGGGCGAGACTCCGGCGGGACGAAGCCGAGTTCGCGGTGAGAGTTGCCGGGGTTCGGGACTCGGCCGACTCGATCGGCTACAGTGGCGGTCTCTCGCGTCCGTCTCATGGCCAGAATCGTCGCAACCTGCGCCAGCTTCGTGCTGGTCGTGATGCTGGGCATCCTCGTGGGCCTTCGTGTCGCGCGACGACCGGTCCTTCCGGAGGTCGTCATGACGGTGGAGGACGGCGACACGGAGCACCACCTGCGGGTGCTGCTCGTCGTCTGTGATGTCGACGGCTCGATCGCTTGGTTCGGTGGCGATCGCCGTTTTCGCACGATCGACGATTGCGCTCCGCGCCTGCGGGAGTTTGCTCAGGGAGGTGGGACCCACGTTGCCGTCTATCGCCCGCCGGAACTGGCGCCGAGCGCCGTGCAGAGACAAGTGATGCTCGTCGCGCAGGAGCAGGGCCTCGGTCTCCTGCAGTCGGGGGATCCGCAGTTCTCGACGTGGGTCGGGCGCAGCGGTGAGATCCTGCGGGATCAGCCTCCGTTGGGGACGATCGTTCGACGGCGATCCAAGTAGGCGCGCGCCGCGAGCACGGTCAGGATGACGGCGCCGCCGAGGATCGCGAGGGCAGCCGGTCGCTCACCGTGGACGAGAAAGGTGAACACGGGGCTCAACGTGGGCTCGATCATCAGCAGCAGTGTCGCGTCGAGCGCGCTCAGCCGTTGCATGGCCGCGCCGAGCAGGGCGTAGGCGATCGCGATCTGGGCGACTCCGAGCCACAACAAGGCGAGCCAATCGACGTGACCGGCGTTTGCCAACTCGTCGAAGGACACGAACCAGAACCCTACGAAGCACGCGATCGCGTTGCCCAGAGTCGCAGCGCTCGCCGGGGTGCCGGCGCCGGAGCGGCCCAGCGCGCGCAGCGCGATCACGGTGATCGCCCAAGTCAAACCCGAGACGGCGGCCAGGAGGTTGCCGAGAGCCGGGTTCTTCGCGACGGCGCTCGCGGCGTCGTCGGCGAGGAAGAACAGCACGGCGCCGCCGATCAGCAGCAGCACCGTCACCACATCCCTCGCGCGCACGCGCTCATGGAGTAGCCACGGTCCGAGCAAGGTCACCCACACCGGTGCGGTCGACTGGAGGAACACTGCATTGGCGGCGGTGGTGAGCCGCGATGCGATCACGAAGAGTCCGAGCGTTGCCGCATACGGCAAGGCGGCGAGCAACGTGTTGCGATCAGGCAGACGTCGAACCGCCGGCAACAGTACCCACAGTGCGATCGCTGCGATTCCGGACCGCAGGCTCGCGATCGCCACCGGGGACAGGCCCGGTGCCAGCTTGATTGCCGCTCCTCCCGTTGCGAACAGCGCGCCGGCGAGCAAGACCTGAAGCTTTGGGTTGTGCATTCGCGGGCTGGGCGGGCCGGATCATGGAGCCGAGTGCCGCGCCGCACTAGCCCGGACGATTCGCGAACGCCGGACGCGATCGCCGCAATTCGCGGCCGGCATTCGCGAATCGTCCGGGCGGGAGCCTTGGGGCGGATTCTTGGGCGGTGAGACTGGCTCCGCGGATCTGACCCGGGCGGTTCTCCGTGACGCCTCGGCCGCGTCTTTCTTCGCGTCGAGTGGTAGCTTGCCGCTCCCATGGCAGATCCAGCGAAAGCCGTTGCAACCCAGCTAGCGAACATCGAGCAGAGAACAGGCAAGACCCTGAAGCAGTTGTTCGCGATCCTGCAGAAGAGCGGACTGACCAAGCACGGCGAGATGGTCGCAATGCTGAAGGCCGACCTGGGAATGGGCCACGGTGACGCCAACACCCTGGTGCACACTTTCCGCGCAGAAGCCGACGGCGGGGCAAACGACGGCAAGGTGGGCGACGGCGCCGGCACCTCGAGCGATCCGCTCGACGCGATCTACGCCGGCAGCAAGGCACCGCTTCGGCCGCTGCACGAGGCGGTGATGACCAGGATCGCGAAACTCGGTGAGTTCGAGATCGCCCCGAAGAAGGCCAATGTGAGCCTGCGGCGCAAGAAGCAGTTCGCGTTGATCGGGCCGGCCTCGAAGGGGCGACTCGAGATCGGGCTGAACATGCGAGATGTCGAGGCGACGGAGCGGCTCGTCGCTCAGCCGCCCGGCGGCATGTGCCAGTACAAAGTCTTCCTGACCGATGCGAAGGAGATCGACAAGGAGTTGCTTGGCTGGGTCAAGATCGCGTACGACTCGGCCGGATGACTGACCCGACCAGCCTGACCGTCAAGACTCTCGCGATCTCGCGCGCGGACGCCGTGCTCACCGTGCGTCTCGATCGGCCGACCGTGCGCAACGCCTTCAACGGCGACCTGGTGCGCGAACTCTCGATGGTGTTTGCAGCGATCGACGTCGACCCTCTGACCCGAGTCGTGGTTCTGACCGGTGCCGGCAAGTCGTTCAGCGCGGGGGCGGACCTCGGGTGGATGACCGAACAGGCGGAGCTTCCGCGCGAAGCGAACGCGAGTTCGGCGGCCGAGATGGCTCGCATGTTCCTGGCCATCGCGCACTGCAAGAAGCCGGTCGTCGCGCGCGTGTTTGGTCACGCACTCGGCGGCGGCTGCGGTCTCACCGCCGCTGCGGACTGCGCGATCAGCACCAGCGACACCGTCTTCGGACTCACCGAGGTCAAGCTGGGCATCGTGCCGGCCGTGATCTCCCCGTTCGTCATGCAGAAGATCGGTGCCAGCCGCGCTCGAACGCTCTTCCTCACGGGAGAGCGATTCGACGGCCGCGAGGCCGAGCGCATCGGCCTCGTCCATCGCGCCGTGTCGGCGAACGAACTCGACACGGAGGTCGAACGCGTCGTCGGCGAACTCTTGTCGTCTGGGCCGGCCGCAGTGGCGAGCGCGAAGGCGCTGATTCGAGCGGTGGATGGACTCGCGCTCGAAGAAGCGATCGCGGTCACCGCGCCCTGGATTGCCGACTTGCGTGCGACTTCGGAGGCGCGCGAAGGGATGTCGGCGTTCTTGGAGAAGCGAAAGGCCGGGTGGCTGCGATGAAGCGGTGCTTGCCGATCGGCTGCGGACTGCTCCTGGCTGCGTTGCTCTGCAACTCGTCCTGCGGCGGCACCACACTTCGCGACGTCGACGGTCGCGCCGTGGAATCCAGCCCGACTCGATCCGCCACGAACGATGGGTCGTCGGCATCACTCGCCGACGAACTGATGGCGGCCGCTCTCGACGGCCAAGCCTTCACTCTCCTCGAGCAGCTCACCACCGTCGCTCCCAAGCGGATCTCTGGATCGACGGCGGCGGCGCGTGCCGTCGAATGGGGACTGTCGACGATGCGCACGATCGGTCTCACCAACGTGCGCGCTGAGCCCATCATGGTGCCGCGATGGGAGCGCGGTCCCGCTGAGCGCTGTGAGCTCCTCGATTCGAGCGGAGCCACGACCGAAGAGCTCTCGATCCTCGCCCTCGGCGGTAGCGAGCCGACCCCGGAACGCGGCATCGAGGCCGAAGTGATGATGGTTCGAAGCTTCGAGGAGCTGCACGAACGCGCCGAGGAGGCGCGCGGGAGAATCGTCTTCTTCAATCGGCCCATGCCGCGAATCCTCGCCAGCACCTTTCGTGCCTACGGTCAAGCGGTGCCGCAGCGCAGCAGTGGTGCGATCGAAGCCGGCAAAGTGGGCGGTGTGTTCGCACTGGTTCGTTCGATGACGACACGCATCGACGACCACCCTCATACCGGTGCGATGCACTACGCCGATGGTGTCCCGCGCGTGCCGTCAGCGGCGATCAGTACGCTGGATGCCGAGGCGCTCGGCAAGAGGCTGCGTGACGGCGCGCGCGTTCGACTTCGCATCACGATGGGTTGTCGCACGCTGCCGGACGTGGAGTCTGCCAACGTCGTCGGCGAGATCGTCGGCGCAGCGGAGCCCGACTCGATCGTGGTAGTCGGCGGCCATCTCGATTCGTGGGACATCGGAACCGGTGCGCAAGACGATGGCGCCGGCATCGCCCACACACTCGAAGCCGCTCGCCTGCTCGTCGCCCGCGGTTCGAAGCCGCGGCGGACGATCCGCTTCGTGCTGTTCATGAACGAAGAGAACGGTTTGCGTGGCGGTCGCGGCTACCGCGAAGCGAACGGCGACCAGTTTCACCTCGCCGCGATCGAGTCCGATGCCGGTGCCGATGTGCCTCTCGGCTTCGGCACGACCGCGAGCGACGACCTGCGCGCAAGCATCGCACCGCACTTCCAAGAACTCGCCGGCTTCGGTGCCGGCGCGCTCACCGCAGGCGGCGGCGGCGCGGACATCGGGCCGCTCGGCGACACTGGTTGCGTCCTGTTCGGCCTCTCGGTCATCTCGCATCGATACTTCGACTATCACCACAGCGCGCTCGACGTGATCGACAGTGTGAACGAGCGTGCGCTGGCGCTCGGCGCCGGTGCGATGGCGTGGCTGGCGCTGCAACTGGCCGATGGTCCGCTCGGCGATCGCGTCACTCGCGCGCGCGGCCGCTGAACGCCGCGCCGAGTTTGCGGTACGCACCGCCGCGCGATGAGCTTCCGCGCAGCGAAATCGCGATTCCCTGCGACGTTCTACACAGGTTCTCCACCGCGAGAACTTCGCATACAGCCCCTTGGCACCGCGCTTGCCCGCAATTAATCGAGCCGGTCCACCGAGGCGGTTCGTAGGGCCGCCACCAACGAACGTCCTGCCCCCGCGAGGCGCTCGTGGCCACATCGCCCATTCCCCGTCGCTCCATGCTCAAGCTGCACCCGGCAATCGCCAGGTCGGTTCCACACGGTCTCTGTTTGATCGTGTGGGTCGTCGGTCTGATCGTCTTTCTCTCCGACACCGGCCTGCGATCGCTCGCTCCCCAAGGTGGAGCCTTCGCCGCGCCCGTGCGGGTGGCGAACAACATGCCGCTCCGTCGGCGCGAGTGGGCTCTGGCCACGGTGCCGTTCCCCCAAGGTGTGTGGACCGCGGGCAAGACCTTCGGGGTTCGCAGCGTGCGAAGCGAGTTGGTGCCCTTCGGCGCGCGCTGGCCTGACGGCTCCGTGCGCTTCGCGCAGTTGGCCGTGCTCGCGGATCTCGCGCCGTTGAGCCAGGGGACCTACGTGGTCGAGGAGGTCGTTCCGCCGACTCCGGCGTTTCGCTACTCGCCGTGGACGCAGGCGCGCATCAACACCTTCAGCCTGGAGATCCAAGTCGGTCGGCCGGACGGAACGGTAGCGCGCGCAAACCTCGCGCCCTTCGCCGTGCTCGAAGACACCCCGGTTCGCAAGACCACGCAGTATCGCGGCCGGCTTCCGAACACGCAGCTGGTCTACGACTTCTGGATCACGCACTTCGCCGACAGCGACCTCGCTCACTTCGAGTTCCGTCTCACGAGCTCGATGGTCGGTGGGCCGGACTGGATCGATGCGATCGACTGGCTCGTGATCGTCCCCAGGGGTGCGACGCCGTTCATTCGCGGTCGCGATCGCCTCGGAGTCGTGCAACCCGGCTACGAGCCGACGGGCGCGAACCCGGTGCTCCTGCTCGGGCCCACCACGATGTTCGACGGCCAGGCCTACGAGTGGTGGGGCAACCTCATGTTCACCGATCCGAACCTGCCGCTCGCCGATGCGCAGATCCGCCGCGAGACGGTGGTCGCCGCGTGGGTCGAGCCCCTGTTCGGAGTCGCGCAGAACTGGAAGGCATCGAACGCCTTCGGCCCCTTCGGTTACCTGCCCGACCCGCCGTACTGGCTGACGGATCGCGGAGTCGCGGCGGTTCTCGACGACTGGGCATCGTTCCAGAGCTGGCAGTCGAGCACCGGTCAGGCTTGGGAGGATCGACCGATGGGTCTCTTGCCCTACGCCGCTGCGACCGGAAACCAGCACGACTTCGGCATCCACAAGCTGGAAGACGTGTTCATCTCGGGCGTTCCGCACGGCGTCGAAGAAGCGCGCTTCATGGCCGGTGAAGAGGCACATCGCCCAGTTCACTTCCGCGAGGCCGATGGCTCACCGTTGCAGTCGGCGAATCATCCGAACTTCATCACCCGCGGCGGCCGAGTGCATTGGAGCACGTCGGTGTCTCCCGATCGGCTCGGGAAGCCTCAGCCTGAGGTCTCGCCGAGCGGCCGCACGCACGGGTGGACCGGGAAGGACCTCGAACATTGGTCGAGCCTGACGCTGTCTTCGGCCTATCTGCTCACGCGGAGCTGGTCGCTCCGCGAGGAACTCGAGACCGAAGCGGAGATGTACCTGTCGAGTCAGACAGTGCCGAGCATTCACGGCAGTCTGCCGACCAACAACATCGACAACGGTCGCGCCGTCGGCCGTTCCTTCCTCTCGATGTCGTGGAATTGGGTCTGCACCGGTCGCAGCGATCTGATCGAACGCATGCGACGTCGCGTCGACGAGTGTGTGGTTCCGCAGCACTACGGGCTCGCCAACGGCGGCACCGTCAGGCCGCTCACCGTGAAGGCACCCGACTCCCGAACCATCGGCACCGGCCAGAACTGGTCACCGTGGGAGGAGGCTCTCGCGGTAGCGGGTCTCGCCGCGTTCGTCGAGATCTCGGGGCACGTCAATGCCGAGAACATCGCATGGGAGATCGGCCGCAACCTGATTCACCACGGTTGGAAGGTCGACTTCGACGACACGCTGATCGGCTACGCGATCCGCTATCTGCCCGGCGGCGCGCCGCTGCCTCCCGGCGCGGCGACCAGCACGGAGTACGCGCGGTGGCCCTCGAGCCCCGAAGCGTTCAACATCTGGGCCCTGCCGGCTACCCGGCTCACGCTCACCTGGGCGCTCCAGCGAAACGACACGGTGACCGCGAATCGCGCCGCCTTGATCGAAGCCGCGACCGAGGCGCTGCGTCGGCCGGCCCGTTCGGGCCCGCCCGACTGGGACGCATTCGCGAGTTGGGACCTGCGCTGAGGACGATCAGCGCAGCGCGTCGAGAACATGCGCGAGCATCCGATCGCGCAACGCAACGCAGGCTTTGATCCGATCGGCTTCCGACGTGTCGCCCCGAAACTGCACGGACATTGCCCACACTACGAATCGGTCGGGCGTGGTGTCTCGTACGCCGAGGTCCAGTGTTCGGCCGTCGCTACCGTCCAGTGTGGTTCCGCTCGCCGCGGATCCGAGGACTCCGGCAAGGGTCAGCACGAGTTCCAACTCCTCGTGCATCGCGGTAGAGTAGCCGCGCAACTCTCGACGGCGAATCCCATCGAGAAGACCGGCCAACGCTGCGAGTGAGGCGCCGTCGCGGCGCGGAAGACTCGCGCGAGTGCGCCCTGCGGTCGCCAGGGGTTCGCGATCGCTCGATGTGTCCGCGATCGCCTCGAGCGCAGCGGCACGGTCCCCCGCAGCGGTCGCCAACAGCCCGACGAGTCGTTCGCGTTCTTCGTTGCTCAGTGCTTGGGGCGCTCGAGGATCGATCGTGCGACCGAGCGATTCCACCATCACTGCAATGCCGTTCGCCTCGGCGGCGCTCTCCGCTGCTCTCGCAGAGTACCACTCGCCATCGAGTGGTGAGCCGATGCGGATCGCTACGGACTCGATCGACGGTTGCGCTGCCGTTGCGTTCGCGAGGTGCTCGTCGAACCTTGATCGAGACAGGCGCTCGCGCGGCGTGACGGCGGGAATGTCCCAGGCCCGCTGCCAGCGACTCTCCTGATGTTCGAGTCCGATTGCCAGGAAGCGGCGAACGAAGTCGGGCATGTGACCGGCACCGTAGAACACGGCGATCCGGCGACCGTGGGTCCCATTGGTCAACTCGCGTTCGAGATCGCGCATCACCACCTCGTTGCGATGCTCGATGATCGCGCCGCGCATCCCCGCGAATGCCGGCTGTTGCATGATGGTATCGGCTTGCGACAACGAGGGGCCGAGAAGCAACTTCGCGCGATACTGGAGAACTCGCGAGCGGTGGACCGCAGAATCTCCCGCGGCACGCAGAACGGTTCCGAGGATCCGCTTCATCATCGGATGGTCGGTAGGAAGCTGTGCGCGGCGCTCGTCGAGCTGTGCGCGCAACTGTGCGAAATCGACGTCCGAGTTGACCCAGAAGTCGCGTGCGTAGTCGACGTGATCGCTCTGGAAGCCGAGTCCGAGCGCGCCGCGCATCGCGAGCTGCATCCGCATCATCACGTCGAGGCTCGCGAGATCCGAGTCACTCATTTCGCTGCGACCGACACCCTCGAAGAGGACGAGATCGCAGGAGTCCAAGATTCTCTGGAGGTGTTGGAAGTACGTCGGATCGCCGATGTGCACCACGCCGACCAGTAGGACCGTGGTGCTGCTCGGCGCATGCCACCAACGCGAGGTCTTGGTTTCGAGTCCGCCGTCGTCCTTGCCGCTCGTGCCGACCCAGCGGAGGTGCGTCTCTTCGCTCTCCTCCGGCTCGCCCACGAAGCTCGGTGTGAAGGTGTCCATGAGTTCGCCGCCGCGGAAGAGTGCGCGGACGCGGCCTCGCGGAACGTAGATCGACTCGCCCGCGGCACCCGAGAGTTCGATCGCATGCGCGCTGTCGCGACGCAGCGTGCCGGTGATCGCCGTGCCGTCCTTCAAGACGACGCGAGCGAGATCCTGTGCGACCGGTGCACTCGAGAGCGCGAGCAGGCCGAGAAGAGAGATGTGCTTCATCGTCGTTTCCTGGGTCCGGACCGTCGGTCGGAGGGTCGCTACGGGACGGCAGCGAACCGTTGCCGCTCGTGATTCGCTGTCGCCCGTTCGAGTTCCGCGAGGCGTTCGGGCTGGAGACTACCCTCGCGGCGGACTCGGTCGAGCAACTCACGCGGTGTCTCGTTGGCTGCGCGCACCAACCTCCAGCGGCGAAGCGCACGTTCGTAGTCCAACACTCCGGGATTCCTGCCGCGTCGTGCTCGAAGTCGAACGACCAACCAGGCGAGGAGCCCGACGCTCGACGAAGTGACGAGCGGACTCTCGACCGCGTGATCTACGACGTTGCGAGGAAGTTCGATCAAGCGGCGCACCAGTGCTTCGCGGCGTGCGGCGTCGAAGGTCGTGACCTCGTTCCACGACTCACGAAGCCAAGCACCTAGTGTGGCGAAGAAGCTGTCGTTGGCGGCGGTGTTCTCCGCCAGTGCCGGCGTCGCGTCGAGGGCGTACCAGCCGCTCTGCTCGTCGAACACTTCGACCCAGGCGTGGGCGTCGCTGTCACGAATCAGAAGGGTCTTGCCGTCGTCACTCCACTCGTGGGCGAGGTAGCCGGTGACCACCCGGCACGGGATCGCGTGACATCGCAGGAGGAGCGCCAGCGCGGTCGCGAAGTACTCGCAGTGGGCGGGAGCATCGCCAGCAAGGAACTGCTCGAGGCCGTCGGCAGCACCTTGTTCGCCGGGCGCCAGGTAGGCGAAGCGATCGGCCAGGAGATCGCGGCACGCGCGTGCGACCGTGCCTCGATCGGCAGCTTCGCTCAGACTGCGAACCGCTTCGCCTGCCAACGCGCGCGCAATTGGCGGTACGACCGCGGGGTCGTCCGAGAGTTGCGTCCAGCGGGCGAGGGATCGTGCCGGGATGTCCCCTTCCATCGGCGCGGTCGCTCCGATGGTGACTTCCCACTTGGGTGGACGTCCGCGTGTCGGTAGGCGGGCAAAGTTGCCGTCGGGGATCGGCACCGCGTGCTCGCGATCGTTGGCCGCGAGTGACCGAACTCGGGTCGCCTCCAGCGGAACAAAGAGATTGCGGAGATTGTCGGACTCGGCGGTGACGACCAAGCGCGCGCGCTCGGAGCCGACGAGCGCATTCTCGCGGGCCCAGGTCTGGCGGCCTTCGCTTCGCCAGGTCGGCTCGACGCGGATCGTCCGCCCGTGGTTGGGTAGCTGCATCCAGCGACGGCCGTCCCAGGCGTCGAGAGTCTTGCCGCGCCAGTACTCGGGCACGCTCTCATGCGTGCCGTCCTCGAGCTTGGCGGTCAATGCGACGCGGTGCGAGATCGTCACGTGCGATGATCGACGCAGGTCGATGCGATCGGCGAAGCCGACCTGCGACTCCTGATCGATTCCGGCAAGCAGCAGCGTGTCGTCGACGAGACCGGGCCGGCGAAAGTCACGCGGCCAGAACGCGAAGACGATTCCGGTGCCCAGGAGCACCTGGAGGGCCTTCACGAGTCCGTCACGGATATCGCGCGGGCTGAGTTGCAGCGCGCGCTCCTGACTCACGATCAGCGTGGTCACGAAGGCGAGCGCCCACAGGGCGAAGACCAGCGAGAAGGCGAGATCCTGGGCGAAGAAGCTGGTGACGACCGCGATCAGGAACGAGTTGAAGAACAGCAGATCGGCGCGTCGTTCGTCGCGCAGCACGTTGAGGAGGTGGACCTGGCAGAACGCGGCGAGCGTCATGCCGTCCTCGAGCAGATTGCGCGCACCCACGGTGGTCGCATCGTGCACCAGGCTGACGAAGGTGCCGATCACGCCGAGATTCCACGCCGAACACCACAGTCGTGAATCGCGCCATCGCGCGGTGAGCGGAGCGGTGAGCGTGAATACGAAGAGTACGGCGAGCCAACGCGGGGCCACTGCGCCGGTCAGGTGCACGAACGCCAGGTTCAGCGCCACCAGCAGCACCAGTCCGAGTTGGAGTGCCTGATTCATGCGGCTGCGATCACGACGTGGCGAGGACGGCGGCAGCACGCGGGAGCGCTGCTCGAGAATCGACAAGGGGAAGGCGGAACGCGCCGGCCGGTGCGATCGGCGGCGACGGAGCGTCGCTCGGCAGCCGGTCGGCGAGGGCGGTCCAGCGGAGCAGTCGGTCGAGGGGTTCACCGCGGTCGCCGAAGCTCGCGGTGATGCCTTGACTCACGAGTTGCAGAGACTCGGCCGACTCGCGTGCAGCGAGCGTCAGGGTGACCAGCTCGGCGAGGGCCCGTTCGAAGACCGCTGGATCGGCGATTCGGCGATCGAGAACGACGCACAGCGCGTCGCCCGACTCGAGCTCAGGTTCCTTCACGATCCACTTGCCGCGGCGCGCGGTCGCGCGCCAGTGGATGCGCTGAGGTTGGTCGCCTTCGCGCCACTCTCGCAGATTCGCGATCGAATCGTCGCTGGGTTCGCCGACGGCGCCGCCGAGCGCGGCAAGCACGCTGCCTACCCCTCGGCCGCGCAGTCGCAGCTCATCGACCGGAGCAGGGAACACGACGAACTCCCGCGGTGCGGCGATCGCACGCGAAGCACGCCAGAGACCGAGAGGGTAGGCGCTGGTCGCGGTCACGCTGCGGATCTCGTGCACTCCGCGCGGCAACCGAGGGAGTCGGCCTTCCACGCTGCGATCGCATCGGCTGTCGACTTCGAACCGATCGGCGAGGCGAATGGTGGTTCCGTCGTTGAGTCGGACGGTCAACCCGACCGCGCGCGCGACGCCACGTCGCTTGCGTAGCGCGGCGTGCAGGGTCCCGCTGTCGGCGAGAGTCGCGAACGGGCGCGGTTCGACGCACTCGCCGCTCACACCGGCGAGATTGCGTGCGACCCAGAACATGCTCGCGACCAACAGCACGCAGTAGAAGCCGAGCTGCAGGAAGAAGAGGTTCGAGTACGGACTCACGAAGAAGGCGGCGACCAGCATCGCGAGGAACGCGAGCGCCTTCAGTCCGAATCGGGTCGGCGCGACCACGTCACAACTCCACGGGTTGCGCGCGCACGTGCCGCTCGACGGACTCGCTGCTTGGACCGCCGTCCTTGCGCAGCAGGCGGTGTGCGAGGACCGGCACGGCGAGTGCCTTCAGGTCGTCCGGAATCACATAGTCGCGGCCGCAGAGCACCGCGCGTGCTCGGGAAGCTTGCAGCCATGCCATCGCGGCGCGTGGGCTGGCGCCGAGCAGGAGATCCGAATCCTGTCGGGTCGCTTCGACCACGCGCAGCGCGTAGCGCGCGACCGGCTCAGCCACGTGGACCGCGCGTGTGGCGGCGATCGCCTGTTGCAGGTCTTCGCGATCGAAGCTCGCGCTGAGGTCACGCAGAATCTGTTCCGGCGCGGTTCCGCGATAGAGCTCGAGTTCGCGTTCCGGCGACGGATAGCCCAGCTCCACGCGAACGAGGAATCGATCGAGCGCGGCTTCGGGAATCGGAAAGGTGCCGTGGAACTCGATCGGATTGCGCGTCGCGAGCACGAGGAATGGTTCGGCGAGTGGGTGGTTCACGCCGTCGATCGTGACGCGGCCGTTCTCCATCGCCTCGAGCAGGCAGGAGAGTGTGCGCGGGCTGGTGCGGTTGATCTCGTCGGCGAGGACGATGTTCGCGAACAGCGGGCCGGGAACGAACTCGAAGATCTCGCTGCCGGCGCGCCACACCTGCGCGCCGACGACGTCGGCGGGCATCAGGTCGTTGGTGAACTGGATCCGGCGAAACTCACAGTCGACGCAGCGTGCGAGTGTGCGCGCGAGCAGGGTCTTGCCGATCCCGGGCACGCCTTCGATGAGCGCATGACCGCCGGCGAAGAGCGCCACGAGCAGCGGTTCGAGGCTTTGGTCGTCGATGGCGACGACCTTGCCGAGCCGTTGACGAAGAGACCGGGCGCGCTCGGCGACCGTCGCAAGTTCCGTGGTGTGCATCGTCGGTGCTCTCGTGGAATCCAGAAGGACTCCTCGGCACTGATCGGCCGGCGGGGGGGCCGGATCCGGTCGGACTTCCCAGCGGGGGACGCTGCATCGGAGAGCTCGTTGGGAATGGGGCTTGACTCTCTCTCTCTCTCTCTCTCTCTCTAGCATCCACGAGCACGTGGATCTCGGGAGCCGGCACGGGGTTGGCCCTCGAACGGATTCGCGTCCTGTTGAGAGGAGTAATCCATGCTGACTTGGAAGGCGATCCTGGGGTGCTTGTTGGCGATCTTCTTGTCGCAGTCTGCTCTCCGAGCGTCGGCTGCGGGCGAGCCGATCTCCGCATTCGACGTGGTCCTGATCTGGGCAGAGGCGGACTCCTGCGGGTGTGATGCCA
>JBFXDD010000015.1:0-109776 GCA_050181465.1 Planctomycetota bacterium
GGTTCTGCACAACTTCGTGACGACGCCTGTCCCAACGATCTGCGGAAGGCGCCATATCATGGTGGTCATGCGCCCTACGCAGTCGGACTCCGCCCAGCTCGGAATTCTCGCGGCCCTCGTGTTGCTGACTTTGACGGTCTTGTCGAACGCTCAGGAGCCGACCAAACCCGCGCCTCTGCCCGTGCCAGCCGAGTTCGACCTCGTGGTGCTGGGCGGCGAGATCGTCGACGGCAGCGGCGAACCAGTTCGGCGCGCCGATCTCGGCGTGGTGGATGGGCGCATCGCTTCGATCGGCGAGCTCGGCGGGAAGTCGGCGAAAGCGACGATCGATGCGAGGGGCCGCGTGGTCGCTCCCGGATTCATCGATCTGCACGCCCACGCGGACACGGTCGCGTTGCGCCGTAACGATGCGCAGAACTTCGTGGCGATGGGAGTGACCTCGATCATCACCGGCAACTGCGGCGGGTCGGTGGAGGATGTCGGGGCCCATCTCCAAGCGATCGAAGCTCGCGGCATCGCATTGAACTACGGGACTTTGATCGGTCACGGCACGGTGCGCAGCGCGGTGATGGGGACCGCGAATCGCGAGCCGAGCGCAGAGGAGTTGCGGGCGATGGCCGAGCTCGTCGACCGTGCGATGGCGAGCGGTGCGTTCGGCATGTCCACCGGACTGATCTACGTGCCCGGAACCTACGCCAAGCTCGACGAGCTGATCGCGCTCAGCAAGGTCGTGGCGAAGCACAACGGTCGCTACGTCTCGCACATGCGTAACGAGGGCGATCACCTGCTCGACGCCGTGCGGGAGGCGATCGCCATCGGCGAGGGCGCGAAGCTCCCGATTCACCTCTCCCATCTCAAGGTGAGCGGCCGCAACAACCACGGCGATAGCGATGCCTTGGTCGAACTCCTGGAGCAGACTCGTCGCGACGGTGTGGCGCTCACCGGCGATCAATACGCCTATACCGCGAGCAGCACGAGCTTGGATGTACTCTTCCCATCCAGTGCATTGTCGATCGGTCGCAAGGCTTTCTGCACGAAGCTCGCCGAGGATCTCGAGTTTCGCGAGCGCATGGTGACTGCCTTGTTGAAGGACATGGAGCGCTCCGGCTTCGGCGATCTCGGCTATGCGCAGGTCGCTCATGCGCCCGGTTCCGCCGAGGCCACCGGATTGCGCCTGCCGGCGATCGCCGAGCGCGAGCGTGGTGCCAGGGGTCCGCGCGATCAGGCGGAAGCCGCGATCGACCTGATGGTGCGGAGCAACGGCGCGCGCATCCAGATGATCTATCACAAGATGGCGGAGCCGGATGTCGAGCGGATCATGAAGCTGCCCTTCGTCGCGATCGCGAGCGACGCCGGCATCCGTGCGATCGAGACCGCCGACAAACCGCATCCACGCGGCGCCGGCAACAACCCGCGCGTGCTGGGTCACTATGTGCGCGAGCGCGAGGTGATCGACCTGCCGCTCGCCGTGCGCAAGATGACCGCACTTCCCGCCGAGTGCTTCGGCATCCGCGACCGCGGGGTGATCCGCGAGGGCGCCTTTGCCGATCTCGTCGTCTTCGATGAGAAGACGATCCTCGACCGCGCGACCTACGACGAACCGACGGCCGCCCCCACCGGAATCGATTGGGTGCTCGTCAACGGCGTGATCGTCATGGATCACGGCAAGCAGACGAAGGCGCGACCGGGGAAGGTTCTGCGCGCGGGGGATTGAGGCGACGGGAGTTCTTCCGCGCCGATACCCCGTTACCGATCCTCGCGGCGCGCGCTACTATCTCGTCAAGTGACGTGGTGCGCGCTGGCCGAGGGTCAACGCGCAGGATTCAAGGCAACTGACATGACGAATCGCCCCCCTGTGCCATTTTGGCAAGTCGCTGCGAAGTCGGACCGTTCTCGCGCTGCTGACCGCCTTCGCGTTCGGCGCCGCGACCTCGCCCGTGGCGTCGCAGCAGAATCCTGATTTCATCTATCACATCTACGTGGACCCGCTCCACGGCGACGACACCTTGGCGACGCAGCTCAATCCCAGGACCGACCTCGACGGCACGAGACCGATCCCCTGGGACACGGCGCGCATGCCGCTGGCGGACTATCCGCCGAATCTGATCATCCCTGCCGCTCAGTTTCCGGACCCAAACCTCCTCAGTCCGCCGCCGGGCGTGCTGCAACACGCGCCCTACGCGTTCCGCACACTCACGGGCGGGATCACCGGCGGCGTGAACACGGCAGGGTCCAACGGCGCGATCGCCTACATCCTGCGCAACTTCCCCAGCGGTCCGCCCGCTTCCCTGCCGTGGACGAACCAAAGCACTCAGCGTCGGGTGCGCTGGATCATCATTCACCTGCTCCCCGGCCTCTACGGACCTGACTCCACGATCAACCCTGGACTCAGCGATCTCGATCCCGCTTCAGGGCTTCGCTTCAACGGCGAAGCATTTCCGGTCACGCTCCCAACCGGCGTCAGCCTTCAAGGGACCTCGGCGCTCGACACGATTCTCGACGCCCGCAATCTCACGACCGCGATCATCGAGACCAACGGCAACCCGCGCGGACGCCTCGCAACTCCAGGTTTCGAGGATTACGGGATCGACAGCCTCACCATTCGCAACGCGCGAGCCAACGGCAGCTCGACACAGCAGATCTTCGACCTGAACATCACCGGCGCGGGAGTCTGGTTCGGCTGGGAAAACCCCGTGCAGTTCACGGTCAGCAACTGCTTCCTCGTGGACAACGACGTCGGCATCGCGCTCGAAGACGATCCTTCGCCGACCCCGAACTCGCCGACCATCGTCAACAATACTCTCGCGTGGAATCGCATCGGAATCTGGAACGGTTACCGCGATCCGTCAGTGGGAGTCAATCAGGGCAACATGATGCCCGTCATCCTCAACAACGTCATCGATACCTGCAATCCGGCGGACCAGCTCCGTGTCGACATCGTCACGCAGGGGATGCACCAGGACGATCTCCGGATCACTGCACTCGCGGATGCCGGCGGCAACCCGGTGACTCCGCCGACGACGACTCCCAACGCATGGTCGACGAATCCGGTGTTGATCAACACTCCGACGCCGGACCTCACGGTCCTGGCTACTTGGCCCACTCCCAATCCGAGGCCGACACCCACCCCGGGCCCCTTGCCCAGTCCGGTCGTGGATCTCGCCCCTTTCATGGCAACGCCGACCAAAGCGCGTGGTCTCCTCTACGTGATGGACGCACTGCGTCTCAACGGCGGCGGGTCGCTCTCTCCGCATGACCTGCGTCTCGCTCCCCACACCGCGGCAGATGCGAGCACGATCAGCCCCACCAATCCGATCTCGCAGACGAATCCTCTGGTCTCGAGAGGTCTCGCAACCGGTGACACCGTCAACCGCTTCCAGTCGATCACCTACGCCAACGGCTTCATTCTCACCGATCAACCGGGAATTCGCCTCAGCAGCACCTCGACCGAACTGGATGAGTATCATGCCTGGGATTGGGATTGTGAAGGCTTCGGCAACCCGCGCATTCGCTGTAGGACCGGCTTCCCGGTTCCGCCGGCGGTGCTCTCTCCGGTCGATCTCGGCGCCGATGAGATGGACGAGCTGATCGTCGCAGGCTATATCGAGTCGACGCGCATCTTTGGAACGGTCATGAGCGCCGCCGGCTTTCCGGTGCGACACCAGGCTCGCGTGCACTTCCTCGATCTTCGCGGCCCGACCTATCCGCGTCCGAGCTACCTCACGACCGTCGGCTGGGCGTTCAATTGGTGGCAGCACGTTCGCTTCCGCACTCCCGCGGAAGGCTGCTTGGACTGCACCACGATCACCTGGCCGGGAACCTCGGGGCCGATCACCTTCGGCAGCAACTACACGGATGCGGCTACGCCGTTCCCGGGGTCACCACCGGCGCAGACGTATAGGAACTTCAAGATCTCGCTGAGCCCGGCGGCGCCGCACTGGCCTTCGGATGTGTTGACTCCGGTTAGTCAACCGAACAAGGCGCCGATTATGCGCAGTCTGCAGTGTGATTTCGCACCGGTTCTGTTCTCCGACTTACAGCCGTACTGGGGAGAAGTGTGGTTTCATCTCGTCGGAAACCTGTTTCCAAGTCTCGCGTCACTCCCATTGCTAGTTGGTGACGTCTACGCATCCAATCCATGGCAGGGGTCACGCTGGTCCGCGCTTGAGTTCTTCAGCAGCTCCGTCCCGGGCATGGTTGCAATTGACAACTGGACTACCTACAGCAACCCGGCGCACCCAACCTTTCCTTCCCAAGTCGGAGTTGGCGTGCTTCACCCGCCCGGATCTTTCTTGAACGGCCTACGGGTAGAGTGTGGTCCGCTCAACTACTACCTGCATCCGACTCTATCGACGGCGCCTTTTGGGGCATGGGCTCCTTGCACCGGTGGCACGAACTACACCGTCGATCACTTCGGAATGGGTGACGCGGCCACAGGGTGTCCTGATCTTCTCCCGTATGTGCCTGCGCTGGATGGCAAAGGCGTGCGTTTCAACCTTCAGCGTTTCGGCCCACTGTTGGGTTCCAATCTGCAGACCTTCCTGGTGATGCTTGTCGTGGTGAACGAGGAGGAGGGATCGTTCCGAACAGGCACAGGCCGAACGAACATTGCCCCACGATACGTTGGGCTCCGACTCGAGCGAGAACAACTTCTCACCCCGTCCATTACGCGAGCCGATTTCCTTCGATCGATCATCCATCAATTCGAGGGACGCTTGGGAGATCGTCGATGAGCTTGTTCGCCCGCATTCGGACAGGATCACGGATCGGCCTGACCATGGTCGCTACTCTGCTGGCGTCGGCGTATGTCCTGGGCCAGTCAGCCTCCACTCCGCCTCCAAGTCGACTCAGGCTCCAGCGGTTCGACCATCGCTGGGGCGGACAGGCCTACGGAACTGGGCCGTTGCGAGCAACCGTCTTCGCTCGCGCACATATCAATCACGATGGCTTGTCGGATCTTCTTGTTTCTGGTGTAGCGATCAACCTGGGGATGAGCGAGTACGCGGCACCTCGACAACTTCTACCTCCCAACAGTTCTGGATGCACACATATCGATAGGGGGGTGTATTTCGGCGATCTCAACGGTGACGGTTTCACGGATGCCGCCGCTATTGATGTGGTGGCAGCACCGTGTGCAACTGCTCAGGGCCATGTGTTCTTGAGCGATGGAACCGGAGTGATGACTGAACTGTCGGGATCTATGCCAAGCCTCCCCCCGCATGCCTACATTCCGGTTGCCGGCGACTTCGATCGCGATGGCGATACTGATATTGTCGTTGGCGGCTCGGGATCGAGCCCGGGATTGATCAACTCTGACTGCTTCCTCGAGAATGATGGACTCGCAACCTTCGGCCTCCGGCTCCACCGACTCCCCCTGTTTCCAGAGCGAGCGTTTGCGATGGTAGCCGGCGATCTCGACGGAGATGGAGATCTAGACGTCCTGAAGTTCTCTACGGCGATTGTTGGTGGACTCCTATCCCGAGTGTTTCTCAACGACGGAAGCGCGACCTTCCACCACTCGCAGGACATCGTAAGCACCTGGGGGCTTCCCATTGTCCGCTGCGACGATCTGACCGGCGACGGCTGCGCCGACATGCTCGTCTCTGATGCTTTCGGGATGCCCTGCCGCCTCTTCGTCGGCTCACCCAGTGGCCAGATCTTCGACGAGACTTGGCGATTGCCATACGGGCCGGGTACCAATCACGGCATAGTCGATATCGCTGACTTCGACGGCGACGGCGACATCGACATCGTGGCTCCGGAACGCGGAACGCGACCGGGCGCCTATCGCGTCGTTCGCTTCTGGCAGAATGACGGGCGGGGCAACTTTGCCGACGTGAGCGATGCGACCGTGCCGGTCCTCGGCACCGAGATGAACCCGCCGGTCGGCAATCGCTTCTACGACATTTGGCGTCTCGCCGCCGCCGATCATGACAACGACGGCGACACCGACGTGATGGTCGTGCCAGGTGGCAGCGCAGCAGGCCCAGCGGTCGGCGGCTTCACACTCTGGAATCTCACCCGCCATCTCGAGACCACCGGCAATCCACGCGTCGGTCAACGCGACTACGGAGTCGTCGTCTACGCCGACCCCGGCCACCTCGTGCTCCCGATCGCCTCCCTCGGTCGAACGATTCTCGATCTGCCGTCCCTCGGCACACTCCAGGTCGACCCAGCCGCCAGCGTCGCCGGTCCGCCGCTCACCACCGACATCGCTCGCAACGCTTTTCTTCCGATGCCCATCCCCAACCTCCCCAGCCTGGCAGGTACGCGCATCTACTGGCAGGGAATCCACGTCGACCCCAACTCCGGAGCCGTCCACCTCACCAACGCCGTCGCGGACACGATCCTATGAACATGAAAGACCCTCCGGCGGCGACACATCTCGACCGCAAAGGACCTCGAGACGTGCATCGAGAGCCGACGGTGAAGCTGAAGGTTGGGCTTCGTGAGATCGCCATTCTCGGCTTCGCGCTTGGCCAGGGCCTGGTTGCCGCACCGCTCGCTTGTCAGTCCCCAACACTGTCACCGCCCAGCCTCCTGCGGCTCGATCGCTTCGATCATCGCTGGGGAGCGCAATCCTACGGTTCCGGCCCACGTGCGACTACCGTAGTCGCCCGAGCACACATCAACGGCGATGGGCTGAGCGACCTGCTGGTTGCCGGCGTATCTATCAACCTCGGGATGAACGAGTATGCACCTCCTCGGCAGCTCATTTCACCATCGCTACCGACCTGTCGTTATTCTTCCGGTGGGAACTGCTACGCAGACTTTGATGGTGATGGGTCGACGGACAACGCTGTGGCAGTCATGGTCGACGCATCTTGTAGTGAACCCCACGGATTCGTCTTCCTGAACGACGGAAACGGGAACATGACGGAGGTGCCGGGTGCCCTGAGCGGGCTCACCCCTTCTCCTGGGTTGTTTGTCCCAGGAGATCTGGACCTTGACGGCGATGAAGACATCCTCGTCGGCGGGTTCTCGAGTGGAAATGGCAGCCTCACCAATTCAGATTGCATCCTGGAGAACAGCGGCCGTGGCACTTTCACAGTTCGCCATGGCAGGTTTCCCCTCTTCCCAGATCCGGCATTCGCCGTCGTCGTCGCTGACTTCGACGGTGACGGCGATCTCGACTTCGTCAGGTTCTCAACCGCGCAGCTCGGCGGCTTTCCGACTCGGGTGTACCTGAACGACGGCCGCGCTCATTTCCAGGTCGTGCAGACCATGCCGAGCTTGTGGCCGTTTCCAATCGTTCGCTCTGGTGATTTGACAGGCGACGGCTTTTCCGACATGC
This sequence comes from Planctomycetota bacterium, assembly GCA_050181465.1. Classification (GTDB taxonomy): domain Bacteria; phylum Planctomycetota; class UBA1135; order UBA1135; family UBA2386; genus JACRLW01. The sequence continues at coordinate 7,295 of JBFXDD010000015.1, forward strand.
TCGTCTCTGATGCTTTCGGGATGCCCTGCCGCCTCTTCGTCGGCTCACCCAGTGGCCAGGTCTTCGACGAGACTTGGCGATTACCTTACGGGCCGGGTATTAATCACGGCATAGCCGATATCGCTGACTTCGACGGCGACGGCGACATCGACATCGTCGCTCCGGAACGCGGAACGCGACCGGGCGCCTATCGCGTCGTTCGCTTCTGGCAGAATGACGGACGGGGCAACTTTGCCGACGTGAGCAATGCGACCGTGCCGGTCCTGGGCACCGAGATGAACCCGCCGGTCGGCAATCGCTTCTACGATATTTGGCGACTCGCCGCCGCCGATCATGACAACGACGGCGACACCGACGTGATGGTCGTGCCAGGTGGTAGCGCAGCAGGCCCAGCGGTCGGCGGCTTCACACTCTGGAATCTCACCCGCCATCTCGAGACCACCGGCAATCCACGCGTCGGTCAACGCGACTACGGAGTCGTCGTCTACGCCGACCCCGGCCACCTCGTGCTCCCGATCGCCTCCCTCGGTCGAACGATTCTCGATCTGCCGTCCCTCGGCACACTCCAGGTCGACCCAGCCGCCAGCGTCGCCGGTCCGCCGCTCACCACCGACATCGCTCGCACCGGCTTTCTTCCGATGCCCATCCCCAACCTCCCCAGCCTGGCAGGAACGCGCATCTATTGGCAGGGAATCCACGTCGACCCAAACTCCGGAGCCGTCCACCTCACCAACGCCGTCGCGGACACGATCCTATGAACATGAAAGACCCTCCGGCGGCGGCACATCTCGACCGCAAAGGACCTCGAGACGTGCATCGAGAGCCGACGGTGGAGCTGAAGGTCGGGCTTCGTGAGATCGCCATTCTCGGCTTCGCGCTTGGCCAGGGCCTGGTTGCCGCACCGCTCGATGGTCAATCCCCCACACTGGCGCCGCCCAGCCTCCTGCGGCTCGATCGTTTCGATCATCGCTGGGGAGCGCAGCTCTACGGTTCAGGATTATCACGGGTCACTCTCTTCTCTCGTGGGCACATCAATGGCGATGGATTGTCTGATCTGGTGAATGGCAATATATCTTTCAATCTTGGTTTCAACGAGTACGGACCACTTCGGCCATTGGTTCCGCCTGACAATTCGGGATGTACTCACCGATCACGATTGATTGCCACTCACGACCTCGATGGCGATGGCTTCATGGACATCGTCGCCATTGACCGCCTCGACCCTCCTTGCGTGAGCGTGGTTCCGCACGTGTTTCGCAACGATGGTCTTGGCAATATGATCGAACAGCCACACTCCCTGGTCGGCTTACCCCCGAATTCGTACTTTCCAGTTGGGGGTGATTTCGATGGGGACGGTGACATCGACATCATTATTGGAGGCTCGGGAGCCAGCCCTGGCTTGGTCAATTCCGACTGCTATCTCGAGAATGACGGCCACGCAGTGTTTACCGTCCACCTCGGTCGAATTCCTCTCTTCCCGGAGCCTCCATTCTCATTGCATGCGGCCGATTTTGACGGAGATGGCGACCTCGACTTCGCCAAGATTCAGACTGGACTCGTCGGCAGCATGCACACTCGCGTGTTTCTCAATGATGGCGCGGCCCGCTTTCGCCACTCGCAAGATGTCCACAGCACGTGGGCCTTCCCCGTAGTCCGGTCTGGGGACCTCACCGGTGACGGCTGCGCCGACATGCTCGTCTCCGATGCTCTTGGGATGCCCTGCCGCCTCTTCGCCGGCTCACCAAGTGGCCAGATCTTCGACGAGACTTGGCGATTACCTTATGGGCCGGGTACCAATCACGGCATCGCCGATATCGCTGACTTCGACAGCGACGGCGACCTCGACATCGTCGCTCCGGAACGCGGAACGCGACCGGGCGCCTATCGCGTCGTTCGCTTCTGGCAGAACGACGGCCAGGGCAACTTCGCCGACGTGAGCGATGCGACCGTGCCGGTCTTGGGCACCGAGATGAACCCGCCGGTCGGCAATCGCTTCTATGACATTGCTGGACTCTTCGCTGCCGATCATGACAACGACGGCGACACCGACGTCATGGTCGTGCCAGGTGGCAGCGCCGCAGGCCCAGCGGTCGGCGGCTTCACACTCTGGAATCTCACCCGCCATCTCGAGACCACCGGCAATCCACGCGTCGGTCAACGCGACTACGGAGTCGTCGTCTACGCCGACCCCGGCCACCTCGTGCTCCCGATCGCCTCCCTCGGTCGAACGATTCTCGATCTGCCGTCCCTCGGCACACTCCAGGTCGACCCAGCCGCCAGCGTCGCCGGTCCGCCGCTCACCACCGACATCGCTCGCACCGGCTTTCTTCCGATGCCCATCCCCAACCTCCCCAGCCTGGCCGGAACGCGCATCTACTGGCAGGGAATCCACGTCAACCCAAACTCCGGAGCCGTCCACCTCACCAACGCTGTCGCGGACACGATTCAGTGATCTTCGACATGGCGGGCGAGCCGGATAATTGCGCGAGCGCGAGGTGATCGACCTGCCACTCGCCGTGCGCAAGATGACCGCGCTTCCCGCCGAGTGCTTCGGCATCCGCGACCGCGGGGTGATCCGCGAGGGCGCCTTCGCCGATCTCGTCGTCTTCGATGAGAAGACGATCTTCGACCGCGCGACCTACGACGAACCGACGGCCGCCCCCACCGGAATCGATTGGGTGCTCGTCAACGGCGTGATCGTCATGGATCACGGCAAGCAGACGAAGGCGCGACCGGGGAAGGTGCTGCGCGCGGGGGATTGAGTGGGACGTCGCAGCTCAAGGCGTCAAGAGGACATCGGCTTCGAGATTCGCCACCCCCGCGTCTATATGCAGTTCGCCGTGCAACCCATGGAACATGCCGCTTACCCGAAGCGAGAGTGCCGTAGGCGGCAGATTGAGTGAAATGCGTGAACCGCTGAATTGACCGAGAGGTCGATTTCCGAGTTCCACACGCCAGAGCCCATCGAGTGGACGAGAGTCGGCGTCTCGCAAGTTCAGTTCGACACGGCGACTGCGGGGAACGATCAGATCGAACCGCGAAGAGGCCGCCGGAACGAGGATCTCCTGCTCCAGAAGCGGAAGTCCTCCAGCGAGTGGGTCGCCCATCGGAAGGACCTGAATCAGGTAGCGGCCGTGTGGCAACGAGACCCGGACATGCCCGCGAGCATCGGGAATGGCAGCTTGTAGCGAGCGGAGCGGCGCCTCGGAGTAGGTCCAACCGGCCTTCCCGAGGGGAAGCAAACCGCGACAGATGCGGCCGATTCTCAACTCGCAGTTGATCCGCGGCGTACCGGTGTCACTCTGCACCAAAGCGTCGATCGCGACCGTCGCATCTGGCAGGGATGGGAGAATGACATCCTCCGCAGTCGTGCCGGCCGGCACGGACAATCGGATCCGATCGCCGCTACGAAACGTGACCACCAGACTCTGGCGGGCGATAGACAGATCCAAGGCAGCGTCTGCGGCGCCGATGCTGGGGGACGCGGCCTGCCAAAGAGCGACCTCCTTCTGGCCCGTGAGCCTGGCGACTTCGGCCATTGGCGATGCCGGACTCAGGAGCCGAATCCTTCGAGTGCTGGCGAAAGACCCCAGAGCGACGCTTCGGCGCCACCCCACACGATCAACACTCATCGAGAACAGAGCGAGCACTCGTTCCTCCGCCACGCCGGCGTTCCCCTCGGGCAGGATCGTGAGTCGCTGTTCTCGATCTTGGGGTAGGTCGAGATCGAAGTAGGACACACCCTCTTCGACCCGATGAGACTGTTGCAGAACCGAGTCCCCTGAGCTCGATGCAGACCTGATGTGAATCGAGATCGGTTGCGACGGCGCTGGGTCGAATTGCAGACTCCCGCGGAGGCGCCTGGGGACTCGCAACTCGACGCGCCCGGTCGAACTGCGAGCCGCGAGCACAGCTTCACGACTCAAGCGCACGGGATAAGCGGCGCCGTCGACGAACCATATGGCGCCCGGCGCGAGACACCATTCTGCATCCACATCAATGGTTCCCTCCGCTGAAGTCATCCCTATCTTCAGCGGCTGAGGCGAGAATTCGACCTGGAGCACTCCCAGGTTGGCGCCGACGAGCGGATCTCCGTCCAAGTCGAGGACGGCAACCTGCAACGATTCCGACGACCGCATCATGACCAACCGATGATCGACGGGCCCATCGTCGATCGCTTGAAGATCGACGACAGCGTGAGCAGGTCGGTATCCCGGTTCCGTGACTACCAGCGTCAGCGAGTCGATCGCATGAAGCGTTCCCAGATCGGCGACACCGACTTCATTCGACTCGGCGATCCCTTGCAGACGCTCAGCGTCCCAGTAGCGGACGCGCGCACGGGAAACTGCCGCTCCCTTCTCGTCGATCAGAGTCACCTTGATGCTGATCCCGCGGAGAAGCCACAAGTTCTCGTCATCATCGTCGACGTACAAGTCCTCGTATCGAGAGAGAAGATCGCTCTCGCGGCTGCGCACCCGGTAGACTCCAGCGGCGAGTCGAATCGAACCCTCTCGATCTGAGCGAACAATCTCAGGACGAGCATCGGGCGATCTGGTCAGCTCGAGCTGGATGCCGCTGAGCGGCCGTGAAGTTCGAACATCACGGACCACGACCCGATGCGTCGCGCTCGACCCCTCTCCTCGCGGATCGCGAACTGCGGAGCGCGAGAGGTCCTGATCGAGCGACGCACCCTCACGAAGGTCTAGATACTCCGACGTGGGCTCCGCTCCACTGTGGTCGTCGACCGGAACCGGGTACTCGGTTCCGGACCGCCGCCCGTCGCTCTCACGAACCACGAGCGCTACGCACCACGCGATCGCGCCAACGATTGCCAGCAGCAGAAGGACGGTAGCGGGTCTCATCACACGATGTCGTAATCTCTCTTCGCGCCCAACGAGTCACTTGACGCAGATTCACCATCACAGAGCTCGAGCTTCTGGTTCGGTCCAATCGTGGCGTCGAAGCTAGTCGGCCCCAGCGGGTTCCAGTTGTCGCAGGAAATCAAGATCCTCTGTCCGTTGTTCAGTTCGTACACACATACCTTGAGTGTTGAGTCATTCTGGACTGTGTTGTTGCACTCGAGCCGGTAGGTCACACCTGCTGCGCCGGTGTCGACCGCGACCGTCACGCCGCCATCATCGGGCATGGACCAGTTCCCCTGCGCTGCGACCCCGCCAATTCCGGGGAAGGTCCCTCAGGCGAAGAGCGCTTGTCGCAACCAGCCTAGATTTCTCAAGTTCCGAGGAGGCTTTCGCGGACGCGCAGCGCTCCGGTTGTCTCGTTCACGAGGAGTGAGTTCCTCCGAGAACCCTGAGGATTGGGGGTCGAAGCGGCGAGGTGAGGCCCACGATGCTGGCAACGTCGCAAGCCGAACAGGAACCCGCACCACAGGGCGCCGAGAGAACATCCGCTTCGAGCCGCGTCGACTTCGCTTCCAACTGCTGTCCGCAGGGCGACGCATCGAGTGCAGCTCTCACGGTTCGCGCGATCGAAGAAGACGCCCGCGGAACCAAGCTCGCGGTCTGCCACACCCCGACGCGTGCCCACAACGATCGAGGCGATCCTCTGCTTTGGAACCGGTGCGGGATTGCCTTCTCGATGGGGACGACGCCGCCGCGGGCATGCCCCGCGGGCGGCCCACTTGCTCAGGCCTGAACCGGGGACTGTTCGGAAACTACGGCCTCCATCGCGCCCTCGAGCAGCTGGATGCACTGCACGGGTGAGGGGTGTGCCTGGGTGAGTGCCGTGCGATGGCACCCGGCCCCGCCCACGCTATTCTCCGCTGCGCAGTCGCCGGCCCTCGGTCGCCGACCGTCGACTGCGCACGATCATGCAGCACAAGTGTTCCCACTGCGGCAACGCGCGATGCAAGCTCGGCGCGCCGAGCGTGCACGTGCTCGACGTGGCCGGTTGGGAGATCCACAAGCAGCAGTTCCTCTGCGAGGGCATCGCGCAGGAGCTGGGCATCCTGCCGCAGAAGTCGGCGAGCTTGCCGATTTCGTCCGCCCTGCTCGAGAACATCGTCGGCGAACTGAAGGCCGCCCAGGCGACCACCCCGCCGGCCGTCGGCGGACCGCGCGGGAAAGTCAGCGAGGCGACCTGCGCGGGCTGCCGCATGACCCTCGGCGCCTTCAAGATGCGCGGGCGGACCGGCTGCCCGCGCTGCTACATGACCTTCCACGACCAGCTCGTCCCCCTGCTCGAGCGGGTTCACGACGCCACGGTCCATCGCGGTCGCTGCCCCGCCGCCACTGCCAGGCTGGCGCCGGACCCTGTCAACCTGACAGAGTTGCGCGAGAGACTGCGCGATGCGATCGCCGGGGAGCGCTACGAAGAAGCGGGACGGCTGCGCGATGAACTTCGCCAGTTGACCGGCGGCGACATCGACGAGCCCGATGCCCCGCCACGCGGCAGCCCGGGGGGTGGCCCAGGGAGTGCGGGTTGACCGAGACTCCGCAACTCCCCCGCGACGTCCCGCTCGGCGAATGGCTGGTCGGCACCGGCCCCGACGCCGACCTCGCGATCTGCACCCGCGTGCGCTTCGCCCGCAACCTGCAGGGCTACCGCTTCTCGACGCTCCTGGACGCCAACGAGTCGCGCGATCTGACTGCCTTCGTCGTGCAGCAGCTCGCGCGCGTGAGCGCGCTGCGAAACCTAGCGGTGATCGAGGTCACCGGCACGCCCACTCTCGAGCGCGAACTCCTGGTCGAGCGGCACCTGGTGAGCCGGGAGTTCGCCAACGCCGAGCGACCGCGGGCCACGGCCCACGACGAGCCCCAGCGCATCTCGATCATGATCAACGAGGAGGATCACCTGCGCACCCAGGTGTTCCGCTCGGGCTTCGACGTCGCCGGCGCCTACGCCGCCGCAGTAGCCCTCGACAACCAGCTCATCGCGGCGCTGCCCATCGCGTTCTCCGAGGAATTCGGCTTCTTGACCTCGTGCCCGACCAACGTCGGCACCGGCATGCGCATCTCGGTCATGCTGCACCTGCCGGGGCTGGTCTGGGCGGAGGAGATGGAGAAGGCGGCGAACACCTGCCAGAAGATCCACCTCGCGGTGCGCGGCCTCTACGGCGAGGGCAGTCGCGCGCTCGGCGACTTCTATCAAGTCAGCAACCAGGTCACGCTCGGCCGTGACGAGGAGTCGCTCGCGGGCGACGTCGAGGAGGCGGTCCGCAGCATCCTCGCCTGGGAGCGACGGGTCCGCGCCGCCTTGCTCGACGGCGAACGCCGCGCACGGACCCTGGATCGGATCTGGCGCGCGCTCGGCACCCTGCAGAGCGCCCGCATCCTCAGCAGTGAGGAGTGCCTCAACGGTCTGTCGTCGATCCGTTTCGGAATCCAACAGGGTGTTCTGCCCGACTTCCGGCTCGACGATCTCAACCGCCTCCTCCTGCTCACCCAACCCGCCCACCTGCAGAAGCTGATGGGACGCGAACTGGAGCCCGCCGAGCGCGACGCGCTCCGTGCGACGCTCGTGCGGAGCGTCCTGACGGACCGGGTACAAGAAGCGTGACCTGGGGCCGAGAGTGTCTTAGGAACGGGAGTTGCGTAACGGCCCCCGTGGCCCACGCCTCACGACTTCGACTCGCCGTCCAGACCGGACCCGGTCTGGCCGACAAGGAACGAGACGGTGCCGTGGTCGTGGACCACGTCCCGTCTGGACTTACCCGCAAGAGACCCCACAGCCCTCGACACCAAGGATCTGGGAATGTTCGATCGCTTCACTGACCGAGCGAAAAAGGTCATGTCCTTCGCGCGCCAAGAGGCGCAGAAGTTCAACCACGAGTACATCGGGACCGAGCACATCCTGCTCGGGCTCGTGCAAGAGGGCAGCGGGGTGGCTGCGAACGTGCTCAAGACGATGAGCATCGATCTGGACAAGGTCCGGAACGAGGTGGAGAAGATCGTCAAGACCGGGCCGTCCATGGTGACCATGGGCCAGCTCCCCTTCACGCCGCGCGCGAAGAAGGTCCTCGAGCTGTCGATGGAGGAGGCCAGTCAGCTCAACCACAACTACATCGGAACCGAGCACCTCCTGCTCGGACTGATCCGGGAGGACGAGGGCATCGCCGCGCAGGTCATGCGGAACCTCGGCGTGAAGCTCGAGGAGGTTCGCGAGGAAGTCCTCGAGTTCCTCGGCGCATCCGACAACAGCAACAACAGCGGCAACAGTGGCGGCGGCAGCGGCGGCGGCGGCGACGATGACGAGGACTCGAGCAGTTCGTCGGCACCCGCCGCGAACAGCAAGAGCAAGACGCCGGCGCTCGACTCCTTCGGTCGCGACCTCACCGAACTCGCGCGTGAAGGCAAGCTGGATCCGGTGATCGGCCGCGAAGGCGAGATCGAACGCGTCATTCAGATCCTGTCCCGCCGCACCAAGAACAACCCGGTGTTGCTGGGCGAGCCGGGTGTCGGCAAGACCGCGATCGTCGAAGGTCTCGCGCAGAACATCGTGCGCGGCACCGTGCCGGAGATCCTGCGGCGCAAGCGCCTGGTCGTGCTCGATCTGGCGATGATGGTCGCGGGAACCAAGTACCGCGGTCAGTTCGAGGAGCGCATCAAGGCGGTCATGACCGAGGTGCGCCGGGCGAAGGACGTCATCCTGTTCATCGACGAACTGCACACGCTCGTCGGTGCCGGCGGTGCGGAAGGCGCGATCGATGCCAGCAACGTCCTCAAGCCGGCGTTGTCCCGCGGTGAAGTGCAGTGCGTGGGCGCGACCACGCTCGACGAGTACCGCAAGTACATCGAGAAGGACGGCGCGCTCGAGCGTCGCTTCCAGACGGTCAACGTCGAGCCGCCGAACCCGACCCAGGCGGTCCAGATCCTCAAGGGCCTGCGCGACAAGTACGAAGCGCACCACCGGGTCACCTACACCGACGACGCGCTGCAAGCCGCGGTCGACATGTCGACCCGCTACATCCAAGGTCGCTTCCTGCCGGACAAGGCGATCGACGTGATCGACGAAGCGGGCGCGCGGGTGCGCATCCGTTCGATGACGCCGCCGCCGGACCTCCAGGACATGGACAAGGAGATCTCCCGTCTCAACAAGGAGAAAGAGGAAGCCGTCGCCAGCCAGGACTTCGAGCGCGCGGCGGACCTCCGCGACCAGGCCTACAAGCTCCAGCGCAAGAAGGAGCAGATCCAAAAGGAGTGGCGTGAGCGCGAGGCGTCGGTCGAGCACGGCGGTCGCGTCGACGAAGACGTGATCGCGGAGACGGTCAGCAAGATGACCGGCATCCCGCTCAACCGCCTCGACCAGGCGGAAGCCGAGCGCCTGCTCAACATGGATCAGGAGCTCAAGCGCGACGTCATCAATCAGGATCGCGCGATCGAAGCGATCGCGCGCGCCGTGCGCCGCTCGCGCTCCGGGCTCAAGGATCCGAATCGGCCGATGGGCTGCTTCATGTTCCTCGGCCCCTCGGGCGTCGGTAAGACCTGGCTGTCGAAGTGCCTCGCCAAGTTCATGTTCGGCACCGAGGACGCGATCGTGCAGATCGACATGTCGGAGTACATGGAGAAGCACAACGCGTCGCGGTTGGTCGGCGCGCCGCCTGGCTACGTCGGCTACGAAGAAGGCGGCCACCTCACCGAGAAGGTGCGGCGGCGTCCGTACGCGGTCGTGCTGCTCGACGAGATCGAGAAGGCGCACCCCGACATCTTCAACATGCTCCTCCAGATCATGGAGGAAGGCCGACTCACCGACTCGTTCGGCCGGCACATCGACTTCCGCAACGTGGTCCTGATCATGACGTCGAACATCGGCGCCAACCTGATCAAGAACTCGACCGGGCTCGGCTTCACCAAGAGCGGCGGCGATGCCGGCTACGACAAGATGAAGCAGATGATCCTGGCGGAGGTGGAACGCCACTTCCGCCCCGAGTTCATCAACCGCGTCGACGAGATCGTGGTCTTCAACCAGCTCACCCAGGGTGACATGCAGCGCATCGTGGAGAACGAACTGGCGAAGGTCGGCAAGCGCCTCGAGGTGCGGCAGCTCACGCTGCAAGTCGGCCAGGACGTGCTCGACTGGATGATCGAACACCACTTCAACCAGGACTTCGGTGCGCGACCGTTGAAGCGAGCCGTGGAACGACACATCGAAGACCCGCTGTCGGAGGAGATCCTGCGCGGCCGACTCGAGACACCGCACCAGATCCACTGCTTCATGAAGGACGGCAAGGTTGCATTCCGCACCGAGCCGGTCGAAGCACCCGCCAAGGCGACGTCGCCCAGCAGCGGCACCTGACGAACCGCGCCTGCGCGAGCCGAACTCGCGCGGGCTCTCGCGAGCGCGCGCCGAATCGGCGAGGATTCGGCGTATGACGATCGCCGCATTCGCGCGCGCCGTGTCGGGCACGCTGCTGATCTTCTCGCTGGCCGCCGGCCAGCAGCCCGAGGGGCAACGACCCGCTCCTCGGACCGACGAGAGTCAACCTGAGTTCTGGCAGACCGACCTCACCGCAGCCCGCAAGCTCGCAGCCGCTGCGCACGCGCCGATGCTGGTCGTGTTCCGCTGCGAGCGTTGAAAGGATTGCAGCGCCCTGTACGGACAGTTGGTCCGTGCGCCGAAGTCGTTACGCGAGGCAGCCGCCGGTTACGTGCCGGTGCTCGTGACGGACATGAGCGAGGTGGACATCGAAGTCTTGCGATTCGACTTCGACCTCACGCTCGCAATGCTGCTGATGCACCCTGACGGCAAGGTGTACCACCGATACGGCTCGCGACCTCACGACGACGCGAGTGCATGGACCTCGATCGACGGCCTCAGTGCGCTGCTGTCGGCGACTCGCGAGGAGCATGCGAAGTACGATGCACAGCGCGGAAACGCGGAACTCACGGAGTGGCGCCGCGCGCGCGATCATCCCGCCGTCGCCAAGCTGACCGCGGGCCAGAAGCCGGGCTCCTGCATCCACTGCCATTCGATTCACGATGCGCTCGCGCGCGATGCGATGTCGCGCGGCACGTGGCAAGACGAAGAGAAGTGGATCTATCCCGATCCGGCGCGACTCGGTCTGCGCATGGATGCTTCGCTGCAGAATCGTGTGCGTGAGGTGCTGCCCGACTCGCCGGCCGCGCGCGCCGACATTCAGGTCGGTGACCGCGTACTCGGCGCCGGCGATCGCGAGCACATCCTCACCATCGCCGACCTCTGCGAGGTCCTTCACCGAACCGATGCCGGTGACACGCGACTGCCGCTGAGCGTGCGCCGCGACGGCGTCACGCGAACTGTCGAGGTCGAGCTCGCCGCCGGCTGGCGTCACTGCCCGCCGCATGAGTACGCGTGGCGACCCTTCCAATGGAACCTCTCGCCGGCCCCCGGATTCGGCGGCCCGGCACTCACGATCGCCGAGAAGCGCCGGCTCGGGATTCCGACCGAGTCCTTCGCCTTCCGCGTGCAGTATCTGGTCGACTGGGGCGAGCGCGCGCATCGCGGTCGCGCGGCGAAGGCCGCCGACATTCGGAAGGGCGACGTCATCCTCGCCTTCGCCGGTCGCTCGGACTTCGCCAGCCCCGAACACTTCCACGCCTTCGTGCGGCTGACGCGGCACGCCGGCGAGGAAGTCGAGGTCCGACTGCTGCGCGACGGCGAACGATTGGTCCGCCGCTATCGACTGCCGGAGTGAGCGGGCGCGGTCACATCCGCCGCACGACGATGCTGCCGTCGGTTCGCACGAGCCATGACAGGCGCGCAGCGCGGGTGGCGGCTTCGAATGCGGCTTCGAGGCTGCGGATGCGGACGTCGGTCGGAACCTCGACCGCGCGCCAAGTCGCCATCTCCTTCTCGCTCACGCGCGGCAGGTCGATCGCGATCTCCGTACCCTTGCCGCGCGGCGTGGCGCGGATCCGGTCGATCACGCCACCGAGATCGGTCGGCAAGTCGCGCACGTTGGTGTCGGCCAGGGCGTCGAAGGTCTGCTCCGAAGCGCCGTCACTCTCACGCCGACACAGCCGCAGCCCGCCGACTCGATCGAGCGCCTTCACGAACACGGTGATGCGCTTCCTGGCACGATCGTCGAGCTTGACGTCGGGCGATGTCCGCATCGATCCCGGATCCAGGCTCACCCACTGGATGCGAACGCTGTCGTTGCGCCGGTGCTCGACGACTCGGAGGAGGCTCCACTGATCGGAGTCACCGTCCATGCTGTGCAACACGTAGAGATGGTCGACGATGCACGGCAGCTCTGCGACGAACAATGCGGCGGCCGCCTGATTCGGATCCACCTCGTCGAACCCGATCGGGCCGAGGTCCGCGATCAGCGAGATGTCGTCGCGGACCATGCGCACGCCGAAGGAGTCGCGACGTCGATCGGGATCGTTGTCGAAGATCAGCTCCCAGTCGTTGCGCGTCTCCTCGAGATCCGGATCGTCGCGCAGACCGGCCTCGAAACTGAAGGTCGCCTTCTGGTAGTCCTCGTGTGCGTTGCGCGAGAGCAACCACTCCTGGATCCGAAGGTCGGGCGGCGCCGGCGCATCGACCGTCGGCGGCGGTGCCTGACCACGATCGGGGTCTTGAGCGAGCACCGGCGCAGCGAAGAGCATCAGTGCGAAGAAGATCGGAAAACGCGTGAGCTGACTCATGTCGACGCATGCCATGGTAGCGCGAGCGCGCATGGGCGACCGCGTGTGCGCGATACGGAGGTTCGACGACAGCGCAAGGGCCGCGCCGTCGTGCCGTGGACTCGGGAAGAATTGGCGTAACCCAGTCGGAATGCCGCACACGTAGTGATCGTGGACACCACGACCGACGCCTACTTGATGCTGTCGCTTGCAGAAGGAGTCGGACAGAACTTGGTTACGGCGCTTCTCGATCCGCGCGCGGATCCCCGGCTCCTGCTTGCCGATCCACCGAGCGGGCTGGCGCCGAGCGTGCTGCGGCGAGTGTCGGACTTCGACTTGCCGAGCCGGCTGGGTCGCTTGCGCGAAGCGGTGAGACGATCGGGTCTGACGGTCCTCACCCCGGTCGACCGCGAATATCCGGAACGGATGCGGGAAGCGCCGCTGCGGCCGCTCGCGGTCTACGCACGCGGAGATACCTCGATCGCCGGAGCGGCCAGACGATCGATCGCGATCGTCGGCTCGCGCACTCCGACTCCCTACGGGGTCGCAGCGGCGCGCGACTTCGCGACCGCGCTCTCGCGCGCGGGCTTCGTCATCTGGAGCGGACTCGCGTTCGGAATCGATGCGGCCGCACATGAGGCGGCACTCGATTGCGACGGTGCAACGGTCGCCGTGCAGGCCGGCGGTCTCGACGAGACGCAACCACCATCGCACGCACATCTCGCGCGCCGGATCGTCGCCTCCGGCAGCCTCCTGCTGAGCGAAGCGCCGCCGGGACTGCGCCCGCTGCGTGGACACTTCCCGCGCCGCAACCGCCTGATCGCACAGGGCGCGGAAGCGGTGCTCGTGATCGAAGCGGGAGAACGATCCGGCGCGCTGCATACGGCACACTTCGCCCTCGATCTCGGGCGTAGCGTATTCGCCGTTCCCGGCCCTTACACCAGCCCGCGCAGCCGCGGTTGCCATCGACTCATCGCGGAAGGTGCGACCCTCGCTCTCGATCCGGAGTCACTGCTACGAGCGCTGGCGGTCGACTCCGCGCTGTGCGGCGGCAGCGACTCCGCGACTCTCGAACTCGGCGCCGACGAACTCGCCGTGCTGCGCCCGCTCGAGAACGGCCCGCGTCCCTTCGACTTCGTGCTCCGCGAGAGCGGTCTCGATCGTGCGCGCTTTCTCGACCTCGTCTTCGAGTTGTGCGATCGCGGTCGCATCCAACGGCTACCCGGCGACTTGCTCGCAGGCAACCAGCGGTGACGGCACGGCTCGCGAGTGGTCACGCAGGACCGGTGAGGGACCTACTGAGACACCGTCAGGGCAGGAACACCGCCTGAAGCAGCCACATCGCCAGCACGATCCCGACCGTCCACAGGAGCAGCTTCACAGTCTTCTTGCCGGCGATCTGCAGAACTCCGCGGGCGTCCTCGGCGCGCGGCGCGACGTAGACCAACATCACGAGCCACGCGATCGGCAGGAACAGGAGGACGTGACCCAGTGAGGTCCTCATGCCGGCACCTCCCCGGAAGCGGACATCGCTGCGGAGTCATCCCCGGTCACGACACCTCGCTCGGCGACCGTCCACGCATCGGTGATCACGATCACGTTCATCAACCCCGCGATCGTGCATAGGATCAAGCCGAGGTCGAAGAGCGGCGGATACTCCAACATCTTGCTGGGCGCCGTCACCACCGAAGCGAACATCACGCCGCCGCCGAAGATCGACTGCCCGGCCCACCAGAAGGGAAACTGCGGACGATCGCAGGAGTGACCGCCGCCCAGCACGAGCCCGAGAGCGAACGTGAAGGTCACGACGGCACCGAGCAGGATGCCCTTGCTGCGCTGCCCGGCGATGGCGTGGCCGAGACCGGGAACCAGCCAGGACAGGACGGCCGCCCGCGACGGCGCGACTCTCGTCCGCGGCGATCCGCTCGCGATCCAGTTCGCATCGGCGGCCCAGAATGCGGCCAGGAAGGCCGAGGCCGCCGTGAACAACATCCAGAGATGCTCGCCGTCGCGCGGCAGCAGGACGTGACGCGCAGACTCCGGGTCGAGATCACGGGTCATCGCGACGACGGTCGTGCACCCGAAGTTCACGAACTCGGGCTGGAGCAGCACCGGGAACCACGAGAGCAGTCCGCTCAGCGGTACCGGCGACAAGTGCCACAGTCGATCGCCGAGCATCCCGACGCCGAGTGCGAACAGTCCGACCACGGTCGCGAACGCAAGGGCACCGCGCATCGGAAACCCGAGGGCGACGTGCGCGGATCCCGGCACGACCAGACTGAGGAGGGTTGCGGCTCCGGGACGCAGCGCCATGAGCGCGCAGACCTTAGCCGGGCGCTCCTATCGTGGAAGCCAAAAAGACGAGCAGGTGCTGGCTCGCCGGGCATGATGCCCGCCCATGACGACGACTCTCGGTCTCGACGTCGGAACGTCGGGCGTGAAGGCAGTCCTGTTGACCGCGGCGCAAGGTGTCGCCGCCAGCGCGCAGGCGCCCCTGCAAGTGCTCGACGGCCTCCCGGTCGGCTACTCGGAGCAACACCCGGCGGACTGGCTGCACGCGATCCGCGTCAGCCTCGCGAGCCTGCGGGACCAGGTGCCCGCTGAGTTCGCGGCGATCGAGGCGGTCGGCGTCAGCGGGCAGCAACACGGCCTGGTGGCACTCGACGCCGCCGAGGAAGTGCTGCGTCCCGCGATCCTGTGGAACGACGTGCGCTGCGCGGCGGAGTGCGCGGAGATCGTCGCGAGCCTCGGCGGCCCCGCGGGGATGTTCGAAGCGACCGGTCTCGCAGCACTGCCGCCCGGCTTCACGGCGGGCAAGGTGCGCTGGCTGTGGCGCCACGAACCCCACCTCTTCGCACGTCTGGCGCGGGTGATGCTGCCGCACGACTTCGTCAATCATTGGCTGACCGGAGAGCGCTTCACCGAGACCGGCGATGCTTCCGGCACCGGTTGGCTGGACGTGCGATCCAGGACGATTCATGAAGGCGCGCTCGCCGCGGTCGCGCCGGACTTGCAGGACAAGCTGCCCTGGCTTCTCGCCGCGGGCAGTCCAGGTGGGACCGTGCGCGCGAGCCTCGCCGAAGAGCTGGGCTTGTCCCGAAGGGTCGTCGTCGCAGCCGGCGGCGGCGACAACATGATGGCAGCGATCGGCGCAGGCGCCGTGCGCGACGGCGTGGCGGTGCTCAGCCTCGGAACCTCGGGGACCATCTTCGCCCGCTCCGGCGCTCCCGTGTGCGATCCGTCGGGTGAGATCGCCCCGTTCTGCGACAGCGCAGGAGCGTGGTTGCCGTTGGGCTGCACGATGAACGCCACGGTGGCGACCGAAGTCGCGCGCAAGCTGTTCGGCATGCCGCTGCCCGACTTCGAACGTGCCGTCGCGGACGCGAAACCGGGAAGCAATGGCGTCCGCTGCATCCCCTTCTTCACCGGCGAACGTAGTCCGGACCTGCCGACGGCGAGCGGCTCGTGGTTCGGCTTGCGTCCCGGCAACACGAGCGCGGCGACGCTCGCGCGTGCGGCGATGGAAGGTGCGACCTTCGCGCTCGCCAGACTCGGCGATCGACTCGGCGCGCTGGGTCTGCCGCTGAAGGAACTGCGCGTGACCGGCGGCGGCAGTCGCAGTGCGACGTGGCTGGCGGTCGTCGCGAACAGCTTCGGACTACCGGTCGCGACCGGTGTGCATCCCGACGCCGCGGCCGTCGGCGCCGCCGTGCAAGCCTCGTGGACCCTGCGGCGCGCGCACGGCGAGTCGGATCTGACGATCGCGGCAGCGCGCGACGTCTTCGGTCTCGATCGCGAACTGGTCCACACGCGAGCCGACGACTCATCGATCGCGCAACACGCCGAGCTGCGTCGCGATTGGGAGGACTTGCTCGCTCGGTTGATCCCCCACTGGCGCAACGAATCATGAATTCACGACGTCGTCTCCAGGTCGGCGCACTCCTCGCCGCGGTAGGCGTGGCCGCCGGCGCCTTCGGCGCGCACGCGCTCGAGGGTGTGCTCTCGGCGAAGGATGCAGCCACCTTCGACGTCGCGGTGCGCTACCACCTGCTGCACGCGGTCGCCCTGTGCGCGCTCGCAGCGGTCCCGCACGCCTCACGGTCGATCGATCGCGGCGCTGCCCTGATCACGTGGGGCACGCTGATCTTCGCGGGAACCCTCTATGCACTCGTGCTCAGCGGCCAGCGCTGGCTCGGCGCCGTCACCCCCATCGGCGGCAGCTTGCTGATCATCGGCTGGATCTTCGTCGCTGCCGGCGGTTTGGACCGACCGACAGCGAAGCCCTGACCGAAGCTCGCCGCGCGCGCTCACTTCTTGGGCATCTTGAGGCGGCCGTGGCCGCGACGCTGCGTGCCGGTGGTGAAGTGCCACTTCACCTTCTCTTCGCCGCCGGGTCCCTTGAGCGTGGCCTCGACTTCGTAGGTGGTGTTCGGCTCGAGGTGCTCGCGCGGGATGGCGAAGACGACGGAAGGATTCTCCTGTCGCTTGAGCAGCGGCGTCTTCGGCGTGTGCACGTAGCAGGAGACCACTTCGTCGCGGACGAACTCCTTGCCGCGCTTCTTGGTGCGGAAGACGGCGATCGAAGCATCCTCGAGCTGGGTCGCGAGAGCGCGCGAGAACTGCAGACTGATCGGGTAGCCCGACCGGCGTTGCGCCTCACCGGGAGCCTCGTTCCTGCCTTCCGGCGTATCCGCGAGCGGATCCGGCTCCTCGTTGCCGTGGAACGCGAGCGGCACGTTCTCCATGCCGTCCGGCGGCCACGCGATGTGGCGGAACTTCTGCGCTGAGTCCGGATCGGTCGGCTCCTCCAGGGAACCCATGTCGAGCACGACCACGCTGCCCTCGGCGGCAAAGCCGATGCGACGGATGTTCGGTTCGATCAGCGGGAAGCGGTGGTAGACCGTGCCGATCCAGCCGTCCAGGCTATCGGCCGGATCGATGTGTCCGCCGTTCGGGCTGAGCACGATGACCGAGTTCAAACCGGCGCGCATGCCGCGCGTGGTGAAGCCCGGCCGGGCGGGGTCCTCCTCGTGGGCTTCCGGCCACTTCCAGTGCTCAGGGTTCTGCTGCAGGAACAGCGCGTGGTCACGACACGCGAGCGTGGACTCGAGGTCGATCTCGCACTCCGAGAGACCGAGCAGTGCTCGGAACTCGTTGAGACGCTGAAGACCCTTGATCTGATCGGAGTTCGGCTTCTCCGGCAGCAACGGCGGCCCGTAGCCGGTGAACTCGCTCAGGAGAGTCCGGCCGGCGGCCCAGCCGCGCCACTCATCTTCGATCTCCGCGCGTGGCCGCTCGAAGATCTTCGCGAACAACTCGTCGACGGCCTCCGGCAAGGGTCGCTTGCTCTCATCCGGCAACGCATGCAGGAAGTGGAACCACTTCTCGGGGTAGCGCGCGAGCATCCACACCGCGAAGCTCCACGTCTTGATCCGCGCGTTGGGGAAGAAGTTGGAGAACTGGACTCGCGGGATGTTGTTGATCGGGTAGTCGGTACGCGCGAGCGCTTGATCGCGCACCTCGCGCATCCACCAGGTCGCCGAGTCCGGGAGATTGCGCCGATCGCCGGTGGTCGTGCCTTCCTCGACCGCACCGTATCGAGAGATCGCCGTCGCCCGCAGATACCAAGTCGCTGCGTGCATGAAGCCCTCGTTGATCGGGCCGTTGCCGCCGAGCATCTTGAAGACGCGCGCGATCAAGAAGTCGTGCATCGACACCGGCGTGAGCGAGCGCGACACCTCGCATGCCTTGCCGTTCTCGATCCAACTCACGTTCACGAAGTTCTCCGTGCCGCGCGTGTGCGGATTGAGCCGGATGAAGGCCTTCTGCTCCGCGTTGGTCCAGATGAAGGCGATCCAGTTGTAGCGCTCCTTGAAGAGCTTGCGGCCGTCAACCTTGCCCTTGCGATCCGGCGGGAGACAGAACTCGAGGAAGTCGCAGACGCGCTCGGCCCACTTCACGCAGTCGATGGCGTTCTCCTGAGTGCCGCGCGTGAACACCGTGATCGAGTCGCTGCGCGCACCGTAGAATTCGATGTCGCCGTCTTCCGCGAGCATCGCCTTCAGTTCCTTGGGCAACTCGTTGTACGGCTCGATCTGGTACTCCTTGTTGCACAGCTCGGCAGCGAAGCGCTCCATCTCGCGCATTCGCTTGACGAAAGCGATCTCCTCCGCCGTTCCCCAGAAGCCCTCCCACTCCTCGTGGCCGAGGCCCTTGTGTGCCTCGACGTCGTGCGGCTCGAAGTAGAGCGCCGTCTGCAGGTGGTGGACGCCGCGAGCCGGCGCGGTCGGGAGCATCTTCAGACCGAGGTCGCGATGGATCCGCGCCATCGCTTCCGCGAAGCGACGCCACTCACCCAGCACGACGAAGCGCTTCTCGTCGTTGGAATCGTCCGGCCAGCGCTTCTGCGCGCGCGGCGGTTGCCATTCGTCCCCCACCTTCTGCCATTCGAGCGCCTTGAGGGCGACCGGGTTGGTCGGCTCGTAGTTCTCGAGAATGAGCTCGTAGGCCTCCTTGGCCCGCGTGAACACCTTGTTGCGCTCGGCAATCTTCGCGAACGCGGCGAGCTTGGTGGCCGCGCTCTTGTTGAGCTGGGCCTCGTCCTTGGCGAACGGATCGGTGTCCTGCGCCGGCAGTCGGCCGATCGCCAACGCCAGGACCAGGACGGAGAGGAAAGGAGTGAATCGCATGATCGGGGTCGAGGTGAGGCGCGCCGGGGTCGACGTCGCCGAGCCGCGAAGCTTAGCCCGGACGATTGGTGAACGCCTGCTGCGATCGCCGCAAGTCGCACCCGGCGGCGGCGCTACGTCGGCTCCGACCTGGCTGCGTAGCCAGCGCAGCACCTCGATCGTCGACCGCCGCAGCTCCTTGCCGGGCATCGACCTGCGCCGAGCTCGCGACGACGTTCACGAGTTTTCCGGGCCAACGGGTGCCGACGAGTGATGACGGGTCCGACTCCCGACGATCGCGATCTCCTGCTGCGCCATCCGCCGACGGGGAAGCTACCATCCGCCGCGCATGACCCCGCCGCTCCGGAAGATCCCACCCGCGCCGCGACCGGTGCGATGGCGCGCCGTGGTCCTCCGCGGCTGGGGCTTCGGCTTCTTCGGCATCGTGGCCACCGGCTTCGGCTCGCTCCTGAGCTGGATGCTGTGGCTCGGCGCAACGAGTAGCCACTATGCGGTGGCGGAGCGACGACTCGCCGATCCCGGCGTCGAGCGCTCGCGGGCCAATGGTGAAATTTTCCGGGTGGAGGTCACACGCGGCGAGATCGCGCACTTCGCCTTCCGCTTCCAAGACGCGCGAGGCACGACCCAGGAGGCGGAGTGCATCGATCGCATCGAACCTCGCGGCAGCGTCGCACGCTGGAAGGTGGGTGAGCATGCCGACGTGGAATACGTCCGCGACACGCCGCACGTCGCGCGGCTAGTCGGCACGCGGGTCGCGTTCGTGGTCCCCTGGCACCACTACGGTTTGCTGGGGCTCGTCGCACCCGGACTGGCGGCCTTGGCGGTGTGGTTCGCGAAGATGGTGCACGCGCGGCGCATCCTCTCGCTCGGTGACGTCGCCGTGGCCGAAGCGGTGCACTGTCGCGAAGTCGCGCTGTCGATGCCCACCATGCTGGCCGTCGAATTTCGGTTCCTGGACCGCCACGCCAATCTCGTGCACGCCCGCGAGACGATCCCCGCGCGCAGCGCACTCGGACAGCTCGCACTCGAGGCGGGCGCGCGGCTCGCGGTCGTCCACGATCGTCGCGAGCCGCGGCGACATGTCCTCGCGATGCCCGACGACTTCTCGATGCCGACAGCGACCTCGGAGCGGTCCGCGCCTTGACCCCCACTTTGCTGCCGCCGCCGCCGCGTCGCCCGACCTTTCGCGCCAGTTCGCGAATCCCTCCGCGCGTCGCGCTGCTCATGGCCGGGGTGCTCGCGATGATTCTCGGCGCCGTGGTCGGCATCCTCCGTCACGGCGTCGACGTTCTCGGAACGATCGACCCTGCACTCGATGCCGAGCGATCCTTCGCGATGGGCAGCGTCGACTCCGTCGACGACCTCGACCTCGGGATCGGAACGCCGCTGTTGACCATCGACTTCCGCTTCGTTTCGCCATCCGGCGAGACCATCACGGGCCGCTCCTTCGCCACGCGCAATCGCGCAATTGCCACCGGCGACACGGTCACCATCGAGTTCGCGACCGGGAATCCGCACGTGGCCCGCATGCAGGGCACGCTCTGCAATCCGTTCCAACCGCAGTGGTCGCGCTGGGCGGGATTCGTGTTCTGGCCGTTGGTTCTGTTGTCGATTCTCTGGCTGCGCGATCACTCGCAGCGCAAGGCTCTCCTCGCGCTCGGGCGCGAGGCGTCGATCGAGATCGTCGAGCGGAAGCAAGACGGCCGGCGCGTTCTCGTGCGCTACCGCTACCGCGACGAGGTCGGACGACATCACTCGGCGACCACGCGCGTACGCGTTCATCATCTTCTCGCGAACAGCGTCACGCCCTTCCCGCAGAACGTTGCCGCCGTGCATGACGAACGCGCACCGGAGCGTCATCGACTCGTCACGGGAGACGACTTCCGGTCGTGACCGATCACCTCGACGTCGATGCTGTGTTCGGTGACGGCGGCGCGATCAGCCGCCGACTCGTCGACTACGAACCGAGGCCGCAGCAACTCGACCTCGCGCACGCGGTCGAGCGGGCCCTACGCGACGGCCGCCATCTCCTCGCCGAGGCCGGGACCGGAGTCGGCAAGTCGTTCGCATACCTCGTTCCGGCGGTGCTTCATGCCCTCGCGCATCCCGAGCGCGGCCCGGTCGTGGTGTCGACGCGGACGATCGCCCTCCAGGAGCAGCTCGAGCAGAAGGACCTGCCGTTCCTGCACGCAGTCCTGCCGCTCGAGTGGTCGTCGATCACCGCGGTCGGTCGCTCGCACTACGTCTGCCTGCGCCGGCTGCACCACGCGGTGCGCGATCGCGGCGCCTTGTTCACCGATCGCACGCACGACGGACAACTCGATCGCGTCATGGCTTGGGCACTGCGATCGCACGGAGGTCTCCGCTTCGAGATCGCGGAACCGGTAGACGACTCGGTCTGGGAGGAGGTCAACGCGGAAGCGGGGAACTGCCTCTACAAGGCGTGTCCGCACTACGACGCGTGTCCGTACCAGCGCGCGCGACGCCGACTGGAGACGGCGCAGGTCATCGTCGTGAACCACTCCCTGTACTGCGCCGACATCGCACTGCGGATGGCCGGCGCACGCTACCTGCCCGACCACGGCACGGTGATCTTCGACGAGGCGCACCACCTCGAGCGCGTCGCGACCGATCAGTTGGGACTGCGGATCACGAAGGGAGCGATGCACTGGCAGTTGCGACGCTTGCGCGCGCGCCGCAAGCGCCGCTCGGCGATCGATCCGGAGGTCTGGCGTGTCCTCGGCCTGCGCATCGAGGAAACCGCTGCCTGCGCCGACGCACTCTTCGCCGAACTCGATGCGCGACTTCATCGTCGCAGCACCGGCACGCTCGCGCTCGAACCGGACGATGTGCTCGACGACCCCCTCACCCCCGCCCTCTTCGAGTTGTCGGCCGAATTGCAGCGCAGCCTGCTCGGCGTGGAAGACATCGATCTGCGCACCGAGCTCGGTGCACGCGCCAAGTCGCTGGTCACGCTCGCCAGCGTGCTGGGGTCTCTGCGAGGTCCCTGCGACCGCGACACGGTGCGATGGGTCGAGTCGGGGCCGCGCGGGGCGATCTTGCGCTCCGCGCCGCTGTCGGTCGGGGATGCGCTCAGCAAGCACGTATTCGCCGCCCCACGGAACGCGATCCTCGTGAGCGCCACTCTCGCACCTGGAGCTACCGATGACCTGTCGTGGTTCGGTGCGCAGCTCGGGGTGCGCGAACGATTCGACTCGCTGCGCGCAGGCTCCCCCTTCGACTTCGCCCGCAACATGCGCGTGCGATTGGCGACCGCCATGCCGGATCCGACGACCGCGGCCGATGCCTTCCAACGACGCTGCTGCGAAGTGGTGCGCGATGCCGTTCTGCAGCGCGGCGGTCGCGCGCTGGTGCTGTGCACGTCTTGGAGTTTCGTGCGTGCCATCGCGGAAGAGCTCCGCACCCCGCTCGAGGACGCCGGCATCCCGTTGCTCGTCCAGTCCAAGGCGCCGATGCGGGAGCTGTTGCAACGCAAGCGGAACGAGCCGACCTCGGTGTTGGTCGGCGCCGACACACTGTGGGAGGGCATCGATGTCCCCGGCGATGCCCTGACTCTCGTGATCGTCACAAGGCTACCGTTTTCGCCGCCGGATCACCCGCTGACGCGCGCGCGGATGAAGGCGATCGAGGCACGCGGCGGCGACCCCTTCCGCGAGGCCTCGCTGCCCGAGGCGGTGCTGCGATTCCGTCAGGGCATCGGCCGACTGATTCGCCGTGCCGACGACAAGGGCGAGGTGCTGATCCTGGATCCGCGGGTGCGGACCAAGCCATACGGTCGGGCCTTTCTCGGCGCCCTCCCCGAGGGCGTGGAGATCACCGCGGCTGAAGAGTTCGACAGCCGCTCGAATTCCTGGGAATAGCGGGGTTGTCTGTCCGATATCGAGGTGATATCACTTCGACATCAGGCTACCTCTCATGAACAACGCTACCTCGCGCGAAGTCCCCTACCCCGGGCCGAAACCCGGCGTCGCCATGCTGCTCGTGGGCCTCGGTCTGCTCTTCGCGGCGATCGCGAGTTGGGTGACCGCAGGCAATCGCAGCGCTGCTGCCGGCGGCCAGGCCGCCTTCGGGATCGGCGGCGTCCTGATGATGCTCAGCGGCATCCTGGTCCTACGCGGCCTCGTCCTCGTCAACCCCAATCAGGCGCTGGTCGTACTCCTGTTCGGCAACTACCGCGGCACGCTTCGCAAGGAAGGGCTGTTCTGGGTCAACCCGTTCACCTCGCGCAAGCTCGTGTCGCTGCGCGCTCACAACTTCAACAGCGAGAAGTTGAAGGTGAACGATCAGGCCGGAAATCCGATCGAGATCGGCGCGGTCGTCGTGTGGCGCGTTCGCGACTCCGCACAGGCGGTGTTCGATGTGGAGGACTACGAGAGCTACGTGGAGGTGCAGACGGAGTCCGCGCTCCGCACGCTCGCTGCCAGTCACTCGTACGACGCCGACGAAGAACATCCAGGAGTGACCTCGCTGCGCGGCAGCGCCGACGTGGTCAATGCCGAGTTGCACCACGAACTCACCGAACGTCTGCAGATGGCCGGCATCGAAGTGCTCGAAGTGCGGCTCGCGCACCTGGCGTACGCACCGGAGATCGCCGGTGCGATGCTCCAGCGGCAGCAGGCGCAGGCGATCATCGCGGCACGCACCCGCATCGTCGACGGCGCGGTCGGCATGGTCGAGATGGCCCTCGAACGCCTTGCTCAGCGCGGCGTCGTCGAACTCGACGAGGAACGCAAGGCCGCGATGGTGCAGAATCTGATGGTCGTGCTCTGCAGCGAGCGCGGCAGTCAGCCGGTCGTCAATGCCGGGACGCTCTACCACTGATCCCGTGAGCAGCGAACGCAAAGGCTTCTTGCTGCGACTTCCGC
The DNA here is from genome assembly GCA_050181465.1 of Planctomycetota bacterium. Taxonomy (GTDB): domain Bacteria; phylum Planctomycetota; class UBA1135; order UBA1135; family UBA2386; genus JACRLW01. The sequence goes on from JBFXDD010000015.1 coordinate 31,436, forward strand.
CCGAAGTGCTCGATGCCGTAAAGCGTTGGGCGGATGCCGAAATGCGCAGCCTCAACGGTCAGATCGAGTGGATTCTGCGGCAGGCCTTGCGGTTGCAAGAATCCGATCAGCCACCAAAGTCTGACAAGCGGACTCCTCGCCGCCGCTGATGAGGCATTGGCAAAGGGAGCACGAAGGGCATGATGATGTCCCGAACCCCTCATCATGACTTCCCATCCATGCATCCTCCTCGGCGCACTCGCATTCGCAGTGGCCGAACCTCTCGCCGCGCAGACTCAGCCGATCTCCGTCGCCTTCCCCGCCGACGGTCACGATCTCGAGCTCGACCTCGCTCGCAATCGTCTCTACGTCTCGACCCCGAGTATCGGTGAGATCCAAGTGGTCTCGACCTTCTCTTGGCAGGTCATCGCAACGGTGAGAGTCCCGCCGCAGCCCCGCGGCATCGACATGTCGCACGACGGCAACGAGTTGTTCGTGGCGGTCGGGCAAGCGGGAGCGCTGGCGACGATCGATCTCGAGACGTTGACGGTCACCGAGACGCTCCCGATCGGCACCGAACTCGGCGACGCAAGAACGTGGGACGTCCTCGAGTCGCGGCCCGGGCGGGTGTTGGTCACCGGGAACCCGAGCAGCAGCGGCCTGGCCTGGGTCATCGAGGTGGATCGCAATCGCAACAACACCATCACCCGTGTCGCCGGCAACCGCATCATCCGCGCCGAGCCGACCTTCGCCGTCGATCCCACCGGCCGGTTCGTGTTCATCGCCGAGAGCTTCAGCCCGAACTCGATGTATCGACTCGACCCCGATCAGGCCGGCACGCCGATCGTGAGCGAAGACGATCACGGCGCCGTGAGCGGCACGATCGGCTCGATCGTGAGTCCGGACGGCAGTCGAATCCTGACGCGGTCCGGTCAATTGCTCAACTCGGTCACCATCCGACAGAACGGGCAGCTCGCCGGCGGCGCGGCAGCGTTCACCCGCACGGGTGATGAGGCATGGATCAACACCAGCGCAGGAACGATCGAGGTGTGGGACGTTGCGAGCCAGCAACGAACTCGCTCGATCACCCTCGCCTGTCCCCCGCCGTCACCGTTCAGCCAAGCGCGCTCGCTCACGATCTTTCCGGACGGCCAGACCGCGTTGTTGCTCGTGAACAACGTGCTGTGCGGATTCAGCTCGACGGTTCCACCCTGCCAGGGGCCGCTTCCTTGCCTCGCGACGGCGCCGGTGGCCGTCGGTCAACCGATCGATCTCTTGCTGCGCAGCCAGAGCATCTACGCACCGCTGCTCATCACCATGGACATCGCCGAGCACCCGGTGCCCATCGCGCACTTCGGCACCCTACGTCTCGATCCGCTGTCCTCGACCGCGATGATCCTCGCCGACTTCACCGGGCGAACTCCGGGTGTGCAGGTCCCGTGGACGAACGGCACGGGCTCGTGGTTCGTATCCCTGTCCATTCCGAGCAGCGTGCATCTCGGCGGCATGACCCTGCACTTCGAAGCGATCGTGATGGACTTCTTCGCGCGCAATGGGCTGTTCCGGCAGTCGAACTTGCTCACCGTGAAGTTCTGACCTGCGAGCAGCGGACGGACGCTCGCCGTCGGCTGGCCGGCGGCGAGCGCGTCGAGAGATCGTCACGCGTTACATGCTGCGACCGACTCATGCGCTGAGACGTATCGGCGCACGCGGCATCCCGCATGGCGGACCGAGTTGGACGCGATTCGACGTCGCTCGCGCTTCGCTTCCTCCCGCTATCGTCTGAGTCGCTTAGCCCCACGCGTCGTGTCGAGGTTCGACACCCGACGCGCCCATCGAGCTGATCCACTCCAGACACCCATGCTGCTATCGACCCTCCTCATGGCCGCCGCCATCGCGCCGCAAGGCCCCACCGGCACGAGCCCAACGCTCTTCATCAACGAGTTCTCGTACGACGACTCTTCCACCGACGACTTCGAGTTCGTCGAGATCTTCAATGGCGGATCCACCCCGATCGACCTCACCGGCTGGATCCTCGAGAGCCGTGATCCGAGCGGCCTCAACTTCTCGCTCGCTCTGGGGACATCGATTCTCCAACCCGGCGACTTCTTCGTCGTCGGCAATGCCGCCGTCCCGAACGTCGACCTCGTGCGGCCGAGCAACTTTCTGGAGAACGACAATGAGTCCCTGACTCTGATCGATCCCAGCAGCAACGTCGTCGACACGCTGATCTACGAGTCCAACAAGGGCATCTTCAACCCGGCGTTGGTTCAAGGTGAAGGCATCTGGGACAATCGCCAACTTGTCGAAGACGGCTCGTTCATCTCCATCAGCCGCTACATGGACGGCTACCAGCAGGCCGACAATGGGCTCGCCTTCGGCAATCTGCCCTGGACTCCAGGCGCGCCCAACCACCTGGGAACCGGCAGCTACTTCGACGACTTTGACGCTCTCGTGCCGCCGGCCGATGCCCCGCGTTGGAACGGCAGCTTCAAGAACCTGCGCGCGATCGACCCGACCCTCGTCGGGCCCGCGATCGGCGTCAACAATCTGAACCCCAACGCCATCACGGCATCGCCGCAAGGCGGCAACGCGGCGATCTTCTGGGACGAGACGGGCGGCGGCAACTTCGCCGTGCATCTCGGCGCCCCGTCCTTGGCGAGTAGTTTCGAGGCATGGGTCTACCTGGCCTCTGCTGCGACTCCGACAGCGGGCGAACACGAGAGCTGGAGCATCGGCGTAGGCGGAAGCTGCGGCGATCTCTACAACACCCCCGATCCGTCGGGAGCTCTGGGCGCGGGCTTCATCGCCAACGGCAACACCGGCTATTCCTGGACCTACCAGGCGCTCTCCACCGGGGTCACGCTGTACCTGATCGACCACAACAATGGAGCATGGGGCGGAAGCGCCGGCAGCGCGCCGACCATCCTCGCGTCGATCCCGATCACCAGCGGAGTGAACGACGGCTGGCAACGGCTCCTGATCGATGTCTCCAGCGGCACGCTGACCGCCCGCTTCGGCGGCACGCTCGGCAACCCGGACGGCACCCTGTTCTCGTTCTCGGTACCGGACCTCGTCGGCTCCGTGTACCTGGGATATCGCGAGCTGGTCGCGCTGAACTCGACGCTCCGCCCGATCACGCTCGACGCGATCACCATCAACACGTGTGCGGCGAGCCACAACACCGACATCGGCCACGGCAGCCCCGGCAACGCGGGCGTGCCGGCGCTCACCAGCGGCCTCGCGCAGCTCGGCAACCCGTTCACGCTGACCGCCGACTTCTTCGTGGCCAACGACACGGCGGTGTTCCTCTTCGGTCTGCAGACCCCGGCGATCGATCTGGCCTCGACGGCCGGCGCTCTCGCGGGCGCGGAGCTCTACCTCTTCATTCTCGACTACCTCGGTTCGCCCACCGACGGCAGCGGAACCGCCACCGCCAGCTTCACGGTCCCCGCGCTGCCGGAGCTGTGCGGCGGTGAACTCGCCTTCCAGGCGCTGCAGATCGATCCGACGGTGCCCGCTGCCCTGCCGATCTCGCTCACGCAGGGCCGCAAGGTCCGCGTCGGTCTCTGAGGTCGACGGAGCGGAGCTCGTTCCCGCTCACGGTGCACCATCGCGCCGTGAGCGAACCGACTCATCCGCCTCGATCCTGCCGTCGCGCATCGTCAGACGGCGGGCCGCCCGCGCGGCGAGCGCAGCATCGTGCGTGACGACGATCAGCGTGCGCCCTTCGCGACCGAGCGACTCGAGCAGCTCGATCACCGCTGCACCCGCCGCGGAGTCGAGGTTGCCGGTGGGCTCGTCACACAGAAGCAAGGGGGCATCGCTCACCAGAGCGCGTGCGATCGCGACGCGCTGCTGCTGGCCTCCCGAGAGCTGCGTGCTGCGATGGAGCAAGCGATCCCCGAGCCCGACGCGACGCAGCAACTGCTCGGCTCGATCACGCCGCTCGCCCTGTCCAACTCCCGCGTAGCGCAGCGGCAGCGCGACGTTGTCGATCGCCGTCAGCCGCGGCAGCAGGTGAAACGACTGGAACACGAAACCGATCTGCCGACGCCGAAGGCTGCGCTGATCGGCGGACAGGTTGGCGAGCTGCTCGCCGGCGAAGCGATAGCTGCCGGTCGTCGGTGAATCGAGGCAACCGAGGACGTGCAGCAACGTCGACTTGCCGGAGCCCGAAGGCCCGGTCACGGCGACATACTCGCCGCGCGCGACGTCGAGATCGACGCCGTCGAGAGCACGAACCGGTTCGCCGTCGCGCTCGTGGGTCTTGGTCACGCCGCGAAGTTCGAGATAGGCGGTGATCGTCACGGACACATTCCTCGTCGTCATTCCGCTCGTAGGGCCACGATGGGATCCACGTTCGCCGCGCGCCGCGCAGGAGCAACGCCGGCAAAGCCGGCGACCAACCCGAGCAAGGCGGCGACGCCCACCGCGACGCCCACGGTCGGGACCGGCGAGCCGAGATACTCGCGCGTCGTGCTCGGCAGCGGCAAGAGGTCGATCCCCGCCAGCAACAGCATGCCGGCCCCGAAGCCGACGCCGCCGCCGACCATCACCAAGAGCAGCGATTCGAGCAGCGGCTTGCTCATGATCTGCGCCCGCGTGGCGCCGAGCGCCATGCGAAGTCCGGTCTCTGCCGTGCGCTCGACGACCAGCGCATGCATCGAGTTGCCGATGCCGACCGCGGCGACGCACAGACCGAGCACGCCGACCGCGAGCAGGAACCAACGCGAGCCCAAGACGAGCGCGAGGATACGGTCGGTCAGTGCGACATGGTCGACGATGTGGATCGCGCGATCGTCACGCGGATCGAAGCCGAGGACTCCGCCGAGCGCCGCACGCAAGCGCGTGACGACCTTCGTGTGCTGCGAGGGATCCCCGAGTTCCGCGACCACGTACGACGCCCACCGCACGTTGGACACTGCGAGTAGTGTCGACGAAGGCACGAAGGCCTTGCCGTCGTCATCACCGTCATAGTTGGAGACCGTCGCGCGCGGCGAGACCAGTCCGATGACGCGATAGGGTTGCGTGCCGATCCGAACCGTGCGGCCGATCGCGCTCTTGTCGCCGAACAGGCCGCGCGCCAACGTCCGACCGAGCACGACGACCCGACGCCGCTCCCGCACGTCCAGGTCGGACAGGAAGCGGCCGTCAGCGTCGAGCCGCAGACCGCGAATGCGCGCGAAGTCCTGCTCGACGCCACGGATGCTCGCCGATCGGCTTCTGCCCTCGGCAAGGATTCGACCGCCGGCGACGTACTCCACGCTCGTGCGCACGAAGGCCGGCTCCGAGCGAATGGCGGCGATCGCGCGCGAGTCGAGTTCGACGACGCGGCCGGCCGCACGACCCTCGAATACCTGCGAGGTCGAACCTGGCTGCACTCGGATCATGCGATCGCCGGACTGGGCGAGAACGCCACGCATCGCCCGGTCGAAGCCTTCGCCGAAGCCGGCGAGAACCGTGAGTCCCAGCGTGCCCCAGGCGAGCGCGACGACGACGAGGCGCAAGCGGCGTCGATCCGCCCACAGCTCGGCCAGCAGCTCGCGAAGTTGGTGCATGAGTCAGCCGCGCAAGGAATCCACGGGATCGAGTTGTGCTGCGAGCCGCGCCGGCCGCATGCCTGCCGACACTCCGGAAGCCAAGAGGAGTCCGACCGCTGTCGAACCCAGCCACCACGGGATGCGCGGAACACCGGTCTCGACAACCCACGGTCCGCGGCCGGCGATCTCGACGATCACGACGGCCAACAGTGCACCGGCGAGCCCACCGGAACCGACCAGAAACAAACTGCGCCGCAAGACCATGCGCAACACCTGCACCGGGCGCGCGCCGACGGCGAGTGCCAGCCCGAACTCGGCGCGGCGCTGACGCACGTCCAGATGAAGCAAGTGCGCGATCCCGATCGCACCGGCCAAGAGCGTGACGATCCCGGCGATCGCGACGATCGAGTGAAAGCCGAGGAAGATGCCCTGAATCATCCGAAGCTGCTCGGTGGTGTCCCAGATGCTCAGAGCCTGAGAGTCCGTCGGGTCGAAGCGCAGGCGACGACCCAGCGCTGCGATCAAGCCGGCGTTGCACTCGTCCTGACGCGCGGGATCCCGCGCGCGGTAGACGATATTGCGAACCGCAGTGAGACCGCGCATCTGCTCGATCGTCGTCGACGGCACGAATGCGAGATTCGTATCGAGGCCGCCATAGTCGCTGTCCTGCTCCTTGGTCTCGAGTACCCCGATGACGCGGAAGGGCGTGCCGCCGACATCGACGAACGCGCCGACCGGATCTTCACTGCCGAACAGCCGTTCGGCGATGTTGTCGCCGAGAAAGATCACCCGGCGGCGCTGCGCGACGTCACGATCATCGACGAATCTTCCGCCGCGCCGCGGCGCCAGCGCGCGCAACGCGCCGAAGGTGGGATCCACGCCGCAGACGACGACTCGCGCGGCTGCACGCCTGGTCGAGATCCGCTCGCTCGATCGATACTCCACACTCGATGCTTCGAGCTCCGGAACGCTCGCTGCGGCCGCGATCGCGTCGTTCCGTGTGATGATCACGCGTCGTCCGGCCGGCACACCGGCGAAGTTCTTGCTCGTGCGTGAGGGCCAGGCGATCGCGACCGCATCCCCCAAGCCCGCGGCACGCGCCGCGAACAGCTCTTCCATGCCGACGCTGAACGCCAGCATCACGAGGATCGCGAAGGTCCCCCACGCGATCCCGAGCAGGGACAACACGGTGCGCAGGTTCATCGCACACTCGGCTCGGCGACTCGATCCCCTTCACGCAATCCGACTCGGACTTCCGTCGTCATCCCGTCGGCGACACCGAGCGTGAGCGCGCGCGTCTCGAGTCGGTCGCCGTCGATGGCTACCTGAACCGACGGCTTACCGTCGCGCCACGTGATCAGCCGCTCAGGCAACACGACCGTGTCGACGGCACGCGCGAACTCGATCTCCGCGACTGCCGAGTAGCCGGCCCGCAAGAGGATTCCGGCCACCGGCTCGAGAGCAATGCGCACATCGAAGTTCACCGCGTTGTCGACGCGCCGCGCGCGCAAGCCGATCTCGACGATCTTGCCCTCGAGCATCGAATCGGGCAGCGGCCCCACGCGCACGCGTGCTGCCAACCCCTCGGACATCCGACCGACGTCGATCTCGTCGACGCTGCCGCGAAACACCGGGCGCTCGAGATCGCCGAGCACCGCGACCACGGTTCCGATCCCGAAGTTCGACGCGGGAGTCACAGGATCACCCTCGCGCACGATCTGCAGGACATGACCTGCGACGGGCGCACGCACGACGAAGTCGATGCGGCGACCATCGATCTCGACGGCCCCCGTGCGCAGCAGCTCCAACAACTCCTCGGCGCTGCGGCGGCCGCGTTCGGCAGCCCGCTTCATGCGGTCGAGGCTTCGACCGCCTTGCATGAGCCGCGAGAGGTAGGCCATGGTGTGTTCGCCGTTGACGAACTCCATCGCTTCCTCCTCACCCTCCTTCGCACTGGCCACCGCGCGCTCGGCGCGCAACAGGTCCTGCTCCGTGAGCGTCGGCCAGACCTCGGCGAGCGGAGCACCCGCCTCGATCTTCTGCCCCAGCCGCACGTGGACTTTGCGGACGAAGCCGGCGAGCTGCGTATTGACCTGGGTCTCGCGCTCGGGCTCGACCACTCCGGTGGCGACCGCCTTCTGCGTGACGTCACCGCGCTGTACGACGTGGAAGACGGCGGCGTCGCGCGATGGCGAACAGGCCGTCCACGCGATCGGGATTCCGAGACAGAGGGCGAGACGCAACGATCGAGAGTGCATCGTGAGCGATGGGAGTTCAGGGACTCGGAAACTTGGATCGACCTTACGTGATGGTCCGTGGATATCGCGAGATGTGACTCGCTCGAATCCGAAGCCGATCGAACCGCTCACGGCGAACCGGTCCTGCAATCTTCCCGAGGTGGAGTCTCACGATCCCCAGCGCAGCGACGTAAGGAGCGCATGCTGTCGCTCTGCCTGTGGGGCCTAGGTTGCATCGAACCTTCACCGCACCCTCGCCTGACCGAACCGCCGCCGATCGTGATCGTCGGTGCGCGCATCGTCGATGGAACCGGCTCCGCACCCCGGATCGGTCACAGCTTGTTGATCCGCAACGGTCGAATTGCCGCCATTGGGCCGAACCTCCGTATCCCGAAGGATGCGACGCGCGTGGACGGCGCGGGGATGACGCTGATCCCGGGCCTGTTCGACACGCACGGTCACTGCTTCACCGCCGACGGTAAGTCGCAGTTCGATTCGTTCCCGCCGCTGTTTCTAGCCAATGGAGTCACCACGACCTTCTCACCGGGGGAGGCGGATCCGGCGGCCGCCTACGCAGCGCGTGATCGACTTGCGAGCGGCGAGCAGATCGGGGCTCGACTGCTTACTGCGGGACCCTACTTCGAAAAAGGTCAGGGGGAGATCGCCTGGCTGGTCGGCTATTCGGATCGGACCGAGGCACTCGAGTGGCTCGCCACACATGGTTCGCGAATGGACGGATTGAAGCTGCAGATGCAGATCACCGAGGACGAAGCGGTCGCTGTGCTGGCACGCGCACACGAACTCGGACTCAAGGTCACCGGTCATCTGGGATCGCTCACGGCTCGCCGCGGCATCGAATTGGGCATCGATCGCTTGGAGCACGGTCTGTTCGCCATGAGTGAGTTCGCACCAGCGCGGATCGCCGGCATCGACGAGTGGTGCGCCAAGTTTCGGATGATCGGTGCTTTGGATCTGAGTAGCGACGATGTGCAGGACCTTGTCGACCAGATCGTCGCGCGACGAGTCGTGCTCTCACCCACGACCGTCGCGTTCGCAGCGTGGACCCCCGACTGGAAGCCCGTGACCTCGGACTGGGACGAGTATCTGGCGCCGGAGATTCGCCGCTTGGAGCGCGGTCGGGCACTGCGAATCGCGAGCTTGCCCGCCGAGCAGGGTGCGGCGTTCACGGCAGGTGTGAAGAAGCAACTCGAGTTCCTGGCACTCGTGCACGCGCGCGGCGGAATCATCGTGACAGGTACCGACACCGGTGATCGCCGGCTCATTCCGGGCTTCGCTCTACATCGCGAACTCGCCTACCTCGTGCAGGCGGGCCTCACGCCCCTCGCCGCGCTGCGAGCCGCGACCGGACACGCAGCCTGGGCACTCGGTGTCGATCGGGATCTCGGCACCATCGAGGCCGGCAAGATCGCCGACCTCGTTCTGGTCCGCGGCGATCCCACGATGGACATCACCGCCGTGGCCGATGTCGTGACGGTCTGGAAAGAAGGCCGCGCCCATGATCCCGCCGAGCTGTTGGCGAGAGCCAAAGGCGGCATACGCTGAGCGCGCCGCAACGTCGTCAGCGCAGGACCAGCGGCATGCCCGACTCGCGCGCGAACTCGATGGCATCGTGCACGATGCGCAACGAGGGCAACGCCGATGCGAGGAGCGGGTCGTTGCTGTGAACGTCGCGCTCGATCGAGCTCGGATGGACTCCGACACTTCGCTGCGCCAGAAAGACCACCTGATCGCGGAGCGCGATCAGCGAGCCGAGCGTGCACTCCTCGCCGTCGGGGCGCGGCACCTTCGCCGTGAAGTCGAACGAGCCGGGCAGCCAGAGATCGGCGGCCAGTAGCTGACCGTAGTGGCTGCGCGCGAACTTCGACTCGCTGGCAGCGCGCCATGCCGAGTCGAGTGCCAGGGGTGTCGTGACCACGCTCGGCAACTCGAGGTCGCTGCGCTCGGCATACACCGCAAACAACTGCAGAGCTTCCCAACCGAACTCGGGGAGCACGAACACGTGGGAGTCGAACGCGGGATGCTCGGGCCACGCGAGCGACGGATCGATTCGACCGGACAACGCCTCGCCGATGTCGCGTCGCCAAGTCAGGACGCCGTCTACCAGTGTCGACGCATCACCGGATTCGACGGCGAAGTAACGACAGAGTGGACCGCTCACCAACGATCGGTTCATCGGCGGCCGCGCAGGTGGTCGTCGAAGAAGGACTCCATCGACAGGAAGAGATGCACCTGCTGGCGTGCGTCCTCGATCCCGTGTCGGACCTGCGGGTACGGCATGTAGCGGAACGGTCGACCGATGCGCTGAAGCGCCCACGCAAAGCGCAGGCTGTTGCGAGCGTGCACATTGTCATCCATCGTGGAGGCGACGAGCATCAACTCGCCGCGCAGACTCTCGGCCGCCTCGAGCGCGCTGCCTGCCGAGTAGCCCTCGATGTTGCTCTGCGGCATCCCCATGTACCGCTCGGTGTAGATGGTGTCGTAGAAGCGCCAATCGGTGACCGGGTTCACTGCAACTCCGGCTGCGAAGAGATCACAGTGCGTGAGGTCGTACAGCGTCTGATAGCCGCCGTAGCTCCACCCCCAGATCCCGATGCGCGCCGGATCGACGAAGCCCTGCTTCACGAGCCAGCCGACGACATCGACGTGATCCATCAGTTCGGTCTGGCCGAGCCGGCGATATCCGGCCTGGGCCGAGACTCGACCTTTGCCGCTCCCGGTGCGGCAATCGACGATCGCCACGAAGTAGCCGCGTTGCGCCATGCGCATGTGCCAGAGGTTGTCGCGCCAGCGCCAGCGATCGAGCACGCGTGGACTGTGCGGGCCCGAGTACTGGAACACGATCGTCGGGTACTTCTGCCGTGCATCGAAGTCGCGAGGCTCGATCAACAGCGCTTCGAGTGCTACGCCGTCGCGCGCGGTGATCGTCACGAACTTCTCTTCGGGCAACCGATAGGCTTCGAGCGCTTCGAGCCGAGGACGACTGATCTCGCGCACGATCGCGCCGTCGAGCTTTCTGATCGCCAACGTCGGCGGCCGGTCGAAGCGAGACCATTCGTCGAGGAACGACGCATGATCCGGTGCGAGTTTGACCTCGTGCCAACCGGCGTCCTTCGTGATGCGCTCGATCTCACCACCGCCCAACGGCACGCGATAGAGGTGCTGCGACTTCCAATCACCGCCCTCCGAGGCGAACCACACGAAGCCGCCGACCTCGTCGATCGACAAGAGTTCGTCGACCTCGAACTCGCCGGTGGTCAGGCGACCGACGAGCGCTCCGTCTCGCTTGTAGCGATAGACATGCGCGTAGCCGTCGCGCTCACTCACCCACAGGAACTCGGCCCCGCCGGCGAGGAATCTCGGCTCGTGCTTCGCCTCGACCCAACAGGGGCTGTCCTCGCGGAAGACCAAGCGGGTCCCGCCCTCGCGCGCATCCCCGGCGATCATCTCCAGCCAGCGCTGCTCGCGGTCCTGAACCTGGAAGTAGACCTCGGCACCGGTGGGATCCCACGTCACGCGAACGACGAGTGGATCGTCGGCGAGCCACTGCCCCATGTCGAACCATCGCGGCGAGCCGCCGGCGGCATCGACCACGCCGATGTCCACTCGTGGGTTCGGATCTCCCGCCAACGGGTAGCGGATGGTCTCGTGAAGCTCGCGGCCCGGACGATCGTTCGGGATCGTGAGTTCGCCGACCGGACGCTGATCGAGACGCAGCAGTGCGAGTCGGGTGCTGTCGGGCGACCACCAGAAGCCCTGGAAGTTGCCGCGGCCGTACAGCTCCTCCTGGTAGACCCAGTCGAGGCGGCCGTGCAGCAGTTCGTCGCTGCCGCCGCTGGTGAGTTGGATCGCTTCTCCCCCGGTCACGGGCACGACGTAGAGATTGCCGTCGCGCGCGAACGCGACGAGTTCGCCGTTGGGTGACACCATCGCGCCGATCTCGTCGGCGGGATCGCGGGTGAGGCGGTGCGCGGTGTCGTGGACGCGGTCGTACCAGAACAGATCGTCCACGAAGTCGAGCACGAAGCCGCGATGGTCGGGTGCCCAGGTGAAAGCGGACGGATCTTCGGTGGCGGCGAGCAGGTCGTCGCGACGCAGACCCGGCAACCCAGCCAGAGCCTCTATCCAGCCGGGATCGACGAAGGCCACGCGTTCGCGGGCGTCGACGGCGTGCTGGCTGAAGAAGGTGCGCAGCACTTCGCCGTCGCGTTCGAACGCGCCGTACACGAGGTAATGCGAACCATCCAGCCAGACGATCGGCGCCTCGTGGTCGGGAACGATCGTGCCGTCCATCGTGAAGCAATCGACCAGGCTGAGTTCACGGACACCCTGCGCCGTGAGCACCGAGGAAACCAGGACCGCGGCGAGCGCGGCAAACGACCCTTGCATGCCGCGCATGATCCTCACCGACCACGGTCGGTGCCAACAAGCGAATCCAAGATCGCGGTGGGTCACTCGCACTCGCGTTTGCGATCCCGCTCCATCAGCGCGCGTACGGTCTCGAGCGGATTCTTGCCCTCGAACAAGACCGCACACACCGCATCGCACAGCGGCATCTCCACGCCCAACTCGCGCGCACGCTGCTGCACGACTCGCGAGGTATGGACACCCTCGGCGACCTTCTTGGTGCTGGCAAGAATGTCGGCCAACGATTCTCCGTGGCCGATGCGAACCCCGAATGCACGGTTTCGCCCATGCGGACTGAAGGCCGTCACCGCGAGGTCTCCCACCCCGGCAAGTCCGTGGAAGGTCTCCGCCAGCGCGCCCGATGCGAGACCGAATCGCGTCATCTCGGCGAGTCCGCGCGAAAGGATCGCTGCCTTGGTGTTGTCACCGAGCCCGAGGCCTTCGGCAACTCCGGCCGCCACCGCCATCACGTTCTTGAGAGCACCGCACAACTCGACGCCGAGCAGGTCCTCACTGCGATAGATCCGTAGATGGCGATCGGAGAGCGCGGCCTGGATGGATCGCCGTTCCTGCTGCCCGGCCCCGGCGAGCACAACCGCCGCCGGGAGACCGCGGGCAACCTCCTCCGCGTGGCTCGGACCGCTGAGCGCCAAGATCGGCGCATTGGCGACCTCAGCACGGATGACCTCGCTCGGTCGCATCGCCGTCGAGAACTCGAGTCCTTTCGCCAAGGACACCAGCGGCACACCGAGCGGGATGTGTCTGCGCAGCGCCACGAGGACCGTCCGCAGGTGCTGTGTCGGCACGGCGACCAGCACGATGTCGGCTCCCTCCAGTGCCTGCGCGCCGTCCGCAGTGATGTCGATCGACGCCGGCAACTCGACCTCCGGCAAGTAGCGCGGGTTGCGCCGGGTGCGAACACACTCGGCCGCGTATTCCGCGTCGTGTGCCCAGATGGTCACCGAGTGGCCGGCGCGTTGCGCAGCGATCGCCATCGCCGTGCCGAAGCCACCGTTGCCGAGCACCGAGATCCTGCTCACGCAGCGAGACCCCCGCGCGCGGCGCTTCGCCACTTGGCGAGATTCGAACGGTGAGTCCAGATCAGGAAGGCCGCGACTGCGATCGCGAGCGCCGTGGCCGGCCAACGGGCACCGAACGCCGTGCCGGGCTCACGCAAGATGACGACGAGTGCCAGGGTGATCCCGATCGCGAGACTCCCGAAGAACACGCGGCGGGTGAGACCGAGCACCGCGAAGAAGACGACGAGCGCGATGGCGAGCGCGAGCGGCTCGATCGCTGCGAAGACCCCGGTCGTCGTCGCGACCCCCTTGCCGCCGCGAAACCGCAGGAACGGCGAGAAACAATGGCCGAGGACAGCCGCCGCGCCCAACGCCACCGCCTGTCCGAGGCCGCCCTCGACTGCCCCGAGGCCGAATGCGGGGAACCAGCGCGCCGGCACATAGCCCTTCGCGAAGTCCAGCACGTAGAAGAGGAGGAACATCGGCACGCGTGCACGGCCGAAAGCGCGCGACGCGTTCGTGGCGCCGACGTTGCCCGATCCCAGCGTGCGGATGTCGACACCGCGCAGAAGCCGGACCAGCACCAGGCCGAACGGCACCCCACCGAGGAGGTAGGCGGCGAGCAGTGCGAGCGCGAAGGTCATTCGGATGGACGCGGTGGACTCGCATCGAACGCCATCCCCGTCGCGTGCGCAACGGACTTCGGTATCCTGCGCCGCACTCGTGACCACGCTGCGCATCGGCATCGACACCGGCGGCACCTTCACCGACGTCGTCGCACTCGACCGTGGGGAACTCTCGGTGTTCAAGGTGCCGTCGACGCCGGGCGACCCGGCGCAGGCGGTCCTCGAGGGTATTGCCCGCGCGCGTGGGAACGCCGTCGTGGACGCGATCCACGGAACCACCGTCGGCCTGAACGCGGTCCTGACCGGCAGTCTCGCCCGCACCGCGTTCGTCACCAACCGGGGCTTCCTCGACCTGATCGAGATCGGCCGTCAGGATCGGCTCGGGCTCTACGACCTGGAGCCGCGCCGGGCGGAGGTGCCGGTCCCGCGGGACTTGCGCTTCGAGGTCGGGTTGCGGCGACTCGCAGACGGCTCCCTGGAGTCGCCGTGCTCCCCCGCCGAGCTGCGCGATCTGCGGCGGCGGCTGGCGGCCGCCGAGGTGGAATCGATCGCGATCGGTCTCCTGCATTCGCCCAATCACCGCGAGGACGAACTGCGGATCGCGGAAGCCCTCACCGATCTGGGCGTGCCGATCACGACCAGCGCCGAGCTGCTGCCTCGCCACGGCGAGTTCGAGCGCTTCACCGCGACCATTCTCAACGCGGCGATCGCGCCGCGGATGGGCCGCTACCTCGCTCGCCTGGACGAGGACGTACGCCCGGGAGGGCTTCGCCTGCTACGCAGCAGCGGCGGCATCCTCCCGCTGGACGAAGCGCACCGACACCCCGCCAAAGCGATGTTCTCCGGACCGGCTGGCGGCGTCATCGCCACCGCGAGACTGGCCGCGGCACTGGGTGAGCCCCGCCTGGCCGCGCTCGACATGGGCGGAACTTCGACGGACGTCTCGCTCGTCGATGCCGAGCCGATCGCAGAGGGCGACGACGCGACGATCGGAGGCCTGCCGCTGCCCCTCCCGGCCTTCGACGTCCACACGATCGGTTGCGGCGGCGGCTCGATTGCGTGGGTCGACGCGGGCGGCGCGCTTCGGGTCGGCCCGAAGAGCGCGGGCGCCGAGCCCGGCCCGGCGTGCTACGGCCGATCGACGGAACCCACCGTGACGGATGCTCACGTCGCACTCGGGCACCTCGACGCCGATTCATTGGCGAGGAGCGGCATGGCGCTGGACCCGGATCGGTCGGTCCGGGCAATCGAGACTCTCGGTCGCCGGCTCGGGCTCACGCCGACCCAGACCGCGCTCGGCGTTCTCGAAGTTGCCGAGGTTGCGATGGCGCGGGCTCTGATGGTGATCACCAGCGCCCGATCGGTCGACCCTGCGAGGGTACCGCTGTGCGCCTACGGCGGAGCCGGGGGATTGGTCGCAGCAAGCCTCGCGGCCCGCCTGCGCATGCCCCGCGCCTTGATCCCCAACCATCCGGGTGCGTTCTCGGCCATCGGTCTCGCACTCGCGGGGGAAAGCTTCGAAGAGATCCATCCACTGCGTCGCCGTCTCGATCCCACGGGGATCAGGGCGGTCAACCGCCTGGCCCGTGAGTTCGGGACCGCTCTGCGCCGACGGCTCGGTGGCCCGCGACCCACCGCGGTTCGTGCCGAGGTTCGCTTGCGTTACCTCGGGCAGGGCAGAGGACTGTGGCTCGCGGTCGGCAGCGGCCTACTGGAGCGATTCACCGTGCTCCATCGGCACCGATTCGGCTTCGCCCGCGACGGCGCGGCGGTCGAGTGCATTGAGCTTCGCGTCACGCTGGCGCGGCCAGGCCCCACCCTCCCCCCGCTCGCCGCACCAGCGTCTGGCAAGCCACAAGGACCGCGCGACCCGGCCACCGCCCCACTCGGCCGCACCTTGCCGACCTGGGAGCGGGCCGATCTCCGAATCGGCGATCGAGTCGCGGGACCCGCTCGCATCGTCGAGAGCACCAGTGTCGTGTTGCTTCCGGTTGGTGCGATTGCGGAGCGATTGCCCGATGCTCTGGAAATCACGAACGACTCCGCAGCGGTGACGGAATCGCGTTGAGAATTCCAAACTCGTCGAGCTTGAATCCTTGACACTGCGAGCTAGACTTCTCGGAGATTTCGCAAGTGGAGTGTGCAGGGATTGGCCTGTCCACTTGCCCGGTGTTGACGTTGCAGCACTGGTAGCTCTTGAACAATCGGTTTTTGGTGAGATCGCGACGTGGCGACACGATGCGTCCCTCACCCAGGCGAACGTGAGCCGGGGGTTGCCGCCAAGGGCGTAAAAACTTGACTCTCCTTCTTCCCCTTTTCCCGAAGTTTCCCCCCCGGCATTTTTTCGCCTCGCCAACCGATTCGAGTGCTCGCCGCGCGATTGCTCCGTGGACGTTTGCCCAGCCTGGATGCCCAGCCTGGAATCTTCGTGATCGGCTCTTGCGATCGCCGCAACTCGCGCCCAACGACATCGCGACGCCGGCTCGTCCGTGACAGCGCAGCTACGGCGACGCTTCGGACGTCGGCCGACGCAGCTCCTTCCCGGGCGCCGGACTGTGTCGGTCTCACGACGACATTTGCGAACAGTCCGGGCCAGCCGTTCAGGCGAGCCATAGGCCCTTCGGGCCACTCGCTGTTCGCCGATCGAAGGCTCCCCGACTCAGTCCTCGTCGCGCTCGATGTCTTCATCGAAGAAGACCTCGAGCGGAGCATCGCCGAAAGCAATCGGACCGGTGCCGCCCTCGACTGCGTCAGGGTGCGCGTCGATCGAGCCATGCTCGGTGAGGCTTCGCCCGAGCGCCGGCACCAGGACTCTGGATCGTGCCGGCGGCGGCGACTGCCGCACGATCGACTCGAAGATCTGGACCAACTGAGGATCGAAGGCTCCGCCGGCCTGATCGCGGATCGCATCGAGTGCGTCCGGCCACGGCAGCGCGGGGTGCCATGCGTCCCCGGTGAGGAAGAGGTCGTACGCAGAGGCGATCGCCAGCACGCGACTGGCGACGGGGATTCGTTCCCCGCGGAGCGCATCTGGACTGCCGCCGCCGTCCCAGCGCTCTTCTTGATGGCGCACCGCTTGAGCGACCGCGACAAGTTCCGGAAGAGCTGCCAAGAGGGAGGCCCCGCGGACGGGATGTTCGCGCAACGATGCGCGCTCGATCTCATCCAACTGATGCGGTGCTTGGAACACCGTCGGCCGCACCCCCGACTTCCCTAGATCGAGCACCAGACCTGCTTCGGCGACAGCCACGACTTCCTCGCTGCTCAAACCCGCAGCCTCCGCCAGGGTGATGGCATGACGGCGAACGCGTTCGGGGCGCCCCACGGGAACGTGACCGCGTAGTTCGAGCGCGTGCACCAGTTCTCGAGCGAGGAGTAGGCAACCGCTGCGTGCGTCGCGCGCACTCTGCTCCCCTCGCACCCGCAATTCGAGGATCGCTTCGTGCACGTCGGCGACCGCACCGCCGTCACGCGAATGCGCGGTCACCGGCATCTCTCCGCGCGCCAGGCTTCGCGCGTGCTCGGCGATGCGACGAAGTCGCACGACCCATGAGTGCACCATCCACCCCGCGATCGAGATCAACGTGGCACAACACAGGAAGACGACACCGAAGAGAGTCCAAGGGAAACCGACCGGCGGCAACCCACTCGTGCTGTAACGCAGTCGGACCTCGCCGACGAAGCCGGCGTTGCCCAACGCGGGCGCCAACACCTCGAAGCGTTCGCGGCCCAGAGCACGGCTCGTGAGCCCGTCACTCGCGACGAGCGCGAGCCGATGGCCGCGTTCGGAGTTGCCGGTATCGAGGCGGACGATCCCGCCCTGATCCAAGACCAGGACACGAGCAGTCGCGAGATCCGCGACGCACGCCGCGACCACCGCGAGCCGAACCTCGTCGTCCCGCTCCAGCAACGGCGCGACTCGCCGGGCGATCGACTCGCCGAGTGCGAGCTGCCGCTCATGAAGCGCGGATTCCTGATTCCGCGCCGCCTCTTCCACACCGGCGATCGTCACTACGCCGGACAGTGCCGCAGCACCCGCTGCCAGCACCGCGCACAGGCGAAGCGTCAGCGACGCAGACTTGGCTCGACGAGAGGACGGCATCCGTCGGCAACTATCGGCAGGGCGGTGGGCGGACCTTGCGCCTCGGTCCGCCGTGCCTCGGCGGCCGGATTCCCGGGCCGATCAGAAGTCGCCGTCTTGGACATAGGGCCGCGACCACAAGATGACCTGCAGCAGCACCGACTTGACCCAGGCGGAGTGCATGCGATCGACCTCGGCGTCGCTTAGACCGCCCTTGGCCAGGAAGGGTCGTAGCGTCGCGGTGACCGGGTAGAGCAGTGCCGGCATGTAGCGGAAATGAACGATCGGTGCGGCGTTCACCCCATCGGTTCGGTTCTTCTTCGCTCGGTGGTGGCGAAGCCCGAGTTCGAACTGCTGGTTGAGCCAGGCCTGGTCGTAGTCGGCCCGAGCGGTGGTGAGGATCCACTCGCCGAACCGAACGCGGACCTTCGCCAGGTAATCAGCGTCGGGCTTGCCGGTCTCCGCATCGGCGAAGTAGGTCAGCAGTTGCGGCTTCTGGCCGACGAAGCCGTACCAGGTGTCGAGGATGGCATCGACCTGCGGCGCGAGGATCGGGAGAGACTCCCGCAGGGCTGCGCGATCGTCCGCCCCGAACAGGGCGACTTCCGCGAGCAGCGCGAACTCGCTCTCGCTCATCGGGGCCGCAGCGTGAGAGACAGCTCGATTCATGGCGCTGGGATGGGTGTTTGATACGTGATGGGAATCGGGACGGGGCGAGAGTTGCCCAGGCGATCCCTCGGAACGCGAGGAGGCACAGGCAACGGCAAGAACCAAAGGCAGCAACCCGAGATGGCGGAGCCGCACGGAACTCGAACGGAACCCGGCGAACACGCGGGGTCGACGGATCGCGCTCGGTCGCGCGACGGTGAACACGGGCTCGCCATCCAGCGGGCCGCAGTCGAGAGACTTGGGCGAAGGAAGCATCGTTTTCATGTTGAACTTCAAACTCACGGGCTGCGAACAAGGACTGGGGTGGGAAGAACGGGCGAGTTCGACGGCGCAGCCATTGCGTCGAACCAGCAGAGCGAAACTGCGCGGTCTACCCGCGCCGTCGGCGGGGCCGAGGAGAGCGGTTCAGGCCCTCGACGGCCGCGGGGGCACGGCGCAACGCGAGAGTGGTCGGCAGCATCAGCGAGCCTCCATGGGCGGAACGGCCCACTCGTGATCGGCACACTCGACGCGCAGATCGGGACCGCGGATCGGCGATTCGAGCAAGGCACAGAAGTGCGGTCGCTCGCCGCTCCCGCCGCTGCGGCGAAAGTGACGGCAGGTGAGACACATCCTCGACCGGGCGATGGCGCCGGAGTCTTCGAGTTCGAGAATCAGGTCGAGCAGGGTCGCGAGCAGTTCGCCGGCGCGAGCAGCCGGCAGTCGCTGCACCGCGGGCTCCAGTGCGAGCGCGACCCAACTGCCCGCCTTGCGCGCAACCGCCTTGCCGCGCCGCGTCAGTTCGACCAGCACCGCACGATGCTCGCTGGGATCGGGCGTCTTGGCGATCAGCTCTTTCTCGGCCAGTGCGGAGATCGCAAGGCTCGCCGTGCCGTGGGTGACGAGCAGCTCTTGGGCGATGTCTCCCACTCGCAAGGCGCCACGCCGCGCGAGAGTGTTGAGGACCCGCGCCTGGAGCGGGGAAACCGCCTCGGCATCCGCTCCGCCTTGCTCGCTCGAGCGCGCGAGAGTCGCGAGGCGCGCCAGCGCGTCGGCGATCTTGGAATGCAGTGCCTCGCTCATGTTGAAGTTCAAACATAAGCCGAGGAGGGTCGGAGGTCAAGCCATGGCACCTACCAACCCCACAATGTGCCGTCGCCCGCAATTCGCAGCTCGTCGCCCGCAGCGCTCGGCGACGACCTGGTCGCGCAGCGAGATCTGCGCGACGCGCTCACTTCACGACACTGACGTCTTCCGCTTCCAACTGGAAGACGTCGATACAGTACTCGTCCTCGCGCGTCTCGCGCACTCGGAACGTGCCGGTGACGAGGACGGGCTCGAACTGGTAGTCGGTTCGCTTGTCGCCTTTCATCACGACGCGAACGATTCCGTTGATGTCGGGGGGAGTTCCGTAGCAGCAAGCCCAAAGGGACTGCACCAAGAGGAACTCCTTGATGTTCTCGACTTCGTCGATGGGCAGCATGAAGCCGATCATCGCCACCTTCTTGCCGTCGAGCTTGCGAACTGCCTCAGGACAGCCCTTCAAGCCGTCGTCGTAGGGCCAGTCGCAGATGTCTTCGAAGCGCACCAGCTTCTCGATGCCCTTGATCTTGCCTTCCCGCAATCGCTCCATCAGTCGACGCTCCGTGCGGAGCATCTCGGCCTGACTTCGCATCGCGCGGATGTCCTCGGGGCTCGCTCCGGGCGGCAGGGGCAGGTCCTCGGGATCCTCCTCGACCTCCACGCTCGGCTCCTTGATCGGCGTCTCCGACTTCGGCTTGTCGGGCTGCTTGCCGCCGTCCTGCGACTTGCCGCCGTCCTGCGGCTTGTCGCCTTCCTGCGACTTGCCGGAGACCTTCCCCTTGTCCCCGTCCTGCTTGGCCGGCTCCGGCTTCTGGACTTCCACCGTCGGCTTCCCCGCGGGCGGTGTCACGGCAGGTGGCTTCGGGCTCTGCGCGATCGCCGCACTGAGAGAAACGGCGATCGCAGCGAGGATCGCAATCAGGCGTGACATCGTGGAGTTCACTTCGTTCAGGAGATCGGCCCAAGGTTGCTCGCGACTTCGGTCGCCGCACCTTTGATGGCCGGAAGCAGGCCGGCAACGACGCCGACCGCTCCGACGGCAAGGATAAGCCAGATCTCGTCCGAGGTGAACGCCATCGGGTCGATCGGGACATTCACCCGATCCTGAATCGCAGGTCCGGCGGCAAAGGCCGCGCCGTGAGCGAGGAGGACGCCCAGCACGGCTCCGAAGAGGGCGACGATCCCCGCCTCGATGACCACGATCGCGAAGACCTGCCCACGACGCGCTCCCAGCGCCCGCATGATCGCGATCTCCCGCCGTCGTTCGTTCATGGTGTTGTAGAGGGCGACGAGCACTCCGGCGGCCGCGACGACGATCACCAGCCAGGCGACGACGCGCAGGATGCCCGCAGCATCCCCCACCAGGCCGAGCAGCTTGGCGATCTCCTGCCCGGGCCACGCGACCTGAGCATCGGGACGAGTCTGGAAGTCGTAGCGAAGGTTGCTGGCCGCGAGCGGATGACGGGCGTCGATCACGATCGCGGAGATCTGCACCATGTCGGCGGTGAACTCGAGGCTGGCCGGGTTCGTGCCGCGCGGTGGCTGAATGGCGTTGTGCTCGTCGAGTGAGAGCTGCAGACCGATCGGGACGAAGATCGAGCGATCGATCGGCGTGCCGGTCCGCGCCAACACGCCGACGATGGTCGTCTTCGCCTCCTCATGCGTGTGTGCCCCAGGCTCATCTTGGCCGTGCACCGGAGTGAACGTGTCGCCGAGGCCGAGGCCGAGTTTGGCCGCGACGGTCGCGCCGATGACCGCCTTGCACCATTCCTTCTTCGGGAACTCGAGATGCTCGTGACCGGCTTCCTCGCCGCCGGCGTGGTCGTGATCGTGGAGATCGCCGCCATGCGCCGTCAACTCGCGCGCGTAGTCGTTCGCGAATGAGAGGAAGTCCTCGTGCGAGAAGGTCCAAGCACTGCCCTCGGCGAGGACGAGTTGGGCCTTTCCATCGCTGCCACGCGAGAACTTGGTGAACATCTCATCGGTGGTGCCGATGACCGGAAAACCTCCGAAGGTGTCGCCGCGCGACTGCGGGATCGCGTAACGAACGCCGTAGCGTTTCGCCAGGCGGCCGTCGCGCAGTTCGCGGTAGACGCTCATCGGCAATACCCCGGCGGGATCGTCGAGGTTGAGGACCGTCGACAGGAACAACTGCAGCGACGAACCCTGTTTGGGCCCGACGATCGCGTCGTACCCGGCGAGGCTGCTCGTGTAGCGAGATTCGACCTGCGCGAGCAGTAGCCAGATCGCCGCGATCAGGCCAGTACCCAGTGCGACGGAGAAGGCGGTGAGCGAACTGCTGAGCCCGCGGATCCGCAGGTTGCGCCAAGCGATCGCCGACAACCTCATGCCGCACCTCGCAGCGTCGCGAGATCCACGGTTCGCTCCATCAGCGCCGCGCTCTCCGGATCGTGAGTGACCATCAACACCGTGCGGCGCTCCGCGCGCGCGATCTCGAGCAGCATCGCGAGCACCGCGGCACCGGTCACTCGATCCTGGTTGCCGAGCGGTTCGTCGGCCAGGATCAATCTTGGCTGGTGGATCAGCGCTCGACACAACGCGACGCGCTGCTGCTGCCCGATCGAGAGTTCCCGCGGCAAGTGGTGACTGCGGTCGTGCAACCCGACTCGCTCGAGGAGTTCCATCGCTCGTTGCCTGACGCCGCCCGACTGCTTGCCGGAGAAGGTCGCGCCGAGGAGGACGTTCTCCAGCGCGGTGAAGGGCTGCAGCAGATTGAACGATTGAAAGACGATGCCGACCCGCTCGGCACGGAACCGATCGCGAGCGGATTCGCCGAGCCTCGACACGGTCACTCCGTCCACCACCACCTGTCCGGTCGTCGGCTTCTGGATCCCGGCGATGATGTTCAACAAGGTGGTCTTCCCACAGCCGGATCGACCGACGAGCGCCACCTGCTCTCCATCGTCGACCTCGAGGGAATCGACCGCGCAGGCCACGACGGTCTCGCTGCCGTGGCGATACTCCTTCCGGAGGTCCGAGATCTGGATCATGACGGGGCGCTGAGGATGGGATCGCAACTTCCCGCGCGCAAGCGGCCCCAATGGATGTTGCGGTGATTCGTCGCTCCGCGACCGGAGCGGCTACGGGCATCCGGCGTTTCGCCCGGCGATCACCTCGCGGACGAATCGCAATTCGCGGGCGATCGCCGTCGGAAGGTCGATCCCCTCTCGCCACGCTTCGCCGAGCACACTCCAGGTGTAGGTCTCCACTTCCAAGAGCGGTGCTGGCGCGGCGACCGCCCGCAGCGCGCGAACGACCTGTTCGCGCGTGGAGCCGAGCGCGCCTGGATCGTCCCAGAACACCGGCACGTGGAAGTGGGTGCGCACGAGCCCGGCGGCCGCGAACTCAGCGCGCCGAGTCCGCACCTCGTCGAGATCCTTGGCGCGCAACCGGCCCCCGTCGGCCGCGGTCTGATGGAGGTAGCGCGGCTCGTCGAACGCGAGCAGCGCATCGAGTGCCGAACCGTCACGCAACTCGAGACACGAACTGACCTGGATCTTGCCGACTTCGACGCCGCGCGCGCGCAGGCTCGCAAACGCCGCGTCCACGTCTTCGAAGACGACCGCGAGATGACAGAGATCGACACACACTCCCAAGTGCTGCCGCAGAGTGGACTCGTCAGGCTGAGCGCGAAAGACCTCGTCACAGAGGAATGCACCGGCTCGGTCGACGCGCTCGAGTTCACAATCCGGCTCGGGCTCCAGCGCCAGCACACAGCGCACACCGGTCGCGTCCTGCAACCGAGCGAGCTCCCTGGCGACTCGTCGCAAGTTGTCGAGCATCGCCGCGCGACGCGAATCCTCGAACCCCAGCGGCAGAGTCGAGATGGGAATGACGTCACCTGGAACTGCGAAACCCGCAACGGCACGCGCGCAGTCGAGCGTGTAGTCGACCCGCGAAGCGTCGGCCCAACTCGGTCGATAGACCCCGGTCTTCACGACATCCGCGTGGAAGTCGCCGAACGGGAATGCGTTGAGCGTCGCGATGCGAAGCTCGTGCGCAGCGAGCAGCTCGTGGACGCGCGACCGCAGTGGCGCATCGCTCGCCAACGCTGCCGCGACCGACGCCGGCCACCAGACTCCGAGTGGAGTGAGATGACCCGCCGGTCGATTCCCGGGGTCATCCGCCTGCGCGACCGCCGCGTAGTGCTCGGTGATCGTCCGTAGCCAGCCATCGAGATCCCGCGCCGGTGCCACGTTGCCGCACCAAGTGAGTTCGGGCTCGGTCGACGATGCGTGCGCGCTCATGCGAGGGTGATCCTCGCCGCCGACGCTCACCCGATCTCGAGGATGCGCTTGTAGAACGGCGGGACCGCGGCGGGATCATCGGTCATCAGCACGTTCTTGTCGATCCACTCGGGCGCGCGCTTGTCCTGCACCATGATCTTGAACTGCTGCCGCAACGGCTCCCAATAGGGGTGGTCGCCGTGTCGACCGAAGAACACCACCGGGGAGGTCTCGATCACGCCGAGCTTGATGTCGGTCATCGTGAGACCGACCTCCTCGAGAGTGCCGAGTCCGCCGGTGCAGAAGATCTGGAAGCTCGCGATCTCGAACCAGCGCTGGCGGTTGTGCCGGCTGATGTCCTGGAAGCACTGGTAGAAGTCGGCGTCCTTGTTCGTGCCCTGGTCGACGGTCTCGATGTAGTTCGCACCGACCAACAGCCCCAGGCCGTGCGCGATCTCACTGGCTTGCTGCATCGCGCCGGGACCACCGCCCGTCAGGATCGCGAGGTTCTCGCCGAACATCGACTTCAATCCGGCGAGCAGCTCCTTCAGGTGGGTCGCGTCACGATCGCTCAGCGGCCGAGTCGAGCCGTAGATCGCGATGATGAGCGCCTTCTGGAATCGCGCCTCGTCCTGCGGTTCCACGAAGTAGCCGCGCAGGCCGCGGAAGGTGTGCACGGCGAGGTGTCCCCAGGCGTCGTTGCACCAGAACACCTCGATGCCGAGCGAGTGGTAGTCGGCGAGCCGAGCGTGGTCCTTGGCGGACAGGAACGGGCCGTGCTCGTAGCTTGCCTGGCGAAACACCAGGCGACCGATCCGTCGCTCCATCGCGGCCTTGCAGATCTCGACGTGCTCGATCAGGTTGGGGAAGTAGCTGAGGAACACCGTGCCGCGAGTGCCGGCGGGAACCTGCGAGAGGATCTCCGTGCCGAATCGCGGAAGGGGATCGCGCGAGTAGTCGCGACCCGCGCGGAGCTTCTCGATCGTCGCCCCGTTCCCCGGCGGCGAATGCCAGATCCACCGGGGTGACTCTCCACGAGCGATGGCTTCGAAGTCGTCCACCACCGCGACCATGCGATCGAAGTAGTTCTCGCGGGCCTTGGGCGCCAACTTGTCGAACAACGACTGCACGGCCGAGAAGCGCGCCTTGGCCTTCGCCGCACCCACCATCGACTCCGGCAGCTTCACCGGCACCGTGCGCACCTGGGGCTCGCTCGGCACGGCTTCGTAGATCCGCGCGCTGACCGATGGGTTGACGATGATCTGATCCGAGCAGTTACGGAACTCGAGGAACACCCGCGTGCCGCGAGTCCGGATCGGATCCAGCACGATCGCCTGGAGGTGCTTGCCGAGCTGGTCCGACTCGCGATCGAGCACGACGTAGTGCCGGTGCAGGAACATCGAGCAGGATGTGATCACGCCCTGCCCAGGCTCCATGACCACGTTCTCCACGTCCCGCGCGAGTTGGAGCCGATTGAGCACGCTCCGCCCATCGGCCGACGCGAGGATGGTCAGGAGGTCATCGCGCGTCAGCTTGCGCGCGAGCTCGTAGACGCGCCGATGCGGGGTGATCGTGAAACGCCCTTGCTCGTCGATCGAGTAGGCGTGGGGCAACTGGAGCGCCCCGGCACGGATCGCGTCGAGGATGCCGCGCGAGTCGAGGGCCCGATCCTTCGGACAGAACACGAGCCGACCGATGCGGAGCCCAGGCACCATGACGTCGTGCACGAACTCGCCGAGCCCGTAACTGGGAATGGCGACATCGACGCGCGCACTGAAGTGAGCGACATCGTGATCCAGACTGATCGGCGAGGTCGGCGTAACGTCGAATCCGACGCGAGCGATGCGGCTTCGTGAAGCGAGCACGAGTTCGCTCTCGCGCCCCACCACGTAGTTGCGGAAACGCTTGCTGAGCGGGATCCGGACCTCGACCTCGCAGCCGTCCTGATCGTTGCGGAGGACCTTGGAGATGACGCCGTCTTCGGTTTGCGGCGTGACGTGAACGAGTGCAGTCAAGGTTCGACCTGGAAGGGGAAGGGTCCCGGCGCCCGGATCGATTCCGGCATCCGGGCCGTACGGCGCCGCCTGGATCGGACCCCCACCACCCCGACGAACGGGCCGCTCGGACCATCCGCCCGGGCCGATCCGATCCTCGAAACCGCCACCCATCGCCTGGAAAGTGAAACGCGACCTGCGCGGCCGATCTGGCCGGCGCAGGTCGCGTCGATGGAGCGGGTGATGAGGCTCGAACTCACGACCCTCACGTTGGCAACGTGATGCTCTACCACTGAGCTACACCCGCGGGTTCGAGGGGCCAGACCTATAGAGAGTTCGACCACGCGACGCAAGCGACTTTTCGGCATCGACGGGCCTTTCCCTTGATGCCCCTTCCCGCCTTCGCATCGGCCGGTCATCTTTCTCACGGATGTCCGAGCCCCGCCTCCAAAACCTCGCAGCTCTCGTCGACCGTGCAGCCACACGATTCGGCGATG
Source organism: Planctomycetota bacterium (assembly GCA_050181465.1). Taxonomy (GTDB): domain Bacteria; phylum Planctomycetota; class UBA1135; order UBA1135; family UBA2386; genus JACRLW01. Next base: position 57,815 of record JBFXDD010000015.1, read on the forward strand.
CCGTGTTCCTGCCGCGCCGCGACGCCAAGGGTGGCGAGCCGACCACGTTCCGGCAGCTCGCCGACGCGGTGAGGGAAGTTGCGGCCGGACTCCTCGCCCTCGACGTCCGTCGCGGCGACCGGGTCGGCTTGATCAGCGAGAATCGCCGCGAGTGGTTGATCGCGGATCTCGCCTGCGCCCGCATCGGTGCTCCCGACGTCCCACGCGGCACCGACACCGCACCCGCCGAACTCGCGTTCCTGCTCGGGCATGCGAACTGCCAGTTCGTCTTCGTGGAGACCATGAAGGCAGCTCGGGAACTCTCGCAGCTCCGTGCGCAGCTCCCGAACCTCGGGACCTTCTGCGTGCTCGCCGAACGCAGCGAGGACCCGGATATCCTCGATTTCGACAGACTGCGTGAGCGCGGCCGGGCCTTCCTCGCCGCGCATCCCGGTGAACTCGATCGTGTCGCCGCGCAGGTCGGCCGCGAAGACTTGCTCACCGTCATCTACACGAGCGGCACGACGGCGAATCCCAAAGGAGTCACCCTCACCCACGGCAATCTTCTGAGCAACATCGAGATGGTCGAAGAGGTCCTCCACTTCGATCGCGAAGACACCGCGCTGTCGATCCTGCCCTCGTGGCACAGCTACGAACGCATCATGGACTACGTGCTGCTATACGCCGGCAGCCAGCTCGTCTACTCCGATCGCCGTCGGCTTCGCGAAGACCTGCGCGCGGTGCAACCGACGATCTTCGTCGCGGTCCCGCGCGTCTGGGAGATGCTGTACGACGGGATCATCGCGCAGTGCCGCAAGCAGGTCGGGATCGCGCGCAAGATCGTCGATCGAGTGCTCGCCAACTGTCGCGCGATCGGCGCGGGACGCGCCGGGATCGTCACACGCCTGAGCCAGAAGGTCCTCGGCCGCAGCGTGCTGCCCAAGCTGCGGCAAGCGACCGGCGGGCGGCTCCGAATCGCGGTCTCCGGCGGCGGTTCCCTGCCCGCGCACGTCGACGAATCTCTGCTCGGGATGGGCATCCCGCTGCTCAACGGTTACGGCTTGACCGAGACGAGCCCCGTCGTCGCGCTACGGCGACTCGAGCACAACCGCGCCTACACCATCGGCCCACCGCTGCCGCGCACACAGTGCGAGATCCGCGACGAGAGCGGCCACGTGCTGCCGCCGGATCGCGTCGGAATCATTTGGATCCGCGGTCCGCAGGTGATGCAGGGCTATTGGAACAACGTCGAACAGACCGCGAACGTGTTGATCGACGGTTGGTTCAACAGCGGCGATCTCGGCTGCATCGATTCGCGCGGCGAGTTGCGGATCACCGGTCGCGCGAAGGACACCATCGTGCTCGCCGGTGGTGAGAACGTCGAACCGGATCGCCTCGAGACCCAGCTCAAGACCTCGCCCTTCATCGATCAGGTGGTCGTGTTGGGACAGGACCAGAAGCACCTTGGCGCGCTGTTGGTGATCAACGCCGAGAACCTCAGCCAGGAGATCGCCGAGGCAGACTGGGAGAACGACGAAGGCGTGCTGCGAAGTGACGCCGTGCAGCGGCTGTTGCGGCGGGAGATCGATCGTCTCGTCTCGCGGGCCCAGGGATTCCGCCCGAGCGAGCGCATCGCCAGCTTCCGCGCACTGCTCGAACCGATGACCGCCGAGAACGGCCTCATGACGCAGACCATGAAGATCCGTCGCCACATCGTGAACGAACGCTACGCACCGCTCATCGCCGAGTTGTTCGCAGCGAGCACCGACGAGAACTGATCAGGATCGAAGCGCGACCTGGCCCGCATTACTCGTGAACGTCGTCGCGAGTAGTCCGGGCCAGTCTTCGCCGATCGAGTCATCGCGTTGCCGACACCGCGATCGGATCCCAACGACCATCGAAGGAATCCGGGGTGTCCGCGATCCAACGCGTGACGTGCCCGATCGCGTCACCGGTCGCAGCGCGAAGATCGCGGCCGCCGGCGAGGCCGACCGTCAGCGCGGTCGCGAGCGCGCAACCGGTTCCGTGCACCGGGCCACGTCGCAGTCGTGAGTGTGGGAACCCGATCGCACCCTCGCGCTCGATCAATCGATCGACGGCGATCGAACCGTCACCGTGGCCGTCCTTGTGTAGGACGGCCCGGGCACCGAGCGCGCACAGCGTCCGTGGATCGCCGTCGCTCGCCAGCCGCGCGAGTTCGGCGTGATTCGGCGTGATCACGACGCCGAGCGGGAGCAACCGCCCGACGATCCTCTGCGCTACCGCGTCGGCGGCCGATGGGCCGCCACCTGCGGTCGCGGAGAGCACCGGATCGACCACGAACCACGGACGCGGTGCGGGTCGTGCGGCGAACCAGTCCGCGATCACATCGATCGTGGATGGGCTCGCGCACATGCCCAACTTGATCGCGGAGACGGCACCACTCGCGTCGAGCATCCGCAGGAGCCATGAATCGTCGGTCGCGCGCGCGAGTCGGAAGCCGTCGCGATCCTGATCGGTGAAGCAAGTCGGGATCGCCGCTGCGGTCGCGCCCAGCACGCTCGCTACGCGGACGTCGAGAGCGAGCCCGGCGCCGCCGGTTGGATCGATTCCACTGAGCAGCAGCACCCGTGGGTGGCGCGAGTTAGCGTTCGACATCGAAAGAAGACGCTACGGCGATCACGGTGGCACCGCACTCTCCCGGTCGTTTTCGCAGCACCGAACCGCTGCTCGGCACCACGAGACGGCGATCACGGCGAGTGTCGCTAGAATCGCGCGCGCTGCGTTCCCGCAGCAAAGCGTCGTTCGACGGCGCGACTTCTCCCACCGGACCTGACTCCACACATGCTCAAGCCACTCAGCATCTCTTGCGCCCTCGCGCTCGCCGCGGCTACCGCAGCCCAAGCCCCCCAGCTCGCCATCTCCATCGGTCTCCGCGAGACCGGCGCCGGCGGCGGCGCCTTCAGCAACATCGGCGACAACGGCGGTTCCACCGGCGGAATCGAGTGGATCAATCGTGACGGCCAGACGCTCACCCTCGACGGCACCTGGCAACAGTTCACCTTCGACCTCACGCTCGATCCCGTCACCGCGTTCGCCGGCACCACTGCGAACAACATCCTCGAAGGCGGCTTCGGCACGCTCGAGCACATCCGGTTCCTGAACATCAGCGGCTACACCGGCCCGATCAGCGTCTGGGTCGACGACATCACCAACACGATCACGCCGTCAGGTGGATCGCCGACGCCGACCGTGTTCGGCAGCTTCAACAGCTTCGGCGACAATCAGGAAGTGATGTTCCAGGAGCCGAGCTTCTCCGGCTCGACCTCCGGCAACGTCGCCGCAGGCTCGACGGCCGGCATCGACAACTACGTCGCCGCCCGCTCGAACTCCTGCCGCGCCAACTGGTCCTTCGTCGACAACACCACGACGCGGTGGATGCGCTGGACGACCTTCGCCACGCTGACGCAGGGCAACCCGCTGGTCCGCTTCGATCAGTCCGCCACGATCAGCTTCTGGTTGCGCGGCGGCGTCGGGCAGCCGAACCTCGGCAGCAACGGCCCGGGCACCGCAATCGCGGAGATGGTGGGCGACGGCCTCAACCTCGGCCAGACCAGCACCTACTTCACCGCCGGCGCGCTCGGCAACACCCCGGGCGTGTTGGTCGTCTCCCTCGACGGCTTCCCGGACCTGCCGATCTTCGGCGGCAACCTGGTCTCCTTCAACGGCGGCTTCCTCTTCGGCGTCGGCATCAGCGCCGACCCGAACGGCGCATTCTCGCTGCCCTTCGCCGGCAACTCGGCGCTGACCGACCTGGTCCTCCAGTCCGCGTTCATCGATCCGAGTCAGCCGGCCTTCTTCGTGTTCACCAACGCGGTGCGCGCGCAGTTCGGCCGGCCTTGATCGCGTTGCGCGCTCGGCGCGCAACGCTCACCGCACCGTCACGGTGCGACGCGCGATCGACTCGCTCCCCTCGAAGACCTCGAGGGTGAGCTCGGCGCGGGGAGTCGTTCGAGGGACTGCGAACACCGCACTCCGCCGACTCGCTTGGTTGCGGGGCGGCAACTCGCGCCCCCCGAGCTCGCAGCGCAGATCGAACGATTCGAGTTCGAAGCCGCTGAGCACCAGAAACCCTCCCGCCGCGAGTTCGGTCGGCAACGGTGCGAGACTCGATCGATCGAGCACGCGCGAGATCAGCATCGCAACGTCACTCGCCGTGATCGCGCCGTCGCGATCGGGATCGAGGGTCGGATCCACCCCGGTGGCACCCTGTTGACGGACGAGCCGACGAACGTCACGGACATCGATCAGGCCATCGCCGTCCACGTCGGCGCGGAACTCGCGTTCGCGACCGCAGACGAACGGCGAACCCTGCGCGTCGCCGCTGAGCACGCCGACCCGGCGGCCGTCGTCGACCCGCCGCGCGGTGATGGCGAAGTCACCTTCCAGAGTGACGCCGAACTCGACGCCGTCGGTGCAAGTCGCGCTCGACTCGAGCAGAACGATCAGCGCCAACGTCTCAGCAGGTTGGATTCGAAGGTTGGTCGCGAGCGTGACTCGCCCCGCCAGACCGGAGACAGCGGTTCTTGGGCTGATCTCGCGATCACCCGCGCCGACCCGACCGTCATCGTCGACATCGTGCCAGAGCGAGACGCCCAGCAAGTCGGTCGCTGCATCACCGGTGCCCGCGATGATCAACTCGACGGCAAGCACGTCGACCGCAGTCCCGGCGCGGTTGCGCGGGAAGAATCGAAACGCAACGGGTCGATCGCCTGGCGCGAACGTCGACGGCGTCAGCGTGGATGCCGGATACGCGATCGCGAGGAACTCCTCGTTCACCCGCTGTGCGTCGATACGGACGAACATCGCATCGCTGCCGCCCGCGTTCGCGGACTGCAGCGCATTCCCACTCACCGGCAGATCGCTGGACGCCGTCGAACCGATGGCGAGGAACTCCTCGCCGACGCCGATGGCGACGAGACCGCGCAGCGAGTCGCGTTCGGCTCCTCCCGCGTAGCTGACCGCAAAGGGCATCCCGAGCGTGGCGTCGAGATGCGCGACGAAGCCATCCTGAATTCCGCCGCCGAAGTTCGGTTGTGCCGCTTGTCCGCCGACCGGAAAGCCCTGGCCGCCGGTGAACCCGACGACCACCACGCCGCCGTCGCTCGTGAAGCTCACGCCCTCTGCCGCATCGTCGAGCGCGCCGCCGAGCAAAGTGGCGGCATGGAGTTCGGTCACGTCGGCGGACATGCGCGCGACGAAGGCGTCGTCGCCACCGAGCGTCGTTCGCTGGTACGCACCGGGAGTGGTCGGGAAGCCGGCCGGATCACCGCCGACTCGACCGACGCACACGAGTTCGCCGTCGGCGTCGAGCGCGAGATCGAGAATCTGCTCGTAGCCGTCCCCGCCGAGATAGGTGCACGCGATGACCGCGTCGAGCTCCGGCGACAAGCGCGCGACGAAGCCGTCCCAGAACCCGCGCAGATCCCGTTGGAAAGCGCCCGTGGATACCGGCAGCCCACTCGATGCCGAGAGCCCGCCGATCCAGATCGAGCCGTCCGCCGCGAGTGCGAGCCCGCCGACGAACTCTTGTGCAAAGCCGCCGAGGTAGGTCGATGCCAGGAGGCGAGTGCCGTCGGAACTCAGGCGCGAGACGAAGGCGTCGGGCAGGAAGAGGTTGCCCGAGCCGAAGACCGTCTGGTACGAACCCGGCGTGGTCGGGAAGTCCGCGGCGGTGGTGTCGCCGGCCACGATCACGCTGCCGTCCCCATCGACTGCCAATCCCCGAACGAAGTCGTCCCCGAAACGCCCGAGGAAGGTCGACCAGCGCAGTTGCCGGCCATCGGGACTGAGCTTGGCCACGAAACCGTCGCCCACCTGCGTGAGCAAACCGCCGCCGGCCCACAATCGTTGGTAGGCGTTCGTGCTGACCGGAAAGTCGATCGAGCCCGTCCAGCCGCCGACGACCAGGTCGCCGTCTGGAGCCAAGGCGATCGCTTCGATCTCTTCGGCTTCGCGACCGCCGAGATAGGTCGACCAACGCAGCGTCGAGCCGTCCGGCGACAGCCGCGACAGGAAGGCATCGCGTGCACCGGTCTGCCGGAACACACCGGGCGTTGTGGGAAAATCGGGCGAGCCCGCCCAGCCGGCGATCACCAGATCGCCGTCCGGAAGCCGCAGCGTGGCCAAGGCCTCATCGTTGCCGCTGCCGCCGAGATAGGTCGCCCAGGTGAACCCGGGGTCGACGCAAACGGCTTCGTCCGCATCGACACCCGCGACACGGAAGCCGAACCGATCCTCGCCGCGCAACTCGACACGACTCTCGACGATGACCGAGTTCGCGCCGCGCAACGCGTAGGTGGTCGGTGCGCTCTGCTGAAGCACCGTGCTCCGGCCGTCCGGGAGGACCACCTCCACGCACAGCCGACCCGAGTCGTCGATCGAAAGTCGACGAGCCCCGCGCACGGTGATCGTGAAGTCGGCGAGTGAGGCGGCGACGCGCGCGTGTACGTCGTAGGCGAGATCGATCCGATCGCCGGCCGAAGACTGCGTCCGCACCACGACGTCGACGCCCTCTGCGACTTCGTGCAGACGCAGGTCCTGAGCCGGCGCGACCGCGCGCGCCGCGCCCGCAGCGAGGCGAAGAGTCGATGCGCATGCTGCACCCGGCACAACCGCGTCCGCCGAGCCTGGGAAGTCAAAGGCGACGACCGCACCCCGCCGCTCACCGCTCGCACGGGTCGCTTCACTCGGGGCCTCGGCGACCCCGAGATCGATACCGTCAGTCCGCACCCGCGCGAGGGCGCCAAGGCCCAGGGCGAGATAAGCGCCGTTGCGGTCCGGATCGTGGACGAATCCCGCAGCCTGCGATCCCGGCCAGTCGGCGAACCCCGCATCCAAGGTGGACGGCGACGATCGGGCGCAGGATGCCGCGATGACAAGGAGAGCAGCAGACCAATGAGGACACGAAGTGGGCATGACGTTCGCGGCCAGGGTCTCGCCGCCGTGGCAGTCTACCCGGCTCCGGTCACGCCGTTACTCGACTCACTCGCGCGCGCCGCCGAGACCCGACACGCTGGTGCCCTCGAGTCCGAGTGCCGCGAGCGCGTTCTTCTCCAGGCGTCGTTCGAAGCGCTTCAGCGTCCGGTGATCCTCGTCGGGCAACACGACCGACCCGCCGGCGATCCGACCATGGCCGCCGAACGAACCCTCGCCGTCGAGTGCGGCACCGAGAATGTCGTAGGCGTCCCGCTTCAGTTCCGTGCGTAGCGAGACATAGTAGGTCTGCCCCACGAGCCCGCCGCACAGAACGGTCTGCTTGCCTTCGAGCCGCAACAGGAGATCGGCGACCTCGGCGACCATCTCCGGAGTGCCGATGCGACCGAGCGAACACAGCACCAAGTCGCCGTAGATGCGCACGTTGTTCAACGCCTCGCGCAAGGTGCGGTAGTACTCGGTGGAGAGGTCAGGCTTGGTGATCTGCCGCAGGACCGCGCGGTCGACGCGCGGCGCCAGGTGTTCGTAGACGCGATGATCGAGCGCGCTCACGTCCCGGGTCAGGTCGGCGGTGTCGGTCAGAACACCGTAGAACAGCGCCGTCGCGAGCAGCCTGGGGATCTCGATGCCGGCATCGATGAGGTAGCCGGTGACGATCGAACTGGTCGCCCCCACAGCGAGCCGAACGTCATCGAACTGCGGCGGCTCGATGGCCAGCGCGGCGGTCGGCGGAACGTGGTGATCGACCACGATGTCGATGCGCCGCCCCGGCGGCAGATGGGTGTGGCCGAAGCCCGGTTGGGTATCCACCAGTGCCAGGCAATCGAAGTCATCGACCGCGATGTCGACCTGCGGGATCATCTCGATCTGGCAGGCCTTCACCATCTCGCAATTCTCCGCGCGCATGACCCGGCCGGAAAACGCGAACTTGGCCGGCATCCCGAGTCGGACACGGGCGAGGTGGAGCAGCCCGGCCGCGCTCGCGAGGGAATCCGGATCCGGATTGGCATGGGTCAGCACCAACAACCGTCGGTGTCGGCCAAGCAGGCGGATCAGTTCGGCCGTCGATCGGCCGCCGCCCGCGGTCACTCCTTCGCGCTCAGACATCGCGCTGCGTAGGGAAGTTTGCATTCGCTGGATCGGCTACGTGACACCCCCGCCTAGAGGCCGAACTTCCCGAGGAAGGCGGCCACGCCCGACAACTCGTTCGGTGGCACCGAAGGATCGAGTTCGAGGACCTGCGGAATCCGATCACTGACACCCCCTAGATAGGACGCGACCAGTGGATAGTCGACAAGCCCGGACCCCGGAGCCGCATAAAGTCGCTCGTTGTCCCAGTCCCCGAGCGTGATGCCGGACAGCCGCGAGCCGAATCGTTCGAGCCATTCCCCCTGCGGTTCGCCGAGGCGAGCCTCGCGACAGGCGGCGATGGCGACGTCGTGCCAGTAGCCAAGCCGCAAGCGGGGCAGGTCCTCGAAGACGAGTGCCAGAGCGGCGGGATTGCCCAGAGCATCGATCATTCGCCCCGGCTGCAGACAGAACCAGGCCTCGGGGAAGGTCTTGCCGAGGGTGTGCAACGTCCGGCAGGCCGCGTCCAAAGCCCGGGCCTCCCCCGCTCGGCGCCGCGCGACGAGGACCTCCGCGCGGGCTTGGTCCCAGGGCGGACTCGCGCGGGCGAGGTCGAGCGGCGGGTCGTCGCCGGTCAGCGGCACGGCACCCGGCTCGAACAGCACGCGGGCGAGGCCCAGGTCCGCGGCCTGCGCCAGTCCGGCGGCGATCGACTTCGCCGCGGCCTCCCGGTCACCGGCATTGCGCGACCCTAAGCCTCGGTCGGCGCGATCGTCGGTCGCCGAGAGCGAGCACAGCCGCAACGCCGAGGCGAACCGAAACGGTAGGTCCGCGGCGGCCGAGCGAACCTGGGGCCAGTCGACCGGGCGTGGGGTCGGTCCGGGCAGGATCCCGGCGAAGCCCCTCTCGAGCGCCCAGATGCAAAGCCGGCGTGGGTCGTGCGGACCGTGGAGAGCAGCCCAGGCCGAGCCGAGAAATCGTCTTGGGTTCACGCGGAGCACATCGGCGACGGAGGGATCGGAATGGGGCTGGGCCCAGCGACCGAGTTGATCGTCTCGCCAAAGCCGGGACGATCAAGCGGTGACCGCCAAAGAGCAGATCGCCCCGCAATCGAGCATGCCCGAATCCGTGCGCAGCCCGCGGCTCGGTGTCGTCGACATCGGCAGCAACGCGATGCGGACGATGGTGGCCGAGGTGGCGACCGGAGAAGGCACCGGCCTGCGCGTGATCGAAGCGCACCGTGAGCCGGTGCGGCTCGGCCGCGACGTCTTTCTCACCGGCCGAATCCCGGAAGCGAAGATCGTGGCCGTCACCGAGGTGGTGCAGCGTTTCGCGCGGCGCTGCCGCGAACTCGGCGTCGAGCGCATCGCCGCCATCGCCACGTCGGCGGTCCGCGATGCACGTAATCGCGAGGACCTGCTCGAACGGGTCGCCGCCGTCTGTGGCGTGACCATCGAGGTGATCTCCGGCAGCGAGGAAGCCTACCTCCTGACCCAGGCGGTGCGCAGTCGGGTCGATCTCCGACAGGGTCGCTCGATCTTGGTCGACCTCGGGGGCGGCAGCGTCGAGGTGAGTCTCGTCGAAGCCGGCGAGATCGTGCATGCCGAGTCGTACCGGCTCGGAGCCCTGCGCGTGCTGCACGCGCTCGACGGCAGCGCGGCCGCGCAAGCATCGAAGTCATTCGTCGAGCTCGTCGAAGAATACGTGCGAGCACTCGAAGATCGCTTCCGCGATCACTTCGCCGGTGCTGCGGTGAGCCGATTCGTCGCGACCGGCGGCAACATCGACTCGATCGCCGACATCCTCGACCGCGAGCTCAAGACCCGCGTGATCGACGGCGTCACGGCGTGCAAGCTCGACGACGTGCGCAACCTGACTGCGCGAATGGCGGAGCTGAGCTTCGACGAGCGGTGCGCTCGCTTCGAACTGCGACCGGACCGCGCCGACACGATCCTGCAGGCGGCCGTCGTGTATTACCGAATCGGCCGGGTCGCCGGAGCGGACGAGGTGCTGGTGCCGCGAGTCGGCATGCGCGACGGCCTGCTTCAGGAGTTGCTGGCCGAAACGGTACGTCACTCGCACGGTCGCGAGCATCGCGAGTCCCTCCTGGCGACCTGCCGCGCTCTTGGGCGCCGGTATCACGCCGATCTGCCGCACGCCGAGCACGTCCGCGAGTTCGCCAATGCGATCTTCGACGCGACGATGCCGCTGCACGGAAGCCCGGATTCGGATCGCATGCTGCTCGAGGCGGCAGCGCTGCTCCACGACATCGGCGCCTTCGTGAGCAACAGCGCGCATCACAAGCACACCTGGTACCTGGTTCGCGAGAGCGACATCCCGGGAATCGATGCCCAGGACAAGGAGCTCGTTGCGCTCATCGCTCGCTACCACCGGCGCGCCCATCCGACGCGCCGTCACTCGCACTTCGACGAGTTGACCGCAGCGGATCGCGACCGCGTACGGCGCCTCGCCGCCATCCTTCGCGTCGCCGACGCACTCGATCGAAGCCACTCGGCGAAAGTGGAATCGATCAGCGTTCGGGTCGATGAGCGCAGCCTCCGAATCACCCCTCGCCTCGCCGAAGACCGTCCGCGCGACCTCGCGCTCGAGCGACTCGGCCTCGCGGACAAGGCGGCGCTCTTCGTCGAAGTCTTCGACCGCGAGGTCGTTCTGTTGGAGCCGGTCTCATGACGCCCGCGCACTCGATCGAGCACGAGTTCAAACTGATCGGCGATCACGGGATCGAGAACGACGCAGTCCGTCGCGCCGCAGCTCGCTGCGGAATCGCTCTGCGCACTGCACGAACCCTTCGCCATGTCGACACCTACCTCGACACTCCCGACCTCACTCTGGCACGACGCGGACGCGGCCTGCGTTTACGAGAGCAGGGCCGCAGCCGTTCGCTCCAGCTCAAGCACGAGCTCGGCAACGACGCCGGTCTCCGCGAGCGAGAGGAGTACGCTGTACCGTGGGACGGCTCGTTGCCGCGGCGTGCCGCCGAACTCCCCACGGCGCTGCGATCGCGAATCGCCCCGCTGATCGGCGATGAGTCCCTGCAACCGATCGCGATCTTGCGCACCCTGCGACGTCGTCTGATCGGCACGGCGAACGCGGATCGGGCGGAGATCGCGCTGGACGATGTGGAGGTGTCCTCCCCCGACGGCAGCGTCGTCGGCACCTTCCACGAGTGCGAGATCGAACTCGCCGAGGGGCAGACTCCCGCACCGTGGGCGAAGCTCGCCCGCCGATTGCGCGATCACGGACTGCGGGATGCGGACGACAACAAGCTCACTCGATCCCTTGCGATGCTCGGGGTGGAGGCCCGCTGGCCCGCGTCCGAACGCATCGAGGAAGACGTGCCGCTTCACGAAGCCGCCCGTCGATGTGTCGCCGCCAGCCTGCGACGGATGCAGGAAGCCGAAGTGGCGCTACACACGAAAGCCACCAAGAAGCACGTGCATGCCCTGCGCGTCGCGTGTCGCCGCGGTCGCGCGGCACTCTCGATATTCGAGGAAGTCCTGCCGAAGAAACTCGAGAGGCATCTTCGTCGGATCTTCCGCGATACGGCCCACTCGCTCGATGGCCTTCGCGACCTCGATGTGGCAGTCGATGGCATGCGCGCACTCGCTGCGGAATTACCCGACGACCTGGCGAACACCGCCAAATCGCTGCGTCGCCGCCTCGCGAGCACGCGCACGAACGTGGTCGCCAAGGCCCTTTCGGAGTTGGACTCGCGCAAGCGCAGCAAGCGGATCACGCGATGCGCGGGCGCGCTCGCGACCCCGCGACTGCGACAGAACGAGCCGCTGCGCGAGCATGCCACCAAGGCGATCCTTCGAGCCGCAACCGCGGTGATCGAGCGTTCCCGCGGAGAGCTGGACGACGAGGCCCTCCATCGACTTCGCCTCGCCCAGAAGCGACTACGCTACTCCGCCGAGCACCTCGGCGCGCTCTTCGGGCCGGACTTGTCGCGCTTCGTGGAGCGATTGGCACATCTCCAGGATCTCGGCGGCCGATATCGCGACGCGATCGCGGCGATCGAGAGATTCCGCGCCCTCTCCAAGGCGAACGGACTTCGATTGCGCACCTTCGCGATGACTCTCGGCGCCCTGATGGGTTGCGCACACCGCCACGCGATAGCGACGCGCGCCGAACTCGACACCGCGCTGCTCGACCTCGAGCGCGATGATCTTCTGGTGCTCCTCCGCGCGATCGTCGAGACCAGGCGCTGAGCTGCTGTCCTACCCATGACCCCCCGTTCCTGAACTGTCATGATCCGAATCCAGAGGATCCTCGTGCCGACGGACTTCTCCGCGGCCTCGCGATGCGCGATTCCGTACGCCCGCGATCTAGCACGCATGTTCGGTGCCGAGGTTGTCGTCGTGCACGTCCTCGAGTTGCCGCACTATCCCACTCTCTTCGAAGGCAGTGCGATGCTCGTGCCGCCGGTCGACGAGAGCCTCCGCCGGCAACTCGCAGCGCAGCTCGAGAAGCTGGTCGAGGAGGAACTACGCGCACACGGCACGAGCGCGAGGGCACTGATCCGCGACGGCGCGCCACGCCATGAGCTGCTCGCCGCCGCGCGGGAGGAACAGGCAGACCTCGTCGTGATCGCTACCCACGGCTACACCGGCCTTCGTCACGTCTTTCTCGGCAGCACGGCCGAGCAGGTCGTGCGCGAAGCTCCGTGCCCCGTGCTCACGGTGAGAGCGACCGACGGAGCCGCCCGTTGAGTCGCATCGCCTTCTTCGTGACCGTGCTCTTCGGCTTGCTGAGCGGCGCTCTGGCGTGGGCTCTGGCCGACGCCGATGAGTGGCGAATCGCGTACGGCGCGTTACCGGTGGTCGGCTCGGGAGTGCTGCTCATGACGTTCGCGCGATTGCGCGAGCGTGACCCAAGCGCCGCTCACGGTGGCGCCTTGCGCGTCCTGTTGCACTTCGCGGTGATCGGTTGGATCGTCCACATCGCGCTGTTCTCACCGTTCGAACCTGCGCGCGCGTTCCTGACCCTCCACATCGCCATCGCTGCCGGCGCCGGCTTCCTGCTCTGGCGGCTTCGCGGCGATTCGAGTCGACCGCCGCTGCCGCTCATCGCCGAGATCCTGCTGGCGGGACTGTGGATCATGCTGGCGGGGGCCGAAGTGACTCTCCGCGTGTTCGCCACGCTGGATCCTCGGCCCTTGTTCCTTCAGCGCGACATGAGTCCGGACGCTCGACTCGCCTGCGTCCGGCTGCGACCGACAGTCAAGGCCGAAGGCGCGACGGTGAACGCCGATGGGTTTCGCGGGCCCCCGTTCGAGCACCAGGAAGGCAAACGAACCATTCTCGTGATCGGCGATCGCAACTTGACTCACGGGGTCGCGACCGACGCGACCGCGCTCGCCGTGGCACAACGATCATCGACCGACTTGGTGTTCTGGGACGCCACGCTGCTTGCGGTGGGAACCGCCGAGTTCGCGGCACTCCTCGACGAGATGCTGCCACGCACGCGTCCGGACGCGGTCCTGGTAGTCGTCGCACCCGACGATGACTTCTTCGATCTCGAACGCATCGGCCCTTCGTGGCGCTGGCTCGCGATGGGGATGGACCGCGAGAACGTCCTCCTGGCCAGAATCGGCGAGATGTTCGCAGCGCGTTTCCGCGGGGAGGCCTTGTCGCTCACCGGCGATGCCGGAACGCGAGCGATTCGGCTGGTCGATGCGGTGCGGGGTCGGCTCGGTGAGAGCCTCGCGCTTCGAATGGTCGAGTCGTCGACTGCGCTGGCGGCGCGCGCACGTTCCATGAGCATCCCCCTGGGCATCGTGCTGATGCCTGCACCGCACATGGTGGACGGCCCGCGCCTCGACGCGCTGCTCGACGTCCGCCCCGGTGCGGAGCGCGACGCCCCGATCGTCGACCTGCAATCGCGACTGGTCGCCCACGAGATCGCGGTGATCGACCTCACCGACATTCTGCGGACCGCTACCCGTGCGAGCGGGAACCCCGCGTTCGTTGCCGACGATGTCACACTGAACGCAGAAGGTTCGCACCTCGCCGGCATCGCCATTGCCGAGTTCGCGCGCAAGGTCCTGTCCAGCGCGGGAAAGCGTGATCGATGAAGACGGTCGTGCAGAGGGTCGCACGGGCCTGTGTTCGGGTCGACGGCGAGATCGTCGGAGCGATCGAGCACGGTGCACTCTTGTTGGTCGGAGTGGAGCGCGGAGACGGTCTCGTCGATGCCGATGCCACGGCCCAGAAGATCGCACGCCTCCGCTTCTTCCCCGGCGCCACTCCGATGGATCGCACACTCGCCGAGGTCGGCGGCGGCGTCTTGGTCGTCAGCCAGTTCACACTCGCAGCGACGCTCGCCAAGGGCAACCGGCCCAGCTTCGCGCGAGCCGAAGACCCAAGCCTCGCCGAAGGTCCTCTACCTTCGCGTCGCCGAGCAGCTCCGTGCGCTCGGGATCGCCGTAGCCACGGGTCGGTTTCGTGCAGCGATGGCGGTCGAGTTGGTGAACGACGGACCCGTCACCTTCCTGGTGTTCGCTCGGGGTGGCAAGGTCTACGACGTCGATTGAGCCCGACTTCCGCTGCACTTCGGCGGACTGACGGTTTCGCCCTGCGGCGAACTCTCTGACAGACATATTCGCCTCCGGCTCCTGGGCCACGATTCGAGAATCTGATCGCGAGCCACTTGCTCGAGTGGGTGCATTGGCAGCAGGACGTGGAGGGTCGCGACTACGACCTTCGCTATTTGCGCGATACCGATGGCCGTGAAGCGGACTTCGTCGTCGTCGACGGCAAGAAGCCGGTCCCGCTCGTGGAGTGCAAGCTGAGCGACGACGGGACCGATCCGAACCTGCGCTACTTGTCTGCCAAGTTCCCGAAGGTTCCGGCATGGCAGGTGTCGCTGTCAGGAACGAAGGACTTCGTCAGCCCCGAGGGCATTCGAGTCACACCGGCACTCACGCTGCTACGAACCCTGGTGTGATCGGAGACTCGACTCCTAGCCCGGATTATTCGCGAACGTCTGCTGCGATCGCCACAAGTCGCGCCCGGCGGCGTCGCTACGTCGCCTCCTCCCTGGCAGCAGAGCTACAGCTGCGCTTCGGTCGTCGACCCACTCCGTTCCTTGCCGGGAATCGACCTGCGTCGATCTCGCGACGATGTCCACGAATAATCCGGGCTTGTGAAATCAGCGTCGATCGAGCAGATCGAGGGCACGCGCATAGATCGCAGCCATCGCCGGCTCCTTCGCTGCGTAATCCACCGTGCCTCTCAACAGCGCCAGAAAGCGTGCGTCTCTGGCAAGTTCCGCATTCGCCTCGGCGGCCGCGAGTACCGCCTCGGGCGCGTGCGGTGCCAACGGCTCGTTTGCCATCAGATACACACAGCGCAACTTGACGAGGCTCGCAAGACTCGCGAGCTGCGGCGACGCCGCGCGAATGCGCTCGGCGATCGCCCCTTCGCGGTAGAGCGTCGCCGACTCGCCGCGATCCTCCGCGTCGTAGAGCTGGGTCGTGAGTTGCTCGAAGAATGCCGTCGCTGCGGATGGGTCCGTGGGATCACGGTCATAGCGCTCGCTCGGCGTGCCGCGCTCGCCCATCGATCTGAGCCCAAGGTAGATCCCGACTCCAGCCACCAGCGCTACGCACATCGCGAGCATCGCACGTCGACGAGTGTCGCTTCGGAGATTCGATCGTCCAGCGAGCGCGAGATCGTTCGCGCTCAACAGCCGAGCATTCGTGATGGACTCGTCGAGCACGCGGTACACCTTCACCTCGCCGGGGATCCCCTTGAACACTCGTCCACCGACTTCGAAGGCCTTCACCTCGTTCTTGTTCATCGACAGGAACGTGGTCTCGGCGAGCCACACCGCGTCCGGCTCCGCGCTGGCCTGAAGCCGCGCCGCGAGGTTGACGGCCTCGCCGAACAAGTCGCCGCCGTCGTCGCGTGAGACCTCGCCCGTCGCGATGCCGATCCGCACGTGCAGCGGTTCCCGCGTCCCCCCGTGTCTTGCATTGTCGGCGTGGAGCTGCTTCTGAATCTGCACGGCGGAGAGCACCGCGTCGGTGGGACTCTCGAAGCAGACGAGGAATCCGTCTCCCATCGACTTCACGAGCTCGCCACGAAACGCGCTGAAGACCGGTGTCAGGAGCGATTGAAAGCGCGAAACGTCGTCGGCGATCGCCGCGCGCGAGCTGCGCGACTGCCGCTCGGTCGATCCGGCTAGGTCCGCGAAGAGGATGGAAAGGGTCAGGACGCGCATGGTCGGATGATCACCGGCGGGCAGCCTTTGAGGTTGCCTCCCCCACAGGGTAAGCAAGCCTCCCGTCGACAGCCTATCGCACGATCCCGTGAACTCCGCCTGCAAGGAAGTCCTCCATCGAGCGCTCGCGGTCGTGCGACCGCAGTTCCGTCTCGACCTCCATCATGGCGTCCACGGCATCGCGCACTGGAGTCGGGTTTGGCGACACGGCCGCGAACTCGCACGCTCTCTCGATGTCGATCCGCGCATTCTCGCCTGGTTCGCATTCCTGCACGACAGCCAGCGTGTGGATGAAGGGACCGATCCCGGACACGGCGAACGTGCTGCGGACTTCGCCGTTCGGCTTCGTCAGGATGGCATTCTGACCGGTCTCTCGGCGGTGGCCTTCGAGCAGCTCTGCGAAGCGATGCGGCTGCACAGCGACGGACACACCGAAGGCGAACCGGCGATCTTGGCCTGCTGGGACGCGGACCGACTCGACCTCGGCCGCGTCGGGATCAGGCCGCGGCCCGATCGCCTGTGCACGGCGTTGGGCCGCAGCACTCGCACGATCGTCTACGCCACGACCCTGACCGACTTGGCTGCGGCTCGCCGACGGCCTCGGCGCCGAAGTGGGTTCACCGAGTAGCACCGGGAGCGTGGCGAATGCTATTTGGCGTCGGCTGGCCAGGAGTAGACGTGAACATCGTCGCGAGATCGATGCAGATCGATGTCCGGGAAGGAGCTGTGTCGGTCGACGACCGAAGCGTAGCCGCAGCTACGTTGCCGGGGAGGCGCCGACGTAGCGACGTAGCCGGGCGCGAGTTGCGGCGATCGCGGCAAACGTTCACGAGTCGTCCGGGCTAGCATCCGGGCCGGGAGCTGCCACGATGCAACGCACGACCGCGATCCTTCCCGGCGACGAACCGCCCCGCAGCCTGCCTCGGGTGCTACCCGTCCTCGCGGTGCTCGCCGCCGCATTCGCGCCGAACCCGAATGCGGTCGTGCACGGGTCCCGACCGGCGCCATACGGTTTCTTCATCCCGAGTGAGCACTGCGAGAAGCTTCTCGATCACCACTCCGTGGCAATCTGGCTCGATCGTCCGCTCACCGCCGAGGAGTTCTCCGCACACCACTGGGTGCCACCCAATCGCCAGGAGGAGTTGATCGCGTTCCAGCGCGAACTCGGCGCCGCCATCCCCGCTGGGCCGGACGTCGAACTTCCAGCAGGCGTTCCGATCTGGCTCCCGCCGAGAGTGCGAACTGAGAACTCTCGCTGCGTGTGGGTCTGTGGCTCGCGGGACGGCTGGATCTCCACGCAGGTCGCGGAGTCGGAGCAGATCGGCGACGTCGTCCCCGAACATGCGCATCCTGCCGCCGACAGCGGCAGCATCGACGTGAGGGTCTACGCCGTTCCCATCGCGGACATGGCTGAGTTCGCACGGTCCGTGTCCAAGAGCAGACCGAACTGGGGGCACTTACCTCGTTCACCGGACGGAGCGCTCTCGTTCAGCCAATGGGTCGGGGAGCGTTCGAAGGTCGCGCGCATCGCGGTGTCCCTACCGCTGGCCGAAGTCGACGGAGTCGTGGGCTTCGCCGAAGAGCCGACAATTCACTACCTCGATGCGTACGGGAAAGCCACTTCGCGGTATGACCCGCAAAGCAACACCGTCGCACTGATGCTCGTATCGGCGCTCGGCGGCGCGCTGCTGGCGGGACTCCTCTTGGGCTATCGAGCACGCCGTTCCGCCAGGTCGGCGTGACAGGCATGTCGAACTCGCGCATCGCCTCGGGCCTCTTGGTCGCACTCGCGCTGGCCGTGGCCTGCGCCCATTGGCCGCTGGCGATCTACGGAGTAACCCTCGCGATCTTCGGATTGCCGCATGCGCTCGTCGAGCTTCAGTGGGTAGGGCGTCGCTACGGCGCGTGGCAGCACCTCATGCTCCCGGTCACGGCCCTGCTCGGCGTCGTCGCCGGCTCGCGCGCCGCATCCTTGCAGCTCGGCTACTCGTTCGCGACGACGGCCACGATCGAACTGGCTCTCGGTGCGCTGCTGATCGTCGCGGTCTTACCTGCCGAATGGCGACGATGTGCTCTGCGAACCACGATCGCGCTTGTGGCACTAGGGACAATCGGAGTCGGCATCGCGGCTGCTCCCATCGACGCACTCCTGGTCCTTGCCATCGCCCACAATCTGACCCCCGCCGGCTTCCTCGCTGATCGATTGCGTGACTCCGACACGACTCGCGCGGCGCGCCGCGCATTCGCCACGCTCGCGACCACGTGCTTTCTCATCCTACCCGCATGGCTCGCATCGGGTATCGCGGCCGAGTGGCTCGGACTCTCCAAGACGATCGCGAGCGTCGGTGATGGTGCAGTCGGAACGACGCTAGGCATCGAGGTCGCCGACGGCATCAGTGCGTTTCGACCGAGCTTCGTCGCTCCCGATCGCGCACTCGATCTCTTGCGCGCATGTGCCTTCCTCCAGGTCGTTCACTATGTGTCGGTCCTCTACGTGATGCCGAAGCTCGCGCCGCTGCCGCAGATCGCCGATTCCATCAGGACCGCGACTCCCAACGGTCGCACCATGCTGGCCCTCTTGGTGATCACGACTCTCCTCTTCGCGATCGCGTTCCTCCACGACTTCCGTGAAGCGCGCGCTGCGTACGGTGTGTTCGCAGCCGTGCATGTCTGGATCGAATTCCCGGCACTGCTGCTCGCGCTCACACCGCGGGCGCTCGTCCCTACGGTGAAATGATCGATTCTTGGTGGCTTCGGGCCTTTGCGCTGACCCTCGCGATCGAGGTACCGATCGTGATGGTCATGGCTCCACGTCGACGCTGTCTGCGAACCTTCGGCGTCGCATCGTGCACGCAGATGTTCACGCACCCGCTCGCATGGCTCGCGTTCCAGCAAGGCATACTCGGCTGGTGGAGCGTCGAGAGCGCAGTCGTCCTCGTCGAAGCAGCGATCTACTCACCGGTGTTCGGTCGCCGCACGCTCGCATTCGTCGTGTCTCTGATCGCGAACGCGATCTCCGCGGGGTTGGGAACTCTGTTGCTCGCACCATGACACGGCCGATTCGCGCAGCCGCAGCAGTCCGTCGCACGACGCCCGCGCGGCAGCGCCGCGGCTCGCCGCTGCCCTGGTATCTTCCCTCGCCGATCACACCGCGACCATGAGCTCCCCCAGGACCTACGAGTTCCAGATCGCGCCCTTGCGAGGACGCGAACGAGTCACTCTCGATGACAATTCGCTCGTGGTCTCCGACACCCGAGGCAGAGTCCGCGCCGAAGTCGAACTCGCGGATGTGACGCGCGTCATCATCGGCGAGTTTCCGGGGCGCGGCATGGTGTCGCGATGGGTGTACATCCACCACTCGGGCAAGCGGGTGAGTTTGGCCTGCAACAGTATGGGCGAACTCGGGGACGGCAACGTGACGCGGTATCGCGAGGCCATCGCGGATCTCGTTCGAAGTCTGCGGGTCGCAGCGCCGAACGCGAGCATCGAGAGCGGACTCGACGGATTCTGGCGACTCTTCGTCGGAATCATCGGTGGCTTGGTCGTGGCCACCAGTTTGCTCGCCTACGCAGGGTCGCACCTGTGGCCGAGCAAGCACGTCGGCCACGACGCGGAGATGGCGAAGATCTCCCTGGTGATGGGTGTGATCGGTGTCGCGATCATCCTGTTCGCTCGATACTGGCGTCGGTGACGTCGCCCGCGGTTCCGCGGCGAGAATCGCGCCCTCGCTCGCGCGTGGCCTCCCCACTGCGTGAGTTGGACGCTTGCACTGCCAAGAGTGTGCAGACAAGTGAATCACCTGGAGCGGGGTGTCGCCGCGGGCATCCGCGTACGCGAGGCGCCGTCCTGCACCGCGGCCAAAGTTAGGTCGCGGCGACCGGTTCGAGCACGCGGGCACGCAGCAGCAGTTGCCGCGTCCCCGCGGACACCCGCTTCGACCCTTCGCTCAGCGTCGGCGGCCGAGCACTCGACCGAAGTTGATCAGTCGACTCTCGAGCTCGCCGCCGTCATTGTCGAGGCCGACCCAGAGGTCGCCGCGGAAGTCGATCGCCAGGCCCTCGATCTTCTCGAAGGGGAAGAACTCGTCGAGCACATCCAGGACTTCGGTCTTGACCACCGTGTCACTCGCATCCGGCACGCCGTCGACGTCCGAGGCCAGGCCCGCGATCGAGATGCGGTAGATCTTCTTCAACTGCGAAGCCACACCGATCTGGTTGTCACGCTCGATGACGAGGAACTCGCTCTCGCTCAGCGTGATGATCTCCGACAGTCCGGCCCAGTTGTCCGGATCGTTGGAGTCCAGGCGCAGATAGAAGAACTCCCAGTCTCCGCCGCAGCGGATCCCGTTGCAGGGCGGATTCGGACCACGGAGCTGGCGGAGGTCGTAGCGAGCGATACGTGCGAATCGATCCCCGGTCGGGAACTCGTTCACGAAGTCGCGCTGAATCGCGGCGTAGAGGTATCGACCGTCCTCCGAAACACAGCAGCCTTCGAAGCCGTTGCTACGGATGCGCATCCCGCCGGCCGGGCCGACGGCAGTCCCAGGGATCGACGGATCTGCGCCGGCATCGATCGAGTTCGGCAGCTGGATCTCACGAACGACATTCCCGCCGAGGTCGACTTGCACGAGGAGGTTCGGCGTCGAGCGACCATTCCCTTCGCTGGCGATCCAGAATCCGCCGAAGAAGGAGGATCGCAGGATCGACGTGTCGCGCGCGAGTCCCTCACCGTCGTACCGCGCCTGCTGCCCGTTGAGTTTGACGTCGATCACCGGCGTGACCGGCGCGAACGACCCACCGGTACGAACTGCGTAGATCTTGGTCGGCAGTGCGTTGTCTGGAACCGCGAACAGGAACGGACCGACGGGAGACGGGGCCATGCCGGACAGTGCGGACCACGGCGAATCCTTGCTGAACAACGCAGGTTGATCGGCATCGGGGCGATAGGGTCCTCGCACGCCGCGGAAGATCGACAGCGTTCCGGAGACTTCCTCGGCGGTGACCAACAGATTGCGCTGGGGGATCGCCACTACACCTTCCGGGCTGATGCCGGTCGGAAGAAGCTGCACGAAGCGAGGCGCCATCGGGCGACTCACATCGAAGACTGCCACGAACGAGCCTCGCTCCGACAGGAAGAACGCGAAGTCCGTTCGGCCGTAGCGCGCGGTTGCGACTCCTTCGAACTCCACGCCCTTGTTCTCCGAGCGACCCTCGGGGTAGTAGCCGAACCCGACGGCAAGTCGCTCGAGCATCGCTTCGCTCGACCATGCCAGCCGCCCGGTGGCGAGGAACGCGCTCACACCGCGGCCGCCGGTGAAGTTCAGCTCTCCCTCATCCGCGGTGTAGATCACTTCGCCGTCTGGGTGGTAGGCGATCGCATCGGGATTCCGGGTGCCGGGCACCGCCGGATTCCCGCCGCCGTCGGTTGGGATCGGATGACTCACGCCGTCCACGTCGGCCGGGTACGTCTCGGTGAATCGGATGTCATCATCCTCCGTGAGATCCGCGCGACGATCCGCCACCACGCCGGTGGAGAACACACGCACGACACTGGGATTGGACGGATCGCGAATGTCCAAGACCGCGATCCCGTTGTTCTCCTGGAGACTGACCGCAACTTCGCCGCGATTCACCGTGACGAACTCCGGCTGCGCATCCGCGGGATAGTCGAGACCGGCTGCCTGGAGCGCGGCCGGACGGAAGCGGACGTCGGCGATATTCGAGGCCGCGAGGTTGCGCAAGTTCAGGGTAATGACCTGCACGAATCCGGCGGGCGAGATGTCGTTCGGATTGCCCGGCGCATCGTCATCGGTCACGACACCGTTCTCGACGACGCACGGCTCGTTCTCGATGGCCACGATCGCGACCAACCGCCCACGGATCTCGACCAGCTTCACGCTGTCCGGATGCCAGCCGATCGGCACGCTGCCCAGAACGGTCGGATTGCGCGGGTCGCGCACGTTCATGACCACCAACGCTCCCGGCGCGAACGAAGGCGGCGGCTGACCGACGGCCTTGAGGTCCACCCATACGGCGGCAACCGCGATCTCACCGAGCACATCGACGCTGGTCGGCTCGCCGGGAACCGCGATGTCCGTGATGTGCTGTGGCCGCCGCGGATCGCGTAGGTCCACGAAGCCGACCACGCGGTCAGAGGAGTTGGTGTAGAGAAGCGCCTTGCCGTCCTCGGTAGCCGTGACGATCTCCGCGAGGCCACCGGGCACTCCGAAGGTCGCGACCGGCTCGAAGCTGTCGACGCCATCGCCTTGACGGCGTTGCGCGGTCAGAGCCAGCGGAAGCGCAGCCATGATGGCTGCGACGCGAAACGTGTTGCTGAACATGATGAGAGATGCGTGCGGGTCGCGCGCGGCACTTGCCGCGGCGACAGGCGGGCGAACCCTAGGGTCGCGACTCGCCGCCGAAAGCCGGCACCTCTCGATTCACGGCGCCCTTACTCGGCCTTCACGTTTCGGCGAAGCCGTGGCCAAGCAGAGGTTCCCCTGGCCCGGACCATCCGTGAACGTCTGCGGCGATCGCCGCAACTCACTCCCGTCCGCGTCGCGCCGTCGGCTCCTCCCTGACAGCGTAGCTACGGACACGCTTCGGTCGTCGCCAGACGCAGCCCCGTCCCGGGCATCGACCTCTGCGTCGATCTCGCGACGACGTCTACGAGCAATCCGGGCTAGCCCGGATTATGCGTGAACGTCTGCTGCGATCGCCACAAGTCGCGCCCAGCGGCGTCGCTACGACGGCTCCTCCCTGGCAGCGTAGCTACAGCTACGCTTCGGTCGTCGCCAGACGCAGCCCCGTCCCGGGCATCGACCTCTGCGTCGATCTCGCGACGACGTCTACGAGCAATCCGGGCTAGGGCTGAGGCGACAGCAGCACCACCGAATGCCCGGCGGTCAACGTCAAGCCCAGTTGGTTCGCTCCGCCATCGAACGTGATCGTCTGGAAGTAGAGAACCTGATCGATCAGCGCGGCATCGCTCGGTATCGGCAGCGTGATCCGCGCCTCGCCGAGCGCGTCGGTGAGGACGGCGGGGAGCTGCATGTCGATCGACGTCAGGAGCCGGCACCCGCCGGCACCCACTGGCGTCAAGTCGAGCGGCAGTGCCGCGCCGCTCCAGTGAGAATTCGACAGCCCGAGGATCGTCAGCGCGGGCACGAACGCATTGCGGCAGGCGATGCGGAGATCGATGGACGAACCGATCTCAGGGCGCTCACGCATCATGAGTGTCGGCGGCGGGTCCCCACACCCTGCATCGTAGATCGCGAACGGAGTGCATGGCGAAATGGTGAGCTTGCAACTGTAGATGACCGCGCTGTAGCCACCGCCCAGATCGCGGTTGTAGAGGTAGAGCGTGTTGGCGCCGGGATGAAGCCAACTTGCCGGGATCTGCGCGCTGAAGGATGTGGAGCTCGCGTAGTTGCCGAACGAATTCGCGAGCGGCACGGCATGGCCGTTCACGTAGATGCCGCACTGGTTGCCGCCGCCCGAGAGCGGCGGATCGCCGAGCTGGTCATCCGTGGCGAAGCAGATCTCCAGCTTCACGCGTTGAATCCCTGCTGCGCACGTCTGGACCACGAACGGGTGTGCGTAGAGCGCCGAGTGCGGCGTACGGATGCCGTCTATGCCCAGCCAGACCGCCTGCGCGTCGCAAGGCAACGACTGAAGCCAGACACCGGGATCCGCCCCGACGACCGCGGGCAAGCCGGCATCCGCGAGCGCGAAGTCGCCGGGCGTGAACGGAACCGTGCTCAGCGGCTGCATGGCTGGCCCGTGCATGTAGCGAATATTCTGATTGGGCGCACTGCGCAGCACGATCGTCTCCGGAGTCACACAAGGCACGATCGCCAGCTCGGCGCTGTAGATGACACCGCCGAGGGAGGCTCCGACGTCACGCTGGTACACCTGGAGGTGATTCGTTCCCGGGAGCAGGAGCGGGCCGACGTTCGCGTGAGTCCACAAGGTCTGCGCGCCGTAGTTGCCGCCTGAGAATCCGGCGAGAGGCTGACCATTGAGATAGACGCCGATCGGATTGGGTCCGGTCGGGTCACCCAGTTGGTCGTCTGCGGCGAACCAGAATCGGAGGGCCGCCGACTGGATGCTGCACGAGTTCACTTCGAAGCTCTGACAGAACAACGTCGAGCGCGGAGTCCGCACCGGATCGACCGAGATCCAGCGAGCCGCCGGATCCGCCGGAAGCGACGGCAGCCAGGAATTCGTCGAGGTCACCGTCGACGCAGGTAATCCACCGCACGCCGTCGCAAAGATCTGAGGATCGAAAGGAGCTCCCGACAGCGGCGTCATCGGACCCGGTGCCGCGACGAAGTGAATCCCTTGATCGCCCCCGCTGCGGAGGCGAATCACCTGGAGCGACTCGCACGGCAGGTAGCAGAGCCGCGCGCTGTAGATCACGCCGCCGAGGGATGCCGCCGTGTCCCGCTGGTACACCTGCAGGTGATTCGTGCCCGGCACCAGGAGCGACGCGACGTCGGCATGGAACCAGTGGGTCTCGACGCCGAGGCTGCCGCCGGCGAAGCCCGGCACCGGTTGGCCGTTCAGATACACGCCGATCGGGTTGGGACCGCCGGCAGGATCGCCGAGGCGGTCGTCCGCAGCGAACCAGAACTGCAGCGTCGCCGCCTGCAGGGCGCAGGCCGGTACTTCGAAGGCCTGGCAGAACAAGGTGGACCGTGGCGTACGCACGGGATCGACGGAGATCCACCGCGCCGTGGGATCGGAAGAGAGCGAGGAAAGCCAGGAGTTCGTCGACGTGACATGCGACGCCGGCAGGCCGTTGCACGCGCCGGCGAAGAACTGCGCATCGAAGGGCGTGCCGAGCAACGGAACCATCGGGCCTTGGGCCGCGACGAAGCGGATTCCTTGATCGTCACCGCTCCGCAGTTCGATGCACTGGTAGCCCACGGCGCTGCGCTGAGCACAGGCGGGTTCGACCGCGGCGAACGGCAGGACGACTGCGACAAACAGAGCGAGGGCACGGTGCAGTCGGCTCGCGAACGCGGAGCCGAGCACCGTTGGAACCGCGAACGAACTCGGATCTTTGGACATGGCCAGCCGAGGAATGACCGCTCGCAGTCGATTCCGGACACCGCATCCGCGCATTTCCTCCCGGGGTTCCCCGACCGGCCCAGTCGAGACCCGCGATGAAACGACGTCGCGGCGCCGCCGGACTCACCCCCCGCCGCCGAGCAGGCGCCAGGCCGAGTGCGGGCTCTCCACCATCGGCCAGTGCAAGACCGCTTCGCTGATGGTCATCCCGACGACCAGTGCCCCGACGAACGCCGCACCGAGCGCACCGCGCAGGTATCGGCCGCCGACTCGCACCAGCAGCATCGCGAGTGCGGGCAGCACTGCGGAGAGCAGCCGACCCTGCATGAAGAACGGGTACTCGACCGTCGGCCAGACCGACCCGGAGTAGTCCCAAATCGCCGAGATCGCTGCCGTCGCGCAGTAGCCGAGGATCACCGCGAGCGCGAGCAGCCGGGTCGGTGCGCGCGCGGCCGCGTCGCGCTCCCGCCAACTCGAGAGGCCCGCCGCGATGGCCAGGAGCGTGAGCGCGAGATAGAGCCCGTCGGTCCACGGCCAACCGACTTCCTGGCCGAAGTAGAACTGATCGCCGCGCCACAGGCGCCGCGTGATCTCGTCGAGGAACATCGTCGAACCGTCGAGCGAGAAGATCGGGTGCGCGAGAATCCCGTCCAATCCGGCGGGATGAAGCTTCGACAGCTCGACCTTGTGCTCACCGCCATGCCACATGCCGAGCGTGACCCGACAGTAGGTCGACCAAGCGAGAAGCGGTGTCAGCGTGCCGATTGCGACGGGCACGACACGAGCGAAGCGGTGACGCGACGTCCACGCGAAGATGCACCACGCTGCGGCCGTAGCATGTGCGGAGGTCAGCTTGGCGAGCATCGGCCAAGCCATGAGCGCACCCGCGCCCACGCGCATCGTGCGCGTCGCGGCCTCGGATCCGGCCACGGTTGCAGCCAACAGCGCGACCGCACCGACGAAGGTCGCGATCGCGTCGTTGTTCACCAGTCCTTGGATGTCCTGGGGGATCGCCGCCAGGACCACTGCTGCAGCGACCGCACCGCGTGGCGACCGTGGGAACAAGCGTCGATAGGCACACCAGGCCAACATCACCGCGAGGGCAGTGAGCACGGCTCCCAGAGATCGCACCGCGACCACCTCGCCGACACCGCGCACGCCGAGCTGGCGGGCCAGCCACAGCCATGCGCCCGCGAGTGCGCCGTAACCCGGCGGCTCGAAGGCCTCGTAGTTGACCTGCGAGGAGCGAATCCACTCCTTGCGGTCCGCGACCAAACGTTCGGTTGCCGCCACGATCGCGGGATCGGCGGCGAGTTGGCGCGCCAGCGGGTCCTTCTCTCGCAACCGCGAGTCCAGGATCTGAGCCGGCAAGATGTCCATCGCCGGGTCCGGCGAACGAGGCTTCAGGAACTCCCCACTCTGGTATCCCGCCGCGATCTCCAGCGTGACGTCCGAGAAGCGCGTGCCGTCCAGTCGCGGCCACACACCGCGGGAGTACTTCGCGACGGTGTCGAAGTGCACGTCCTCGTCCAGGTGACTGAAGACCGGAGTCACGAGCGCGAAGGCCACCACGCGGGCGAACGCGAGCAGCATCGCGAGGCCCACGATCGTGCGACTCCATGCAAAGCAGCGCTCCTGCGCGGGCGCGACACTGGCAAGGTCGGAGTTGGGCTGCGCGGTCACCGACCGCCGATGCTCAGCGATCGGCGGCCGCGATCAAGCCCGATTCACGCACGGGCTCAGTTCGAGCCGGCGGTCGCCGCCTGCTGGCGCAGCACGAGCTGCCCATCGGCGAAATCGACGACCGCCGTGCCGCCCTCGCTGAGCGATCCCGCGATGATGGCACGGCCGATCCGCGTCTCGAGTTCGCGCTGCATCGCCCGGCGCAGCGGCCGCGCCCCGTAGACCGGGTCGAATCCGGTCTCGGCGAGGTGTCGGCGCGCGGCAGCAGTGATCTC
Organism: Planctomycetota bacterium; assembly: GCA_050181465.1. GTDB lineage: Bacteria > Planctomycetota > UBA1135 > UBA1135 > UBA2386 > JACRLW01. Next base: position 85,116 of record JBFXDD010000015.1, read on the forward strand.
CAACGCAATCCCGCGATCGGCCAGTCGCTTGCGCAACTGCCCGGCGAGCAGCATGACGATCTGCTCGATCTCGCTCGGCCGCAGCGGCTTGAACATGACGATCTCGTCGATGCGGTTGAGGAACTCCGGTCGGAATCCCCGCCGCAACTCTTCCATCACGCGACCGCGGGCCCGTTCCTCGATCTCGCCGTCGGCTCGGATGCCGTCTAGGAGATGCTGCGATCCGACGTTGCTGGTCATGATGACCACGGTGTTCTTGAAGTCGACCGTCCGCCCTTGGCTGTCCGTGATACGACCATCGTCGAGCACCTGCAGCAACACGTTGAATACGTCGGGGTGCGCCTTCTCGATCTCGTCGAAGAGCACCACCGCATACGGACGTCGCCGCACCGCCTCCGTGAGCTGACCACCCTCGTCGTAGCCGACGTAGCCGGGCGGCGCACCCACGAGCCGTGAGACCGCGTGCTTCTCCATGTACTCCGACATGTCGATGCGGATCATGTTCTCCTCGGTGTCGAAGAGCGCCTGCGCGAGCGTCTTCGCCAGTTCGGTCTTGCCAACCCCGGTCGGACCGAGGAACAGGAACGAACCGATCGGTCGCCGCGGATCCTTGATGCCGGCACGCGCGCGAATCACCGCATCGGCGACGAGTTGCACCGCCTCGTCCTGACCGATCACGCGCTCGTGAAGGATCTTGTCGAGACCGAGCAGCTTTTGCCGCTCACCTTCCACCAACCTCTGCACCGGGATCCCGGTCCAGCGGCTGACGATCTCGGCGATCTCCTCATCGGTGACCTCCTCGCGGAGCAAGGCCTGCGGCCCGCGCCGTTCGTTGAGTCGCGCCTCGGCGCTGGCGAGCTGTCGTTCCAGCTCCGGGATGCGCCCGTGCTTGAGCTCGGCCGCCTTGTTGAGGTCGTAAGCTCGTTCCGCCTGCTGTTGTTCGACGCGCAACTGTTCGATCTTCTCGCGTAGCGATCGGACTTCACCGATCTCGTGCTTCTCGCGGTCATACTGCGCACGGAGCGCGTCGGCTTCGCCGCGCGCATCCTGCAGCTCCTTGCGAAGGTCGGTGAGCCGCTTGCGCGACGCCTCGTCCTTCTCCTTCTGGAGTGCCGCCTCCTCGATCTCGAGCTGCATCACGCGACGCGTGATCGCATCGAGTTCCGCGGGCATCGAGTCGATCTCGGTGCGGATCATCGCGCATGCCTCATCGACGAGGTCGATGGCCTTGTCGGGCAAGAAGCGATCGGTGATGTAGCGATCCGACAGGGTCGCCGCGGCAACCAGGGCACCGTCCTGGATTCGCACGCCGTGGTGCACCTCGAATCGCTCCCGCAGGCCGCGCAGGATCGAGATCGCGTCGTCGACTCCCGGCTGCTCGACGATCACGGGCTGAAAGCGGCGTTCCAGCGCAGCATCCTTCTCGATGTACTTGCGATACTCGTCGAGAGTCGTGGCACCGATGCAGTGCAACTCACCACGCGCGAGCATCGGCTTGAGCATGTTGCCGGCATCCATCGCACCCTCGGTCTTGCCGGCGCCGACGATCGTGTGCAGCTCGTCGATGAACAGGATGACACGCCCCTCACTCTTGCGCACCTCTTCCAGGACCGCCTTGAGGCGCTCCTCGAACTCGCCGCGGTACTTGGCACCGGCGATGAGTGCGCCGAGGTCGAGCGAGAACAGAGTCTTGTCGCGCAGTCCGTCCGGGACGTCACCGCGCACGATGCGCTGTGCGAGCCCCTCGGCGATCGCGGTCTTGCCGACACCGGGCTCACCGATGAGAACCGGGTTGTTCTTCGTCTTGCGCGACAGGATGCGGATCACACGGCGGATCTCCTCGTCGCGACCGATCACTGGATCGAGCTTGCCGTTGCGCCCCGCGGTCACCAGATCCACGCCGTATCGCGACAACGCTTCATAGGTCGCCTCGGGGTTCGCGCTCTGCACGCGCTGGTTACCACGCACCTCCTTGAGGGCATGGAGGAAGCGATCGAGGGTGAGTCCGAATCGCGCGAACACGGTGCCGACCCCGCTCGCGGCAGGCTCTCCGAGCAGGCCCATCATGAGGTGCTCGACGGAGACATACTCATCCTGCATCCGCTTGGCGTGCTTCTCGGCCTCCGTGAGGGCACGCGCGAGTCGCTGCGCGAGGTAGATCTTGCCCGACTCGTAGCCGGGCCCTGACACCTTGGGGCGCTTGCCGATCTCCGCACGAATCGCGGTTCCGACTGCGTCCGGCGCGATGTCCATGCGACCCAGGAGTCGCGGGATCAGCCCGTCTTCCTGATGCACGAGCGCATCGAGCAGGTGCTCGCAGTCGACCTCCTGGTGGCCGAAGCTCACCGCGGACTGCTGTGCTGCGGCGAGAGCTTGCTGCGATCGTTCGGTCATTCGATTGGTGTCCATGTCACTCCCTCCTGGATGGTCTTGGTTCGTCGTGAATTCGTGGATCGATGCGTTCGTCGAGTTCAGCCGCGTGGCCGGAACTTCGATCGGTCGCGGAGTTGTTCGTAGAGAGCGCGCTCGTCGTCGCTCAGATCGCGCGGCACGACGATTCGCAGTTTGACCAAGAGATCGCCGCGACCTCCCTGGCTCTGCGGAAGGCCCTGACCGCGCAATCGGAGCGTCTGACCGCTCTGCGAGCCCGGAGCGATCTCGAGCGCCACCGTGGCATCGATCAGCGCGACGTCGAGGCGCGCGCCGAGCGCTGCCTCCCACGGTGCTAGATCGAGTTGCATGCGCAGTTGATTGCCGTCGATCGTGAAGCGTGAATGTGGCGCGATCGCGACACGCAGATAGAGGTCACCGTTGGCACCGCCGCTACGCGAGCGCCCACCTTGACCGCCGAGTCGGATGCGCGTGCCCTGCGTGGTGCCGGGCGGCAGGGCGACTTCCAGCGTTCGCACGCCGTCTTCCGGATCCCGCAGTCGCACCTCGGTCTTGGCGCCGCGAACGAGCTCTTCGACTGTGAGCGAAAGCTCCGCTTCGACGTCGTCTCCGCGCGATGCTCGCGCGGTGCGACGACCGCCGAATGCGCCCTGACCGCCGAAGCCCGGATGCGCCCCGAACAGCGACGCGAAGAAGTCACTGAAGTCCGCAGCCCCGCCGCTTCCGCCGTCGAACTCGAAGCGGAAGTTCTCGAAACCCGGCGGCGGCGTGAACTCCTGCCCGGACTGCCAGGCGCTGCCGAGTTGGTCGAAGCGCTTGCGCTTTTCGGGGTCCTTCAGGACCTCGTAGGCCTCGTTGACTTCCTTGAAGCGATCCGCGGCCGCGGGGTCCTTGTTGACGTCGGGATGGAACTTCCGCGCCAGGTCCCGAAACGCCTTCTGGATCTGTTCGGGCGTCGCGTCGCGGGCAACGCCCAGGGTCTCGTAGTAATCGCGGTAGCGCAGGCTCATGGTGGTGGCCGTGGGAGGCCGCCGCGGGAAGTGCACGCCGCGTGCCATCCCGCAACGGTCGAGTTGGATTCGTAAAGCTGGATTTACCAGGATCTTAGGCGATTCACGACGCGCCCCGCGGCGCCCTGAGGATGTCAACTCGGCAGAAGCGGACGGCCGGCTGCCAAACTGTCTTGACCGCCGTCCAGGCCGGGCGAAATCCCGCGGGGACGTTCGCACCGCGGACGGCTCCTGTGTGTGGCCCGAGCAGCAGGCCCCTGCACCCTTCGAGGCACGTGGCTCGCACTGCGGGCAGCATGAAACGAGTTGTCGCACTCGCCGCACTCTGCAGCGCTCTCACGGCCGCACCTACCTTCGCGCAGGCGACGGGTTCGTGCGGCACCTCCAACTACGTCGGCGTGCCGATCCCGCCCGATGCGGTCGACACCCGGCTGTACGACGTCTTCGGACTTGGACCGAACGACGTCTGGGCAGTCGGCCAGAGTCAGATCGATCGCGGCAACAACGAGCGCGCGGGACTGTCCTGGGCGCTGCACTGGGACGGCAGCAGTTTCGCGCAATCCGCCACCCCGAGTCCGGCGATTCCGAACCTTCAGCCTGGCTGCTCCCTCTTCGCAGTGGGTGGAGCCGCTCCGAACGACGTCTGGGCCGCGGGCTCGTACTCTCGCCAGTCACCGACCAACGGGCATATCGGTCCGCAGATCTTCCTGCTGCACTTCGACGGCAACTCGTGGCGACAGGTGCCCGAACCGCTGCCTCGCTTCTCTTACATCGCGAGTTCCAGCGGCAGCCACATCCGCCGCATCGTCGCTCACGCGAGCAACGACGTTTGGTTCTTCGGCTGGTGGTCAGGCGACGAGTTGACGTCTGCGGGTCCACTCGTGCTCCATTGGGATGGCAGCTCGATCAGCTTTCGGGACATCGGCAGCTACCTGCGGTTCGGCTCCTGGTCGATCGTCGACGTCGCTGCGCTCGCCCCAGGCCAATACTTCGCGCTCGCCAGCCCACGCACGAGCGGTTATCGCGGCGGCGTCTACCCGACGGGTGTGATGCAGTGGCAAGGCAACGGCTGGGTGGAGATGCCACCGCCGCCGACGGCGACCATCACCTACTACTCCTTCCGGACGATCGCAGCGAGTGCCGCATCCGATGTCTGGGTCGGCGGAATCGAGTCGCCGCTCACGGGCAACACCACGCCCCGACCGTACGCGGTGCGATGGGATGGCAACACCTGGACCCGCCACCCGACGACCGGCTTTCCCAACAAGATCATCGCCAACGGCCCCAACGACGCCTGGGCCTTCGGCTCGACCATCGAACATTGGGACGGAGTGCGTTGGAACGTCGTCACGGACTATGGCAGCGACCTCGCCTCCGCCCAGTCGCTCAGCGCGTTCCGACTCGGTCCGTGTGACTACTGGACAGTCGGTTCTCAGATCGCGAACAACCAAGGCCTCCCGGTGCTCGCACTCGCCGCGCACCTCGGCGGCCCCAATGAAGGCCGCGCAGCGCTTCGCCTGCCCTGCACGGCCGAGAAACTGCGTCACTCGATCCTGCCGCTGAACACACCGCGCATCGGCCGACAGGTGCGGGTCATGCTCGACGATCCGACGCGCATCAGCGGACTGGCCGGCCCCGCCGCGACGGCGTGGATGCTCGCGCTCGGTCCGGCACCCGGGGCGCCTTGCGGTGTCGTCATCCCAGGGCTGGGCGCCAACGGTGGCGTCGGTGAGTTGCTCGTCGATGCCAGCGCGGTGATCTCACCGACGACCGCGACTTGGAGCGGACCCGGGCACCCGGTGCAGCATGCCTTCCCGGTCCCCAACGACGCCGCACTCGTCGGCGTGCAGCTCACGAGCCAGGCTGCATTCCTGACCGGCAGTCGTGTGCTACTGACCTCCGCGATCGATTACACGATCGGGAACTGAGGCCTCAGCGCGAACGCCTCACACCCGGACCTCGCCGCCCGGCAATGCACCATCCCACGCGGCAAGTCGCGGCCGAACCTCCGCGGCGAGGAACTCGTCCACCTGCTCGGGCGCGCGGCCGACGAACCGCGCCGGATCGAGCAGATCGCGGAAGCCGTCCGCGATGGCCGAGAATGCAGGGTCCTCCGCGAGCAACGCCAGCAAGGGATTGTTCGCCACGCCTTCTTCCTTCAGTCGGCGCACGGCTTCGCGAGAGTGCACGCGCACCCGTTCGTGCAGCACTTGCCGATCGCCGCCCGCTCGCACGCCGGCCATGAGGATCTCCTCCGTCGCCAGGAACGGCAGGTTCTCGGCGAGCTTCTTCTCGATGATCTTGGGATAGACGACCAGACCTCGCGCGACGTTGTGCCAGAGTAGAAGAATGCCGTCGATGGCCAAGAAGCTCTCCGGCAAGGCGATGCGACGGACCGCGGAATCGTCGAGCGTGCGCTCCAACCACTGATTGGCCGCGGTCTGCGCCGAGGTATCAGCGGTCGCGATGACGTAGCGGGCAAGGCTGCAGATGCGCTCGCTCCGCATCGGGTTCTTCTTGTAGGCCATTGCCGAACTGCCGATCTGCTTCTGTTCGCTCGGCTCCTCGATCTCGCCTTCGTGGCTGAGCAATCGCAGGTCGTTACCGAACTTGGCCGCGGACTGTGCGATGCCAGACAAGACCTGATGGATCGTCCAGTCGATCTTGCGCGTGTAGGTCTGGCCGCTCACCGGAATCGAGCGCGGAAAGCCGATCGCTTCGCAGACGCGGCGATCGAGATCCATCACCTTCACGTGGTCGCCGTCGAACAGAGCCAGAAAGCTCGCTTGAGTGCCGGTCGTTCCCTTCACGCCCCGGGCCGGAAGCCAGGCCCGGACGCGGCGCACTTCATCGAGGTCGATCAGGAGATCCTGCAACCACAGACAGGCTCGCTTGCCGACCGTGGTCGGTTGTGCAACCTGGAAGTGCGTGTAACCCAGGCACGCCACCGCGCGATGGACCGCAGCGAAGTCGGCGAGCGCGGCGATGGTTGCGCACAACCGCTGCTCGAGGAACTCGAGCGCGCGGCGATAGAGCATGAGGTCGCCGTTGTCGGTGACGAAGCAGCTCGTCGCACCAAGGTGCAGGATGCCCTTCGCGGCCGGCGCGAGTTCGCCGAAGTGCTCGACGTGGGCCATCACGTCGTGCCGACGCTCCTTCTCGATCACCGCAACGCGTTGCCAGTCGAATCGATCGCGGGCGGACTCGAGGGCCCTCACTTGCTCCGGAGTGATCGGCAGGCCGAGTTGCATCTGCGCGCGAGCCAGCTCGATCCACAAGGTCCGCCAAGTGCCGTGGCGCGAGGCGGGTGCGAAGAGCGACGCCATCGCGGGGCTGCTGTAGCGCTCGATGAGCGGGTGGTCGAAGCGGTCGGCCGAGGTCATCGCGTCGTTCTAGCCCGGACTCTTCGTGAACGCCTGCTGCGAACGCCGCAAATCGCGCCCAGCCGCGTCGCTACGTCGACTCCTCCCCGGCAGCGCAGCCACGGCTACAAGTCGGTCGTCGACCGACGCAGCTCATCCCTGGCCATCGACCTGCGGCGATCTCGCGACGACGTTCACTAGCCCGGATTATCCGTGACCGTCTGCTGCGATCGCCGCAACTCGCGCCCGGCCGCGTCGCTACGTCGGCTCCTCCCTGGCAGCGTAGCTACAGCTACGCTTCGGTCGTCGACCGACGCAGCTCCTTGCCGGACATCGACCTGCGGCGATCTCGCGACAACGTTCACGAATAGTCCGGGCTAGGGGGCCGTGCTGGTCGTGAGCCTCACGCGCTTGCAATGCTCGTGTCCTGTGCGCGACACAGCGCGCGCTCCGGCCGGCGGATCGAGGCGGTCGATCGACCGCCAGTCGGCCTGTGTGGCGGATCCCGGGCCGTCTCCCCAGGTTGGCACGGCATTCGCTCAATGCCTCCTGCCATGACAACCCATCGCATTCTCGCGAGTCTCTTCGTCCTCGCCTTCTTTGCCATGCCGGTGGCCGCACAGCGGCTCGAGATCGGATTCGACCGTGGCGGTCTCGACGTCCGTGCTGCGCTTCCGCTCGGCGGCCGCTGTGGCCCGATCCTTCAGGTCGGTGGCCGCATCGGCGGTTGCGACGATGTCCATGTCTGCCGTAGCACCCGAGTGTGGGTGCCTGGTTGCCAGCGGATCGAGCACGTCCCCGCCCGCTACGGCTGGCGACGCGACGCCTGCGGTCGCATGGTTCAGTACTGCATCAGCCCAGCCTACGACCGCGTGATCGAAGAACCCGGCCATTGGGAGTGGCGAGGCTGCTGTGACCGCGTCGTCGGTAGAGACTTCGATCACTCGATCCCCCGCGGCTACGAGCGCGCGCGCCACGTCGATCTCCGCCGCCCGTCAATCGAAGGTCGCGGCGAGGACCGAGGCCGCGGTCGCAATCGCGATCGCGACGATTGAGGACACGCGGTGAGGCAGCGGCATTCCAACCGCGATCTGCACGAGAAGGATTGCCGAAGCGGAGTCGGTCGCGATGTCGAAGATCGATGCTGACCGACCCGGCACCGACGACTGATGCCATTCATCCACGACGCCGTACAGCGCTGCGACTGACACGGCGAGCCATGCGCGCAGAAGATGATGCCCACGTGGACTCGGGCGCACGCGCAGGGCCGCAGCGACGAGCCACGCCAGACCACCAAACAGCACGACGTGACCGCTGTTGTAGGTGAAGCCGACCCACCACGGCGCCGAGCCGCCGCCGAGAACGCGCGAACTCAACCACCAGATGATTCCGATGTGAAGGAGGACCAGGCCCCAACGCACGATCGTTGGCCAAGCAGCCATCGCCGCAAAGATCCGCCGCGCGAATGCGATCATCTCGAGGTCAGGGTTCCGACCGCCTCATCCTTCCCCGCACTCGCAGCCCACGGCCACCCGGATCGCCGAGTAGATCGAGCGTCTCGAGCCCGTCCTGGATCAAGAACAGGCCGCGACCGCGCTCGTTGTCGAGCGGCGGGACGCCGCCGCGGCATTGCGCCAACAGCCCCTCGATCTCATTGATGGTCGCCGTCGGCACCGCCGGATCGATGAACTCCAAGTCGAAGAATGCCGAGTCGACCCCGATGCGCACCGTGAGCAAGTCGCCGTCGCGCCGATACTCGTGCCCGTGCTCGATCGCGTTGCTGACCATCTCGTCGACCACCAGCAACAGGCGTCCGACGTCCTGCTCCGACACTCCGAGCGGCTCGAGTCGCTCGCGCACACCGCTGCGCAATGCACGAACCTGATCGAAACTCGGTCGAAGCCGAAAGCCGAAGCGGGTATTCAAGAGGCCGCCTCCGTGGACTCGATGTCGACCAGCAGCGACAGATCGAGCGCTCTCGCCGAATGCGTCAGGGCGCCCACCGAGATGCGATCGACCCCACATTCCGCGTAGGCTCGCACGTTCTCGAGCACGACTCCGCCGCTGATCTCGATCGCCACCGAACGGGCGAACTTCGCCGCCTCCGCACGAACCGCCGCGATCGCCTCAGTCAGCCGCGGTCCAAGCGGGAAGTTATCGAGCATGACCACCCCGGCACCGCCGCGCACCGCGGCCAGCGCCTCCGCGAGATCGCGAGCTTCGGCCACGACCGCCACGCCCCTTGGCCCATCAGCCACAGCGCGCGCCACCACCGACTCGTAGCTCTCCGGCAACGCGCAAGCGAAGTGGTTCTCCTTCAGCAACACCTGATCGAAGAGCCCGATGCGATGGTTGGTCCCGCCACCGGCAGCGACCGCAGCCTTCTCGACCATTCGCAGTCCCGGCGTGGTCTTGCGCGTGTCCAAGATCGCAACCGAGGTCCCAACCACCGCATCGACGAAGCGGCGCGTGAGCGTGGCGATGCCGGAAGATCGCTGCAGGAAGTTGAGTGCAGTGCGCTCGGCGGCGAGCAATGCGGCGGCATCGCCCTCGAGCGTGAGGACCACGTCACCGGGCACGACCGCTACGCCATCGCCGCGAAGGACCTCGACGCGCACCGACGGATCGGTTCGTTCGAAGGTGGCCTTGGCCATCCGCATGCCGGCGATGACTCCCGTGGCCTTCGCAACGATCCGTGCGCGCGCACGCCGCGGCCGGCGGATCGCGAGCCGGGCCGTCACGTCGTCGGACTCCGGGCCCAGGTCTTCACGGAGGGCGCGTCCCACGAGATCGGCGACCAGGGCATCCGGTAGCTGCATCGGGCCGCGAGGTTACCCGAAGACGCCGGCCTGTCGTTACCCAGAGTGTACGACCACTCACCGAGGACCGAGCGGCGTGGCGCACAAGTGCGGCCGCAACGCACCGAGCAAGACCGGGCCGAAGCCGTCGACTTCGGCCAACTCCTCCACCGACCGGAACGGCCCGCGCCGGACCCGATGGAGCACGATCGCAGCCGCACGCTCGCTACCGACCCCCGGCAGCACCCCCAACTCCGCCAAGCTCGCGCGATTGAGGTCGATCTGGATTGCCACCAGTCGTGGGACGCGCGGCCGCATCCCGCCGTCGAGCGCCGCGGCGAGAGCCCGAACCGTGAGCGCCAAGGTCACATGGAGCCATACCGCCCAGAGCCGAGCCTGCCGCGACGGCGTCAGTTCGACCTCGGCAACTGCCGAAGCAGGCGCGCGGCCAGGCTGTCCACTCCCTCGACCCGCGCCCGCTGCCGGATCCCGCCGGCGATCACTTCCAGGCGACTGAGGATCGCCGTCATCTCCGCGCTGGTTCGACATTCGGGATGCGTGTGCACGAGCGGAGGCGATCCGAGTCGACGCGGCGTGACCGCCGGTTCGTCGCTGACACCGCCGAGGTAATGCAACGTGACCCCGAGGAATTTGCGCGCCACTTCGGCGAGCTTCTCGAACGACGCGCGCCCAACCTCGGGCCCAGCCGTGCGGTTGGACACCACACCGAAGATGGGGGCAGGTCCCGGCCGGCGCAGCAAGAGCTTCATCAGTGCATACGCGTCGGTGAGCGACGCGATCTCCGGCTGCACCACGAAGACCGCGACGTCTGCCGCTGCTACGGTCGCCACCACCGCCGCCTGGATGCCGGCTCCCGTATCGACGAGCAACAGGTCTGCGTCGCGACCCCACTCCGACATCCCCACGCCGAATCGGCCCAGCTCCGCCCGCCCTGGACTCGCGAGTTCCGCGACTCCCGTCGCGCCCGGAACCAAGTGCAAGCCGCCCACGGCAGGGGTCCGAACCTGCAGCGCGTCGGCACGCCCTTCGAGAAAGTCCTGCAGGTTGCGCGACGGCTGACAACCGAGCAGGAGATGGTCGACCGCGAGTCCGAAGTCGGCATCGACCAAGGTGCATCGATAGCCCCGCCGTGACGCGACGATTCCGAGCCCCGTGGCAAGGAAGGACTTACCCGTGCCGCCCTTGCCGCTCGCAATCGCAACGCTCAGGGCCTCGCGCGGCCCGGCCCTCGACTGCGGCGAAGGGTCGCCGCGAGCCAGGCCATGTTCTCCGGGTTCGATGGAATCCACGGGCGATACCCGCGGCAGGAACAAAGGCGACGTCCCGCACCCTGCGGAACGCCGCCGTCTCTACGCGACCGCGACCACGCGCGGCCGGTCGTCGGCAGGAAAGCGTCCGCGGTCATCCGCTTGCGCCATCCTCCTCGGCGAAGAATGCCTCGTATTCATCGGCCGTGACTTCGGCCGGATCAAGCGCTGGAGCAGCCATGGCGACCGCCGACTCGCGAGTCATCCGCGGTTCTTCGAAACCTGCGGTCGAGTCACGACCGTTCCGTTCCGGCACGCGCGTCTCGATTACCGGCGATTGCCAATCACCGCGACCGGCGAGGATGCCGAGATACCGTCGCGTAGCGAGGTCGACCGCGAGTGCCTGTGCGTCGACATCGCAGAGAGCGAAGGGTTGGGAACCGGGCACGGCAACCATCACCTCGCGACCGGCACGTTCGAGGCGCACGACCGCGACCCCATCGCACCGCCAAGTTCGCGAGTATCGATCGCCGTCGACGACCAGCGCATCGTCGAGCCGTTGCATCAAGTCGGCGAACCGAACCAGCAGTGGCGCGAGCGCAGGCGTGGCCAGGTCTTCGATCGGCGACAACCCAGCCGACGAGTCCGTCGCCACTGCGGAAACGCCGACGTGAATCTGGCCGGAAACGCGGAGCGCATCGACCCGAACGACGAGGAGATCGAAGCTTCGATCGCGCAAGAGCCGTGCGAGCCCACGCTCGGTGAACTCGAAGCCGACCACCACCGCACGCGGCGGCAGATCCAGCCGGACCGCGAAGCCGTCGACCAAGTCGCGCAGAATCGCGCTGTGATTGCCGAACCACGCCATCGCTTCGCTGATGCGCGACGCGAGCGAGTGGTCACTCTCCACCAACGACAAGAAGATGAGAGTCGGGCGGCCCGCCGCGTCGGCAGCGAGCGCATCAATGACGAGTTCGCCGTCCAACACCAGCTCGCGACGAAGCAAGCTGAGGCCGTGCTCGATGCGCGCGGCATCGCTCTGAACGACGTTCCACAGCCCCTCCGCCGTTCGCGGAAGGATCGGACCTGCAATCATGCACCTCCACTGCCGCCCGCCCGGCGGCCGCGCGGAATTGCGCCGCGGAAGTAGACCACCCGCTCGCGAGCCCCGCAAGCGTGCGTCCGCGGCTACCTTGGCTGCGAAATCGCACGCATGGCTCCTCTCTCCCCCACCTCACGCCGCCGTCGCGGGTTCTTGCCGGCAGCTCTCTGCGCCTCGATCGGGACCACGATCGCCGCACAAACACCGCCCGAGAACGACGGCCCATACGCCGCCGGTTCGCGGACTCTCAGCGTGCCCGGCCGCCCCGGCGGCAACAACTCGGTCACGCTCCAAGTCTGGTATCCGGCCCAGAGCGCGGGTGCCAATGCGCCGATCGAACCCACCGCACTCCCCGCCCCACTGGTCGTGTTCGGCCACGGTTTCTCCCTGAGTGCCGGTCTGTACGACTCGCTCTACCGGCACCTCGCGACGCACGGCTTCGTGGTCGCCGGTGTGGCGACCGAGGAAGGACTGCTCACCGGCAACTTGCCGCGCTTCGTGAACGACTTCGCAGCCACGGTGACCGGCATGCGGGCAGCCGCGAGCGACCCGAGTTCCCCCTTCCTCGGCGCGGTCGCCGCGGACACCCGCGCCAACGCCGCCGGTCATTCCTTCGGGGGCGCGGCCGCGATCGTCGCCGCAGCGGATCATCCGGACCTGTTCGCGTCGGTGACCCCGATGGCGGCCACATCGACGAGTCCGCAGGGGGTCGACATCCTCGGTGCCGCGCGGCGCCTGGGCGTCCCGGTGCTGCATCTGGGCGCCTCGGCAGACACCATCGTGCCGCCGCCACAGAACCTGGACCCGCTGTTCCAAGCCACCCCCGGTGATTCTCTGTTGGTGGAGATCCTCGGCGGCAACCACAGCGCCTTCCACGAACGCTGGGCGATCGATCGGCTGCTCGAACCGCCGGGCTCGATCAGCATCGCCGAGCAACAGCGCCGAATTCGCCGCGTGTGGCTGCCCTTCTTGGAGTGGAGCCTGCGCGACGTGACCTCGCGGCTCGACTACCTGCTCGGCCCGACGCATCGAAACGACAGCGGTTGGTCGCGCTCGCTGGCGCGTCTGACCCGAGGCGTGCTGTTCGGCAGCGGTGTGCCGACCCTCGGTAGCACCTTCGTGCTCTGCCCCACGCGAGGGGTCGGCGACCGCGCGCTCACCTTCGTCGCCTTCGGTGCCGGCGCGGGCATCTCGACCCCATTCGGCGAGTTCCGACTCGATCCCACAAGCACGCTGGTGTTCGCCGACGGCGTCACCGGTGCCGGCAACTTCGCGCCCCAGCCGCTCGGCATCCCCACCGACCCGACGCTGATCGGCTTCACGTTGTGGTTCCAGAGTCTGCTGCCCGTCGGGAGCGCACCGACCGGCGGGGGCGAGTTGACGGACAGCTTGCAGGTCGTGGTGCGCTGAGCCGCCGCGGCGGCGCGAGTCTTCGGGACGGGAAGTCCGCACGGCGGAGCACCGCAGCGCGCGGCCAAGAAAATCTTCGACCGCGTGTCTGCTCGGTGAGGGCCTGGCCATGGGTTGGGTGGCAACACCTTTCCTACAGGAGCCAAGACCATGAACCTCTACCGAGTCCCGAACTTGCTCTCCCGCCGCGAATCGCGGCACACCACGGCGTCGTTCACGACCTCGATCCTCGCTACGCTCGCTGTGCTCGGCGCCCCCGCCTGGGCGCAAGGCCCGGTGAGCGCCTTCGGCTTTCCTCACGTTCCGCTCGGCAACGCGACCTTGCAGTGGAATCCGGCGCAGCGCGAGCTCAGCGTCGCCAACATCGGCTCGACCGGACACGACGGCGTCGAGTGCAACCTCGGCGACAGCGACGGCTGGCACGGTTTCGGCCATGCGACTCCGCTGGTGGTCCCGGTCGGCGGCAGCTTCACCGTGCGGGCGTTGCACCTGCCGCCCGGCGCGCCCGAGCAGATCGTCGCCGAGATGACCATCCGCGGCGTGACTCCCCAGCGCCGTGAGTTCAGCATCGCAATCCCCGGCTACACCACCGCGACGTTGGAAGGCTATCGCGATGGGCAACTCGTACTTCGCGAGACCGGCCTCTCGATCGACGGCAACGGCGATCTCGAGCTGTTGTTCTACGGCGAGTACGACAACACCAGCGTCGCCGTCGTGCGGACGGAGACCGGGAAGGTCGAGTGCTACACCGATGATCTGACGGATTGCGCGATCCAAGTCCAAGGCGGCGGCTCCGCGGTCGTCGATCACGTCCGCATCGTGCCCGAAGGCGCAGTCGTTCCGATCCCGTCGATCGATCGCGTTCGCCTTCTCGGTCGCAACCTGCCGACGTTGCGCCTGCAACAAGCATCGATCCAGCTCGACGGCGTCGAGTGCAACGCGCTCGGCGACGCGCGATTGGCACCGATTCCGGGCGGGCTCGAGGTCGCCTGTATCGGCTGGTCGGCACAGGACGGCGTGGAGTTCCGGAGCTTCCACGATGCCGCGACCGGACAGCGCTCGCTGCGGCACGGCGCGAGCATCCGGATCGAGCCGCCGGAGACCTCCGGACCACGCTTGCCGCTCGGAGCGATGCTGGAATTCCGCGGCACCGGCACGATGCCGGGCACCGGCGAGATTCCGCTCGGCCACGTCAGCGTCACCAAGCAGGCCGAGCAGGTCCTCCGCCTCGACGCCGACTTCACCGCCGTCGGGATGCCCACGCAGCGCATCGAGCTGCTCGCCGTCGGCAGCGTGGTGGCGTCGATCCCCGGGCACAGCGGTCCGATCGCGCTCTTCCCGCAATGGCCGAACACTTGCGCCAAGGAGCGCATCTGGGACGGCTCCGGCACCTCCTGCTTCGCATTCGGCTGGGACCGTAGCCTGCCGATCCAGGTCCTCGGTGTCGGTGCCGGCACCTGGCAGGCCGACGAGATCCGCGTGCTCGCGGAGGGACCGGGCTCGCTGAGCGAGATTCACAGTCTCGCGCTGACCGCCGCACACATCGATCACCTCGTGGTGCTCGGCGTCACGGAGAAGAGCGGCGCGGCCGCGGTCTCCTACGGTGCCGGCTGCGGCGGTCTCCGCGCGACCGCCACCCCGCCGACTCTCGGCAGCACGTCCACCGCGCGACTGCTCGGCATCCCGGCCGGGAGCTCCATCGCCGTCTCCATCCTCGGGATCGCTCAGGTCCCGGGCCTGCCACTGGACTTCCTCGGCATGCCGGGCTGTGAGCTCTTGGTCTCACCGCTCGACTCGATCGGGATGCCGATCTTCGGCAGCAGCGTGACGATGTCGATCGCGATCCCCGATCTGCCCGATCTGATCGGTGCCGAGATCAGCATGCAGTTCGTGACGGTCAGCCCCGGCGCGAATCTGCTCGGTGCGCTGACGAGCAATGCACTGCGCCTCCTATTCGGTCGCTGAGGTGCCGGGCCAGCCCGTCCGCGTGGTCGCCGCCCCGATCGAGCGCGACACCGCGACGGGCCGACTTTGGCGAATGCAGCGGAGTTCGCTACGAAACGGGAGTCCCCGACATGGTGACCACGCGCATGACGACTCCCCGCAGAGCCTCCCCTGGATCCAACCCGCGGGGCCGCGCGCCCCGCATTCCCTTCGGCGCGCTCGCAGCACTGCTCTGGTCGACTGGCTGTTCGACGCTGCCGCCCGATCCGAGCGTCAGCGAATGGATCGAGGCCGCCGCCGTGCCCTTGTCGGGGAACCTCGGCGCGCTCGACCCGCTGGTTGCCGACGCGCTCATCGTCGGACTCGGGGAAGCGACACACGGTCAACGCGAGTCCTTCCAGGCCAAGCACCGACTGACGATGCACCTCGTGATAGAACACGGCTTTCGGGTCGTCGCTTACGAGGCGAGCTTGTCGACGGCCACTGCCTGCGACGACTACATCGCCGGACGGAGCGACGACCGCGAAGCCGCGATCGCCGGGCTCTCGATGCTGATCTGGTCGATCGAGGAGAACGCGGCACTGCTCGACGACCTGCGCGCATGGAATCGCGCGGCCGCACCGGCGGATCGAGTCCGCTTCCTCGGCTGTGATGCCCAGTCGATCGATGCCCCCAAGCGGCGGCTGCGCGACCTGCTCGGTGAGGCCGGCGCGCACCACTTCGCGAAGTTCGAAGACCTCTCGGCGCGCGCGGCGGAAGCGACGTCGAAGCTCTTCTCGGGCGATCGCACGCAGTTCGATTCGATGCGCGAGGATGTGCTCGCGTGGGAAACCGCGGTGCTCAGCGAAGCACCCGCTTCCGACGCGGAGCGGTTCTTGGTCGTGCGCGAATGTCGTCACCACCTGACGATGTACGGCTCGCCCGGCGGTCGCGACTTCGCGATGGCGGAACTGCTCCGACTCCAGCTCGAGCAGCTCAGCCCGCAGGCTCGCTGCGTGCTGTGGGCCCACAACGCACACGTGCAGAAGGGTGCGCTGCGCTATCAGGGCAGTCAGGAACTCGCGCAAGGCGGACATCTCGCGGCAGCGTTCGGCGACGGCTACGTCGCGATCGGCTTTGCCTTCGGCGAAGGCGAGTTCCAGGCGAATGCGCAGGGACCCGACGGACGCTGGGGCTTTCGGCGCTACCGGCTGTCGCGCGCGGTGGAGGGTTCACTCGATGCGCAGCTCCTCGCCGCGAAGAGCGGCGACTACATCCTCGATCTTCGTCATGCACCGAACGGTGCGCAGGTCCAGCGATGGCTCGCGACCGGTCACGGCCATCGTTGGTTCGGCGGCTACAACATCCCAGAGGACTACGACGCTCGCTCGCAGGACCTAACACACTTGTTGCCGACCCATCCGCGCGCGGACTTCGACGGCCTGATCTTCCTCGCGCGCACGACCGCGGCGACTCCGATCGATCCAGCTCGCGTGTTGCATTGAGCACTCTGTTGCGCGGACTCACAGTGCGCCGCTTGGCTCGAGCGCTCACCCCGTGTCAGAAGTTGACCTGCACCTGGATTCCCAGTCGCTGTTCGTCCTCGACATCTGCATAGGGTGCGACCCGGGTGTTCGTCCGTCGAAACGTGTGGGAGAAGAACAACGTGATCTCCACACCGGGATCCGGCGAGTACTCGAAGCCGAGGTCGAGTTCGTCGACGTGGGACTGTGGCGCGTTCGTGCCGAACTTCCGGCCGCCGTCGAAGTAGTTCCAGCGGACGAACGGAAACAGCGCCACACCGCCCTCTGCGTAGCGGTAGCTGGCCTGGACGTAGCCACCTTGCAGAGGTTCGCTGGTGATGCGGGTGCCGTCGTCGCTGAGGGTCGGACCGCGCCCCCAGTTCCATTCCGCCTCGAGGCCGAGCGGTTGCGGATACCACACGGCGGTGACGCCGATGCGCTCATCGACCACTCCGTCCGCGTCGTCGAAGCTGGGCGTGACGGAACTCCCGCCGATCTCGATTCGGCTGGTGTTGGGCACGAACCGGCCGTGATAGGCCATCACGCCGAGCTCGAGGAACTGCCCGGTGTCGAGTTCGAACGGATAGTTGAGCCGCATGACCCAGTGCAGATCGCCGTTCTTGTCGGAACGGTTCAATCCCTGTCCTGAGTAGGGCCCGAAGCCGAACACGCCGTAGTCGCCCGAGCCCTTCAAACCCGAGGACGTGAGCTCCCGGTAGCGATCGCGCGCCTCGCGCGGCGCCCAGTAGAAGAAGGCGCCGAAGTCGCGCTCTCCTTCGACCGCAGAGTTGAGGGCGTCAGGCCGTTCAAGCGGAGCGCGGTTGGAGCTCGACTGCATGTTGACCCAGCCGAATGGAACCTTGGACACCCCGGGCCGGATGCGAAACTCCTTGCGGTCGTCGAAGGAGATGTCCGCGTAGTAGTCGCGCATCTGGACCGAGAAGTCCGCAGCGCCCGTCGACGCCGCAAAGTCCGTCTGCAGGTAGACGGAGACACGTTCGGTGACGTCGCCGAAGAGGATCAGGCGGCCGCGGCGAAGCACGAAGGTCTCGGGTTCGCTCGCACTCCGGTCGGCGGGCACGAAGAGGTCCGGCTCGAGATCCTCGCCGAACAAGCTCGTATAGCGGAACTGGCCGTAGCCGCGGAAGCGCAGCTTGTCGTACCAGCGATTCGAAGGTGCTGGCGCAGCCTTCAGTGCCTCACGCAGTTCCTGAAGTTCGTTGTCGCGATCGAGCAAGCGAGCCTCCAGCGTCTCGATGCGCTGTTCGAGAGTGGGGCTCGTGCCGTCTCGCGGCACTTGCTCCTGAGCGTGCAAGTCGAGACACATCAAGACGGCCAGGGCGCCCGCGGGGGTGAGTTCTTTCAAGACAAGGTCAGGATGTGATCAAGGCGGAGTCAAGTCCGGGGATTCTGCACCCGGCTCGGGATTTCCCCCACCCCCAATCTCGGACAACTGAGGCGTGCGCGCGGGGGTCCGGCCCCCCGCGGTGCCGCAGCTCACCGCAACCGCACGTCCAAGGTGTTGCCGAGCACGAACTGCGACAGACAAGCACCGCCGGCTGCGACGATGTCGAGGCCCTGAAACGAGAGGTACCCGCCGACGAGAGCGGCATCGCAGGGCACCGTCAGGGTGAGCGTCGTGCCGGCGTGGAACTGCCCCAACGCGCCGAGCGTGCAGCCCGGACAACCCGGGATCGGCAACGCCGCGGGCAGGCCGAACAGGATGCCGGCCTGGCCGCTCGTCTGCGTCAACACGAAGCCGATCTGCTCCCCGAGCGCGGCGTTGCCGACCGCGGCGATCGTCAGCGGTCCACAAGCGGTCGGACGACTCGCCACCGAGCCGACGCCGACTCCCCAGTAACGGCGCGCATTCGCGGTCCAAGTCCCACCCGACCCGCGAATCCACGACACGCAGTAGTCGTTCGTGCCGAGGCCGGGCATCGCGCAGACCGCCGGAACGATGTCGGTCTCCGCGCTCGCCGAGATCGTGGCCGCATCCTGCACGATCAGCGAGGTGCCGACCACGCCGACCGTGTTGACGCGGACGTCGTAGTCCGTCGAGCTGAACCGCGTGCTGTTCGCGAACACGAAGCGACAGCCGTCGCTGTCGACCGCGGGGCTGCGGCGATCGAGTCCGCTCAACAGGATGACCTCGGCGTTCACGATCACACCCACTTCGTCGAACAGGTGTCCGAGCAGCAGACCCTGACCGGTGAGCGGATCTTCGCGACGTTCGACGCAGAGGAAACGGCGGCCGTTCGCATCGTCGGTCGGCGACGACACGTCCCACTCCACACCGGCGTTGTCGGTGAGCGGCGACATGTAGACGAAACTCAGGGGACCCGCCGCATCGCGCAGGAGTCCGTCGCGACCGATGAAGCCGACCGCGAGCCGACCGACGCTCGCACCAACCGCGACCGTGCGCATCACGAGGCACCATCGCTCCGAGTCGCCGCCCGGACGCCCGCAGGTCTTGCTGACCGCGACATCGCGCTCGTAGCCGGTCCCGGCCAACAGCGTCGCCGGCGCACCGACACCCCCGAAGCGGTCGACGCGGACCGCGACGCAGGTCGAGTCATTGCTCGCGTCGACGCGCTCGTAGGCGACGAGGAAGCGACTCTCCCCGCTCGGCGTCGAGTCACCCCCGATGTCCGGGTTGAGCCGATCGAAGGTGCCGTGACTGTCGACGACGAAGGGCGGCAGCAGTCCGGGCTGGACGCCGCCGTGGAACATGCGGGCACGAATCTGCCGCGGACCGACGTTGAGCGCGCCGCTCGAAGTCTCGGCCACGACACACGCCATGTCGTGTGACTCGACCGTCGCGATCGCGGCGTGCCCCCACCACGCCGTGGTGATGTCGATCACGAGGACGCCCTGGACGGTCATGGTCTGGTCGAGGTACGTCACGTAGACGTCGTGGTCGATGCTGCTGAACGCGCGCTCGTAGGCGACATAGAACTGCCCTTGGCTGGCGTCGTACGCGATGTCGGAGCGCACCAGCTCCTGGGCGAGGCCGGGACTCTGTCCGGCCGCGCCGATGAGAGGATCGATCACCAAGGGCAGCGTCGCCTTCGCGACGAATTCGGCGGGCACCTCCAAGACGATCGCACCGTCGCGCCACTTCGACTCCAAGCGCAGCGTCCGACCGAGCGCATCGATCGCCGTCGCGGCGCCGTAGTCGACTCCGAAGCCGCGCGCGTCGCGGAAGCGGTGCGCCATGCCGTCGGACTCGTGGCGCAGTTCCGTCTCGATCGACAACGCGACCGCGATCGCGCCGCGATTCGGCAGAGTCGTGAACTCGAAGGACTGCTCGATTCCCGCGGCGGTCGCCTCGAAGCGCTCGGTCGCCCCGCCGCAGCGGCGATGGATGCGCGCGCCGGCGAGCTGCGGCGAGTCCCCGCCGTCGAGCAGGTCGATGCCGCCGACGGTGATCGAGCCGACGCGAAATCGGACCGGCAACACGTGGGTGTCGCTGCCGACGAAGGGCACGAAGTCGAGGCCGTCGGTGGTGACGATCGCCTTGTAGGTCGGTCCGGCGATCGCGACGGAACCGTCGGCGGCACGGTCGGTCAGCACGAGATCGGCAGGCCACGGGTTGCTCGTCGGACCCGCCGACTGGGGCTCCTGCGCGGTCGGGGTGAGGGCGAGAAGGAAGGTCGCGGCGGCGATGCGCGCGAGCGGTCGATGTGGATGGGACATGGGGTTGCTCGAATCGGGCCGGCGAAGTCCGGCGCTCTCCCGCAACAGGGAGCGAGCGCGCCACCCGTCACACCGAGCTCGAGAAATCTGCATGATTCGGGCTCGCTGCCGTGACACCGGCGCCACCCGCTCCCTGAGACTCACGACGATCTCCATCGCCCTGCCTCGATGAGCGCGACTCCGCCGAATCCCCCTGACGACCTCGCGACCCTGGAACCGCTCGTCGCGGCGGCGCTCGAAGCGCTCGATCGCGGCGGCGAGGCGGCGCTGACCGAGTTCCTCGCGCAACACCAGCAGCATCGAAGTCGCATCGACAGCGCGATCGCCGGACTCCGGGCGGCGGGAATGCTCGGCGAGACCGTGCAGCCCGACATCCCGGCACAGCTCGGCGAGTTCCGCCTGCTGCGTCCCTTGGGCGGCGGCGGCATGGGCATCGTCTTCGTCGCCGAGCAAACCGGGCTGGAGCGCAAGGTCGCGATCAAGCTGATCCGACCCGACCTGCTCTTCCTCGCCGATGCGAAGACGCGCTTCCAACGCGAGATCGCGATCATCGCACGACTCTCGCACCCGTCGATCGTGCCGATCGTCGCCACCGGCGAACACGCGGGCACACCGTGGTACGCGATGCCGCTCCTCTCGGGTGCGAGCGTCGACCGGATCGTGCAGCGCTTGTCGGACCGCGACCCGACCACCCTGCGCGGTTCGGATCTCGCCGCGGCCGTGCGCGGCGAAGCGCCCGCAACTGCCGACAGCGATGAGTCGATCTTCGCCGGCAGTTACTGGGAGACCTGTGTGCGACTCGTCCGGCAAGCCGCACTCGGGCTCGAGCACGCGCATCGCGAGGGCGTCGTGCATCGCGACGTCAAGCCGTCGAATCTGATGATCACACCCGACGGCCGCGCGCTGCTGTTGGACTTCGGGCTCGCCTCCCACGACGGCGATCCGGCGATCACCCGCAGCGGCTTCGCGCCGGGCTCGCCCGCGTTCATGGCGCCGGAGCAGGTCCGCGGGCAACCCTGCGATGCGCGCAGCGACGTCTACTCCCTCGCCGCCACGCTGCGACAACTGCTCGATCTCGTGCCGCCCTTCGCTGCCGCGAACCTCGAGGCGCTTCGCGCAGCCATCCTCCGCGGCGATCTGAGCGGCCTGCGCAATCGCGTCGTGCCTGCCGAACTCCGTGTCGTGCTCGGGGCGGCGATGGAACTCGATCCGGCCCGTCGCTACGCGAGCGCGCGCCAGTTCGCCGATGACCTGAGCGCGGTGCTCGAGCGACGACCCATCCGCGCCCGCCCCTTGCCGCGCCTCGTGCGCGGCGCGCGCTGGCTCGAGCGCCATCGCCGCGTCACCGTCGTGCTGTCCGGAGCGCTGTTGGCGATCCTCGTCGCCGGGCCGCTCATCGCGTGGCAACGCGGTCAGGCGCTGCAACTGCTCGCCCACGAGAAGGCGGTCGCCGAATCGAGCCGCGATCGTGCGCTGGGCGCGATCCAGCGATTCCTCACCAGCTACGCCAGCGATCGGCTGCGCGTGTCGCCCGGCATGCCCGCCGCCGGCGAGGAACTGCTCGACGACGCGATCACGTTGCTCGATCAGCTCGACGGCAAAGCGACCGACATCACCTTCGCGAACCAGCGCGCGCGGGCCGAACGCTGGAAGCTGCACTTCCTGCGACGGCAGGGCAAGCTCGACGACGCGGCATCGCTCGCGCACGGCATCCTCTCGAGATGGCCGGACTCGATGCCGCGCGATGCGGAGACCGACTATCTGCTCGCGACCGTCCGAGCTGAGCTCGTGCGGATGGCGTTGAGCCGCAGCCGCGACCACACCGGCGACCGCGACGTCGAAGCGACCGCGGCGACCGCGCTCACCGAGCTCGACTCCGCGCGGCGCCATCCGGCGCTGCGCGAGAGCGCGACGGCGCGGATGGTCGAAGTGTGGATGGACCGCGCCGAGTTCTGGCGCATGCACGGCGAATCGGCGCGGGCGATCGCATCGATGCGCGAACTCCTGAGCAGAACCGCGCCCGCGGCGATCGGCGAGCTCTCGCCGCGCGACGAGGCCTTCGTTCGGTTGCGGCTGAGCGACGCCCTGCGCGAGTCGGGTGACGCGAACCAGGCCCACGAACACGCGCGCGCTGCCGTCGCCCTGCTCGAGCCGGAAGTCGATCCGCTGCTGGGATCACCGCTGGATCTCGGCTTGCGCGCGCACGCGCAGCAGTCGCTGGCGCGGCTCGCGATCGCCGAACAGGACGTCGGTGCGAGCCGTGAGCACTACGCCTCGGCAATCGAATTGGCGGAGCGCCGGGTGGCCGCGTGGCCGGAGGACGCCGACGGACTCGCGGACTTGGCCGGGATGCTCACCGAGGCCGCGCAGGTGGAGCGGCTCGCCGAGGCCGCGCCGTCGACCGTGCGCGCGATGCTCGAACGCGCGCGACGGCTGTTCGCGCGCATCGGTCCGGCGATCGCGCAGAACGACCACACTATGGCCGGTCTGCGGATCGATCTGGGGCTCCTGATGGAGCACGCTGCGCGCGATCGCGATCCGGTCCGCACCGCGAACTGGGCGCGGGAACTCATCGCGGAGAGCCGCACGATCCCCGACCGTCTGGCCGCCGCCGCGTGGCATCTGCTCCTGGCAGCGACCTGGCACGAATCGCATGGCGGGCCGGATGCTCCCGACCTCGCTCGCGCCTGCGAGGACGACGCGCTCGCCGCACTCCTCGCCTGCGACGCCGCCGGTTGGCACGCGCCGATCGACCTGAGTGCATCGCCGTGCCGTCGTCTCGACGATCGGCCGCCGTTCGCCGCGCTGCGGGCGAAGCATCCGACGGCCGAGCGACCGGCGCGCGCCGCGAAGTAGTCGCCATCGCTGACCCGGGCCAGTCGGGCCGCCGATCACTCCGCGCCCGGGGACCGGTCGAAGCCAAGCTCCAAGGCCAGACGCGACAGTCCGCGATAGACCAGGTTGCGGACCGCACCTTCCGAGCGCTCCATGCGTTCGGCGATCTGCGCGTAATCGAGACCGCACAGTCGATGGAGCGCGATCGCTTCCTGGTAGTCGGCGGGCAGGGAATCGAAGGCCTGCTCGATCCGCGCCATCGCTTCGGCCTGCGCCAGATCGCGGCTCGGGGTGCACAAGGCGGCATAGCCGGACCACAGCGCCGCGTGGCTCTCGGTGAACTCGACTTCCTTGGTCGGATCGCGCTTCTGCGCGCGATGGAACTTGATCTTGTCGTTCAGCTTGTTCTGCGCGCGCACGAACAACCAATGTCGGAACGCCGCCTCGCCACGCCATTCGAGTTGCGAGAGCTCACCGATCGCCTCGCGAGCCACCGACTGCACGAGGTCCTCGGGAGCTTCACGGGCGCGCAACGCCGCTCCCATCCGCAGGCGCAGCCAGGTCAGCAGGCGCGGCAGATTCTCGACCAACAGTCGCTCCATCGCCGCCTTGTCGCTCGCCGCGGCGCGGAGCAGGTGTTCGCTCGAGGACTCGGACACGGCGCGAAAGTTAGCCGCCGGCCGGCGGCCCGGCCCGAGGTTCTAGCCCGGACTATTCGTGAACGTCGTCGCGAGATCGCCGCAGGTCGATGTCCGGCAAGGAGCTGCGTCGGTCGACGACCGAAGCGTAGCTGTAGCTACGCTGCCAGGGAGGAGCCGACGTAGCGACGACGCCGGGCGCGACTTGTGGCGATCGCAGCAGACGTTCACGAATAGTCCGGGCTAGGGCGCGGGGAAGCAGGACCGGCCCACCCACGAAACGATCGGCTCGGCGGGTGGGCCGCGGGGTGCGCGCGCTAAGGTTCGCGCATCGCCACTTCCGAACGAACGCCCCGCACCCTGCTCGTCCTGCTGATCGCGGGCCTCGGCCTGTTCGTGGTCGGCGGGATCAGTGTCGTCGGCGCGCTGCAGGACGCGGATGAACGCGCCGCCGATGCTGCCCGCCGCGCTGCACGAGCGACCGCGCAGGCGCTGCGCGCAGCCATATTCGGTCCACGTGCGCTGGAGCTGACCGAGGCGAGTGAGCGTTTCACGATCCGCGATCGCGGCATCGCGTTGCCGCCGGAGCTGGAGTCGCTCGACGTCCCGATCGACCGCGAACGCAGCAGTCTGAGTTCGCTCATCGCCGCGACGATCGACGAGATCGATCGCGATCCGACGGCGCCCGAGCGCCTCGAACGC
>JBFXDD010000016.1:0-108835 GCA_050181465.1 Planctomycetota bacterium
CTCGTGGATCCGAGGGATCACCGAGGTGAGTAAGCGCTACCTGATGCAGGTTGCGGCCCACAACCTTGGAGTGATTCTGCGATCGCTACTCGGAGTAGGGACTCCGAGGGGCTGGGCGGGCCTTTCGGAGGCTCTTCGCCGTGCTCTCGGAAAGCTCTCGACGTCCCTGGAGCAAGTGCTGCTCACCTTCCTGGCGCTGGCGTCTCGCCGCTCCGGAATTCTCGTTCTACGATTCCGGGTCGTACCTCTGCGGCTCGCTGTCCCCGAGGTCACTTGTTCAACGGGCTGCTAGCCAGACGCGCAAGCGCGGCTTGGCAAACGACAGCAGCATCGTCACGCGATCCCTGTCAGCCAAGCCCTGAGGCACGACGAGCTGGTTGCGCTCGAACCCGAGCTCCTTCACCGGGAGCTGTCAAACCCCCGCCGGACGCAAGCACGTCCGGTACAGCGAGGTGGCCATGAGCCGCGGAGAGCCGTCCTGTCACGAAGCCACTTGGCGAACATCCTCAGGCCACGGCACGACGGCGAGCGCATGGTTCTGGGTCGAAACAGCAACCCGTCTCGCGGTGTCGAGCAATCAGAGGAAGGCCGTTACTTCCGCAGAACCCAGTCCGGCCGAATCGCGCCTCCCGCCCATGTTCTCGCACGAGGACAGCGCACGATCGTCAATGCCACAGACCGGCGAATCGCTTCACCTGAACTCTGAGGACATGCCACAGAAGCCAAGGCAGTCTCGTGCCCGGCAATCCTAGATAGCCAAACGCCGAGCCAACCCCACCAGCGACTTGCCGAGCGCCGCGAGGCGATCGCGGGTCGGTGGATCGGCGAGTCGACCCTGCTCGTCGAGCAGGGTGTTCACCTGCGGCACCCCGACTTGATCGGGCAGGACCAGGACTCCCAGCGTGGTCAGGATCGTCCGCAAGTGCGTGAGCCCGCGCAGGCCGCCGAGGCGGCCGGGGGAAGCTGAACACAAAGCGGCGACTTTGCCGCGAAAGGCGACCAGCGGGGCGGCGCCGCCCAAGGGGCGCGACGCCCAGTCGATGACGTTCTTCAGCGCCGCAGTCAGCGAGGCGTTGTATTCCGGCGACGCGATCAGGAAGCCATCGGCACCGGCCAGCATGTCGCGGATGACGTGCACGTCGCCGGGCACATGATCCGGCTCGAGATCCTGATCGAACACCGGCAAGGGATATCGACGCAGGTCAAGGAATCGCACGTCGCCGCCTGCGGCCGCAGCACCTTCGGCAGCTACCTGCAAGATGCGGGCGTTGAACGACTGCTCGCGGAGACTTCCGGCGAAGGCGAGGATCTTCGGTCGATCGGACATGCGAGCAGGTTAGCCGCTCATCACGCGAGACTTCTCCACGGAGGGGAACTCGTGTCCGAGGGCACTCTGGGACGCAAGAGATCGGCGTCGATCTTCCCGCGCAGCACTTTCGAGGCCTCGGTCAGATCTCCCTGTGCGCCGCGTTCGAATTCCGGTCGACGATCCAGCGGAAGTTCGCCGACAATCCCCGAGGAATGACTCTGGCGAGCAGACGATGCCGCTTGGGCAGCACCCGGAGGCGCGAAGCCTCGTCAACCACGATGTGCAGAGGAGACACGACTTGCCGTGCAGCGCCGATCTCGCGAGTGCCACCGAGTACAACTGCCGAATCGAGGCACCGGTGGTCGTCGCGAAGCACACGTCACCGCGGGCGTCGACCCGCACACCTCAGCGGAACTCGCTGGTGTACGGGAACTGCTCCGCGCCGCTCACGAGCGCCCACACGATCGTGGCTTCACCCAACGGCGCAGTGTGCACCTCGACTTCCCATGCGCCGTCGGCGTCGGGGCCGATCGTGTCGTTCTCGTCGACCGGCAGGGACCACACGCCGTTGCGACGCTCGGCGCGCGCGACATTGATCGTGGTCGCATTGCTCTGTCGCCACGCGATGACGAGATCGCCGTTCGCAGCGAGTGCGACGCGCGCCTCGGCCGCATCCCACCCATCGGGCGAGAGATTCGCCGCATTGTTCGCCGGGTGAATCCACGCGCCGTTCTCGAAGTGACTGCAGAAGACCTGCAGATTCGTTCCATCGGTCTGCGTCCAGGTGATCGCGGCATCGCCGTTCGGCGCAATTGCCGCATCGGGCAGGAATGCACCCGAACCAGCAAAGCTGATCGCGTCCGCAGCGCTCGTCGGATGCGTCCAGGTACCGGCGAGCCGTTGACTGAAGAACGTGCGGAGATCGGATCCGTCGCTCTGGGTCCAGGTCACCACCGCGTCGCCGTTCGGAGCCATCGCCACCACCGCGTCGAAGGCGTCGGACGCACCGAGCGAGAAGAACTCGCTCACGCTCGCCGGACGATTCCAGCCGCCGTTGATGCGCTGAATCAGGATCAGTCGGCCGCCCGCGAGCGGATCCATGTGACGAGCCACGACGACGACGTCGCCGCTGTCGGCGATGCCGACCGAGCACTCGGCGATGTCCGCGCCGACGGGACTGATGGCATCCTCGATCGAGTCCGGATGAGTCCAAACCCCATGGCGATACTGGCTGGCCAACAGAGCGCGATTGCCGTTGTCGAGTTGCCCCCAGAGAACCAGGCCTTCGCCGTCGGTTCCCATCGCCACGCAAGGATTGCTCGCCGCAGTCCCAGGCAGACTGATCGCCTCGCTCGTGCTCACGGGATGAGTCCAGTTTCCGTCGCGATACTGACTGACCAACACGCGGTTGTCGCTGCCGTCACTCTGCAACCAAGCGATGATCGTGTCGCCACCATCACCAACGGCGATGCTCGGAGAGATCGCATTCGTGCCGTCGGGGCTGATGTTGTCGCTGAGGCTCTGCGGATTCGTCCAGACACCACCACGACACTCGGCCATGAAGATCTGCTGGAACGCACCGTCGAACTGACTCCAGGCGAGAACGATGTCGCCGTTGCGACTCATCGCGCTGACGAGCCCGACGATCCCCGAGCCGTCGGGCGACTTGTCGTCGCCCAGCGCCAATGGATCCACCCACACGCGATCGGCGCAATCGACCGCGATGCTCGTGACCGCAGCGCCGTTCACCGTGCCGCTCGCGCCCGCCAACGTGTAGCGCTGGGTCGTGGCGCCGGCGACCACCTCGACTTCGAAGCTTCGTCCGTCGATCACCGGCGTGGTGAACTGGAACGCTCCGTTCTGCGTGAGAGCAAGCTCATCCGTACCGTTGTTGCGCAGCGTCACGTTGCCGCTGAGTCCGTTGATCGTGCCGCCGACGGCGAAGTGATCCAGACAGATGACTCCGATGTTGGTCACGTCGGCACCGTTCACCGTTCCGCTCTGAAGTGAATCGACCGTGCAGTGTTGCCCGGCCGGGGCACTCGCGATGGTGATCGCGAACGGCGCGCCGTGCGCGAGTGCGGTCGGAAACGTGAACGGACCGTCGGCGGTCAGAGTGATCTGCTCGCCGTTGCTGTTCTCGAGAACGATCGTGCCGTGTAGCCCGCTGATCGAGCCGCCCACCGTGTAGGAGGCGGCAGCGACCGCGACCGCGACCGCAGTCACGTTCCCGCTGACGGTACCCGCACCTCCGCTGATCGATGCCGTCGTTCCTACCGGCGCGGTCTGCACCGTGACGGCATAAGGCGCTCCGGCAGGAAGCTTGGTCGGGAATTGGAACACCCCGTCCGCGGTGACGCTCACCGTCTCGCCGCTGTTGATCTGCAGCACGAGGGAGCCTCCGTTCAACCCGCTGACCGTGCCGCCGATCGAGAAGGTGGTCGTGCCGCTGCTGCACGCAGCGACCGTCAGACCAATGAGGAGAAGAACGACAGACAGGAAGGATCGACGCATGGGCGTGGAGCGGTCTCTGGAAGGACTCGCTCCATGCCATCGGCGGACGCGTCGTCTCGACTTGAGCCGAGCACCCCGTCCGACTCAGCGCTGGTAGATCTCGGCTTCGAGCGGGCCGCCGCCGACCACCATGATGGTCCCGTCCGGGAGGGCGGTCGCCAGCGGGAACAGGCGCGGCGCCGCCATCGAACCGGTCGGCGTGATCGAGTTGGGCCCCTGGGCGAAGCGGTCCGCGGTGGCCGTCGCGGTCGCTTCGAAGGTCGAGTTGGGAATATCGAGGGTCAGGCGGAAACCTCCGGCAATGAGCGCGCCGCCGTTGGGCAAGGGCGCGATCGCCGCGCCCGCACGACCTTCCTGCATGCCGTTGACCGTCGTGAAGCTGCCGAAGCCCAAAATGCCGCGGGAGTAGAGCTGACAATCCGTTCGCGTACCGATGATGATGTCCGCGATGTTGCCGGTCTGAAGGAAGGTGGTCAGGTCGAGAGAGAGACCGCCGCACAACAACACCTTGCCGTCGCTGAGAGCCACAGCACTGTGGAAGAAACGTGGCCCTTGGAACAATGCCGGCAACCCGAAGCTGTTGTTGTTCGGATTGAAGCGATACGCCGTCTGCGAGACGGTCGGAATGTTGATGATGGGCAGCAGCGTCAGTCCGCCGGCAACCAGGACTTCACCGTTGGTGAGAGTCGTCGAGCTGTGCAATGCACGAGCCTCGAGCATGGTGGGTCCGGGAACGAAGGTGTTCGAAGTCGGATCGAAGAACTCGCTGGTCGCCCGAAGGCCGTTGAAGATCGCGATCGGATTGGTGAGGTCGAGTGTCTCGAAGCCGCCGGTGATCAGGACGCGACCATTGTTGAGCAAGGAAGCGCCGTGGCCGGCGCGCGGGATCCCCATGTTCAAGGTCGTCGTCTGACCGGAGGCCGGGTCCCATACCGCAGCGGCCGCGGTGGGCTGACCCGTCGTGAGGTCCAGACCGCCGGTGAACAGCACTCGGCCGTCCGGCAGTCCGGTGGACTGCGAAAGGAGACCGACACCGAACGCCACCCCGCCGTTCACCCACTCTTCCGTCCGGCTCTTGTAGAGCTGCGCGACCGGGCCGGAGCCGCCCGCGAACAACAGACCGCCGTCGGGTGCCGTCGCCACCGCACCGCCGAGGATCGGCAGTGGCGGGTTCTGCAGCGAGGGCTTGAAGGTCCCGACCAGTTGCGGAGTGACACGAACGAGATTCGAAACCTGGTAGGGGTTCGAGCCAGTGACCGCCTGAAAGGAGATGACGACGCTCTCGAAGATCGGGTCTGCCGGGAGCGCGAGTGCGGCGGACGCGCGACCGGCGCCGTCGGTGACTCCGAGGAAGCCGGGAACGGTCACCGCGACGCTGACGAAGGTGTCCGGAATGTCGAGGGTGATCCCGAGCGTCGGCAATGGCGTCTGCTGCTCATTGAACGCGAACAGCATGAGATAGGGCGTGTTCGCTGTCGTGCGGACTTCGAGACCGAGGGCGCCGGGGAGTCCACCGCCGAACTTGTCGAGTTGGACTTGAGCGCCGACGGAAGCTGCGACGGCGAGAGCGCCGACCAGGAGAGCGGAGGGTCGAATCATGGAGGGACCGGGCGAGGGAAGTGCCCGGAGAACGATAGCCGCGCGCGAATCAGGACGTCGCGCCAGGGACGAGCGGGTCAGGCGGGTTCACAGTAGCCGACGCCCCGCGCGGGAATGTCGATGGGCGAGGCCGTGCCGCAAGTCCCGATGGCAACGCGCCCTCCGCGCGTTGCCGTCGTCGAGGTCCCCGATCGATGCCGGATCAGGCTCGGCCGATGAACTCCTCGAGGTCGGCGCGGAGTTCCTCGAGGCCGTAGTTCGGCACCGTGATGCAGCGGTAGATGATCCGCTCGAGATCGGGCGGGGTCCGCGGGTTGAGCATCTGCGGCGGGCAATAGCTGTAGAAGAACGACAGCGAGAGGCGGACCGTCTCACCGCCGGTCTGGTTGCCGGCGAACTCCCACGGAACCTCATCGAACGGCAGCGTGCCGGTGAGGATCTCGTAGATCATGATCCCCATCGCCATCACGTCGGCCTTGCTGTCGGTGAGGACCAGCGGGTTGTAGTGCGGCGTGGTCGTGATCGCGCCGTTGGTCGATCGTCGCATCGACGGGTCGACGAGGATCACGCGCCCGCTCGGCTTGACGAGGATGTTCTCCGGCTTGAGATCGCCGTGGTACTCCAGTTGTCCGGTCTTCTTGAGCTCGATCAGCCCGCGCGTGATCGCCAGGAACCAGTTCAGGTGGATCCCTTCGAGCGCGCGAATCTTCTCGCGCATGGTCTTCCCGCGGATGTGGTCCATGACGAGCACCGGCCGCTCGTCGTCGAGGAAGGCGTCGCGAAGTCGCGGCATCAGCGGCGAGTCGACGCTGCGAAGCGTCGCGCTCTCCGTCTTCAACATCGTGCGAACCTCGGTGCCGTCGAAGTGATCGATGCGCACCTTGTCGCCGCCGAGGAACATGGCCTCCGCAGGAAGTTCGTCCGGACTGATGCCCTCGGGAGTCCGATTCGGAGTCACCTCGAGCAGGCGGGTGACCTGCCGGCCTCCGCCCGAAGGATGACCGATCTTGAGGGCGACCTTCTCGTCGGTCCGTTCATCAACGGCGAGATAGACGGAAGAAAACCCGCCTCGGCCGAGGAACCGGTCGACCCGGTACCCGCGTACGACCTCGCCTACCGCTAGCTTCATCATGAGTTGCGCGTCCTGGTGTGGTGGCCGACCTTTCGGCGCGCTCTCGACGCAAACCTTAGTCACAGCGCAGCTTGCGGCGGTCGCCCCAATGGCGACGGCAGTTCCGACCCGACCCCTATCGACGGCTTCGAACAGGATCGTCGCGCGAAGGCTGGATCGATCGCATCCTTCCGCGGCGTGAACCCCGCGACGCCAGCCGATGACCAGCCCGCCCTCGAACGGCTGATGGGCAAGACCGTCGGGGTCGCCCTCATCCGGGTTGTCGGCCTCGCAGTGGGCTTTTGCATCAGCGTGCACGTCGCACGGAGCGTCGGCGACATCGAGTTCGGCCGTTACGAAGGTTGGCTCGCCTGGATCGGGATCGCGAGCGTGATGCTCGGGCTCGGCACCGATCGCATGATCGCCCGATACGTCGCGACCTATTCGGCAACGAACGATCGCGCGCGGCTGCACGGATTGCTGCGACCCGTCGCGATCGTGAGTGCGATCCTGGGCGCAGCGGCGCTCGCGGTGCTGATCCTCAGCGTTGCGACGGATCGATCACCCTCACCATGGCTCGTAGGCGTGAGCGCGATCGTCGCGACCGTTGCCTTCCGAAGCATGCAGGCCGTGCTGAACGGCTTCAGCGCCGTCACCTGGAGCCAAGGGCTCGATCTCCTGGTGCTGCCTCTCGCGTTCTGGTCGGCATTTCTGATCTGGCTGGAGCTGTCGCCCGCGAGTGCAGCGATCGCACTCGGTAGCCAAGCAGTCGGCATCCTGATCGCGCTCTTGGTCGCAGCGATCGTCGCCCGCGGTCGTTGGCCCAGCAAGGTGGGTGCAGCGACTGTGGCTGCCGAGTGGCCGGAATGGTGGGCATACTCGCGCTCATTGTTCGCGCTCGCGCTGTTGCAGATCGGTCTGCAGCGCACCGATCTCGCCGCCTTCGATCTCGTCGGCGACGACGCCGCTCTCGGTCACTACGCAGCCGCCAAACGGATCGCGGGGCCGGTGGTCGCAATCGTACTCGCCGTCAACGCCGCCGCTTCACCGCTCGTGGCACGCTTGCATGCGCGCGGCGAGTCCGCGCACCTGCAGTCGATGCTCAGCCGCATGGCGCGCATGACTACGATGGTCGCGGTCGTCCTCTCGATCCCGTTGGTCGTGCTCGGCGATTGGATCCTCGGCTGGTTCGGTGCCGGCTTCCGGGACGCGACGAACGCACTCCGCATCCTGGTCGTCGCGCAGGTGTTCAACGCCGCGTGCGGCTCCGTCTTGCTCGCGCTCATCATGACCGGACACGCGCGCGCGGCTCTCCCCGGCCTGGCGATCGCCAACTTGGTGCAAGCGGGATCGGCTGTGCTGCTCGCGCCGAGATGGGGCGCCACCGGTGCGGCGATTGCCGCAGCCGCGGGAACCGTGGCCTGGAATCTGCTCCTCTCGCTCGCCGTGCGACGAGATCTTCGACTCGACGCGAGCGTGCTCGGTCGCGCCCCGCACGGTGAGCAGCACGGCACTCGGCCCTGAGTCCCGATCAGTTGCCCGCCGAGGCGTCGCGCAGCGACGCCGGACGCACCGCTTCGAAGGTGCCCGGGCTGAGGTCCTCGCCCTTCTCCTTGGTCCACATGGAGCTGGCGATCCGCCAGCGACCGTCGCTGAGGACCATGTCGAACACGTCGATCCCGCGGTGACTCTCGACGCCGTCTACTTCGAAGCGGTACGGCGCCCACACTACGGCGATC
Source organism: Planctomycetota bacterium (assembly GCA_050181465.1). Lineage (GTDB taxonomy): Bacteria > Planctomycetota > UBA1135 > UBA1135 > UBA2386 > JACRLW01. The sequence goes on from JBFXDD010000016.1 coordinate 8,273, forward strand.
GGCCCGCGCACGAGCACGGTCGGCTCCCAGTAAGTCTCGATCGGGACCCCCTTGCCGGCCGCGATGCCGTCGACGACCACCTTGTGACTGCGTCGCGAGAGCTGCCAATGCTCGGGTCCCTCGACCATCACCGTCGCCGTGCCGTCCTCCAACATCAACTCTGCGCATGCCGCAGCATCGCGTCGGCTCATCGCTACGAAGAACTGATCGACCGTCGACAGGATCGCGGCCTTGGCCGCCGGGTCCCCGTCGCCGATCCGGTCCACGCAAAGGGTCGGAGTCTCACAGCCGCACAGCAGCAGGAAGGCCAGGGCGAGAACCGGGATTGCCGAAGCAGACGACGAGCGATTCATAGCGACGATCGCTTACCACCACAGCGCCGGAACGCAAGGATCCGGCATCCATCCTCTCACGATCAGCCGACGCTCGAATCGTCGATCAAGCCCTCGAAGCACTCCTCCAGCCAGTCCTGATCGGCAGCGTTCAACTCGTCACGAAACCCGCCGACGACGCCGCGGCGCACCTTCGGCGCATCGTTGCGCTTGCGCAACCAGGGCTCGTGGAACTCGCCCCCGGCCTCGACCTTGCGCATGTTTTCGATCGCAGCTCGATCGGCGGCGGCGCGAATCGCTTCCTCGCTTCGTTCGATCCCGAAGGCATCCAGCACACGTGCAAGCACGCTCGGGAAGTCACGGTGAGCATCCTCGTAGCACACGTGCACCGCGAGGCCGGCGTCGACCGCGCTCCGCCACATGCGCTGGAATCCTGCGAGGTTCTGTGCGCCGAAGTACGGATCGCGGATGAACTCGGCGAGCCCGCCCTCGAAGTGGAAGAAGTCGCGGAAGCGACCGGTGACCTGGTGATACAGGCTCACGATCGTGTCGCGCGGGTCGCGCGACATGTAGACCACGCGGTCCGCGCGATGGCACTTGTTCCAACGCATGGTCGCATCGAAGTCGAGCGGCGGCTTGTGACCGTCGTTGTACTCGAAGCCATCATGCTCGAAGGTGACCTCGTCCGTGACACCGAGTGCATCGAGCGCGAAGCGCATCCAAGTCCGACCGGACTTCGGGAAGGAGACGAATCGCAAGTCTCGCGCGACCGCGAGCACCGAACCGCGTTCCCGTCGATAGACGCGCAGCACACCCTGGGATGCGATTGCAGGATTCTCGGTATGGGTGAGCGCGAAGCCTTGGGAACGGATGAACCCATCGAGCTTCTCGGACTGCCAAACGGCCTCCGGCGTGCGCAACGCGAAGACCTCACGGCAACGCTCGAGCGCACCGGTGAGCACCGCGCGGCGTTCCCGCACCGGCAGGTGATGATGAAGACCGAGGTGCAAGACGACGTCGTATGCAGCGCGCAGGGTCGGCGTCTGTTGGACCAACTCACTCCACGGCGAAACGCTTCCCGGGAGAAAGTGTGCGAGCGGCTCGGGATTGAGTTGGCGGCAGGTTGCGATCCGAGACGCGTCGAGTTCGAAGCCGTGAATCGCGACGGCGCCGTGATCGAGGCAGGCGCGAGCGATGACACCTTCCGCACAACCGAGATCGAGAACGCTGCGACCGCGGACCGCGTCGAGCACCGGAGACAGACCGGTGAGTCGCTCCGCCAAGGGCCACTTGCCCAGGAGACCGCGCGCCGGGTCCGCCGTGTAGTGCGAGCGACCGTCGTCGATGGTCAGCGCGCGAAGCCTGCCGGTGTAGCTCTTCCAGTCGAAGTGCCGGATCTGTTCGCGCGCGCGCTGCGTCATCGCCGCGGTCTCGCCCGGAGCCTGCAGTAGTCGAGTGAGCTCACGCAAGAAGGGTGCGGGACCTTCGGCGAGTTCTTCGTCGCCAACGACCCGCGCAGTCGCCCCCGAGTGTGCGATCGCGGCGGTTCCCTTCGCGGAACAGACCACCGGCACACCGGCAGCCATCGACTCGGCAACCACGTTCGCCCAACCGGCCTTCGACTCCGCATGCACGACCGCGTCGAGTCCGGCGAAGAACTGCGGCAGCGCCGAGTCCTCGAGTCTGCCGACGTGTTCCACGCGCGGATGTTCGCCACCGAGTTCCGCGCCGAAGAGTCGCAATCGCCAGTCCGACGGCATCGCCTCGGCGAAGTCGAGCCAGAACCCGGTGAGCGACGGCTTGCAGACGCCGCCGATGACGAAGCCGTCGTGCGGCCGTCGCGATACGTCGAATCGCGCGGCATCGACGGCCCCTTCGAGCACTTCGAAGCGATCGGCGGCGAAGTCGACGAAGGTCCCCGGCGACCAATCGCGGTTGTTGAACACCACGACGTCGGGGCCGAACGACTCGTTGACGGCGAGGAACCCGTCGCGAAGCGAGCGGTCGTTGAGAACGTGCTGGATGCGCCGTCCGAATCGACGCTGCCGGAAGTGCGACAGGCCGCGGACGGTCTCCTTCGGGAAGCCCTGGCCGGGGACCATCGTGACGTCCCAGTGCAAGGCGCTGGCTTCTGCCAGCGAGAGCACCGGACAATCGGTCGCGAAACCGCGCACGCGCGCATCGCCGAGTGCGAGGAAGCTCAGGCTGTCACCACCTGCGCGCAGTTCTTCGGCGACGCGGTGAAAGCGCATCAGTCCCCCAGCGGCGTGCAGTTCATGGCACACGACGAGGAAGTTGCGCGTCGCCCTGGGCCGCGGGGTGAGGTGTTCGAGCTTCTGCAGGAACGTGATCTTGCCGGTCCTGTGCAGGACCCGAAGCGACCGCGAAGGCAATCGCTCACGCAAGAGCTGCGACGGTCCGAGCTCCTCGACGTGCGTGTCGTCGAGTGCGATCACTCCGCCCGCAACGACGTGCGGGTACCAACGATCGAAGTCGGACCGCACCGCGTCGTAGCGATGGTCGCCGTCGATGAACAACATGCCGATCGGGTCATGCCACGCCTCGGCGAGTTGCGCCGCGGGGAGATTGACCAGTCGCACCTGTTCGTAGGCGCGAGTCGACAGCATCGTGCGGAAGAACTCGGCGCGATCTTGCGGCCCGAACTTCCCACCGAGCGCACCGACGAACTCCTCGTGTGGATCGATACACCAGATCGGCACGTCGCGACCGCGCACGCCGTGCGCCAGGGCCACGGCCGACTTCCCACGGTAACTGCCGATCTCGACGATGACGCCGCGACGAACCGACGCCGCCGCTACCGCCAGCGCGCGGCCTTCCGCCGGAGTGATCCCGCCGCGCAAAGTCGCCATCGCGTGCGCGAATCGCTGCGCCGAACCCAGCCCCGAGGTGATCGGTCCGAGCGCACGACGCAGGAGTCTGGCGGGGCGGGACAAGAGCTTCGACGGCGGGGTCGGCATGACGATCGGATCAGCCATCGGGAAAGGGCGGCGGCAGCGAGGGTCCAGCGACGTCGCGCCGCTCGGCGACGTCCAACGGTCTCATCGGAGGACACTGCCGAATTCTTGAGCAGATCTGACCGGTCGAACGCCCCCTGACCCCGTTGCCAAGGTCGCTTCACGACCGCAACTTCGCCGGATTCGCTATCGTCGCGCGCCGTCCCGGGACGATTCCGTCTTCGGTCCCCCACCTGATCGCCGTTCCGCGCGGCGACCTCCGACCGCATCGCCGCTCGATGACCCGACCGTTCTTCTCGCTCCTCGCCCTACTCGCGATCACGGCCTGCGGCGGCGGTGGCGGCGGCGGCTCCGCGGCCAACCCGGCACCCCCCACGCTGGTCGGTGCCACGCTGCTCCAGGCCGGCCCCACGCCGGTCCCGGGCGATCGCCTTCTGCTCTCCCTGTCGGAAGTGGTCGAGCTGGCGCCGAACGCGGTCCTCGACGACGGCGACTTCGCCATCACCAACGGGTCGCTCGGAACGGTCACGACTCCGCCGACCCTGATCGACGCGCGCACGATCCAGATCGTCCTCGGCAACGGAATGGTCATCGCAGATGCATCGACGACCATCGCGTTCGCCGCGACCAACGATGCCGTGACGGATCTGAGCGGAGCCCCGGCCGACGGCGGTGCGCCGATCGCCGTGCGCCGCGGGGACGGGAGGCCGCCGAGCGTGCAGTCGGTGACCATCGAGGAGATCGATACGGCGCTCAACGGCGGTGGGACCGCAGGCGGAACGCTGCAGGTTCCCCGCACGGGGTTCTCGATCGATGTGCTCTGGTTCGATCTCGGCGGCACCATGGACTCGTCTCGCTCGCTGATCGTCGCGGACGGACCGGTCAGCGTCGCCGGCACCCTCCGGCCGGCGGGAACCGGCTTGCAGGACGCGCTGACGATCACGCCGGACGGCACGACGACTCACTTCCGTGTGCCGAGCGACGTGCTCTTCCCGGTGGGTCCGGTGAGCGTGACCATGTATGCGGTCGACGCGACGGGCATGCCTGCGACACCGCGCAGTTTCGGGTTCCGCACGGTGAGCGCAAACGACACTCTGCGTCCCTTCGAGCGCGATCAGGTTTGGTATCTGTCCTTCGCGCGAGATCTCGAGAGCTACCGCCTCGACGTGTCGGGCGTACTCCCGACCATCGAGATCCTCGCGGGATCGAATGGTCGGTCCGACGCCGAGGACGTCCTCGCCGTGCTCGGTCTGCTCTCCGCCAACCCGATCGCGAACGTCACCGCGGGCGTGGACAGCAACGAGTTCGTGCTGGGAGTCCTCCGCGATCATCTCATCACGGATCTCGAGCGCCTCTTCGACGGGGTACCGATCGACTTCACGTTCGCATCGCCAGGGACCTTTCCGCCCAACACACCGGCGATCGCCTACTCGAGCCTGGGTTTCTCGCAGATCTGCATCGCCGGCGCAGCGTCGACCGCGCCCAGCGGCACACTGGGCGCGGCCCTGTTCGACGCGAACAACCAGGCCCAGAACGACGACTGCATCGAAGACCTGCAGGGTCAGCGACTCGGCATCTTCCTGCACACCTTCGCTCACGTCGGCATCCGTGCCGGTGCGACTTCGAGCTTCCGGGCGACGTTCGCCCCGTTCATCCCGCAACTGACGAGCGGAGTCCCCGCGGCACCCGGCGTGCCCATCGGCGAAGCGAGCCAGGACGAGGAACGCCTCCGCGGTAATCTCAACGACGCGCGAACCACCCAGATCGACAACGCGCTTGCCGGTCTCGCGCGCGCCGTCGCGGTGGTCATCGCCCATGAGTGCGGGCACTCCATGGGGCTCGTGGCCAACGGCGCCATGCCGCGCGGTCTCTACGGTAACGATTCGATCAACTTCCCCGGCAGTGGGTCCGGTGCGAACCTACACATCGAGACTCCGGGCCTGTTTCCCAATGGGGCGCAGAACGTCATGAGCGCCTCGATCTCCTACGACAGCGCGATCCACCCGAGCACCGGATTCAATTCGCTCAACCTCGCCTATCTGCGTGAGCGTGCGCTCTACGACCGGCAGTGACATGAACGCCATCCGCAAACTCCTGGCAATCGCCACGTGTCTTCTCGCAGCGGCTCCGGTGTGGGCTCAACAGTTCCGCCAAGCCCTCGCCGACGCGACCCTGATCGTGATCGTCGAGCCGATCGATTCGACCGAGGTCGGCGAACACGTCGTGGCCCTTCGCTTCCGCGCGCTCGAGCGACTGAAAGGAGAGTGTGACGACACGATCGTCGTGCTCGAACACGAACACATCGCGGACGCACCCAGCGTGCGCGGCCAGGGCCGTCGACTCTTGTGCCTGACCCGCGATCGCCGGAGTACCTTGCCCGCCGGTGTTGCCGTTGCGTGGAAAGGCACGGGCTATGCCGGGTCTTCGCCGACGTTCGGCGATTCGCCGGAGCAGCAACAGGTTCTCCGACTGGCACGGATCCTCGTCGCCTCCGACAGTGGAGCCGCTCCCGCCGCAACCGCAGACGCGCTGACCGAACTCATGCTGCAGGGTTCGGGACCGGCGCAGCGCGAAGCGGTCGAAGCCTTGCGTGAGCGAGGAGCATTGCGTGAGCACCTCGAAGACGTCGACCTCGACGCCGCCCTCGCGCGAGCCGTCGCGGAGACGCGCGACATCGACCTGAAGGTCGCGCTCGCTTCGCTGTGCGCAGAGACCCGGCCTGAAGGGGTCGTCGAAGCGCTGTGTTCGGGTCTGACCGCTTGCGGCGATGAGCGCTACGCGCGCGCCATCGGGCGCATCGCGAATCACATTCACGGCGAGGAGGCCGCCCGAGTCCTCGGTCGGTTCCTCGTGCAGGCTCGCGGTGCATTCCAAGAGCGACTGCTGCTCGCACTCGGCGCCACTCGCACCGACAGCGCTCTCCAGATGCTTCTCGAGTTCCGCCGTACTCGCGGCGCCGCGAGAGCGGTCGATGCGGCATTGCGCGAGCATGGTGCCGTGCGTGCCATCGAGGCGATCGAGCCGCGCAAGAAGGGCTGAGCCGCTGCGACGCAGCGGTGCTACCCTGTCGGCCCGCTGTGACCTTCCTCAACCTCACCACCGATCGCTCCGGCCTGCCGCCGCTCCGACCGGGGCTGCAATCGGTCGCGCGCGACGACTCGGGGCTGTGCTTCGTCGCCGACGAACGCGGTCGAGTCTTCAGCTTCGACCCTCGCGATGAGTCACCCAACGAGCGGAGCGCCGACTTCGAGTCAACGGCGCAGATGCACACCTACATCGAGCATCAGCACGAGCTGCGCATCCCCGAGGAGGGGGAGACTCTCACCGATCTGCGCGCGCGACTGCAGCGCGTTCGCGAGTTCAAGAAGCTCATGCGGCGGTCGCGATACGCCGGCGTCTCGATCGCGCTCGCCGTCGACGACCTGAAGGAGGCGATCGCCGATCGAAAGTTCGACGCTTCGCCCGCAGGCCGCAACCTCGCCGCGCGTCGCGTCGAGTGCGCGCGGTGCGAAGCGGTCTTGCACGCTGCAACCGGTGACACCTCATGGATGATCCGTCCCCACGCAAGCGACTCGATGGGCATCGGCGTGATCGGTTCGTTCCGACCCCCGTGGACCGAGTCTGCCGTGCGCGACCTGATCGCGCCGACCATGAAATCGCAATTCGAGCTACATTGCCTCGCGAGGCCGCAATCGACCGCGTCCTCGGACTGACTCGTCTCTCGATCCCGTTCTCCACCCGAGCGCTCTGCCCATGACCCGACTTCCTTGGCTGACCTGTCTGCTGCTCTCTACGACCGCGTTCGCACAGACCTACGACTTCGAGAACCTCACCGGTTCGGACATCGCTCCCTTCGTGTTGCTCGACGGCCAGGACAACTGGAGCGAACAAACCTTCAACGCGGCTCGCCGCTGCGGAGTGACGGCGACGTTGTCGCACGACGGCACGAAGTCGATCCAATTCCAGGAAGTCGGCCCCGGATACGGCTGTGACGCGTCACGCATCAACGATGCGGCCTGGTCCTTCGGTCCGTTCCTCGGGACAGAGACGCGAGCGTTCTTCCAGGTCGACATGCGCGCCGGCTTCTGGGGCGGGATCTTCGGCCCCGCGCACGACACGAATCAGAGCGGTTCGGTTCGAGGCAGCGAGGCCGGCGAACGCGGAGTCCGCGTATCGCTGGGGACGAATGCGAATCAGCAGTTGCGCCTCATCGCGGCGGACAACACGGTCACGACCGCACCGCTCGCGAGTCTCGGTTCCGTAGTCAACGGCTCGACCTGGCTGCGGATTCGAGTCGTCATGGATCTGACCGCCAACGCGGGCGCCGGACTCGGTTACGTGTTCACGCAGAATCTCACCGCGGGTGAGACCTGGTTCACGGCGGTCGGTGCGCTCCAGGGAATCCCGCTCGCGCTGGATCCGACCGCAGCCGATGCCAAGAACCCAACGCGCTGGGATGCGATGTTCCTGCATTTCGAAGGTGCGACCTATGCGATGGACAACATCCGCTTCGGCCCGAGGTCGGCGTTCCTCGGCGCGTATGAAGCCGGCTGCGGGGTACCGCCGCTCGCCCTCACGGGACGCGCGCTGCCGGTCGTCGGCACCAACGCCGATGTCCTGGTGACCAACCTGCCGACCGGTGCACTCGGCGGCGTGCTGATCCTGGGTCTGGCGGGGATCGATCCCGGCCTCGATCTCAGCGCCGCGGGATTGACGGGCTGCCGTCTCGCCGTCGCGCCTGCGGCCAGCGGCGACCTGACTCTCGGTAGCTCCACAGCGTCTTTCGCGCTCTCGATCCCCGCGAGTCCGGCATTGGTCGGCGCCGGCGTGTTCCTGCAGTCGGCAGTCGTTGCGCCCGGTGTGAATCCCGCTTCCGTGCTGACCTCCAACGGTCTGCGCTGGGACATCGGTCTGCACTGACCCTCGGAACGAATACGCAGGAAATGCTGCAACTGACGATCCTCGGCTCCGGCACCTCGGTGCCGAACCCCGAGCGCTTCCCGGCCGGTTATCTGGTGGAAGTCGATGGAATCAGGCTCTGCGTCGATCTCGGTCCCGGCGTGTTGCGACGTCTCGCGAGCGTCGGTCACGACCTCGATGCGATCGACGCGGTGCTGCTGACGCACTTCCACACCGATCACTGCGCCGACGTCGCCGCACTCCTGTTCGCGCTGCGCAACCCGCGGTACCACGCGCGGAAGCCGCTGGTGATCGTCGGGGCGCGCGGCCTGCGCACTCTCATCGCCCACCTGACGGCCGCTTGGCCGTGGCTCGCACCGCGTGAGGTCGCCGTCGAGTTCCGCGAGATCGAGCCGGGAACACACATGATCGCCGGCGCGAAGGTCGAGGCGATCGCGATCGAGCACACGAAGGAGAGTCTCGGGTATCGCGTCGGCGATTCGCACGGCGTAGTCGTCGCGCTCACCGGGGATGCGATCTGGTGTGACGCACTGATTCCGTTGGCGCTCGAAGCCGATCTCTTCGTCTGCGACAGCGCGTTCCCGACCGCGAACCCAGGCGCAGGGCACATGACGCCCACCGAAGCCGGTCGCGCCGCGCGACTCGCCGGCGCGAAGCACTTGATCCTCACCCACTTCTATCCCGAGTGCGACGGCCACGACCTGATCGCCGAAGCGGCGGCAGAGTTCGACGGCGAGATCTCGATGGCGCGCGATCTCGCCGTTCACTCAGTGGCAAGGAGCGAGTGAGCCTCGAGCAAGTCAGGTCGGTGCTTCTTCGCGCGGTGCCGGGTAGCCGCCGAAGTAGAAGCGGAAGGCTCGTCCCTTCGGTGCGCGCGCGTCGTGGTACTTCCTCGCCAAGTTCGCGATCGCGTCGGTGAGTTCGCGTGCAAACTCGCTGCGTGCCGCGGCGTCACCGAAGCGGACATCGACCTCGAGCGAAATCGTTGCAAGAGACTTGTCGGCAGCCGTGGCCGCCTCGCGCTGTCGCGCGAGCTCTGCGATCGCACGACTGGCGACGGCGATCTGATGCGCCGACGAGTAGCGATCGGCGATGGTCTCCGGTCGCACGGCGAGCCGACCGAGCACATCGGCCGAGATTGCGTAGCTCGCAGCGCTGCGACGGTAGGTGCGCTCCGTGACACTCCCGCGCCGGCGGGACTCCACTTCCTCGATGAGCCCGACGCCGAGGAGCTCCTGAATGTGGTAGTTCAGTCGTTGCCGCGGCAGATCGAGGGCTCTCGCGAGTGATGCAGCCGACGCCGGTTCGGCCAGACGCTCGAGAATCAAGAGCCGCGTGGGTTGCAACAGTGCCGCGGCGCGCTCCGGTGCGGCGATCACGTCGACGGTCGTCGTCATGACGCCACGCTCGTCGAGACGGCGTCGGGGAATGCACGCCGGAGAACGGCTTCGAAGGCGGACCGATGGGCGGTCACGAGGTCGTCGGGCTGCCCATAGAACGCGAGCCACAGCCACACGTTGGTCGCACCGCCCCATTCCTCGGCCGACAGGCGAAGCCAAGCATCACCGCAGTTTCTCACTCGGCCGGTGAACTCGCGATCGTGGGGAACGAACAGGGTAGTGCCCTCGAGGTGAGACACGCCGGGAAGCGCAATCGAGAAGGAGTCGCCCTCCCGCAGCGAGCAGATCTTCGGGACGTCCAGTCCGTCTGCACCGACGAGCCGTCGCCACGCTTCGGCACGCGGCAACGCGACGCGGCTGCGCGCCCAAGCGACCTTCCGTTGCTTGCCGAGATGTCGTTCGAGATAGAGCCGAAGACTGCGCAACTCCGCGGGCCATCCGGCGGAGACGCCGTCATACTCGGCGTCGAAGTCGGCTTCGGGGCCGAAGCCGTGGTGGCAGAGGCGAAGCGTCGTGACGCCGCCGTCGCCCTCCAGATGAAAGTCGACGAACAACGGCCGCCGACCTCCGGTCGGATCCGCCACCGCCGAGTCGTAGCGCGTGCGCAGATGCGAGGGCGGGTCAAAGATCTCGATGGTCTGGGGCCACCGATACTGATCGTCCCAGTTCCATTCGAGTCGACCGCCGACGCGCGCATCGGACACCACGCGGGTCGCGAACCAGCGCTCGATCTCCTGCGCCTCGGTGATCGCGCGCCAAACCGCGAGCCGGGATGCGGGGAGGTCCATGCGCAACTCGAAACGACGCGCGCCGGCAGCGGACTCTGGAACGACGGATACCCGGGATGGGTCAGCCGCGGCGCGCGCGGGGCCGGTCGAGGGCGACGAGGCGGCGGCGGCCGAACTCGGCGCGGGAAGCTCCGGTGAGTGGGTCATGTCGGGAGGGTGCTGGCCTGGGACTGTGTGGGGTTCGATCCGACGGCCGCCGGACCTGCCCGCTCATCCGACAGTTTTTCCTGTCGGTTCGGGCTTGTCAACCCTCGGTCCCTGGTTCGCGGAACTCGGCCGGCCCGCCGCGGAACCCCGCGCCCAACCCGACTTGGACCAACGCACGGGTTGACAGCCGCAAGCCCGGTCCGAATCCTGCTTCCCCCCGCAACTGCAACCCATCCATCCGACACCGCCATGAGCGCAACACAACACGAGAAGCACGCCTTCGCCGCCGAGGTCGACCAAGTCCTCTCGATCGTCGTCAACTCGCTCTACAGCCATCGCGAAGTGTTCCTGCGCGAGCTGGTGAGCAACGCCAGCGACGCTCTCGACAAGCTTTCCTTCCGCGCGCTGACCGACCACGCCCTGATGGGCGACGACAAGGACCTGCGCATCGAGATCGCCATCGATGAGAAGGCCAAGACGCTCACCTTGAGCGACAACGGCGTCGGAATGAGCCGTGACGAACTGGTGAGCAATCTCGGCACGATCGCACGCTCGGGCAGCCGCGAACTGATGAACGCGTTGCGCGCGAAGAACGAGAGCGGCGATCTCTCGCTGATCGGACAGTTCGGTGTCGGCTTCTACTCCGCGTTCCTGGTCGCCGATCGCGTGACCGTCGTCAGTCGCCAAGCCGGCAGCAACGAGGCGTGGCGCTGGGAGAGCGAAGCGAAGGACGGCTTCACCATCGAGGCGACCGCGCGCGAGGGCCGCGGCACCGACATCGTCCTGCACCTCAAGGACGACTGCGCGGAGTACCTGCAATCATGGTCGGTACGCACGCTGATCCGGAAGTACTCCGACTACGTACGCCACCCGATCCGTATGCAAGTGGAACGCGACGGCAAGCAGGAATGGGAAACCGTCAATCAGGCGAACGCGCTGTGGACCCGCCCGCGCAACGAGATCTCGACACAGCAGTACCACGACTTCTACCGTCACCTGTCGCACGACTGGAGTGAGCCACTCGCCTGGACCCACTTCAAAGTGGAAGGCGTGCAGTCCCTCACCGGCTTGTTGTTCGTGCCGAGCCAACCCCCGCTCGACCTCTTCGATCGCAAGAACAAGGGCATCCGGCTCTTCGTCAAGCGCGTCTTCATCATGGAAGACTGCCAGGAGCTGCTGCCCGACTGGCTGCGCTTCCTGCGCGGTGTCGTCGACTCCGAGGACCTTCCGCTCAACGTCTCACGCGAAATCCTCCAGCAGGATCGTGTGACCCGGCAGATCCGCAAACAGGTCGTGAAGAAGACGCTCGCCCTGCTCGAAGAACTGGCCAACGAGGGCACGACCACGGTCGAGGAAGGCGACGGCGACGACAAGACCACCGTCGAGCGCAACCGCTATCACGACTTCTGGAAGAACTTCGGAATCGTGCTGAAGGAAGGCATCCACACCGAAGCCGAACACCGCGACGAACTCGCGCGCCTGCTCCGCTACGAGTCGACCCGCGAGGACGGACTCACATCGCTGCACGACTACGTGGCACGCATGCAGCCCGATCAGCCCGGCATCTACTACGTGACCGGCGAGTCCGTCGCGACTTGTCGCAACAGTCCGCAGCTCGAAGCGCTGCGCAAGCGCGGCTACGAGGTCCTCTACCTCGGCGATCCGGTCGACGAGTGGGTCGTGCGCAGCCTCACCGAGTTCGAGGACAAGAAGCTCATCGATGCGACCAAAGGCGCGCTCGATCTCCCGGAGTCGGAGACCGAAAAGAAGGAGCGTGAGCAGAAGGCCGCGGATCTCGCCGACGTCGTGACGGCCATGAAGACCGCGCTGGGTGACGAGGTGAAAGACGTGCGGGTGTCGTCACGACTCGCCGACTCGCCGGCCTGCCTCGTCGGCGATGAAGGCGATCTGAGCCCACACCTCGAACGCATCCTGCGTTCCCACGGCCAGGAGATGCCGGAACAGAAGCGCATCCTCGAACTCAATCCCGACCACCGGCTCATCCGGGCGATCCAGAAGATGGCCGCGCGCGACGGCGCCGGTGAGCAGGTCGGCGAATGGAGTCAGCTCCTGCTCGAACAGGCGCGCCTCTCCGAGGGCACTCTGCCGACGGATCCCGCCGGGTTCGCGCGCAAGATCGCCTCGCTCATGGGGCGAGTCGCGGAACAGGATGCCGCAGGCTGAGCGGACCGCGACCATCTCGCGACGACGCTCACGAATCGTCCGGGCTTCGTGACTCGAGCGACAGCGTGAAGCCGACGGTTCGCCAACGTTCGGCAAAGCCGGCGCGCCGGTAGAACTCTTGAGCCTCGACGTTGTCGATCTCGGCGTCGGTCGCCAGATCCGTGCAGCCGCGACTTCGCGCCCACTCGGCGGCGAACTCGATCAACCTTCGGCCGCGGCCGCCGCCGCGGTGCTCCGGCCGGAGGTAGATTCCCTCGATGTAGCCGACCGGCCCGCCCACGCAGCCGTCGACGAAGTTCCGCAGCGAGAGCTCGAGCATTCCGACGACCTCGTCGCCTTCCCACACCAGGAAGCACTCCGCCTCGTCGGACGCGAGGAGCGACTCCATTTCCTCTTGGTGAAACGCCGGCTCCAAGTCGCTGTACAGGGCCTCCCGCATCGGAGCCCAGAGCGAGAGCTGTTCGCGCGTCACCGGCAACACTCGGAGTTCGTTCATTCGGCAGGATCGTCCCAACTCAGCGTCGGATCGCCAACGCCACGCTGCCCAGCACGAGCAAGGCGCCGACGACGGTGCTCCAGGCGAGCGGCTCGTCACGGAAGAACCAGCCGATCGCGAGAGCTATGACCGGAGTCACGTAGCTGATCGTGCTGAGCTTCGACGACGACGCGTGACGCAGGATCCAGTAGTAGAGCACGAAGGCGATCGACGTCGCCACGATCGCAAGATACGCAGTCGACGCAATCGCTGCCGTCGTCCACTTCGCGGCCAACGGCTCCTCGAAAGTGAATGCCAGGGCCAGCAACAGGAGCGCGCCGACCCCGAGCGCATCACGGGTCAACAACGTCGCACTCACGCCCGCGCCGAACTTCTTCACGAGAGTCTGCGTGATCGTGCTCGCCAACGGACTCGTCAACAGAATCGCGGCCGTTGTGACGTTGCCGGCTCCACGTTCGCGAAGATCGACGAGGAACAGGAGCGCCAGCCCGAGAAATCCGCCGACGAAACCCAGGACGTGCACGCCGCGAAGTCGCTCACCGAGGAACAAGCTCCCCGACGTGAGCATCATCAATGGAAACACGCCCCACAGCAGCGCAGTGATCCCCGACGGCAAGCTGCGCTCGGTGAAGTAGATCACGCTGTAGCTGAAGGTGATGTTGAGGACACCCATCACGACGATGAGAAACCATGGCGGTCGCACACCGCCCTCCATGCGCGAGATCCTCCCGGCGACGAGTGCGAGGGCGAGCCACGCGATCAGCACTCGCGTTCCCGCTGCGGTGAACGGCGGCAGATCTTCGACACCGACGGCGATCGCGAACCACGACGTGCTCCAGATGAGGCAGAGCACGGCGAAGGCCAGACGGATGCGTTGCAGGTTTGGGGCCACGGCAGACGCGCGTCGCGGTCGGCAGTCGGTCACTCGACCATGCCACGCCAGTAGGCCATGGTGTACCGCGCGTTGATCTCGACGAGCGGACGGAAGCGAAGCGCGCCGCCGCGATCTCGCCAGCGAAATCCGTCGATCCCGAAGGGACCGAGATAGCCGGCGCAATGGAGCGCGGCTCCCACCAGGTCGCGAACCTGAACCAGCGCATCGACTTCACCCTTCGTGAGTTCACCCGGCTCTGCGACACGCGCCGCCCAAAAGGCGCCGGCATGGTCGTTCGTGAGCACGACCGGCCGCCCACCGCGCACCGCTCCCGCGGCATCGACCCAGCCGTGAATCGAGACGTCCAATTCGAGCGGCACGAAGGGCTCGATCAGCAGGCCGCCGCGCGGCGGCGGCATCGAGGCTTCGATCCACGTGCGCGCGGCAGTTCCCAGGTCGCGCGCCGTCATCACCTTGCGCGCGCGTCCGGCGAAGCCGAACGGCCGCTTCAAGACGAAGTGCTGATCGGGCGCCGCGAGCAAGACAGCTTCACACTCCGCGAGCGACGTGACGAAGCGCTCCCCGAGCGACGGCAGGTCGTGGCGCCGCGCGAGCTCGAGACCGAAAGCGCGGTGATTCACCGTGGCAAGCACGTCGATCGACGGTGCGTCCGCCGTCGGGAAGCCGTGGATCGCCAGGGTCGTCCGTGCGCGTGGCGTCGCGCACCACGCGACCGCCGCGGTGAACTGGTCGCCCGCGCGGTGGGGCTCACCATCGAGGACGACTCGCGGAGGCACTCCGTAGGCGCGCACGAGGTCCTGCTGCAGCGCCGCCGCGCGGGTGAGGATCTGCGCACCCATCGCCGCGCTTCGCCGGTAGTCGGGATTCTCGAGCTCGAGCTCGGCGTCCAGATTGGCGACGAACAAGAGCGTCATGAATCGTCAGCCCGGACCATTCGTGAAAGTCGTCGCGAGATCGACGCAGGTCGATGCCCAGGAAGGAGCCGACGTAGCGACGCAGCCGGGCGCGGGTTGCGGCGATCGCAGCAGGCGTTCACGAATAGTCCTGGCCGGCATTGGGCGTCGGTGCGCGGAAGTTCTCGAGTGCATCCAGGAAGTCGCGGTCCAAGCCCGCGTGGCTCCGCGCGCTTCGATTCAGCACCTTGCCGCGCATCATGCTCGGCGTGAGCGGCGCGACGAGTTCCCTTCGCCAACGGTCGAAGTCCAATCCGCCCGTGAAGCGGGCGAACCAGGTCACGCCGAAGCGGAGGTGTTCGATCTCGTCGCGCTCGACCATCGCGAGTACCGCGGCACTCTCGACATCGCCGACGGCCACGAAGTCGGCGGCGAGTCGCTGCGCGTGATCGAGGTTACCACCCTCCAGACCGAGTCCGAGGAAGGCGACGAACATGGTCGCGGTCGTGCAGCCCATCGCGCGCTCCCAGAACCAGTCGCGAACCGCATGTTCGCCGATCGCGCTGCCGAGTTCGACGACACGACGGGCGTAGGCGCGCGCGTGGCGGAGTTCGTCAGTGCACAGTCGGAGCAGCCCGGTGCGGAACTCGTGCGGCGCGTCCGCGAAGGCGAGGATCGCCCAGGCGAACAACTCCGCAGCCTGCAACTCGTGATGCCAAAGCGAATGCAGCAGTCGCGCGCGCTTGCGCGGATCCGCGAGCTCGGGTCGGCGCAGCGACCGCGAACTCTTGGCGACGACGCGCAGCTCCGGCGGCCGTCCGGGCCCAGGCAGTCGCTCGACTCGCGGCGACGGCGACCATGCCGCCGGTGGCTCCCCGGGGGCGCACTTCTCGCGAAGCTCGGTGGTCTGCACGAAGGCTCGCGCCCAGTCTTCCACGGTGCCCGGTGCGCTCATGGTCACGGTGCGGGCGTCATCGACCGAGGAAATGGATCATCAACTCGGCGTCGATCGCGACGCGGAACGAGTTGCGGCCGGGCAGCAGCCGCACGGGCCACTGCGCGCGCGGTTCATCCTCCGGCGCGACGCGCCACGAGGTGCACCACAACGAGGCATCGCCCGGCGCGAGCGGCCCGCTGGCGAGCACGCGAACCGTCTCGCCGGGCCGGAACGGCAGACCGGCGACTTCGCGACGACGCGGATCCGATGCATCGCCGTCGATCGTCAAGAGGAGAGAGACCGGATCGCCGATGTTCGCGAGTTCGGCGCCGGCATGCGCCCGCAAGATCCGCTGACCCGCAACTTCCCCGGCAAACCACTTCGCATCGGTCGTCGACCGCGTCGTCGGCGCCGCGGTCACCAGGAACTCGACGTTCGCTGCGGGTTCCGGGCGCAAGCGCAACTCCGTCGGCATCGCGGAGTCCACGGCCAACTCACCGACGATCGGTAGGTAGCCTCCCACACGGATTCCATCGGTCGTGACCAGAGCCTGAGCGAGCGCGCGATAGGCGAAGCGGCCCTGGGGAACCGCGAATTCGCCGCCTGCCGCGGGCTCGAACCAGCCTTCGACGATCTCGATCGCACCGCTCGGAACTCTCGGACGACCGCTCGCATCGAGGATGCGCAAGAACACGGGGGAGATCGAACGGTCGGCGGCGTCGCGACACGTCCAGCGCACGATTCCGGGCGACGCCGGCGTCGGCGCCACCGCGATGTCGACGATGCCTGCGCGGCCGTCGATCCAGGCACCGTTCACATCCTGTGCATCGGCTGTCTCGCATCGAGCGACGACGAACTGATCCACCGGCACCCAGAACGACGCGCGCGACCGCGGCCCGGGTTCGAAGAGCTCGGTCGTCGGCGGATGCTCGGGAAGGTTCCATGCCGCACCGCTGCGAAAGCGCGACGACACCGTCATCGCTGCCGGACCGGCGAACACGATCAGGGCGAGGCGGTCCGCGGCTCGCGGACTCCCTTCCGCCGTGACCGCAGACACATCGACACGTACGAGCTTGGTGATCTTCAGGTCGACCGCGACCGAGCCGGTATCGACCTCCCGCACCGACTCCTCGTCTTCGATCGACCATGCCGAGCTTGCGACGTTCACGGTCGGCGTGGCGTTCACTTCGTAGCGTCCCGGACGCAGTCCTCGCACGACGTAGCGACCATCCGCGATCGTGCTCACTTCGGCCGAGTCGGCACCTGCCCGCCACTCGGGATGATCGAGATCGAAGTCGTCGACCCGCGCCACTTGCACGGCGTGCCCATCGAGCGGCCGACCGTCCATCCCGAGCACGCGGCCTTCGATCACTCCGAGCGCATCGCGGCCGCGCAGCGTGACCACGAACACCCGCGCATCGCCGCTCAGGTCGATCGTCTCGATCGGAGTGAGTCCGCTACCAGGATCGTGCGCGGCGATGCGCACCGAGGTGAAGCCTTCGTCGTCGAGATCGAGTGGGAATGCGAATCGACCGCGATCGTCGGTCGTGCGGCGGTCGACGTCCGCGTCGTCGTCGGGGTGGAGCAGCCATACGGGTGCGGCGCGCACGCCCTCGGACTCGGCGTCGACGACCCGACCGACGATGGCGCGCTTGCCGCCGATGGTCGCGAGGAGGTCCCCGAAGTCGAGCTTCGGATCGCGGGAAAGCGATGGATCGTCGGACCGCGGAACGCGCTCGCCGGGACGCGTGGGCTCGGTTCGTGCTTGCGGCTCGCGGTGATCGACTGCCTGCGCTACAGGATCGCTCGGGTCGGTGGTCGACGACCCGGAATCAGGTCCTGACTCGCCAGACCCGAACGCGACGTACGCGAGTGCCGCCACCGCCAGCACGGTCACCGCCGCCAGGATCGTCACACCGCTGCGCATCACAACAAATCGTAGCGCGACGGCCTCGCGGTCCGGAATCCGGAAGCTACCCTCTCGACGTGCAACCAAAGCACGTCGCCATCCGCATCCGTCAGTGCCTCGCGCTCGCCGAGGCGTCGAATTGCCCACGCCGCAAGTTCGGCGCCCTGCTGGTCGATCCGGAACGCAACGTGATCCTGATGGACGGCTACAACGGCGGGCCGCGCGGCGGTGGCCGGCTCTGCGGCGGCGAGAGCTGCCTGCGCGACGATCTGGGGGTGAAGTCCGGCGAGCGAATGGAGATCGGTTGCCATCACGCCGAGATGAACGTGATCTGCAATGCGGCTGCGAACGGAGTCGAAACTCGCGGTGCCTGGCTCATCGTGACCGGCGAGCCCTGCACGCTGTGCAGCAAGCTGCTCCACCATGCCGGGATCGCGCGCGTGCTCGTCGTCGCCGGCGGCTACATCGGCGCCAACGGTGTCGAGTACCTCCGAAATCACGGGGTGGCCGTCGACACGGTTGACGGCCCCAAGGATCCGCGAATCGGCGAAGGATCCGGCACGTGAGTGAGTTCCTCCTGCTCGTCGGCCGCACGGCCGCCACGCGCGCGCGTTTCGAGCGCGGGGTAGAGCTCGCGGCCGCGAGCGGTGCCGGCACGCCTGCCGCGGTGCTCGATCGTGAACCGTTCCGTCTAGCCACGTTCGCGCGCCGCAACGGGAGCGGCGGTCGACTGGCGATCGACGACACGCACTGGCTGATGGGCGCGGGAACCTGGTTCGGACCGGACAACCTCGCCGCAGGTCAAGAGCGCCAGCTCCTCGACCGCGCGATACACCTTCCGCGGCGCGACTTCGCCGCGACGCTGGACGGCTTCTTCGCCGTGCTCTACGGCGATCACACGAACGCCACTCTGGTGACCGACCCGATCGGCAGCCATCACGTCTACGTGCGTGCCTTTGCTGATTGCGTCGCCTTCGCGGCATCGGCAAGTTGGCTGGCCGCGCTCGAAGACACGCCGCTCGACCCGGTCGGCTGTCAGGAGTTCCTCGCCACGGGCGTGCTCTACGGCGATCGAACTCTTCATCGCGACGTCCACGCGCTGCCGCCCGCGAGCGTGGTCGCGATCGACGAAGTCGGCTGGCGAGTCCTCGATCGAACGTGGCGCGTGCGGGATCTCGCACCGGAGCGCCTGAGTGGGGCCGAAGCCGTCGAAGCCTTCGGCGCGGCGATGATCCGCGGCTGTCGCCGAATCGGCCGCACGCTGCCGAACGTCGTGGCGGACCTGACCGCGGGATGGGACTCGCGCCTACTCTGCGCATTCCTGCGCCGCGCCGAGGTGCCCTTCGAGACCACGGTGACCGGTCCGGCGGAGAGTGCGGACGTCGTGCTCTCGACGCGCATCGCGGACGAACTCGGTATCCGGCATCACCCACTGCCGCTCGGTGCGTTGCCGACCTTCGAAGAACTGTGCGCGACGGTGGACCTGACGGACGGTCAAGTCAACGCGCTCGGGTACGCCCGCGTCTTGCGGGTCCACCGCGAGCTCAGCCGCCACTTCGGTGCCTCACTCAACGGCAGTTTCGGCGAAGTCGCGCGCGGCTACTGGTGGGAACTGCTCTCGCCGTCACCCAGCGCCGTGCAGCACCTCGATGCCACAACGATCGCACGACGCCGTTACGCGGCGAATGCGCCGAACTTCGACTTCTGGCCGCAGGCCTCGCGCCTCGATTCGGTGGCCCACTTCCGCGACCTCATCGCCTCGCTCGATTCGGAACTGACGGCGGCGCCGCTCGCCTTCCGGCTGGATCGCACGTATCTGCGCATGCGTATGCGCTGCTGGCAAGGGCGCATCGCCAGCGCGACGGATCGAGTGTGGCCGTGTTTCTCGCCGCTCATGCTGCGCGAGGCGCTCGAACCGCTGCTGCAGACGAAAGCCGCCGACCGGCGGGAGAATCGCTTCGCTCGCGAAGTGCTCGCGCGCTACTCGCCGGAACTCGCGCGACTCCCGCTCGAGAGCGGCGGCCCGGCCATGCCGAAGACGATGACCAACGCGTGGCGCTTCGCACCCGAAGCGATCCGCTTCACCAAGAAGGTGTTCGACAAACTGCTCGGGCGACGCACCTACGCGCGAACTCTGGAAGAGACGGCGGCACCGCGACGGTCCCTGTGGAAAGACGATCGCATGCGCGATCTCCTCGATCCGTCGCGCATGGCGCTCGGCGATCACGTCGATCGCACCGCGCTCGCGCGTTGGCTCGACGCCTCTCGCGAGGAAGCCTTTCCGCACGAACTCGCCTTCGGCAACCTCGTCGCGCTCGAACTCGGGCTGCGTCGCGTGCGCGAGCTTCGGGTCAGCGACGCACGATCGCGTTGAACAGGAACTTGAAGGTGGCCACCGGCTGCCCGCGATACACGACGTCGGCACCGAACAGAACGACGCTGCCCTTGCCTTTCGCGACCGTCACGATCGCGGGCTTGCCGCGGATCAGCTCGCCACCGAGCGCCCAGCCGCTCGCGAGCAACGGCTCTTCGACGGACCACCGCGCGAGCGTGGTCACCGCGGCGTCGGAATGCGGAGTCAGCGCCGTGCTGCCGCGGAACATCGCGATCGAACGCGCGGGCACGCCGGCGCACAGCGGCTGTGCGGCGTCGATGTCGATCCACAAGAGCGAGCCCGGGATGAAGAACTGATTGCGCGACGCCTCTCGGCCTTCGGCAGTGTTCACGCCGGCATCCACGGGAAGTTGAAGCAGGTCGATGGCACGTTCGACCGCGGAGTTCGCCGCGATGAGCCGGCCACCCTGAGTGACGAACTGTTCGAGCGCCACGCGTCCCTTCTCGGCGGTGATGCGCACGCGGCGATCCTCGAGGTCGGCCCAATCCTCGAAGGGCGGCAACGCCTCGCGGAGCGCGATGACCTGCTCCTCGGTGACCACGTTGCGACCACGCTCGAGGGCATCATCGCGGCGATCTCGCGCGCCGCTCGCGGGCAAACCCGTGCAGAAGATGAGGACGTCGTAGTCGGCGAGCAGATCGCCGGCCTCGACCCGCGCGCCGCTGACGCGCTGCGGTGCGAAGCCGAACTCGCGCAAGGTCCATTCGGTCCAGCCGGTCGCCATGTCGCCGCCGAACGGGTCGAACAGGCCGATGCGCGGGACGCTCAGCACGGGACCGCTCACGACCGTCCCCGCAGGCACCGCGACCGGTCGCGCTCCGAATCGACGCATGGCGATCGAGAGTCGCTCGGCAGCCGTTCCGTTCGCCGCCACGAACACCGCACCGGTAGTAGATCCAGTGGCACCATCACGCAGTTCGCCATCGACGATCTTCATCGGCACGGCCGCTTCGTGGAGGAAGTTGACGGTAGGCCAGAGGCTCGAGTCTCTCGCATCGAGGAGCCACCCGGTCGCCGACTCGGGCAAGTTACGATTCGGGTCCGGATCAAAGGCGAGCTCGATGTCCGCGATCGGCTCGGTCGGAAGTTCGACGCCATCCTGGTAGCGCAGGACGTCGACACCCATCTGCATCGACAACGTCCAACCGGCGCTGTCGTACGGGCGAATCGGTTCGCCGCTGCTGCCGATGTCGTTGGGATGCCATTGCGGCTCCAGCATGTCGAGCAGGTGCGCCCGGAAGGGCTGTGCTGCCGGCAGGACGAAACTCCCAGCCACGGCAACCCGACCATCCGGAAGCGTGGTCGTGCGAGTCAACCGGTACACCTCGACCGCGCAGCGCCGCAGTGCGCGCACGAGTCGCACAGCAGCCGCATAATCTGCCGAGTCCGCGGGAATGACATACACGCGAGGATCGCGATGGGCGGGGTCGGTGAGAGCATTTGACTCGCTCTCGGTGCGACGCTCACCGGACTCGCCCTCTCCTTCACCGACTTCGCCGCGCCGTTCACGCGCGCGGGCACGGCGTGCGTTGTTCTTGGCGACCAGTTCGGGAGTCGCCGTCCAACTGTCCTGCGAACCACGCTCGATCGCGCGGCGAGCCATCCACCACTGGTTGCGCGTCAACTCCTCTCGATAGCGGGCAGCATGATCGAGGATCGCGAAGTTCGCCGTCTGCAGATAATCGATCGTCTCCCGCGCGTGCCACATGCGCTCACCGATGGGATCCGGATAGTCGACCGAGGGCAGCGTGCGATTCGCGCCGGGGCGCAGCGGAGTCGGATCGGGCGATCCGAACACTTCCGTGAGGATCCCGATCATGTTGTGGAAGTAGGCCGTCGTGCGAAGGCCGCCGTTCCACCAAGTGGAGTAGCTCGCGCCGCTCTTGCTGATGACGCCGGGCTTGCCTTCGGCGGCGAAGCGATAGTTCATCTGCGCCGCGATCAGATCGATGCCGCGCACGATCAAGGGATCGAAGCGGTAGTTGAACGGATCTCGGAACGGCGGCGTGAAGATGACCGTCCCCGCGGGTGCGGTCTGATGGTGGTTGTAGACGACTTGTGGCAGCCACCGGTGGTACAGCGCGAATTGGATATTGCGGGTCTCGGGCTGATTACCGGCGTAATGGTCGCGATTGTTGTCGTGACCGATGTAGCGCTGGTACAGCACCGGCAGGAGCCCAACCCGCTTCGTGGCCCGGTAACCCTTCGCGATCAATTCCATGCCATCGGGGTTCGCGGGACAGACGACGACCACGACTCCATCGAGGATTCGGCGGACCTCGGCGTCGTCGCGAGAGACGAGCTGCCAGACCAGCTCGAGGATGTTCTGCCCGGCGATCGATTCCGAAGCGTGCAAACCGCCGTCGATCCAAATGACCGCCGGTAGTTCGGCGACGGCGCGAGCGACCGCCGCGGGTTCGGTCACCTGGCCCAACGCCAGCGCTCGGTGCTCGGACAGGATCGACTCGATCCGCGCGAGTTGCGCCGGCGCGCTGATCACGGCGACCCGTTGATCCTGCCCCCACGATGTGGTCCCGATCGACTCGAGGCGCATTCGCGGCGACTGCCGCGCGAGGTCCTCCCACCAACGAATCATCTCGGTGTAGGCCACGAGCTTGCCGTCGGCACCGATCTCGTGTCCGAAGGCGGTCGTCGGCGACGGCAACTGCGAAACGATCGCCGGAGCCAGGAGGGTCACGGCGAGACTGAGCTTCGAGAGGCGCATGCGCGCACGTTACTACGGCCCGCCGATGGGTCCGCAGAAGCCGTCGACATCCCCAATGCGAGCGGTCGACCCGAGACGTTCTTGAGACTACCATCCCCGCGCGAGCCCGGATCCGTGGGTCTCCCAGCGCAGAGCACCCCGGCAATCGACCACACCTGCCCCATGTCGCGCGCCTGCCTCCCACGCCTGATCGCCAGCCTCGCGTTCAGCATCGTCCCCGCCTTCGCCCAAACGGACGGCAAGCGGCTCGAGCTGCGTGATGCCTCCAACCGACCACTGCGCGGCGTCACGGTCCGATTGAGTGACGCCGCCGGGAAATCACTGGAGCTGAAGGCGTCCGCGGAGGGCCAGATCATCCTCCCCAAGGACTTTCGCGCTACGCGCGTGGCGACCACTGCCCTGGAGGGTCCTGGGGCCACGCTCGCGATCGACGTGCGCGGCTTGAGCGAGAACGATCTGAACTCGCTCCGTCTCACCGGCGAACGTACGCCGCAATTGCCGCAAACGAACATCCGGAACGTGCGCGGCGCCCTGAACGGAATGCCGCTCCAGGTGCTGGACGATGACTGGAACCAGCTCGCCGACAAACTGCGATCCGATGGCGAATCGTCGAGCGCGATCGCCGATGTCGAGCGTGCAATCGCTGCATTGAAGCTGGCCCACGGCCGCGCGCAGAAGCAGCTGGCGCTCCCCGCCACAGCCACCGCGGAGGTCGTTCTCGATCGCATCGACAAGTGCGAACCGGTGATCACGGCATGGTCCGACCTCCGGCGCACGGTGACCACTCTGGCCCGACAAGTAGCTTCGCGTGCCGACCGCGAGATCGTCGCGGCGACCCGCCAGTTCGAAGGCCGCTTCGTCGGCCCGGACTCGCACTTCCAGCGGCAGGTCGGTGCGATCGGGCAGGCAGTCGACACCCCGCTGATCAGCCTCGCCGCAAGCTCCGTGCGCGCCACTCTGGAAGGGCTGGGCATGGACAAGGTGGAGATCCAAGTTCGGCTCGAGCGACTCACGCTCGACAAACGGACCGGGAAGTCGGTCGCCACGGCCCACTCGGCCCCAGCGGAGGGTGTTCGTGTCGAGTTTCAGCGCGAACTGTGCTCGCTGACTCCCGACTCGGTGACCATCCAGCCATCGCGGAGCTTGGCGAGCACCTTCGCAATCTCGGACAGCACCGATGGCCTCGCCCGCATCGTCGCAACCTCGCCCGGCTTCGCCAACGTCGAGCTGCGCGTGCTCCTTTCGCCCCCCTACAGCAGCGTGATGACCATCCTCATCGGCCTGCTCGCCGGGATGTTCCTGCGCCGCCGATTGCTCCAGAAAGATGGCCGAGCCTCGATCTCGCTCGGCGTGCACATCGTGGGCGCGCTCGTGCTGATGGCGGTTTGGTTCGCCGGCTACATCGCATACCTCGCCCCTCGGATCGAGGTCATCGACCCACGCGCGGGAATGTGGCAACGCGCAACCGCGGGGGTCGTCTGCGGATTCCTCGGGTTACCGCTGGTCAACGCTTGGCTGACTCGGTGGCTTCGCGGGGAGTGACTCCCGGCTGCCGCCAATCGTGCTCGAAAGCCTGGGGGACCACGTCGCGCAGCAGTGAGTTCTGACCACGGTCGAAGGTCGCCGCAACCTCGGCCACATGGCCTCGCAACCGATCCATCGACACCAGTCCACCAGCCAGGCGGATCGAACGGAACTTGTCTTCGAGCAACGCACATTGGAGCGCTGCGACGGCCTGTTGCGAGGCGTCCTGCTTGGAGGCGTGCAGGCCCAGGGCCACCATCGAGACGAGGTGTTCGATGCTCTTACCGAAGCGCTGAATCGGAATCTGCGCGCGCGTGAGTTCGAGCTGGAACCAGAGATTCAACCACAGATAGGTCCAGCGGCGACCGCGCAGCTTGCGCTCGGCGTAACGCACGTACCGAGCGAGCGCGCGCGGAAGAGTGCGGTAGCGCGGGTGCCATGCGGTCGGAATCAAGCGAGCCGGCAGTGCGACGAGGTCCTTCAGCGCGTTGCCGAGGATCCAGCCCTTCAGGCGCCAGAAACCGCCGTTGCCGAGCAGTCGCAGCGTCGCCGAAACGACTCGCCCGGGTGCGCGGAACAACGTCGCCGGCGTGATGCGAAGGATCAGTTGGTCTTTCGGGAGCGGCTTGCCGTCGGCTCCGACGTTGATGGACTGGATCACGCCGAGCATCCCGGCCATGCAGCGATCGGTGAACGCGGCCGTGACGTCTTTCACCATCCCCATGAGGATGAGATCGTCTTCGCCTTCGACAACCCCGAACACGTGCATGTTCGCGCGCGCCTGAGCAACTCGTGAACGAGCGTCGAAACTCCGGCCACCGAGTACGCGCTCGCAGGCGACCAGTGACTCCAATGCCGTCCCGGCAGCAGCAGACTTGGTGAGATCGCGCAATCCTGCGAGATCGACGCCGTCGGCGTCTTGTTGCAGGGACAGATGCGAGAGCGCCCGCGACTGCAAGGCACCACCCAGCATGCGACCGAGCGCCAGCCGCGGCAGTTCATGACGAACGACCGCGCCGCCGACACCCTCGCGTTGACGCGCATACTCCAGGGCATCGGCCGCGAACATGCGCTGATAACCGGCGGCCATCGCCGCGAGCATGCAACGCCCCATCCGCAAGCAGTAGAAGAGCACCTCCACGCCGTCGGCCTCGATGCGATTGGCCGAAGGGATCGGGAAGTTCAGGAAGTGAATCCGCGAATTGTGATTCGGTTCGAACGCCGCGACCTGCGAGGGTTCGAGTCGGAACTCGTGATCGCAGTCGGCGGAACGCGCGCGATCACGATCGGGCAACTCCACCACGAACAGACCGACCTGCTTGCCGTCCTTCCCGATCCGCGCGACCAGCCCGGCGATCCCGCCGTGGGTCGCATTCGTGATCCACAGCTTGTTGCGTTCGCCGTCGGCGAACAGACGCCAGCCGCCGCTCACCGCGTCCGGTTCGACGTAGGCGCGGACCTTCTTGGCGTTGACTCCCACCCCGACTTCCGTGAGCGCGAAGCTCATCAATCGCCCCTCGGCGATCATCGGTAGAAAGGTGCTGCGCTGGGAATCCGTGCCGTAGCCAATCAGCGAGCCGGCGCCGATGGTGAGTTCGCCGGAAACTTCGACCGCGAGCGCGCCAAGCCCGTTCGCCGCGAGTTCTTCCTCGACCACCGACAGTTCCGGGTAGGAAGCCTCTCGACCACCGAACCGCGCGGGCACCGTGAAGCCGTAGCCACCCTCGTTCGTGACGGCGCGCCGCAGTTCTGCCGACAACTTGCCGTCGGCGGTGAATGCGACGCCGCGCGCAATGCAACCGATCGCTGCGCGAACGACGCCCTCTCCCTTGGACTGGGAAGCACCGAAGATCCCGGCACCGGACGCGATCTCCGCGAGCGCGGGGCGCGGACCGTAGATCAGCCGCTCGACCAGACTGCGACGAGTGCGACCGAGCTTGCGAGCCGCGCCCGATGCCGCGTCGTCGAGGGCACCGACATCCCTCGCCTGCGCTGCATCTCCCGCAGCGGCGAGCGCTTGGGCGGCGAGCGAAGGGGCATTCGCGGATTGGTCAGTGCGCGATCTAGGTCCCGGGTCCGTGGTCTGGGTCATTGCGAGAGCTGTGCGTCAGCGATCGAGCACGATCTTGGTCGGCAGTTCCGTGCCGGCCGGGATGAAGCGCATGGAGATCGAGTTCACGCAGTGGCGAGTGTTCTTGGTGGTGAACCGTTCGCCGAGGAACACGTGCCCGAGGTGGCCGCCGCAATTGCGACAGAGGATCTCGGTGCGGAGACCGTCGGCATCGTCCTCACGGCGCACCGCACCCTCGATCTCGTCGTCGAAACTCGGCCAGCCACAGTGACTGTCGAACTTGTCCGTCGAGCGATACAGCGGCGCATTGCACTGCCGGCAGATGTAGGTGCCGTCCGCTTTGTTGTCGGTGTACTCCCCGGTGCCGGCCCATTCCGTGCCCTTGTGGAGGATCACCCGCGCCTCCTCTTGCGTGAGCGGATTGTAGCGCAGGGGGCGATCGATCGATGTTTGGTCGTCGTGCATGGAAGCTTCGGGCACGGGTGCGGAACCGGCGCGTGCTTGGGGTTCTTTCACCGACTGGATCGATTCGGCCGTGGGCGCAGTCGACTGGACCACGGGTTCGGCGTTGCAGCTCGCCAGCCAGAGCGCGCACGCGACGGCCGTCAGCGCGCCCCTGAAGATCGATCGCGCGCGCCTCAGCCGAGGCGCCGCAGCGTCGGACCGGTGTAGATCTGTCGCGGACGATTGATGCGCGACTTCGGGTCGTCGTTCTGTTCTTTCCAATGTGCGATCCATCCCGGCAGTCTGCCGAGCGCGAACATCACGGTGAACATGTCCGTGGGAATGCCGATCGCCCGGTAGATGATGCCGCTGTAGAAATCGACGTTCGGGTAGAGCTTCCGCTCCACGAAGTACTCGTCCTCCAACGCCACTGCTTCGAGCTGCTTGGCGATGTCGAGCAAGGGATCCTTGCGACCCAACTCCGACAGCACTCGGTCGGCCGCGGACTTGAGGATGCGAGCCCGTGGATCGAAGTTCTTGTAGACCCGATGCCCGAAGCCCATGAGCCGGAAGCCGGAGGTCTTGTCCTTGGCAGCGGCGACTGCGCGGCCCACATCGCCGCCCTGGGCAACGATGCCCTCGAGCATTTCGATGACTTCCTGATTGGCGCCGCCGTGCAGCGGACCCCACAGCGCCGAAACCCCCGCCGCCATCGCCGCGAACATGTTGGCCTTGCTGCTTCCGACCATGCGCACGGTCGAAGTCGAACAGTTCTGCTCGTGATCGGCGTGGAGGATCAATAGCAAGTTGAGCGCATCGCGCACCGCAGGAGAGACCGCGTAGCCCTGCGCCGGCACCGCGAACATCATGTGCAGGAAGTTCGCGCAGTAATCGAGGTCGTTTCGCGGGTAGATGAACGGCTGCCCCACGCTCTTCTTGTAGGAGAACGCGGCGATCGTCGGCGCCTTCGCGAGGAGCCGGATCATGTTGTGCTCGACGTCCTTCTTCGTGGTCTCCGGATAGAAGGTCGACAGCGAGGCAAACATCGCCGCCAGGATCCCCATCGGGTGCGCGTGCCGCGGATACCCCTCGAAGAACTTCTTCATGTCTTCGTGGAGCAGGGTGTGGTGGGTGATGCAATCGCGCCAGGTCTTGGCCTTCTCGCCCACCGGCAGTTCGCCGTAGATCAAGAGGTGCGCGACATCGAGGAAGTTCGCGCTCTTGGCGAGGTCTTCGATCGGGTAGCCACGGTAGCGGAGAATGCCCTGCTCGCCGTCGATGAACGTGATCGCGGACTGGCAGGCACCGGTGTTGCCGTACCCGGGATCCATCGTCACGTAGCCGGTCGTTTCCCGGAGCTTCTGGCAGTCGAATGCCCGCTCACCTTCACTGCCGACCACGATGGGCAGCTCGTGTTCCTTGCCGTCGAGGATCAACTTCGCGTTCTGCATGCTCTGCATCCGTCGGATCGCCGGACCACCCGCGACGCTCGCGGGCGACGACGACTTCGTGGAGCGCGAGCTTAGGCCAAGCGCGGCCGGACGCGAGAGTTCGTGACGAGCTTTCTCGATCCGGATCAGGAATCGTCGGACGGCGTGACGGGATCGGCGCCCGGACCTTCATCGGTGCTCTCGTCGTCGACGCTCCCGTGGAGCCGGGCCACCTTGCCGCGCACCTTCCGATTCTGCTTGCGGAGCATCTCGTTGCTCTGGCGCAACCGAGACAGCTCCGCCCAGATCGCCGAGACCTCGGCTCGGGTCAGCCGCAGTTCCGTCCCAGGATCGGAGTGACGTTCGAGCCAGGCGCGCAGATCCGGGAGCAGGGTCATCGCCGGAGTCTAGCCCGGACTATGCGTGAACTTCTGCTGCGATCGCCGCAAGTCGCGCCCGGCGGCGTCGCTACGTCGGCCCCTCCCTGGCAGCGTAGCTACGGCTACGCTTCGGTCGTCGACCGACGCAGCTCCTTGCCGGACATCGACCTGCGTCGATCTCGCGACGACGTTCTCGCGCAATCCAGGCTAGCCCGGGCGATCGGTGACCGTCTGCAGCGATCGCGGCAACTCGCGCCCGACCGCGTCGCTTCGTCGGCTCCTCCGTGGCAGGGTGGCTACGGCTACGCTTCGGTCGTCGCCCGGCGCAGATCCTTGCCAAGCAGCGACCCTCATCGATCTCGCGACGACGTTCACGAGTCGCCCGTTCCAGACGAATGCGGTGGGGAGAATCGCGACCATGGCTGCGGACGGCCGCACCGCCCACAGCTCCACGCCGGCCGCTACACTTCTCCACCCACACCGCTCAGCCACAGCCCCGCAGCCCTCCGACCTCCATGCGACTGCTTCCAACCGCACCCCTGTTCGCGCTCACTCTGACCGCGCTGGCCGGCCGCGCCCTCGCCCAGAATCCGACCGTGGATCTCTCGCCAGCGAAGGACAACACGATGTACACCGCCGATCCGGTGAGCGGGTCCAACGGCGCGGGAACACGCTTGTTCAGCGGCTACGACATCGGCGGCACGAACCGGCGCGCGCTGCTCGCCTTCCAGATCGCCGGCGCCGTCCCGGCTGGATCGACGATCCTGAGCGCCACGCTCGAACTCGGCGTCGCCCAGACCCGCGCAGCCGCTCTGCCGGTGAACCTGCACCGGGTCTCCGCCGACTGGGGAGAACAGGGCTCGATCGCATCCAGCGGCCAGGGCGGCGGCGGTCAGGCCCAGACCGGCGACGCCACCTGGGACTTCGCGTTCTGGCCGACCACGCCGTGGCAAACCGCAGGCGGCGGCGGCGACTTCGTAGCGGCCCCGAGCGCGACCACGGTCGTGGGCAGCACCGGCCGATTCCAGTGGACGAGTCCGCAACTGATCGCCGACGCCCAAGCCATGCTGGATACCCCCGGCGGCAACTTCGGCTGGATCCTGATCACCGACGAGACCGGATCGGTCACGAGTGCCCGCGCTTTCCACTCCAGAGAAGCCGGCGCGGCCGACCGACCCAAGCTCACCCTCACCTATCTGCCGCCGGCCGCGACCGCGACCAGCTTCGGGACGGGCTGTAACGGAGGCGGTCCCACCCCACTGACCCTGTCCGCCAACGGGCTACCGAGCGTCGGCAACGCCAACTTCGGCTTCGCTCTCGCCGGCGGCCCGACCGGCAACACACTCGGAATCGTCGACCTGTTCTTCCAACCCCAGGTTCCGCCCCTGCCGCTGGGCGGCGGGTGCTCGCTCTACGGCAACATCGGCACCCTGCTGACCGGCCTGGCGGCGACTCCGACCGTGCCGTTCGGCATTCCCAACAACACCGCGCTCTACGGCTTCGAGTTGGTGTTCCAAGCCATCGTGTTCGACACGTCGACGTTCTCGCTCGCGGCTTCCAACGGCGTGTCGATTCGCGTCGGCGCCTGAGCCTCGGCTTCCGTCCAGCTGGCCGGCAATACGCGCAGCACGGCTGCCGCAGCGTCCTCGTGCATCGCCGACGACGGATAGTAGGCGTTGTGCGTCCAACGCAGCGCGGGGTCTTCGCCGGTCCCCGCATCGGCCGGGGACACCGTCACAGGACTGCCGTCGCGCGACGAGCGCAAGGGTTCGGGACTACCGCGCATCGTGACACAGCGCGCCGCACGATCCGCGAGCGGCTCGATCACCTCGAGCATGCGCGCGTCCACCAACTGTGGGTACTCGCCGAACAGCGCGGACACCGAGTGATAACGCGGTCGATGCGAAGGCGACCGACGGCTGAACCACAACAGGAGCTTCGGGACCCGGATCGACGCCAGTAACTCACGATAGCTGTCCAGCCAGTCGGCCTGGGTCTGCGCGACCAAGCTTCGAACCTCGGCTCTGCCGAAGGTGGAGTTCCAGCGATTGAGGACTCCACGCAGCCACGGCGACCGCCACCCGACCAGGTCGTTCTGGAGGACTCGCTGCCACGCGAGGTCCGCCGCGATCGGCGATTCTGCACCGTCGAGCCGCACCCTCTCGCGGCCCTCCGTGCGCATGCGGGGGTTGTCGGCACTTCGCCCCGACATGACCTGCACGACGACGAAGCGCGCGCGATTCGCGAGCGACAAGAACTCCGGCGAAA
This sequence comes from Planctomycetota bacterium, assembly GCA_050181465.1. GTDB lineage: Bacteria > Planctomycetota > UBA1135 > UBA1135 > UBA2386 > JACRLW01. The sequence continues at coordinate 39,386 of JBFXDD010000016.1, forward strand.
GGAAGCATCGCGGTCCGGCGCCGGCGATGCCGAGATTGAGCGCCGGCAGGCCGATCGAGTCGCCGACCAGTTCCGGCCACGGTTCGCGAACCAGACAGCCGAAGGTCTGCGCGGCGCCCAGACATGCGAAGTAGCTCCCGGCGGCGAAGTCCCGCGGCGAAGGGCCACGCAACCAATCGCCGCCCTCCCATGCGCGGAAGAGTCGGTAGTCGACGACGGCACGATCGCGACGTTGGTAACCGAGGGACACGGCGAAAGGACTGTAGCCGGCTCCGCACTAAGCTGCTCGCCACACGAACCATGACCTACGCCGCCTACAAGATCCTGCACTTCCTCGGGCTCGCGCTGATCCTGCTCGCGGTCGGCTCGCAACTCGGACGCAGACAGGATGGTGCTCGCACGTGGCGGCCGGCCGCATGGCTCCACGGCGTCGGCGCAGTCTTCATGTTGGTCGCCGGCTTCGGCCTCATGGCACGGACCGGAATTCAACACGGCAGCCCGTGGCCGACCTGGCTGTGGATGAAGTTCGGGGTCTGGGGCGTGCTCGCGTTTGCGCCGGTGGTACTGCGACGTTCGTCACACAAAGCCGCGATCCTCGGAATCGTCGCGATCGCTGCGCTGCTCGTCGCCGCATGGTCGGCGCTCTACAAGCCATTCCTGGGTTGAGCGCCAGAGGGAGCCGGCGTGGTCGCGTCAGTGAGCAGCCATGTGCTCGATCACGATGCGGACCCCGAGCCCGATGAGCACGAGCCCGGCGACCGGCTCCGCAAGACGACCGAAGCGGCTGCCGAGCCGGCGACCGAGACCCAGTGCCGGAATGCACGTCAGAGTCGTGATCGCGGCGACCACGAAGCAGGTCGACAACAGCGGAACGCCTAGCGCGAAGAACCCGAAGCCGGCTGCGAGAGCATCCAGGCTGGTCGCGATCGCCAGAGAGATCAGCACCGCGAGGCGAAGGGGATCACGGCGAGTCGCTTCGTCGACCTCACCGCGGATCCCATGCACGATCATCTTGAGACCGATGACCGCGAGCAGCGCGAACGCGATCCAGTGATCGAAGGCCTCGATCCATTCATGAAGCGTGGCGGCACACGCCCACCCGATCGCCGGCATCAGGCCCTGGAACACGCCGAACACCACCGGAAGGCGGATCATCGAGCGCACGGAGAGACTCGGATGCGCGACCGCTGCCGCCACGCAGATGGCGATCGCGTCGACTGCCAGCGCGAGTGCGGTGAGGACGACGCCGACGTCGATCACGAATCGAGCGGCGCGAGGTCGACCTTGCGGAACTCGCACACAGCACCTTCGGCTTGGATCGCGATCTGTCCGCGGTCCGCCGTGCAATCGGTGCCGTGGTTCACGAGTTCACCGTTGACCTCGATGCGTACTTCGCGGTCGCGGCACTCGATCACCATCGTGTTCCACTCGCCGAGCGGGCGTTCACTCCCATCCGTGAGGTTGAGAATTCGACGGCGCTTGTTGCCGTCGACACCCCATTCCGCAGGCGGGCCACGCCGCGCCTCCATGTCGGGAACACGGATGTCTTCACCGATGCACCAGAAATCGCCGGCGTTGTTGACGTGGAGCTGACACTCGATCGACTGCGGAAACATGCTGTAGAGGCGGCGCGGCGTGGAGGAATGAACCAGGATCCCGCAGTTGCCCGGCTCACCCGGCCAGCGCCATTCGACGGTGAGTCGATAGTTCGAGTACGAAGCGTCGGTGATCAGATGTCCCTGTGGCTTGCCGTTGCTGACCAGCACGCCATCGCGCACGAAGAAGGAAGGCGGAACTTCGGCGCCGCCGTCCGCGGCTGGAATGTCGGCGTGCCAGCCAATCAAGTCTGTGCCGTTGAAGAGGTGCACGACCGTCGGCGACTCAGGGGTCGACGAATGGCACGCGGCGAGCGACAAGGAAGACACCGAGAGCGCGGCGATGCGCACGAACCAGGGAAGCGGCATGGTGCGCTGAGCGTCCAGGACCGTCGGTCGGCTCGCAACGATTCCTCGTCCGCATTCGGACTCCGCCGAACCTCGATGGCGGCTCGCGCGCCAGGCCCGATCCCGCACCGACAGCCATCGGTGGCTGGACAGCCGAGTTCGGTTGCCTCGTTTCGATCAAGGGGCCATGCCGTCGGACCGTCCATCATCGACCGCGACCGCTGGCGAAGGGAATGCACTTGCGCGGGCTGGAGCCGACGTTAGCTTCCCGGCGGTTTCCCGCGCTCGTTGCTCACCTCAGTAGCCCCTCACCGGGGCGGCGATCCGAGGCGAAGCGGCGGGTCTCTCTCCGAACCGATCGATCTCGAAGTGATCGATCCGAAAGCCCATGGTGTGCAATGGAAGAGAAAGCTCCGGCGGTCTCTTGGGACGAGGCGTTTCGAGCCCTCTCGACACGTTGGAGTCGGCGTCAAATCCGCGGATTCGACCCCGAGGACTTGGCACAGGAAGTGCTCGCACGCGTCTGGGTCTGGCTCAATAAACCCGAGGATGCCGACTCGCGTGCAGGCAACTCGGCGACGAGAGCGACCTTCGGACCGCCCCAGCGAGTGCTGATGGGCTTCGCTCATCGATTGGAGAAAGAGTGCATCCGAGACAAGACGCGAACCCAGTGTCGATTCATCCCATTGACGACCGCTGTCGACGCCGCGAAACACGATGAGGACGGCGCGGAGATCGAGATCCTCGACGAGGTCGGGCTTGCGAGCCCCATCGCCGAACCGCAACGCTGCATCACATCCGAAGAGTTGACGCGAGGAATCAAGCTCACACCGCGCGATCGACACTTGCTGACAATGCTCACGGAAGGGTTGGGCACGGTGGAGCTCTCGGCGAACCTCCATTGTTCGGAGGCCGCGGTCGACTCTCGGAAACGACGACTCTTCGCAAAGATCCGCGCCGTCGTTGATCCCGCGAAACTCGACCCTTGACCGCCGAGCAGAACCCGAAGTGACGACGAGTCGCCCTCCCGCCAGGGCCAGGGGGCGTGGAGGACGAGGCACGGAGGTCCTGTCGATTCGAGTCGGCGATTTTGCCGAGAAAAGCGACGGAATCTCTCTCGTCCGGTCACTACCCAGATATGGGACGGCAGTTCGGAGCCCAAGTCGAAAGGATGCCCAGGAGAATTGCTCCCACCCACTCGACGTCACGGCTCGCACTGACCGCGATCGCGGCCGGCGGCCTCGCTGCCATGGGATGGTGGTGGGCGATTCCCGCTCACGAGCGTCCGACGGACTCGACTCGCATAGGGGATGCGTGGATCGCCGGACCCGGTGTCGACTCGGCTGGCGAGGAGTGGACTCGGCCGAAGAGTCCATCGTTTGCTCCGGCGATCGAGACGACGCCAGAGGTAGGTCTCCCCCGCAATATCCTCGAGTGGGCCTCGGGCGCGACGGCGACCGACATCGAAGGCTCGCGGCCCGAGCCCGCGCCAACGATCGCGGACAGCGCTTGCACCCAGGAGGACGACGACTCGACCCACTTGGACCGTTCCTCGTTCGAGCAGTACTTGCGAGACATCCTCGATGTCATTCGGACCGAGTGCCCGGCTGATGCCTACGTCGATGCGATCCGGAACGTCCAGGCTCGCGCACCCGTTTCGACCTTGGGAATCCTCTCCGACTCGGAGTTGGCGGAGACCTACGCCGTGACCACCTTCGCGCTGGCAAAGCAGTTCCTCTACTGGGCATCGGAACATCGGATCGTCGAGCGCTCCAATGCACGTGCGAGAGAGCAACTGGCAGCCGATCCACAGCGACTGCGGGCGAGCTTGCGACACAACCATCAACTCGCTGCGGCGTTCTCCGGGTTCTTCGCGATCCTCCCGAAGGTGCCTGAAGCGATTGCCGACGGGACGATCCGAATCGACATCGATCGGCCACGCAACGCAACGTCACTCGAACGATGGGACCCGCAGCATCTGCATCAGGCAACCGCTCAGTCGTTCCATGACTACCCGAAGAAGGCGTTGATGAGCTTCTGGTGGCAGTCAGGACCCTGGCGAATCAGCATGAAGCTCTCCGATTCCGTGTGGCCGAAGGAGGTCCTCGATTCGATTCGAAACCCCTCGGATCGGTAGCCATCTCCAGTCTCCGACTGCACAGAGTCCGCACTTCGAAGGAGCGGAATATGAAGACTCGGAATACCTCACGAGGCATCGTCGCGTTCTCACCGGCCGTAGCATTGCTCCTCGCGATCGATGCGCCGCACGGCACCGACCACCACCCAGTTGGTGCACTCGATCCGACGTGCGCCTGCGCAGCGAATCCGACCGACGATGGCTACTACGAAGATGGCGTGTGGCTGACGCTCACCGCATACGGAAGCAACGCAGTGGGCAACATCGTGATCACGATGACCGCGGAAGATGGAACGTGCTCGACCTCATGCGAAGCGCAATCCGGATGCAGCGCGACGTTGCGCTTCACCGCGATCGGCCCGTTTCAAACTCCCGGCAACAAGCTCTGTCTGCCGTTTCACGCCGATGAGTCGGCTTACGACTGCACCAATGAGCAGGACGCCAACACCGGGCTGTGGCAGTGTTGCGTCCAGCGAGGCCAGGACTCGTACGTGAATTCGTGGGAGTGGCGGCGAGTCGTAACTGTCGGATGCGGCAATGGCGGCAGTTGGAGTGAAGTGATCACGGCACCGTTCACTCCGGGCGTTCCGGCGAGCCAACCGGTTGTCGCGGAGTGCCGCTGGGGCCTGGACTGCGCGGGGTGTGTTCTGGTGCAACCACCCGGCTGATCGGTGGCAGGGAGCGTTCTGCCGACAGCCGGTGAACGGTTCCATGCCGTACCGCGTCCGAAGCGCCCACGAGCGGCGAGAACCGCTCCAGTTCCCTGGCGTACCAGTCCGATAGGACGGTGGTGAGCTTCCGAGTCGATCCGTCCAGCACGACGCCGCCCTCGCAGCAGATCGTCGATTGGCTGCTCGATCGCGTTGCCAGCGGCGAACTGGTGGAGGGCGATCGATTGCCGAGCGTGCGACAGCTCGCGGAACAGGCGCTCGTGAATCCAAACACCGTGGGACGTGCCTATCGCGATCTCGAATGGCTCGGAGTGGCGGTCGGTCGCAACGGCAGCGGCGTCTTCGTCACGGCGGACGGCCCAGACCTCGCACGCGCCCGTCGCCTCGACGCAACTCATACAGCGTTCGTCGCAGCGCTCGAACATGCGCTGCGCGCCGGCCACACGCCAGAGTCACTCGCACAACTATTCGAACTGCATACGAGCGCAGTCACCGAGGGAATCGGAGAACGATGATGGAGAAGGTACTGGTCGCCGACCGAGTCGGCTATCGCTACGGCAAACGCCGTGTCCTCGACAATCTCTCACTCGAACTGAGTCGAGGCAGTCTCACCGTTCTGCTCGGCGCCAACGGAGTCGGCAAGACCACGCTCATGCACTTGGCCCTCGGTCTGCTCAGGCCGCGCGAGGGCACCTTGCGAGTCTTCGGTCTCGACCCTCTTCGGAATCCCCGTGAAGTGCGCGAGCGCATCGGCTTCGTGCCGTCCGAGCCCGACGCGCCGAAGTGGATGACACTGCACGACCTGCGTGCATTCCTGCGGCCGCAGTATCCGCGCTGGAGTGACGCGCTGCTCGGCGAGCTGATCACGCGACTGCGAGTGCCTGCAACGACCCCGTTTCGCACGATGTCGCGGGGCGAAGGCATGAAGGCGATGCTGGTCGCAGCTCTGGCCTGTCGACCGTCGCTGCTTCTGCTCGACGAGCCCTTCGCAGGATTGGACCCCTTGGCTCGCGACGAGGTCTTGACCGGGGTGGTGGGTTCGCTGCGCGACGACGGCACGACGGTCCTCTGCACGACGCATGATCTCGAGGCTGCCGCGCGCATCGCCGACCATGTTGCCGTGCTCGCCGACGGCAAGATCGTGCGTGAAGGGCCGATCACCGAGTTCATCCCAGCCGACAAGAGTGCGCTGGATGCGCTACGGGAGACCGTCGTCGCACAGATTCGACAGGTGCAGCCATGCGGATGATCGACGCACCGCTCGCGCGCGCGCTCGTTCGCAAGGAACTCGGTGATCAAGCCGTCGCGTTCCGCCATGGGGCTCTGATCTGCGCGATCGCCGCCGTCGTGCTGGCTGCCGCAGATGCTTCGCCCGGCTCGCCGGCGCTCGCAGTCGGCTTCGCTTGCATCGTGTGGCTGGCAGCCCACGTGAGCTCGGTATTCGGTGACGGAGAAGACCCTCCTTGCGGCATCTTTCTCGCGCGAGTTCCCACGTCACTCGCTGCCATCTTCACTGCTCGGATTGTGGTTCTGCTGCTCCTCGGCTCCGCGCTACTCGGAATCGCGCTCTTGCCGCAAGTCGTCTCGACAGTGCTCGGCGGGACTCATGCCGTTTCGGTGACGCACCGCTTCAGCGTGGCCTTCGTGGCGATCCCCACCGCTCTTGCATGGGCCGGCGGCACGCTCGCCATCGCACCGATGATTCCGCGGAGCGCACTGGCGATCGCCGGTGGCCCCATCGCGATGGCGCCCGTGTTCTTCTGGTTCGCGAGTGCGGGACTGCCCGCGCGGGAGGTCATGACATGGTCCGCGGGCGGGCTGCTGATCGCAGTCGCCGGCCTGATCGCAGCCTCCTTCGGATTCGTACGGGGTCGTCGGCTCCTGGCACCGCGTGGTCGTGCTGCCGTCGCAGTCGCACTCGCGGCGATCCCGTGCTACGGAGCGGTGCTCGTCGTCGTCAATCGGCGTGCTCACGAGCTGACCCATCCGAGTCCAGCGACCTGGATCGTCCGCGCCGGTCAGTCGGTCCTGGACTCCACCCACGCACAGATCTTCGTCTCGTCGCCCGGCAGCGACGTCGCCATCCCCGTGAAGATCCACCTCGCGAGCGGGGAAGTGCGATCCGCCGGCAAGCCGCGCACGCTGCATCCCTCCTACGCATCCTCGCAACACCGGCTTGCCACCCGGTTACGACGAGGTGCCGGCGAAGACTCTCTCCTGCGCACCTCGCGCGGCGAGCGGTACTGGAGCGAGGGGGCTCGAATCGTCATCGCCCGCAATGCCGGGGAACCCGACCGAGTCGAACACGGCGTGGACGTTCCGCTCGCAGTGCGCGGCGACGCCGTACTCCTGCGCATCGCGTCCTGGGGTCACGACGAACCCGAGCGGTGCCGCATCCTCGATCTCACCCACGGCGATTACTTCCCGCAGCCGATCGTCTCTCCTGATCGCTTCTTCGCCTGCGACGGCACTTGGCTGATCCTGGATACCGACACCGAGCGATGGATCGCACAGGATCCGCGGACCGGCGAGCGATCGGAGGTGCGTTGGTTGGAAGCAGACGAGACGCCAGTCCACAACTTGGACGCACATCACATGTTGGTGCGCGGTGCGCAGCAAGACCACGCCGTCGTAGATCGTCGGACACGGGCCCGAACGCTGCGGACTCAGGGTGAGCTGCGGCCGCTGGAGTCGGATGCTCCGTCCGTACTCGCCGACGGCACGTCGCTGTTCCTGCTCGGTGAAGCTCGCGACGGGCAGGTCCTCGTCGGGCTCGCTCCCGACGGCTCGCAGCGCGGCTCGCACCTCGAGTGCGCAAGCGTGCTCGGTGGTCTGGGCGGCGATGAGGTCTTGGTGGTGCTCACCGATCGGCGACGCATTGCGCGCCACTCGGTGAGCCGCGGGCACAGCCCGTTGAACCTCCGCTTCGTCGAGGGGGAACGATGATCGGGGCCTTCTGCGCGCATGCGCGCAAGGAGATCCGTGAGCAACGATCCCTGCTGCTTTCCGGCGGCGTGGTCGTGCTGTTGGCGGTCCCCGCCACCGCGGCTCTTACGGGATACCCAGGTTGGACCGCACACACGTCCCGGCTCACGCTCTCCTTCATGGGTGCGATGATGTTCCTCGCGACGATCGCCGGCGACCTACTGAGCGGAGATCGCATCCGCAACACGCGTGGCTTTCTCGCCCGGACGCCGCGCGGGCTGCGATTCTCGTTCGGCGTCAAGCTCGCGTTCCTGGTCATCGCCGCCCCGCTCCTGCCCATTATGGGCTGGTGGCTGGGTTCATGGTCGATCGCGGAGGATCTCGCGTCAGCGAAGAACGACTCGGCGATCGTCGCGCTCTTCGCACTCGCGCCGCTGTGGGTCTTCGCCTGCGGTGCGTTCGTCAACCGCCCCGTGCTGGCGCTGCCGCTGGGTCTCGCGGTACTCGTGCCGTGGCTCTTACTGCTGAACACGGCGATGGCGCGAATGGCGGGGACACCGTTCGGCTACTGGCTGTCCACGACCGTCGGTTCGCGGTTGGCGATCGGCTTCGGCGTGCTCACCGTCGCCGTCCTGGCGGCGAGTCGTCGTGCGTTCACACTTCGCCGACGCGCTGCCCTCACGCCGTTGGCCACCGGTGTGTTCCTCGCCAGTCTGCCTCTCGTCCATCTCTGGTATCTCGCGACCGAACCGAGCGCGCACGAGTTGCGACTGCATCCATACTTCCAGTCGCCGGACTCGAACGCCGGCATCTTCGGCGCCGAGTCCGTGCAGAGTCCGAACGCGCTGAGCTGGACCGTGAAGATCGACCAGGACTCCGGCGCGCTCACGGTGCCCGACGACGACGCCCTCGCTCGCGAACTCAGCCATCCTCGACGCGTTGCTTCGCGATTCTCGCTGCCGTCGGGAGACGTCGTCGAACACAGTCTCGAGGAGATCCGCATCCGTCGTGGCGACCGCGAGGTCTTCCACCACCGGATCGAGGGACGGATCGCGTCACGATGTGGATTGGGATTCGAGCTCCGACGCGTCGCGTCCAAGATCGACGAGAACCGGCGAACGGGAATCATCGACCTCGTGCGCGGACTCTTCGTCGAGGCTTCGACCACGACTCCGAAGTACGTCACCATCACAGTGGAGGGTTGGGTCGTCGCGGACCGAACGCGGACCCGCCCTTATCGCGCCGAGAACTGGCGTTTGGTCGACCCGATGACTCGGGTCGAGCGACCGCTCGACGCTCTGCGAGCCGGCGACGATGTCGTGAACGTTCTCCTGGATGGTCGCTTGCTCGTGACACTGCGCTCGGCCGACGCGAAGCAGGACGATCGCGCGGCCGTCGTCGATCTGCGTGACGGTACCCGGAAGGACCTCGACCTGGATCCGCGTCTCCCGGCGGCTGCGTTGCAATGGTATCGGGCGATGAGGGAGCGCACCGACTCGCCGGACCGCGACCGCGACTGGTTCCAAGGTCGAGACGACTCGCTCTTCTACCTGGCGCCGGGTTCCGATCGATTCACGCACTTCGCAGACGACGTACGAGTGGTCGCACCAGGCAATCCGAGGGAACTTCTCGTCCTTCGCCGGAGCGGCCGCCAGCTCTGCGCCCTGCCGATCGACGGTGGACCGCCGCGAGTGATCTTCCCGCGGTGAGTTCGGCGCGGTAGAACCAAGCTCGCTTTGGCTTCGCCAGCACAACGTCCGACTCGCTTCCAGATCTTCGGTGAGCGTTGCTCGGGCACGAACTACGTCAGCGAACTGCTGCGGCGCAATCTTCGCCGCATGCGTCCCACCGACGAATTCGGCTGGAAGCACGGTTGGCCCGCGCGCGATTTGAGCGGCGCGAGCGATTGTCTGTTCGTGGTCGTCCATCGCGACCCCTTCGACTGGGTGCGCAGCCTGCACGCCAAGCCGTGGCATGCCGCCGCGACGCTGCGCGGGCGTCCGATCGGCGAGTTCCTGCACGAACCCTGGTGGTGCGTGTGGGGTGCGGACATGGAGCTTGATTCAGGTGATCCTCGGCGTGGGCAGGAGATGCTTCACGAACGAGATCCTGTCACGCGCGAGCGATTTGCAAACGTCATGCGCCTACGGAGCGCGAAACTCCGAGCGTGGCTCTCGCTCCGCGATACCGTTCCTCACCTGCACCTGCTCGCCTACGAGAATGCCGCGCGCGAGGGATTCGACGTAGTCCGCGAGATCGCCGCCCGCTTCGACCTGCGGCGGTGGCCGTGGTATCGGCCGATCCAAACCGACAAGGGTGGACCCAACCGTTTCGTGCCCCGCGAGCACGCTCCTCTGTCGTCGGCGGATCTGCGCTGGATCGCCGAGGAACTGGATTCCGACCTGGAAGCGAGTCTCGGTCGCGATATGACCGCTCGCGTTCGGGAACTCGAAGCGATCGCCGCGTTGCGAGTGTGAGCTCTCGAGGATGAACGAGCGGGATCGCCTCGAACGCCTCGCGCGACTTCGCGACGGCTTTCTCCGCGCCGGCGATGCTTCGAGGGGGCTGCGCGACTACTGGCGGGATACCGAAGACCTCGAGGTCTACGACGAGTTTCTCGGCGAGAGGATCGGCCAGAAGTGGGACGCCGTGCTCGAGGAGCTGGTACAGCGCAGCTACCCCGCAGTGCCTACCGACCTCGTCGTCGACTTGGGCTGCGGCAGCGGGATCGCCGGACGTCGTTACGCAGCATGCTTCCCACTGCGACGTCTCGAGTTCCACGATCGATCGACGTTGGCGATGGACTTCGCCGCCGCACGCGCTCGCCGCGCGTTTCCATCACTCGAGATCGTGACGGCGCGCGACCCGAAGCCTCGCGCGGTGGACGTGCTCCTCGTGAGTCACGTCCTCGACGAGCTCGATGCAGTCGGCGAAGCGTGGCTCAGTGCATGGCTCGAAGTCAGTCGCACGGTCATCTTCGTCGAGCCCGGCACGCACGCCGTGTCCCGTCGACTCGGCGCCTTCCGCGAACGGCTCCGTTCGCAGGTCCGCATCCTGGGACCGTGCCCGCATGCCGCGGCCTGTCCGGCGCTGAACAATGAAAGCGACTGGTGCCATTTCTTCGCCAAGCCGGCACCGGAGTCGTTCACCGACGGCGACACCGTGCGGCGGGCGCGCGAGCTGGGGGTCGACTTGCGCTCGCTGCCCTACGCATTCCTGGCCTGGACGCGGCGCGACACGATCACGCCTGACGATGCGATCTGGCCGGGTCGGGTGCTCGGTCGTCCACGCGTCGCGACGCACGCCGCCGAGCTCAGCGTGTGCGGTCTCGACGGCCTGACGACGGCGCGCGTCGAGAAGCGCCGCGATCGAGCGCTCTACAAGCAGCTCGACAAACGTCCACACGACCTTCGTCGTTGGCCGCCGCCCGCCGAAGCTCCGTGACCGGAATCTCCAACGAGATCGCCACGCCCTCGGCCGGCGAACGGAACGGTGTTCAATCAGTCACGTGCGGACCGTGTCCAGTTGCCTGGTCCGTACAGCTCGTCGACGAGCTTCCCCATCAAGTTCACATTGGCTTCGTCTTCGAACCCGAACACCATGCAGCCGCCGTACTGGTGTGCCATGATCCAGCGAACGTCGTCGCTCCACGAAGGCGGGAGTTGTTGATTCCAGTACCCCATCGCAACTCGGGGCGCGAGCATTCCCGCCTGGACGTACGGTGGTAGGGCGCACTGTGCAGGTTCGCCGTAGTTCATCTGCCACCCGTAGTCGAGGTTCTGCTCGAGGGTGCAGCCGTTCCAGGCCACGCCGAAGTAGGACTGATCCGCAGCCAGAACTTTGGTGATCAGCATGGAAGGAGACTTCCGTCGCATCAACGTGGTGACCATCGCGAGAGAGTTCGTGATCGGTTGACCCTGGCTGTATTCGTCGTCGATGTCGATTCCGTCGAGACCATAGTGCTCGACGAGTTCGATCAAGTAGTCCACGAACGCCGTCGCGCTCGCCTCGGTCCGGAACTGCGACCAACCGACGTCACTCCAACCGTTCGTGATGGTCAGCAGCACCTTGATGCCCTGTGACTGCAGGTAAGCGACCGCATCACTGTCCAAGACCGACTGAATGTTCGGGTTGAACTGATCGGCGGTAGGCGGCTGGTTGTTCTCGGCGCGCAGGAAGGGTGAGGTAGCGCTCGCGTAGTTCGCCGCGAAGATGCAGACGAAGCGGACTGCCGCAGTGCCATCCGCTCTTCTCCAGCTCGCGATGTCCTTGACAGCCGCGACGTCTCGTGGGTTGATGTAAACGGTGGTCAGGTAGTTCGTGGTCATAGCATCCTCGTTGAGGCCGATCCTCTTTCCTCGAGACGAGCCCGATTGCCGGGCCCGCGGAGCCTAGCCCGGATTATTCGTGATCGTCACCCGCCGGACCAATCGTAGAAGCCCTTACCGGACTTCTTGCCGAGCTCGCCGCGCGCGACCATCTCCCGCATGAGTCGCGGGGCTGCGAAGACTTCGCTGTCGAGTTCCTTGCGAAGGTAGTCGGCGATCGAGAGGCGCACGTCGAGGCCGACGAGATCGGTGAGGCGCAGCGGTCCCATCGGATGTCGGTAGCCGAGCTCCATCGCCTTGTCGATATCGGCAGCGGAGGCGACGCCGGACTCGACCATGCGGATCGCCTCCAATCCGAGACACACACCCAAGCGGGATGTCGCGAAGCCCGGGCTGTCCTTGACGACGATTGCCTCCTTGCCGATCGCAAGGGCATGACGCTGCACGAGCGCGAGGGTGTCGTCGGAGCACCCCTCCGGCCGCACGATCTCGAGCAAGCTCATGATCGGCACCGGGTTGAAGAAGTGCATCCCGATGCACCGCTCGCGGTTGGGCGTCGCGGCGAAGATCTGCGAGAGAGCGAGCGAAGAAGTATTGGTCGCCAGGACGGTCTGCGCGGACACCTCCGCGGCAGCGCGCCCGAACAGCTCGCGCTTGAGCTCCAGCTTCTCGGGCACCGCCTCGATCACGAGCGCGGCTCCACTCACGGCGGCATCGAACGAAGTCGTCGGCCGCAATCGTTCGATGGTAGCTTCACGTTGCTCGACGCTCACCTTTCCCTTGGCCACTCCCTTGTCGAGAAAGTCCGTGATGGTCTGCATGCCGCGATCCACGAAGCGCTGCTCGATGTCGAACAACCGCACGGTCGAGCCGGCCTGTGCGCACACCTGCGCGATGCCGGCACCCATGGTGCCCGCACCAAGGACCACGATGAACGGAAAGGGATTGTCGTTGGATGTCATTCAGCTCTTCTTCTGCTTGCTGTCGCGATCGCGCTTCTCGAGAAATGCGCGCATACGCTCGCGCTTGTCGCTGCTGTCGAACAAGGTCGCCTGAAGCGCGCTCTCGACGGTGATCGCGTTGCTCGGATCGCTGCGCACGAGCGCGTTCATCGAGGCCTTGGCCGCGCGCACGGCGAGCGGACCGTTGTGGGCGATCTCGCGCGCGAGGGCGACCGCACGATCCAGGACTTCGCCGTCGGGAACGACCCGATTGACGAGCCCGATACGCTCTGCCTCGACCGCATCGACGATCCTGCCGGTGTAGATCAGTTCGCGGGCTCGGCCGAGCCCGATGAGTCGCGGCATGCGGTAGGTCGCGCCCGCGGCCGGGATGATCCCGAGGCTCACTTCAGGCTGCCCCAGACGCGCCGACTCCCCCGCGATCCGAAGATCGCAGGCCATCGCGAGTTCACAACCGCCGCCGAGACAGAACCCGCGGATCGCCGCGATCACCGGCACCGGAAACTCTTCGACTCGCCGAAACAGCGTGGAGTTGATGGCGAGCAACGCATCCTGCGAGGTCCGCTTCTCGAGTTGCGCGATGTCGGCGCCGGCAGCAAAGGCTCTCTCGCCAGCGCCGGTGATGACCAGCGCAGCGAGCCCGGACTCCGCCTCGAGTCGTTCGAGGTCGGCATGCAGAGCTTCGACCATCTCGCGATCGATCGCGTTACGTCGCTGCGGCGCGTTGAGGGTGACGACGGCGACGTTGCCATCGACTCGACATAGGGTTCTGGGTTCGTCCATGGTCGAACGTCCGGAGCGGGAGCTTCTCAGCGAGCGGCGAGAGCGGGATCGAGAACGACGACGATCTTGCCGAACACCTCGCGCGCTTCCAACCGTCGATGCGCCTCGCGCAGTTCCTCGAAGGGCAGGATCGCGTCGACGACCGGGGTGAGGCGACCGCGCCCCATCAACTCCAGGATGCGCCACGAGTCGCCGCGACGCCCCATCGTGCTGCCGAGGATGGACAGGTTCTTGAAGAAGATCTGGTGCAGCGAGATGCCGACCGCGCCGCCCGTCGTCGCACCGCAGGTCACCAAGCGACCACCGCGGGCGAGACATTTCACGCTGCGATCGAAGGTGGCCTCGCCCACATGCTCGAACACGACGTCGACGCCGCGCTTGCCGGTGAGGCGACGTACTTCCTCGAGGAAGTCAGCCGACGAGGTGTCGATGACATCGTCCGCACCGAGCGCGCGCGCGCGATCGCACTTCGCCGCGTTGCCGGCGGTCGCGATCACTCGCGCACCGAACAACGACGCGATCTGCACCGCGGCACTGCCGACACCGGAACCGCCGGCGTGGATCAGCACGGATTCACCGGCCCGCAGCTCGGCTCGGCGCACGAGCATGTTCCAGGCAGTGAGGAACGCGAGTGAGAACGACGCGGCCTCGGCGAACCCGAGCCGCTTCGGCTTGGGCGCGACGTTCGCCGCGGGCACGACGACGTAGTCTGCGCAGGTCCCATCGCGACTTTCACCGAGGATCGCGTAGTGCCGACAGAGATTGTCCTCGCCGGTAGCGCACGCCGAACAAACCCCGCAGGATGCGCCGGGAAACACGACGACTTCCTCACCGGGTCGTCGATCGAGCACGCCTTCGCCCACCGCGTCGATCACGCCGGCACCGTCGGAACCCAGCACGAGGGGCAGGGGGAATCGATGTCCGGGTACGCCGCGGCGAACCCACGTATCCAAGTGGTTCACGCCGGCGGCGACGATGCGCACGCGCACTTCACCCGCGCCGACCGCCGGCACCTCGCGCTCTTCGAAGCGAATGCGCTCGAAGTCGCCGTGCTCGAAGACCACCGCCGCTCTCATCGCCCGGTGAACTCCGGCGGCCGCTTCTGCTGGAACGCGCTCATACCTTCACGCGCATCGGCGCTCGCGAACAGCTTCGCCTGGAGTTCGCGCTCCAGTGCGAGCCCTTGCTCCAGCGCCATCTCGGCGCCGCTCTGCACCGCACGCTTGATGTGTCCGATCGCCATGGCTGCGGCCTTCGGCGTGGTGTACTCCGCACAGCGCTCGACCACTCGCTCCAGGAAGTTCGCCGCATCGCAGTCGACGACCTCGTTGACGATTCCGAGCGCCATCGCTTGCGCGACATCGAGATTCGTCCCGTTCACCATCAACTCGATCGCGCGGGTCTTACCGACCAATCGCAGAAGCCGCTGGGTTCCGCCCGTCCCCGGCAACACGCCGAGCTTGACTTCGGGCACGCCGATCTTGCCCGCACCGGCGCGAGCGATCCGCAGGTCCGCGGCGAGAGCGACTTCGAGACCTCCTCCCACACAGTGGCCGTTGAGCGCGGCGACCACCAGCTTCGGCGTGTGCTCGAGCCGCAGCAACGTCTCGTTGGCGTGCAGGCAGAACCAGTACTTCCAGTCCGGATCGGCTCCTTCCAGCATCGCGATGTTCGCACCGGCGCAGAAGAAACGTTTGCCGGCACCGGTCAGCACGATCACCTCGACGGAACGATCGAAGCGGGCGCGAAGCACGCAGTCGTCGAGCTGCCGCATCATGGCGTGGCTGTAGGTGTTCGCCGGCGGATCGCAGAGGGTGAGGACCACGACCTTGCCGCGCTGCTCGTAGCGCACGAGGGATTCGGAAGTAGGCTGGGACATCGGGCGAAAGATGGTAGCCGTGACCCGCCCGGACTCGACGACAGGGTCCCCCGCGGGCTCGGCCACCTTCGCCGCCGCGACCAGGTCGATCGAGTGCTGACCATGGTCGAGCCGATAGCGGATACCGGACCGCCCCGACCTCGGATGCAACGCCCCCGCCTCCTCCCCTTTCTGGCCCTCGCGCTGACCGCGGCCGGCATCTCGGCCCAGGTGCGGACTCTCGAGGGCGGCAACTGCGCCGAAGGCAGTCGGCTCCAAGTCGACGGCGAACCCAGGCCGGGTCAGTCGCTCATGATCCGCGGCTCCGGGTGTGCGGACCGCGTCAGCCCGTTCCTGCTGCTCGGGGTCGAGAGCGACGCCCCAACTTGGCTTCCTGCGGAACTGCGCTGCTCGGCGGTCGGTCGCTGCGCGCTTCTGGTCGATCCCGTGCGCATCGAGTTGGACCTTCGTCACCTCGAGATCACCCTGCCGCTGGACCCCCACATCCTCGGGCTCTCCTTTGCGGTCCAGGCCGGCTGCTTCGATCGCGCCGCAGTGTGCATGGACCCGGGCGCCGCCGCGCGAATCTCGATCCGCGGCTGACGGCCCATCCCTCGGGCGAGCGCGCTTGCCGGGACCCCGTCTCGGCCTACCATCCGCGCTGCGAATGAATCCCGTGCGCAAGGTCTGGATCGAGGAAGGCTGCATCAGTTGCGGTCTCTGTCAGGACATCTGTGCCGACGTCTTCGAGGTGAAGGACGGCCTTGACTGCGTGATCCGACCCGACGCCCCAGCCCACTTCGGAGAGCACGCCGAGGCCATTCGCGACGCTGCCCAGGATTGCCCGGTCGAAGTCATCAAGTTCGAGTGACCGCTCGGTGGGCGACAGGCGCTGTGTCGCGGCGGCCACAAAGGCCAGCCTCGGATGCGCGCAAACCTGCTGCTTCCTCTCGGCCTCTTGAGCCTGGCGCTCGCAGCATGGCTCGTCTTCGTGCAGACCGGCGCGCGGGCGGCACCCTCGCCGGCTCCGCCGGAATCCTCCTCGAGCCCGGCGCCGCCGCCGGACATGGCAGGGCTGGAGCCGGTCCGCGCAACCTCGCCCACCCCCGACCCAGACCCCGCGCTGGACGGACCGACCGAGGCAACCGAGGAACGGCAGGCGGTGGTTCGGGGCCGAGGGCGGCTGCAACTCGAGTTGCAGGCGCCTTCCGCCATCGTCGCCGAGCCCTTCGTGCTCGGGCTTGTGCCCGAAGAGGCCGATAACCCGGCGCCAGAGCGCACGCTCATTCGGAGTCCTGAACGAGTCCCGGAGTTGGCGCCCCTCGATTTGCCTGCCGGCAGCTACCGGGTGTTCGTAGTCAGCGGACCAGGCGATCCGCGCGGGTGTGAGACCTCCAGCGCCTGGACGATCGATGAATTCGACGACGTCGTTCAGGTGGTCGCGAACCAGACTTCGAAGGCCAGCATCAAGATCACAACCGCGGTCGAGGCCGCACCACGGCGCGGCGTCGCCCGCATCAGCGGACTCGCCTTCATCGACGGCGCCCCGGCGGTGAATTGCTTCGTGACCACAAGCCCGCTGACCCGCTCACGCATCGTGCGGGTCAACGCCGACGGCAGTTTCGATCTTGGCGAGGTCGAGGCCGGCTCCCTCCGCGTCCAACTCTCGGAGCCTACCGACGGCATCAAGCGCGATGCTTTCCTGGCGCGTCTCGCTCACCTGGATGTCGCGCCGGCTCCCGGCGAAGCGCTCGGGATTCGGTTGGAAGCGTACACCGGTAGCATCGAAGTGGCGGCCCTCGACAGTCGAGGCGACTCGGTGGGAGGAACCGCCGAGGTGCTCGGCGTGCCGTCCTTTGCTCTTCCCAGCCTGGGCACGGAAATCCGCAACGTACCGTGGATGAGTGAGCGGTTGTCAGTCACCCAGAACACGCCGATGGAGAGGATTCCGGCGGGCCGGATCGGCGTGGTTGTCCGAAGTCACGGTTACAGCTCCGATCCGGTGTGGATCGACCTGATGCCGGGCGCGCACGAAGTCGTGCGAGTGCCGATGCGGGCGGTCACCGAAGTTCGAGTCCAAGTGGATTGGGACTCCTTCGGGGCACCCGAGCGGGCCGGAGCGGCCGTGATCTTCCGCGGTCCGACGAACGCCCGAGTCACCGTGAACCGGCATTGGCGCGGTACCGCCTACCTGCTGCCCGGCGACTATGCGGTCGAGGTACAGATCCGGCCACTGCAGGTCGCGGCGTTCGCCGCGCAGCCGCTTCGGGTCGTTGCGGGCGAGCCACAGTCGTTCACGGCCCGCGCAGCGCGCTGACCGACCGGTCGCTCGCCGATAGCATTCCGGACGATGGTTCCCCTCACCCGCTTCGTCCTCGCCGCAATCGCGTGCCTCGCGGCCGACGCAGACGACCCGACGGAAATCGACTTCGCCTCGCTCTCGGACTTCACCTGGGTCCAGGGAATGAAGTTGCCCGAGCACGTGACCAAGTGGAACGAGAAGAAAGTGCGCATCAGCGGCTTCATGGAACGCGACGGAGCCGGCGTCGGCCCCGTCGACTACTTCATGCTCATCAATGATTCGTGCGGCTGTGAAGGCACGCCGATGATGAACGAGATCATTTTCTGCGACATGCCGCCGGGCCAGCAGACCGACATCCTGCCCGGAGTGGTCACGATCGAGGGCAAGCTGTTCGTCGGCGAAGTGGAGGAGGACGGCGTCGTCCTGAGCATCTACAACTTCGACGTCGATCGCGTGACCCAGTGAGTCCGACCTCTTGAAGTACGCCACCGTCGTCTCACTCTTCGCGCTCGCCGTTTCCGGAGCGGCGCAGGACAGTCCCGACTTCGCAAGGGACCTCGACAATGCGATCGGTCACAAGCGTTTCGCCGTGCGTCGCGCAGCGGCCGGCAAACTCGCAGCGGCTGGTGATGCCGCAGTGCCGACGCTCCGGTCCTGGCTCGCCGAGCACGATCGCAACGACCTGCCGCTCGAAGTGATCGACGCGATCGCGCGGCACGAACCCTCCGGCCCGGCAACCCGCGACCTGTTGCGCGAACTCGCCAAAGACCGCGAGTTCTACTGGCGCTCACACGCGCTGAGCGGACTCGTCCGAGCCTTGGATCCGGCAGACCGTGCGCGTTTTCGCGCGGCGATCGACGATCCAGCTCACCTGTTCCGGATTGAAGGCGCTCGCGGGCTGATCGGACTGGGCTTCGCGGACGGTGATGAATCCGCCGTGATCTCGCTCGTGAGCGATCACGACCCGCGCGTTCGGCTGCGCGTCGCGCTGGCCTTGTTCGGAATGGGCGATCGACGCGCGGCGACGGAGATCGCGCTGGCGATTGCCGGCTCCTCACGGGTCTTCCTCGACGACCCCTTCGGCGCTCGCGAAGCCACCGAGGCGATCCGCGGACTCCGCGACCTCGGCGTCGACGTGGAGGGACTCGACGCCGACGACGCGACCGCTCGAAGTGCCGCGCGCGCCCGCGTCTTCCACGTGCTGGGCGTCAAGCAAGACACTCTCGACGTCGCGGCCTCAGTGGGAAGCCTTCGCGAGCCCGAGGGCATGGCCGCGGTCGACGGCGGTCTGGAACTGCGCTCCTGCGTGCGCGGCGATCTGTTCTTGCGATGGACCGCCGACGGCCGCTTCTTCGAGGGCCTCGGGCCGATCCGGGAGTTCTCGGTTCCGCTCGAGGATTGGGCCGCCGTTCGACGCGAACTCTCCGAACTCGCCGGGACGGCGGTCCACGGTGTCGTGATCTGCGACTATCTGCGACTGCGAGCCGCTGTGAAAGACGACACGCTCGCCCATCACAAGTGCGCGCCGCGCGCAGTTCCGGAAACACTCGCTGCATGGCTCAAGCGACTCCTGGCGATCCTCGAAAAGGACGGAGACGGCGCGAACTCACAGCCGCTTGCCGATCGCCTTACCCAGTTCGTGCCGAGAGCCGCCAAATAGCCGTCCATGTGCGGAATCATCGCCGTCCTTCGCCGCCGCTCCCCTCGAGTCGTTCCGTCTCGCCAAGATCTCGAAGCGCCGATCAAGGCCGCACTCGCTGTCGACTTGTCCCTCGACGCCGAGCGACTCGTGTCGTCGTTGGAGGCTGCGGCCGATCGCCTCGAGCAGGTGGACCGACTGCTGCGCGGCCCGGCCGGCGTGCGCGCGCTGATCGAGAATCCGGAACTGGTCGACTTGCTGAGCCGCGAGCTCACCGCGCTCGACGCCAAGGTCGAAGCGCTCGAGAACGACCTGGACCGTGGCACGCGCGAATGGAGCGGCGCGCACGTCGAGGCCGTCAATCGTGGGTTGGTTCGACTCCGCGACGCAGCGTGGGTTCTTCACCGTGATCGCCTGCGCACCGCAGCGGCGGTGCGCGCTCTCGCCGGTGATCGCCCGACTTCTGCGGCGATCGAAGCCTATGGCGCCATTCAGACCGTGTTGTCCGGTCTCGACCGACTCGAAGTGCGCGGCCGCGATTCCGCCGGCGTTCACGTAATCGTCGAGGGCCATGAAGTGGACCTGAACGATCCGGCGATCGAGGCCGAGATCGCGCGACGCGGTCATGATCCGCTGTTTCGCACCGGCTCGGTCCGCGTGCTCCGAAACGGCGCCGTATTGGGCTTCGTCTACAAGCGATCTGCGGAGATCGGGGAACTCGGAGACAACGTCGCGGCGATCCGCAAGGCGATCGCGGAAGACGACCTCCTGCGGATGGCGATTCGCTCACCGCGCGCAGAAGTCACCGTGTTGGCGCACACGCGCTGGGCGAGCGTCGGAATCATCAGTGAGCCGAACGCACACCCGCTAGAGTCCGCCGAGACGGATCGAGAGGACAGCGCCTACGTGGTCGCGGCCCTCAACGGCGACGTCGACAATCACGTAGCACTCGTGCGCGAGCACTCGCTTGCGATTGCGAGCGAGATCACGACGGACGCGAAGGTCATCCCGGTGCTCGTCTCGCGGAAGATGGCGGACGGCATCCTGCGCGGTGAAGCCTTCCGCCGCACGGTGGCCTCCTTCGAGGGTTCCGTCGCGATCGCGGCCAACTCGGCCGAAGCACCCGGAGAGATCCTGCTCGCGTTGCGCGGGAGCGGTCAGGCCCTCTACGTGGGGGTGACCGAAGATGCATACGTGGTAGCGAGCGAGCCGTACGGCGTGATCGAAGAGTGTCCGCGCTACCTGCGCATGGACGGCGAGACCCCGGGCAACCCGAACAACCCGACCGCGAGCCGTGGCCAAGTGATCCGACTGTCGCGCGAAGACGCCGGATCGGTGCTGGGCATTCACCGCGAGTCGTACGACGGGACGCCGCTGCCCGTGTCAGCCGACGATCTCGTGCAGTCGGCGATCACGACCCGCGACGTCGACCGCGGCAACTTCCCCCACTACCTGCTCAAGGAGATCTCCGAGTCGCCGCGCTCCTTCCGCAAGACGCTGCGCGGCAAGGTCGTCGAGGAGGGTGGTCGCCTGCGCGTCCGACTCGGCCGCTCGGTGCTGTCCGATGCGCTCCGCGAGCAACTGCGCGGCGGGAAGATCCGCCGGATCCTGACGATCGGCCAGGGCACTGCGGCGATCGCCGCGCAAGGGGTCGCCGGCGCGCTCGAACTCGCCCTCGAGAAGTCCTCGATCGCAATCGCGACGATGCCGGCGACCGAGTTGTCCGGCTTCCGCATGCGCGACGACATGAGCGACACGCTGATCGTCGCCATCAGCCAGTCTGGCACGACCACGGACACGAATCGCACGGTCGATCTCGTGCGTTCGCGCGGCGCCACGGTGGTCGCGATCGTGAATCGCCGCGGTAGCGATCTCACCGACAAGGCCGACGGCGTGCTCTACACCTCCGACGGTCGCGACGTCGAGATGAGCGTCGCCTCGACCAAGGCGTTCTATGCGCAGATCGCCGCCGGTTACTTGCTCGCATTCGGTATCGCCCAGGAACTCGGCGACCACGACCCCCGCAAGGGCCACGAGATCCTCAGCGCCTTGCGATCGCTGCCGAGCGCCATGCGCGAGGTCCTCGGTCGTCGCGCACAGATCGCCGAAGCCGCTCGTCTCACGACGCGTCGCCGCTATTGGGCGCTGGTCGGCAACGGCAACAACCTGATCGCCGCGCGAGAGATCCGAATCAAGCTCTCGGAGCTCTGCTACAAGTCGATCGCGAGCGACGCGACCGAGGACAAGAAGCACATCGACTTGTCGTCGGAGCCGATGATTCTGGTTTGTGCGGCGGGACTCACGGGATCGACCGCCGATGACGTCGCGAAGGAAGTCGCGATCTACCGTGCGCACAAGGCGCTGCCGATCGTCATCGCCGATGAAGGCGAGGATCGCTTCAAGACGGCGAACGCCGTCCTGTTCGTGCCACGCGTGCACCCCGCACTCGCGTTCATTCTCTCGACCGTCGCCGGCCATCTCTTCGGCTACGAGTGCGCATTGGCGATCGACTCGTTGGCGCGCTCGCTGCGCGAGGCGCGGGCCGCAATCGAGCGCACGGCACATTCCGACGACCACGAGGATTTGCTCGAGGCGCTGGCACCGGAACTGATCGTGGCGAGCAAGAACTTCCACGAAGCCCTGCGAGATCACCGCCTCGACGGCTCGCTCGAGGCGTCGACGGCGACGCGACTCGCAGCTCTCTTGCGCTACGCCACCGGAGTCGCACCGCTCGACGCATTCCCACTCGAGTTCGGCAAGGTCGTCGGCCCAACGGAACTGGTGGAGGACCTCACCGCCGCATTGACCCGTGCGATCGATGAACTGACGCGACCGGTGGATGCGATCAAACACCAGGCGAAGACGGTCACCGTCGGCATCTCGCGCTCGGACGAATCGCTGCTCACCGAGACATTGGTACGCGAGACCCTGGCGAGCGGTGCTGCGCGCGACTCGATCGCGTGGAACGACCTTCGCACTCTGGCAGCGCTCGGCCCGGCCGTCTCGCGAGTGCTCGGCTACTCGCGATACGCGATCGAGGGTGAGGAACCGGATGTTCGCGTTCGCCAGATCGCCGCCGGTGGAGTCGCAAGGCAAATGCATTCGCGGACGATGGACGACCCACGCCTGCGCGGCACCAAGCATCAGGTCGCTCGCGAGCGGCGATTGCTGGTGGCGAAAGGAGCACGCGACGGTCGTTCCGTAGTCCTGGTGCCCGAGATCACCGACTCCCGCTGCAGCGGCATCACGCTTCTCCACGTCGAACTGCGAGATACCCTGGATCCGACCGATGCGCGCAGCGTGCTCGCGGCCTATCGGAACCGCTATTCGCGGCTCGCCGATGCGGTCCTCGAGACCGAACCCGCGTTCCGCGACGAGGTCCTCGGCGCCATCCCGATCCTCCGTCTGCTCGTAGATCCGGTCGAGGAGCTCGCTGCCGATTGGCGCGACGTGGCGGCTCGCCGGAGCCCGAAGTTGTAAGGCCGGCATGTAAGGCAATCGTCCCGATCGTCCTTCGGATCGGCCTGGCAGTGGATGGAGCGACGTAGCGGCTGCGAGACCGCGCGTCCCGGCGCTACGCTCCACCCGTCTCCCCCCCTTCGCTTCATGCCCTCGCACCGATGGCCGCTGCTCGCGGCGCTCCTCTCGTTCCTCTCGCCGTCACCCGCCGCCCAAGATCGCGTCGATTTCGAGCGCATCCCGGTGCTCGTCATCGGGGGTGCGAACAACCACGACTGTGAGTGGACGACGCCGGAATTGCGCAACGCTCTGGAGGAGACCGGTCGCTTCGAAGTGACCATCACGACGGAGCCCGCCAAGCACCTGGCGGATGCAGAAGCGGTCGCGCGCTACCGAGCCTTCGTGCTGGACTACAACGGCCCGCGCTGGGGTGAACCTGCGGAGAGCAACTTCCTGGCGGCGGTTCGCGCGGGCACCGGCGTCACCGTCGTGCACGCGGCGAACAACGCCTTTCCCGGCTGGAACGAGTACGAGCAGATGGTCGGGCTGCTGTGGCGTGCCGGCACCGGCCACGGCCGCTTCCACGCCTTCGACGTCAAGATCATCGATGCCGAACACCCGGTGACGAGCGGCATGGCCGACATCGTCAGTCATGAGGATGAGCTCTATCACCGGCTGGTGAATTCCCAGCAGGTCGCGGTCCGGGTCTTGGGCGTCGCTCATTCACATCCGGATACCGGCGGCACCGGACGCAACGAGCCGATGATCATCGTCGGCGAATTCGGCAAGGGCCGCGTGTTCCACACGCCGCTCGGACACGTCTGGCGCAACCAACCTGCAACCCGCGTGTCGCACCAGGACCCACAGTTCCGTCGGCTGATCGCCCGCGGCACCGAGTGGGCGGCGAGCGGCGAATGCCTGCTCGATCCGTCGCCGTCCAACTGGCTGAGCGCCGAGGAACGCGAAGCCGGCTTCCGACTGCTGTTCGACGGGCACTCGACGGCGGGCTGGCGCGGCTACCGGCAGGAGTCGTTCCCGAAGGAGGGTTGGGGCATCGACCGCGGTGCGCTCCGCTGCGCGGCCGGCGGCAAGGGCGGCGATCTCGTGGCGGAGACTGCATTCGAGGACTTCGAGCTTCGCTTCGATTGGGCGGTCTCGAAGGCTGCGAACAGCGGAGTGATCTATCGAGTCGTCGAGTCGGAGAAGGCCAGCTACATGAGCGGCCCGGAGTATCAGGTCCTCGATGATGACGGGCACGATCCCAAGCCGTCCGAACTGACCTCGGCGGCTTCGCTCTACGCGCTTGCTGCGCCCAGCGCCAAGCAGCTCGCTCCGCGCGGCGAATTCAACGAGAGCCGAATCGTCGTGCGCGGCTGGCACATCGAGCACTGGCTCAACGGTGTGAAAGTCGTCGACGTCGACCTCGCCGACGAAGACATGCAGGCCAAGATCAAGGCCAGCAAGTTCGCGGCGTGGCCCGCATTCGCCAAAGCTGATCGCGGGCTGATCGCGCTGCAAGATCACGGCAACGAGGTGTGGTACCGCAACCTGCGGGTTCGCGAGCTGGAGTCTGAGAAGTCACCGCGCTGACGCGCGGTCCGCGGCAGGGAGTCGGCGCAAACCGTCTCTCCAGCCTCATTCTTCCGGAGAAGTCAAAGAGTGCGGTCCGGCCACCGTCGGGGCGGCATGTCTCGCGCGGCTCCGCCGAGATCGATGAGGTCACAGCTCACGACTTCGATTCCCATGCATCCGAACTCGCAAGAGTTCCCGCAGTCCTCCAAAGGGAAGCCCGTCGACCCGGCCACCAGGGCACTACTGGACGGGGATGTCGCGGACGTGCTGTCGCCAAGCTTCCGTATCGCGACCTGGCTCGAACGAGGATCCAGCCGGCAAGCGATTCGAGTTCGTCGTGAACGCACAAGCTCGCCAGCCCGGACTACCCGTGAACGTGGTCGCGAGACCGACTCAGCCGGGCGCGAGTTGCCGCGATCGCAGCAGACGTTCACGAATAGTCCGGGCTAGGCCTGATGATCCACCGAGTTCATCACGCCGCGACGGGTCGACTACTGCTCCATCACAGCCGGATTGCGGCAGAAGCGAGCCGTCGGATGATTGCAGGCTTCAAGACACAACGGATGTCCGAGATCTTCGCCGATCATGGATCAACCACGGCGAGCATGAGCCTTTCGACGCGCGACGGGATTCGACGCGAGACGCAGAATAGCCGCCCTGTGAGGCCTACAGACTCCGAAGTGTGCACAGAACCGAGACCCGGCTCCGTATCGTGCCGTCGTCGATCGCACCTGCTCCGGCGTCCTGGGTGAATGCAGCCGCAGGGTTCTTCGGCTGTTCGAACTGCGCACTCTTCACACGCTGCACTTCCAAGCCCGGATGGAGCCCGGCAATCCGCGATCGCTCACCGCTCGCCCACTCGCACCGTCGTCGTCGCCCGATCCACGAGCTTCACACGCTGCGACCACGATACGGCGTGACTGCCATCGACGCGAGGCACAAGGATACTTAGCGTGATGTCACCGGGGGTGGCGTGCACCGCCATCGGAAATTCCGCATCACGCCACGCCGAGAAGCTCCCAGTCACCCCCGCGACGTGCAAAGCCCCATCCAACCATGCGTCGGACTTCTCGAGGATCAGTTGGGCAAAGCCAGATTCGGGGCGAACAGTCACGGTTGCGTCACTCGGAACGTTGATCCGCCTGGTCCAATCGCGCTCTTTCAACAGGGAGTTGGCCGCGGACGGCGCGAGAGTGTATTCACCGTGCGGTAGAAACCACTGCGTCGAACCCGCAGGCACTTCCATGCCACCAGCAAACGAGGACTCGACCGAAGACAGACGGAGCGGTGCCAACGTATCAAAAATGACGGCCGCAACCTGCCAGTGATCGTCCACACGCAAGGAGCGCGCTACCGGTCGGTCCAGCAGATCCGATAACGGTTGCATCTCTGACTCGAGTGAACTCACCACGCGCCCGCGCACCATCACAGCCGCCTGCAGCTTCGGGATGGACGTCGCGTCGAACGCCGTCCGCAGGCAAACTACGACATGGCGATACCCGAGCGCCACGGCCGCCTCGAAGAGCCGCTTCTGAGTCACCGAGACGATCGCAGGGGGACAATCGATACCGCCTCGGTAGGTCTGCCGCACCGTAACGATCGCCTGGAAGACCTCGTCCGACAGATTCGTCCGGTTCTCGATCGTGAGGATTTCCGCGTGGATTGGATAGACGGGGATGTCCACCACAAGGTCCTCGCCGGCGACTTCGAATGGCAGCCCGGGCAACGCCGCGCTCGGCGAAGCACACACAGCGAGGTAACCCGGCACTTGGCCGTGAATCACGAATGCTCCCGTTGCTGGTAGCTCTGTACGAAACTCCCCATTCGCGTCGGCGTCGGGCTCCGCCACGAGTGCGTTGGTACCTTGCGCGACGATCGTCACCCGCGTCCGAATCGGGACGCGAGTGACCGCATCCCAAGTCTTCCCCGACACCCGGACGCCCGGACTCAAGTGGCACTCGATGTCTTCGTCCTGCACGAGGACCAAACGTGGAAGGTACCCGGCAGCCCGCACCTCGACCTGACCGAGCCCGCTTGGCACGCGCGCGCTACCGGGGATCGCTAGACCACCGCCGGCCCAGTTCGCGGTCGCCAGAGGAATCTCCGCACCCGAAGTCGCTCGAACAGTGATCCGCACCCAGCGTGCGCTCCGCTCCCTTGGATCGCCGCGAGCCGTTCCCGGCGATTCATCGTCCGACACTGACTCCTGTGTCGTCGCCACGGATGAAACCGACGGCTTGGGAATTGGGGGCGCTCCCGTCGGTCCTCCAACCGCCGGCATGAATCGCCACAACGCGAACACCAGGATTACTCCGATCACCGCAGCAAGCCAGCCGAGCGGAGAACTAGGTCGCGACGGTGCGCCGTGCGTCGTCATGGTGGATCAACCCAAGAGAGCCAGAGATGACGAGCACGCCAACCACGAGTAGGTGTCGTGCCCGAGAAACTCGGAGACTGCCGAAGCAACCGCAGGACTCCGAGTGAAGCAGCCCAAGCACGATCATCATTCCGAAGACAACTCCAAGAGCGACCCCCACAAGCCCGAATGGGCGCTTCAACGGGGGAATCCACCAACCTACGGCGAGAGTCAACTCCGCCAGCCCAACAATCGCCATGACTTCGGGGGCGACCAGCAGCGATCCCACTCTGCCCTGAGCGAAAGTCAGAATCTTCGAGATACCGGCTACCGCCCAGATCACGCTGGCAGTCACTGCGGCGGCACGGGAGAGAGCAGACCTTGGTGAGAGCACGGTCGCGATATCCTTGGCCGAAGATGAACTACTGACAGGAGCAGGTCTTCCAGTACAGCGACGGATCCGTAAACGCACAGTCCGGAGTCGGTGCTCCGCAGTTGCTGTCCGGCATACAACGCGCACTTGCCACTCCGCTCGGTCCGATCAAGACGTAGGCGTGGCAGATCCCGTCATCATGGGGCTTGTCGACTTGCACGAAATCGCCGCAGAAGCACATTCGCGACGAATCGGAGCCCGCGACACCGGAATAGGTTGCGACATCGCAAATATCCGTTGGGTCGTCGCACTCCAGGTCAGCATTACAGGTCACCTGCCCCAGATTGTTCACTTGCGTCGCTTCGCGGCACGTCTTGTCCGATGCAACCGAATCAGGAATGGCCACAACCAAGAAGGTGAGACCGCAGATGAAGCTAGAAGTGAGGAAAGCCGTCATGGGAACTACTCCAAAGCGAGTGGCCAATCCGGAATCACCGAGCGCGCCTTGCCCTCGATCGACGTCCGCAGCCCGAGTTCCGACCACTCCGGATCCAAGGGGCCGACTTGATGCCCGAGGACTCGAGGCGAGATACGAACTACTGCGTCAAGAATCATGATTCACAGATGGGAATAGATGCTCTGGACCTGTCACCCCGCTGAGAAATTCTCGGGCAAGTTCGCTCAGTCGACGCCGTGCCCGAAAGACGTTCGACTCGGTCATTCCAGAAGCCGCCATAGCCAGTTCGATGTTTGCCGTGCTTCGAAGCGTCATCATGGCGACCCGAGACTTCCTACCCAGTCGCGATAGAGCGAAGTCGACCGCAGCGCATAGCACTGGATCAGTACGAACGGGTGTGCTCGACGATGTCGGAGCCGGAGGATCGAAGTTCATACAAACCAACCGCCGCGAACTGCGGCGACGCGCGAAGCTGACTCGGCGCGCTGTGGTCTGGACCCACCGGGAGGTGACGCGGTCGAAATCTGAGCGATTGATTGCAGCTCCCACGATGGCATCCATGACCACGGTCGCGACTTGCTCCACAAGTTCACGCGCGTACACGACTCGCGCGACATTCCAACGAACGAAGGCGGCAATCTCCTCGAACTTGGATGCCAGCACATCCATCCGCGTGACACCTTCTCGCACAAGACTGATGCCGGGGCCAGCGCGGCCTTCCTCTCTTCCTCTCTTCCTCTCTTCCTCTGTCTCGCACGCGCGTGCTGGATCGCGATGTCGATCGTTTGCGACGTTCATTCCGAAGGTCTCCAGAGAATCTTGTAGTCGGTCGACATGGACTGCACAAGTCCCGGCTCGGAGCGCTCAGGCTGCATCGCAATAGTCAACCATCCCGCCAACCCCGCCACTGGTCCGAACTGGTCCGAACGCGACGAGTTCGCAGACACCGGACACCTTGCACCTTGCTGGCGAGGGAATCGGTCACCAGTCGATCCAGTGGATGCAACCACGATGGAGGCGGCCCGTCTCAATGCGACCCTGGATGTCGACTCCGACTCGCCGGGTCCCGACGCGCGACCTTCGCAACTCGGAACGTCAAGTCGGGGCGATCGCGAACTGCACTGACCGCTTCAAGCTCCTTGAGACTTCGAGCGCATATTCGGAGCCCGGGCGACCGGAGTCTGGGTTGGCGCCCATCGCAAGTCGCGCGGAAGCCGACTCGGAGATGGCGGTTGCTGCGCTCCGGAGCCCGCTTGGGCGGACTCCAGGGGACTGAACACTCGCCAGTCCGGCCCTGCCGTGATCGCATCGTCACCGTCACGACACCGTGAGTCCCGTTGCTGGAAAGAGACCAACCCGGGCACCGGCTGCGTCCTCGACCGGAGAGGGACCGCCGAGAGCGCCGGGTGGAGAATGGTTCGATCTGTCTCCCGGAGGGGGAGCGCGGGTGCGGACTACCGTCGGCGGGCGGTGGGATGTTGGCAGAGAGGGCGGGAGCGGTCCCTGGGTGTCGTCCCTCGGAATCAGGGCCATGCCCGCCAGGCCACGCCCCAGCATCACGTGCAACGCCATGAGGTTTCTCCACCCGTATCCCTGCGGACGAGTGCGGATCGAGCGAACACCGCGCGGGAGCGCCGCGGCAGGCACGCCAGCACGGTTTCCAGAGAAACCACCTTCGGTGCGGATCTGCCTGGTCGCTTGTGGATGTGAGCCCGACGCGCAGTCGTCGGAAGTCCGAACAACCACAACCAACCCGACCATCCCATGAACGCATTCCTCCGATCCATCGCATCGACCGCGGCCCTCGCCTCGGTCCTGCTCGCTCAGAACCCCGAAGACCTGCCCGGTGCGCCGCTGGCCCCGCAAGGCGGCGACCATCTCGGCGCCGTCCTCCCCCGGGCCGCCGCCGCGCCCGGCGCCTCGCGCGACGCCGCGCAGACGCTCGGTACCGACATCTACACCTGCCCGATCCGCAGCGGGCAGGACGACAACGGCTACACCTACGGCACCTGGGCATCCGGCCCGAACTACAAAGCCAGCTTCCATGACGGCTTCGCCTTCTACCCGGTGCTCGGCACCCGCTATCCCAGCAACCTCCCGCTGGCGTGGCGAACCGTCGGCGCGAGCATCGGCCAGACCGAACTGCTAGGCAGTGACGAGCAAGCGCTGCCGAACGCCAGTGACTGGCGCTTCGAGTACCGCTTCACCAACTTCACGGAGGCCTACGACCTGCTGCCCACCGGTGTCGAGCAGACCTTTGTGTTCGCGAGCAAGCCGGAAGGCGACGGCGACCTCGTCGTTCGCGGTCGCGTGACCACCGAGTTGCACGCATCACCCCGCGGACCGCTGCACGGCGCGATCGACTTCGTTCACGCCGACGGCACCCAGATCTTGAAGTACGGTGCCGCGACCGCCATCGATGCCGACGGCCGCCGCTTCCCGATGGACAGCGCCTTCGCGAACGGTGAAATCACCCTCCGGCTTGCCGGTTCGGTGGTTGCGGAAGCTCGCTTCCCGCTGGTCGTCGACCCGCTGGTCGGCAGCACGATCGTGGCTTTCGACTCGAGCAATCGTCAGGCATCGCAGCCGGACCTCGCCCGCGACGACACTGCCAATCAGCTCCTCGTCTCCTATAGCCGCGCCACCTCCGGCTCGGACTACGATGCCTTTGCGCGCCTGTTCGCCGACGACTTCTCCGGTACCAGCATCGTGTGGAACGATCTGACCGCGAGTTGGAGCACGCGGTTGTGCGACACGGCGTTCGTCGGCGGACCCGACCGCTGGATCATCGTCGTGCAGCGGGACTTCCCGAGCCCCACCGGCTCTTGGATCCGATTCCACACGCGCGCATCGGCCGATGCCGTCCTGTCGTCCGCATGGACGGCACTCGCCGGTTCGAACGGCAACAGCCTGACCAACCTCGACGTTGGCGGCACGGACGCCTTCTCGACCGGTAACAACGCGCTGGTCGTCTACCAGTCCGACGTCGGCCTCACCAACTCGTCGACCAGTGAAGTCTTCGCTCAGCTCGTCGACGTGGTGAACAACACGGTCGGTGCACCGATCGATCTGGAGCCGGCAGTCAATCGCGACCGCGAAACCCCGTCGGTCAATCAGGTCAGCGACGGCGGCACCGCATCCTGGATCTGCTGCTGGACCCAAGTTGATAACACGATCACCGACGACGACTGGGACCTCATCATCCGCCGCATCGACTCGACGGGCACGAGCCGAGGGCGCAGCTTCCTCGGCAACGGCAGCGCCAGTGTGCACGCCTATCGCCCGAAGATCGCCGGTCGCGGCGGTCGCTACACGGCTGTGTATGGCGAATCGCCGAACTCGGCCGGCGCTCAGGCGAACGGCTGGGCCGAGACGATCTGGGTCCATCGCTTCAACTGGAGCGAGGTATCCGCGAACGCAGAGCCACTCCAGCGCGTGGAAGTGCGCTCTGCCGGCGCCGCGAACTTCTGGTCCGGCAACATCGCCTATGACAACAACACCGACTCGCACTGGGCGGTGGTCTACCACGGCGACGATTGGAACGTCTACGCGGCGCGCGTCGGCTACAACGGCGGCGTCTGCGAAGCGGTGACGGTCTACAACACTGCGAGCTTCGGCTTCTCGCCCGGAATCACCTTCAACGATGACGCCAACGAGTTCCCGCTCGTGTTCACCGCGACGGAGTCCGGTGCGCAGCCGCAGCCGGTCTACGGGGTTCGATTCACCTACCCGACCTTCAACCAGCCCGCCCTTTACGGCATCGGCTGCGGTCCCGGCACGATCGGCAGCAACTCGAACAGTCACGGCCGCAAGCCACACTGTGGCCAGGAGTTCTTCGAGGTGCGCGTCGACAACCTGCCGCTCAATGCGATCGGTGCGCTGAACATCGGGCTGTCGGCTGACGGTTCGCCGATCGCCGGCATCCCCGGCTGCTTCTTCAACGTCGGCACGCTGATCGCGTCGCTGAACGTCGCCGCGATCGGAAACACCGCCACCATCCAGCTGCCGATTCCCGGCGGAATCAGTGGTGACGTCTTCGTGCAGTATCTCTACATCGACCCGAGCTCCCCGGCCCCGATCCCGGTGAGCTTGACGCGCGGCATGCAGATCTTCATCCGCTGAAGACTGCTGACGTGAATGCTTCGCGGGCAGTCGCCGATCGCGGCGGCTGCCCGCGAGTGCGTACGGCACCGCGCGATGAGATGCGGCAGATGCTGTCCGACACTGAGTGGGGCCGAGGGAGAGATCGGGCCCCGTGCTGCGGATCGCCCACCCAGGCTCAGGACTGCACGATGATGATCCGGAGGGCGTTCGTGGAGACCACACCGAGTGGATTCGGTGTGCCGCCGATCACGAAGCTCTGCATGAATAGAGTCTGCCCCACCAACGCGGAGTCGTTCGGAATTCCGATGACGTTGGTCGCTGTTCCGTTCCCGTTGATCGTGCAAGGCCGGTGAGCGAAGACATTGTGATAGAGGAAGCAACCTGTCATGCCGCTGGACGAGAGATTCAGCGGCAGAGGCGTCGATCCGAGGAATCGGTCCGAGTTGCCGATCGACTGGAGCGGCACGGTACCGGGTTGCACCCCGCCGATCGTAGTCGAGAAGTTCCGTCCGATGACGGGAGCGCTTCCAACCGAGGCCGCAAGGCTCGACACCGGAGAGCCGCACCCGGTACCGAACGCAGTGACGGCAGGTTCACCGACAACGCTGACATGGAGCCTGCCCTGCCCGAGAATCGCGCCGAAATTCGAAGCAGGTACGAATCCTGCAAGCGAGTTGACTCGAAAGTCCAGGCCGACGGTCGCATCCGGATGCGCATTGACGGATGGGGATGTGCTCCCCGGCCATGCCGCGAATCCGGTGTCGATATTGATAATGAAGAAGTAGGTGCCCGGTGACAGCGATAAGCCGCTGAGGCTGAAAGGGGACGATGACGAATAGGCCTGGGCTTGCACGACATGTGAGATCGTGGTTCCCGGGCCGAGTTGAGTTCGGACGAGCCACATCCCGCCGGATGCACTGAGCCCGAGCACCGGAGCGCTCACCGTGACGTTCGTGAACGCGCTGGAGATCACAAATGACGTGGCGACTGCTTGCCCGGCGTTGCAGGTCTGCCCGGTATCCCCTGCGCCATCGACATTCAGGATGTTGACCGACTGTGAGACGGCCGATGCCGTCGGGATCAAGAAGGCGGCTAGTAGTCCTAGCCAAGCGGCTGTGCGCATGATGTGTTGCCTCTGGTGGGAGAGAGAGAAGGCGGAACGAGATCGCCGAGAGTGCCCCGGAACCGTCAAGGTAGCATCTTCGCCCGGGCCGGTGGAGACGATGCTTCGATTCCGTCGTCGATCGACAGATCGCCGGTCCTTCTTCGCCCATGGCAAGGAGACGTCGAGCTTCAGCTTCTCGCGAGTCTCTCGCAGGCCGGTCCCGCGAACGCCTCGAAATCGCGAAGCGCCAGTCACCGCACTCGAAGACATGTCAACTTCGAGTGACTCGGCTACCATTCTTCGGTCGATCGCAATTCGAGAGCCGAAGCCCTCATGAGCAATTCACAGATCACCGTTCACTGCGACTTTGAAGTCCACGCCGGAAAGTCCGAACAGGCCAAGTCGATCCGACAGAGGATCCTCGACCTGACTGCGAGTGTCGGCAACCTCACCTGCGGCCTCGATCACTGCGAAGCCAGTTCAAGGATGTCACTGACGGTCCATGCCCAACACGAAGAGGCAATCCGCCAGATGCTGCTGCGGATCGGACCTAGCTTGGAGCATCTCGCTGCCCACACTTCGATCTCCCGGCTGGCGTGCGATGGAGTGATCTCCGAAGCGCTGCGAAAGGCCCTGGCCGGCTTCGGCGCCGTGTTCACCACGTCCTGAGTCTCGGATCTTCACTGCGCCATCCGCCATTCCCTTTGCGGATTCAGCCTCATGGATCTCTCTCCCGCGACAGGGCATTCGCGCGCGGAGGTGGCCGTCGTCAGCCTCAACGTGGCTCCGGACAGTCACCCGACCTTGAAGTATGCCCGCCTCGGTCCGATGGCGATGGCAAGCCACCGCCGGTTCTGCTCCAGGCATGGTTACGCGTTCTACGATGCAGGTCCTCCTGCGACCGATCGCCATCCGTGTTGGGGAAAGATCCCTGCGATCCTGAAGGTTCTCGAGCGGCACAGGTGGGTTCTGTGGGCTGACAGCGACGCGATCGCCGCCGAGGACGCACCGAACCTCGAGTCACTCTGTGATCCAGACTGCGACATCGTCACTCAATGCCCCAGGCGCTTCGTCAGCGACCTCAACCCAGCGGGGAATGTGAGGTTCAACACCGCCCCTGTGAACACCGGGGTGTTTCTCACTCAGGCAACCCCGAACTCCATCGACTTGCTCCGACGGACATTCGCCGAAACGCAGTTCGTCACGAAGGGTGCGATCTGGAACGGGATCGGCGATCAGGAGGCCATGGCTGCCGTGCTCCTTGGTGAACAGGGATCGCGATACAGAGTTCGCCAGGTCGATCTCCTCCAACGCCACCCCGGAGCGCATTGCGCCGGCAATCGATTCCTGCACTTCTACGGCGACCGCGCCCGCCATCACGTCTCGTCATCGATCGTCGAGAGCGTGCTCGCGAGATGGGAGGCAGCGATTGCCCTGGGCCTACCCTTGCCGGCGGATCGCGGTCTGTTTCACTGGTGCTGTATCCAGAACAAGAGTGCAGAGGCAGCCTTCCACCGAGGCGACCCCGAGCGATTCCTCTACGATCCAGGATTCATCGAAACCGCAACCTGATGGCTTGCTCGCGGACGTCGATCGAGGGAACCCGCGTCGGCGCCAGATCGCGACGAGCGAGAGGTTCTTCCCCACACACGATCATGACAAGCAAGGTCGTGGGCACATCAACCGGTGCCTGCCGAGACACACGCTAACGATGGTCGGCGCACTGCAGTCTTCGCATGCTTTGCGTCTCGTCAGCCACTCGAGCACGCCCGACCGAGAGAGCGCGATCGTGTTCGTGCACGGCTTGGACGGCGACTGCTTTGCACACTGGGGAGCAAAGGACTCACCTGGGGCATTCATTGCGCGCACGGCATCCGCGCTCCCGAGTGCCACGATCGCATCGCTGGATTACCCCAGCAGCCTTCGCTCCATCGCTTCCGGCCCGCACACGAACCTGCATGCACTCGCCGGTGCTTGGGCCACTCTGCTCCAAGCCGAGGTCCTTGCGAAGTTCCGGCGGTTGGCGATCGTCTCTCATTGCTTCGGCGGCCTGCTCACGACGACCAGCCTACGCTTGCTGTTCGGATCCGAGCTCGGAACCAGCCACCACACTCGGCGCATTCGACTGTTTCAATTGGACACCCCCTACTCCTGGCCGAGCCATGGCCCCAGTTCCTGGCTCGCCGGACTCCTTCGGGTACTTGGAATCGAACGCGAGGATCTCGACAGAAACGTGCAGTTCTGGCGCAGGCATCTACTCAACGAGGATCCGACGCGTGAGCTGGATCCGACGCGCTCGACAGTGACGAGGGGAGGCCGCTCAACGGCGGCCGCTCTCTCGTGTGATTCAGCGTGCACGCCCGAACCAGGGACCGATCGGTCTGCATCAGCGAAACTTGTCTCTTCCGCAGCGCACCGGCCGGGACGCCCGCGAATCGATGCCTACTCCATCACGACCCAGGAGATCTCCTGGATCTCGGCGATGCAACCGGACGCCGAACTCCCCACGCATCGCATCCGAGCCGTGCCGCTGCGACACTCGGAACTGCTCGGTGTGCCGGGCTTCGGGCGCCATCCGACCTACGACTTCGTGATCGAGAGGCTTCGCAGGTGGTCGTGAGAGGCGGCAGCTCGCTTCAGGAGAAGCCGGGGTCTCCGCCCAACTGAAGCGACTCGTTCAGGCCAGCCCAGGTAAGTCGGAAGTCACTCCCGCCCGGCCAGCGAATCGGATCGGTGGAGTTCAAGACCAAGAGAGCGATCGATGGTGAGTCATTGCTGACCTGGTTGCCGACTGCATTCGCGATCACGGTCGGCAGCGCTTCCAGGAGGCCCACCAACAGCGAGACGATGATGAGTGCGATGATCAGGAATCCGCCGTCGGTGACGATCGTCAAGACGATGGCGATGATCGCCGCGGCGATCTCCAGCAAGATCTTGGCAGCCTCGCCGCTGGCGGTCGTCTTGGTCACGTGATCTTTGATCGCTGGACGAGTCTCTTCGTAGATCAGAGTCTGTGTGCCATCAGGCTTGTCCGCGACTTTCAACCGCTGAAAGCTGGTCACCGTCACTTCGGAATAAGTCCCGAGCGCAATGTCGGTGCGAGTCACTGAGGAGACAACGATCTCCTCTCCTTCGACGGAGATTCGCAAAGACTGAATGACCGGCCGGTAAGTGATACCCATGTGTTCGACCGGCTTCATGCTCACTTTCGCCAAGTTGACCACCGCATCCTTCTTGGCAGTCATGCCGAAGTCCGCCGCGGAGGAACCGGGAAACGCCTTCGGCAACGCCGGTAGGACCATCTCCTCGAGAAACCGCTGAGGCGAAATGAGGAATCCTGCGCGGGCACCCGCGGGGATGGCATTCGGAGACAACTGAGCGGCGATGTTGTCATCGGTCCGGCCCTGGGTCATGCAGAGCACGCCCAGGATACTCGAGTCGTCGGTCGGGCCGCTGCTGAAGGCATAACCCGTATGGGTCGGAGCCAGCCAGGCGAACTGCTTCTTGTCGACGATCCGATTCAGCGTCACCGTGTTGAAGACATGCGTGAACGTGTCGAGATTCTGATTCAGCCAGGCACTCAACAACCCGGAGATGAGTGCCTTCGGCAGAAGGCCCGGATCCGACGGCATCTTCAGGTCGACAACGCTGACAACCGGATCCGTCTGGCTCCCGCCGTCGACGCGAATCACGAGCTGGTGATCCGACGGCGATGCCTGGACTCCCTTGGGCTGTGGCGGGATGTGGCGCAATTGCACCTCGATGCTCGCCACAGCTCCAGACAGCGACGTGTCCTTTCCTTGGAACGTCATCCGCCCGGAAGTGATCGGGATCATGAAGTGAACCAGAACCCCATCACCACCGCGGCAGAGCTGCCACGGCCCAAAGGTCCCGCTGGCGCTACAACTGCCGTCGGGTGCGACCTGGCTGAATCCGGCCGGCGAGCACTTCGCCTTGACGATTGCCGAGTTGACGTCGGGCATTCGAATCGCGAACGCGGTATCCCAGCCATAGGTTGACGCCTTCACATCCGAAGCCGCACCGGGAAGCGCCGGAAGCGCCTCGGGCAGCTGCAGCAGGTGTGGAAAGCGAACTTCGATGTGGTCAGGCGCTTGGTCGAGCACGCACCCGGCGGTGGGGGTCTCCATGGCAATCAGTTGGTGAACCGCGGGTCACCGCCGAACTGAAGCGACTCGTTCAGTCCCGCTGAGGTGATGAGGAAGTCACCCGAATCCGGCCACGTGATCGGATCCGTTGCGCTCGCGACCATCAGAGTCACGGGAGGGATCTTGTCTTTGTCACCCTCGGCCACGGCCTGAATGATGGCTGCAATGTTCGCGATCAACTCGCCGACGAGCAGCGTGATGACGATCGCTACCACGCGCAGCACGACCTTCTCGATGGCCTTCTTGGCCCAAGCACCCACTCCCAGGGTGATGAGTGCCGCGGCCACCGATGCCGCCACCTCCGTCCAGGTCACCCACGAAGCGACTTCGACGTTGTGATCGACCACTGGAGGCGAAGCCTCTACGTAGTTCAGGATCTGCTCACCCTTCGAGTTCACAGCCAGCTCGATCGAGGAGTAGCATGTGTAGGTCATCACGATCGTGATCCCGGGCGAGAAGTCGACAACGACCTTCTTGAGGTCGACGACGATCTCGTTGGCTTCCAACTTGATCACGGCTGCACCGGGTTGGATCGAGGGTCGATACGTCTTCCCACTCAACTCGACTTCTTCCATGTAGACCGTGTTCTTGTTACGGATCATGGTTCCGTCGTTGGCCACCTCGAAGTCCGCAGTCGTCGCCCCGTCGAACAGCGTGTGAATGCCGGGCAGGAGAAGCTCCTCGAGGAATCGCTCTTGGGCGATCAGGAAGCCCGATTTCTGATTCGGGGGGATCGCGTTGGGTGAGATCTGCATCGTGTTGGGCTTGGTTCGGTTGCTGGTCATCGACAGCAAGCCGAAGACCGAGTCCGCCGCGGCCCCTTGCGCAGATACTGCCCACCCGAACGCGGTGGGCTTCATCCACTGGAACTGAGCCTTGTCTGCCTTCTCGTTGAGGTTGATCGTCGAGAAGGTGTGCGTGAACGCGCTCAGGTTGGAGTTGAACCACTGCTGCAACAGTGCCTGCGTCACAGCCTTGGCCAAGAAGTCCGTCACATGAGGCAGCGTCAGGTTGGTCACGCTGACGGTCTGACTCGTGGAGGGCACTACCTGATGCGGCGTACCGTTGGCACCCGGCGTCTGAGGCAGATCCATCAACTGGATCTCGATCGTTGCAACCCCACCAGACAGGTCATTCGTCTTGCCTGGTGAGATCACGGATCCTGATTGGATCGGCACCGTCATGTGGAGCAGGGTTCCGTCTCCACCGCTGAGTTGCCAGGCCCCGAACTGTCCGGTGATCGAAGAGCCGCTGCCGGCATCCGAAGCGCTGAAGCTACTCGGGGTCGCTCCGGGCTTCGCGAGCGATCGGTTGGCATCGGCGAAGCGGATGGCGAAGACGGTGTCCCAGTCGTAGGTGTCCGCCTTCTGGTCCGCGGCAGCCGCACCACCGAGGAGCATGCGCTCGGGAGCGATTTTTCGCGCCGGGCGCTGCACGAGGTGCGGCAAGCGGACGTGGTAGTAGCCGTCACGCGTTTCTGTGGACTCGCAAGTGTTGTTCACGGTCGTTTCCTGGCCAGGTGTTTCCCCGGGTGGGGATTTGGATGTGATGGGGACGGAACAGAAAAGAGCAAGCTAAGAATCGAGTCTGCTACGCCGATCGACTCTGATCGAAGTGACTTCGACACGTCTCAGGCGAGGCTACCCCACAAGCGGAGTGAGTCGTTGAGCTCTCCGCCGGCCGGTGTAAATGCCTTCGTGCCGGCCCACTTCACACTCTGGGGACCGGCCTTGGTGAAGGACATGTTACTGACCGCAGCACCCAGACCATCGGCGATGCCATCGGCGACCAGCGGCACAACGATCGCCATGATCAGATCGGGAATGCCGCCCATGAGGTAGTCGTACCACGGTATGTGCGATTCGTACGACATGTTCGGGTGCGTGTCTCTGGCGAGGGAAAGCTCGGCTTTGCTCCCATCGAACGAAGCGAGCGCATTGCATGTGACACCGAAGGTCATGCTCATGCCCATGTAGAGATCGCAATCGCCGAATGCTGCGGAACACACCGAGCTGCCTGCCACTGTGATCGCGAGGGCATTGATGATGGGGTAGTAAGTAATGGCTCCGGACTTCACTCCCCCGACGGCGATATGAGACGAGCACTCGATGCGATTGCGCACCGCATCGAAAGAGAACGAAGCTGCCTTGGTTCCCGGGTATACCTGCGGAAGCACGGGCTGAATGACATGCTCGAGGAAGAGTCTGCTCGAGATGGCGAAGAAGGCGTGCCCCGCTCCCGCCACGAGCTCGGGGTCGATCTGCCGGGACAAGGCATCCGTGGAGCGCGAGTCGGTGACCGCGAGCACGACCAGGTATCCCACCTGATTGCCGGTCTGAAAGTACGTGTAGGCACAGGAGACAGGTGCCAGCCATCCGTCACCTGGCCCGGGAGGAGCCAGACTGATGTTTGCGAAGGCGAACGAGATGGAGTCGGCATGGTCGACCAGGCACTGCGCCACTGCGACGCCCAACACCGCCGACTGAAGAAACGACAACGACTTGTGAGGATCCGTGACACTCAGCGGTGTGACGACTCCCGGGCCCGTAGCCGCACCAGCCTTTCCGACCTTCTCGAAGTGAAATCGAAGGTCTTGTTGCTGCGGTAACTTGGTCGGAAGGAACTGCAGGTTCACTTCGAGTAGGACAGACGTTCCCGCGAGATCGCCCGCCGCCACGCCCCCGCCCGAGACCGTACCCGACAAGATGTTGGTCACGAGATGGAGCAACTGACCTGAGCCGCCAGGC
The DNA here is from genome assembly GCA_050181465.1 of Planctomycetota bacterium. Taxonomy (GTDB): domain Bacteria; phylum Planctomycetota; class UBA1135; order UBA1135; family UBA2386; genus JACRLW01. The sequence continues at coordinate 79,273 of JBFXDD010000016.1, forward strand.
ACGATGCTCCACGCCCCAAAGGCCCCTGTGACCGTGAGGCCTTGCTCAGTCAGCGAGAACGTAGAGACCGTGTTCTTCGGGTCGGCCAACACCGCGTTGACTTGATCGATCGTCGTCGCGTAGGCAGTATCCCAACCATTGAGTTTCATCGCTTCGTTCCTCCGGAGTCAGCTTCGCCATGGCCTTGGAATGGCCCCAGGGTGTCACCTCTGGAGGGGCTTTCAACCTCGAACGTCGGACTCCCCTCAAAAAAAAAAGCCGCGCGGGCAAGGAGGACACGGCGACTCGGTCCGGAGGGCCGAGGAGCACAGGACTCGAGACGACAATCGCTTCCCACACTCTCGGAACTTGATGGACCGTCCGCTCTCCTGAACCGGTGAGCTCGGTGCGTGCGGGAACTAGTCCGGGCGATTCGTGAGTGCCTGCTGCGATCGCCGTAGGTCGCGCCCGGCCGCGTCGCTACGTCAACGCCTCCCTGGCAGCGCAGCTACGGTTGAACTTCGGTCGTAGCCCACGCAGCTCCTTGCCGGACATCGACCTGCGGCGATCTCGCGGCGACGCCCACGAATAGTCCGGGATAGGAGATGTTGCGACTTGCCGGATCAGCCCGATCGTGCGCAGCGTTACCGAACCGTTCGACGTGATGCGCAGCTCCGCGATCTCCATCGCAGTGGACAACGCGAGAATCACGTCCGCACCCTTGGGGATCGCGGGCACCGTCAACTGGTGGACTCCATTGATCGTGACGACGAACTCAGTCGAGGGCGCTGTCGTCCCGCGGAGGAGGAGGCCGGATCCGGGCATCGGTTCCGCAAGACGGATCGACGCGACCTCACCAGGTTTGAATGCGAGAGTGCGGCGCGCTGCGGGATCCGCGGCGAAGAGCGGCAGAAGCCGAGCGTTCACGCGCCCCTGGAAGATCACGGTCCCCTGCAACCCTACGAGTTGCAACTGCGCCAGACGCGCAGCCGCACTCTCGGGCGGAACGACTTCGATGGTGAGGCTCACCGGCTCCGCGGTGCGGAGTGCATTGCCTTTGGCAATCGTGTCATCGAGGGACCTCCGATCCGCAGCGGCGAGAGCGGTCAAACGAAGACCCGATCGGGGCCGAACTTGTGTTCGAGCAGGACGTACCCCAGCACGCGGGTCCCGGCGATCGTGACCGAGAACAGCAAGTCGACGTGCTGCGTGTGCTCGCGCTCGTCGAGGAACGTCCCGGGCAGCAGCTCGAGCGAGTTCCAGTCGATGGCTGCGACGAGCTCCATGGACAGAAGGCGACGAGCAGCGCCCGCGCGTGCTCGGGCCGCGCGAAGATCGTCCGGAAGAGGGTCGTCGTGCGGATTCGGCATGCGGACTCCGTGCGACGGCGCGCGTGGGAAGAGGTCCGGTCGGCTCGGGTCTCGCGAGACCGATGGGCATCGCTCTCGTCTCGAGTCGAGCTCGGCCTCCAGGCAATGCGCGCGAGTTCCTTCCCGAATCCAGATGTCGCCCGAGAGCCCGAAGTGTCGGATTCCGGATGATGCGGGGCAGGCAGCAGCGGCGTTCGCTCTGGCCCGCGGCAATCGCGCCACCCCCCTTGAAGTCCCATGCTCGACGAATCCCAGAAGACCCGGCTCATGGAGCTGTTCGCAGAGGGCTGCGACCTGCCCGAGGACCGTCGAGCCGGATTCGTGAATGAGGCGTGCGCAGACGACCCGGAACTGCGCGACCGGCTCACTGAGTTGTTGCGCATTCCGCAGGGGCAGCTCGAAGGGTTCCTGTCCGAACCGATCCTGGCGGTGCAGCCGAGCCCGCGCGTGTTCCTCGAGTCCTCGGGGCCCATGGACCGAACCGACCGCGAGAATCCGCCCAGGATCGACGGCTACGAAGACTTCGTCCGAATCGCGGCCGGGGGCATGGGCACGGTCTACCGGGCGCTGCAGGTTCACCCGATCCGGCGTCCGGTCGCAATCAAGGTCATCCGGCTGGGGATGGACAGCGAGTCGCTCCTCGCCAGGTTCGACGTCGAACGCCAGACCCTGGCGCGGATGGCGCATCCGTACATCGCTGCGGTCCATGACGCCGGCCGCGATGCCGACGGCGTCCCCTACATCGCGATGGAGTTCGTCGAGGGGCGGCCCATCACCGAGGCTTGCCGGGCGGCGGGACTCGGACTCGAGAAGCGGCTCGCCCTGTTCATCAAGCTCTGCGACGCGGTCGATCACGCCCACCGCCGTGGCGTGCTTCATCGCGATCTGAAGCCATCGAACGTGCTGGTGATCCACAGCGGCAACGAGTGGATTCCGAAGGTCATCGACTTCGGCATTGCCAAAGCGCTCGGAGGACCTGCGGATGATCTGCGGCTGACAACCATGCACGGCATGTTCCTTGGCACGCCGGAGTACATGAGCCCGGAGCAGTTGGACGGCGCTGGGGCCGACATCGACAGCCGTGCCGATGTGTATTCGCTCGGCGTCCTACTCTACGAACTCATCTGTGGCCGCTTGCCCTTCGATGCGACCGCGCTGCGCAGTCAGGGCATCGTGCGGATGACTTCGGTCCTGCGCGAGCAGGCGCCACCGAAGCCGAGCACTCGCGCGCGGGATTCCAACTCGGATGAGTTTGCGTCGTGCGAGCACGTGCCCTGGATCGCGCGGCTGCCCGGCGATCTCGACTGGATCGCGATGAAGGCGCTCGAGAAGGAGCCCGTGCGCCGCTATGCGTCACCGCACGAGTTGGCCGCCGACATCGCCAATCACTTGGAACATCGACCCGTGTTGGCCGGCCCGCCGACGGGTCTCTACCGGCTGCGCAAGTTCGTGCGGCGCTACCGTGTGCAGGTGACCGCCGCAGCACTGGTCCTGCTGTCGCTGCTGCTCGGGCTCTTCGGCACCATCCACTTCCTGATCCAGTCGCTCGCCAACGAGGCGAATGCCGACGCCCGCGCGCGCGACGCCATCGCCGCGCAGCGGCAGGGCGAAGGCATCCGACTCGCCACCCATGCCGCGATGCTGGCCACGGAGAGTCCGAACGTCGCTCTGCTGCTCGCCATCGAAGCGAGCGAACTGACCGACGACGCGACGGTCCATCGGACCATCCACCGGATTCTGCCGCGGCACCAACTGCGGGCGTCGGTGCTCGGCAACGACCAAGACGTGCGCGGCTTGCACTTCCTCGCCGATGGTCGGCTGGTGCTGCGACCATTCGATTCGTCGGCACTGATCGTGGATGGCGACACGGGCGAGGTCCTCCAGCGCCTGCGTGGCCACACGGACGTGATCACCGACTCGAGCCTCCACCCCGACGGCACCTTGCTTCTCACCGCTTCCCAGGACGGCACCGCCCGCATCTGGGATCTCGCAGAAGGCACCTGCCGACTCGTGACGGCGAAGCACGCCGCACCGCTGACCGGGGCGATGTGGCTCGCCGACGGCGCGCATTTCGCCACCGCGGACGACGCGGGCCTGGTTCGACTTCATGCCACCAGTGAGGGCGCCACTCAGAGAAACATCGAGATCGGCGGCAGAGGTCCGGTCCTCTGGCGACTCGATCCCTCACAGGCGCGTCTCGCCACCGCCACGAGCGAAGGTCCGCTCCGCCTCTTCGACCTCGCCACGGGCAGCCTCGTTCACGAGTTGCCGCGCAACCAGTCGCGAGCCAGCGTTCTCGCGCTGCATTGGTCGGCCACTGGGGACCGGTTGGTCGCGACGACCGTCAGTCCTGACGGCTTTCGGGAGATCTGGATCTACACCGCCGCGGGCGAACCACTCACAGCACGGTTCGACTGGTCGTGCGTCGGCGACCTGGGCGGAAACGACATGCTGGTCTTGCAGCGCGACGCGTGGGGCCGCCTCGACGCGCACAGCGGCGAGATCGCCGACCGCCGTGAGACGGCAGGTCTCTTGGCGATCCTCGGTGTCGCTCCGGACCGGACCTGGGTGCTCGGCCTCGACCGGCAGATCGACCTGTGCGTCGTGCCCCTGCCACCGCGCGGGAGCGAGACTCGCAGCGATCTGCGCAAGCTGCTCGGCGAGAGCGAGAAGAAAGGCAGCTTCATCGACGTCGCCTTCGACCCACAGCGATCGCGCTTCGCGGTCTCCGGCCGGCAGGTTCGGGTGTGGTCGGCGAGACCGGAGTTCGCGGCCGTCGACATCCCGGGTGCACCCGACCAACTCGAGATCAAGTCGCTGGCGGCCGGCGATCCAGTGCTGGTCCTCGGTCGACGGCGGAGGACGGAGCCACCGACCTGGGAACTCTGGGACGGGTCGGGGCCGCGTCTCTTGGCAGTCCTCCAACCAGAAGGAATCGAGACGCTCCAACTGTCGAGTTGCGGCACGCGCTTGATCGGCACCAGCCCCGGTCCGTCGGGGTCGACGAAGCTCCCGCACGGGCGGGTCGTCATCCTGGATCTGGACGGTGCGGTGCTGGCCGATCACGTCCTTCCTCCCGCCGACCAGTACGCCGTGCGCCCAGACGGTGCTGCGGTCCTGCTCGCCGAGCCTCTCGACGACCCGGCCCCGCTCTCCCGTCTGCTGGACCTCGGCACCGGCCAGCTTCGCGCCGCCCATCCACGGCAGCGTGGCACTCTCTTGTGGTCGGGTGGCACCGAGTTCGACCGTGTCCTCTATTCCTTTGGTGACCAATCGCGCACCGAGGTGATCGACGCGAATGACGGTGCCGCGGTCGCTTCGGTCATCGGCCCCGCGGGCAAGGGCCACTACGGCGCCGCGGTCAGCCCCGATCACCGGTATCTCCTGATCGTGCTGGGCGATCGGACTGCACGGGTCTACGACCTCCAGCGACGACAAGCGGACGGCACGCCAGCTCTGTGTGCCGACTATCAGGATCTGGTGCGGTCCAACACCTACGACGGCGGCTTCTTCGCGGGCGGCCAACGGGCTTGGGTGCGATGCTCCAACGAGGTGCACGTCTTCGAGTCGGCGACTGGCAAGCCCTGGACGGTCTTGCCGCTCGACGCCGAGTGTCATTCGGTGGTCGATCATCCGAGTCGCAACGAGTTTCTAACCCTCACGCAAGCCGGACGACTGCAGCGCTGGCCCCATGACACCGTCGCGACCGCGCGACGCCTCGCCGTCGGTAGCCTGACCGCAAGGCATCTCTATCAGTATCAGGTTGGCACTGCGGATCAGCGGAGGTCCCGCGAGATCGAGGCCCTGCGCGCCGTGCCGAGTGTTCGCAATCTCACGCGGCTCGCGGAGATCGCGCACGACCAAGGGGATCTCGATACGGCGATCGAGCGGTATTGCAGCGCGATCGAACTGGGGCCGCTCGCTCCCATGGATCGTCGGCACTACGTGCGCACGCTGGAGCTCTTGTGCCGGCGGCTGGGTCGCGAGGATCGCGGAGCAGGTCGACGAGCGAACGATCTGGATGCTGCGTTCGCGGTGCTGCGCGAGGCGGTGCGTTGCGAGGTGCCGCGGGAAGAACTCTTGGCGCTGCCGGGCCTCGAGAGTCTGCGCACCGATGCGCGCTTCGCTGGGGTGATGACGCGGTAGTGGCGCTGTGGGACCCGAACGCGCGTTGGATCGCTACACTCCCGCACCGCGATGGACGACCACCCCATCACCCGCGCCCTGCAACGCGCCGCGCTCCGCGAGCCCGACGCACAGGAAGCGCTGTGGGCCTTGGTTTACGAAGACCTGCGCGGCATCGCGGCGGCGCGGCTACGGATGTTGCAGCCGGGACAGACTCTGCAAGCGACCGCTCTGGTTCACGAAGCTTGGCTGCGACTCAACCAGCACGGCGCCCTCGACTGGCAGGACCGCCAGCACTTCTACAGCGCCGCCGCACGCTCGATGCGCAACATCCTCGTCGACCACGCGCGCACCGCGCAGCGACAGAAGCGCGGGGGCGGCAGACCGCGCGAAGCGCTGCCCGACAACCTGATCGCCGAGGCCGCGCTGTCGGGAGTCGATCTGATCGCACTCGACGAAGCTCTCGATGCATTGGCCGCCGAGTTCGAACGGCCGGCGCGAATCCTCAACCTGCGATTCTTCGCCGGCATGGACATCGACGAGATCGCGACGATGTTCGACGTGACGCCACGCACCGTCGAACGCGACCTCCGCTTCGCGCGGACCTGGCTGCGCTGCCATCTGGACCGCGAGTAGCGACGGCACGCAAGCGTTGCCTCACCCGCCGATCCGCATTCGGATCGTGCTGGAGAGTTCGATGCTCCGCCCAGCGAGGCAATTGCCTGCACCGAGCAAGCTGATGCCCTGGACGAACGCTTCCGCACCGATGAGGCACGGATCGAACGGGATCGCGAGGTCGAGACCGCTCATGATCGGGATGGAGAACGACACCAGCGGGTCGGTTCCCAGCGTGCAGCCCGAGCAGATCAGGGTCGAGCGCTGGGCGAATCCCAGGATCAGCAAGTCGTTGATGAAGAGGCTGGGCGATCGGAAGTTCACCGTCTGGCCGATCACCGGTAGGCCACGCGTGGTGATCGTCAGACTGCCGCAGCCGGGCGACACGTTCGCGAAACTGCCGTTGGTGAACGTCTCCGAGTAGAGCACCCCCTTGATACTGGCCGGCCCCGACGACGGGATGCTGGCCCACGCGAAGAGCGCATCGTCGAACGACGTTCCGCCCGACTGCCGGGAGGCGACCGCCGGATTCCGATTGGTCGTCGGGCTGCGATCCCCGACGTTGTACCAGTTGCCGTTGATCCGCCCGTCGCTCGCCCGGCCGCTGGCCCAGAGTTCGTACGCCGTCCCGACACCGCCGACCCGATCTTCGATGGCGACGACGGAGCGTCCGTTGATGCTCGCGATCGCCGAGATGAGATCGTCGTCGCCTTGGGTGTCCTCGATGGGGACGTGGCTGGTGTAGCCCGGAAGCCCTGTCGGGGTCGACGGCGGACTCAAGTCGATGAACCAGACGTCGAACTCAGTGTTCGTGCCAGAGACCTCCTGCCGCGAGTAGGACAGCGCGAAGCGGGATCCGTCACCATCGACCGAGGGCAAGAGTGGATTTCGATTGCCGGTCGAGACGTAGCCGCTTTGGCTCAGTGGGTTCGAGTTGGCATCCATGAACCGGGCGCCGATCGAATTGCCGCCGCGCGTCTCCCATGCCACGAGGTACCGGCGGCTGGCACCCCCCGACCTGGAGATCACCGGACGGCGCGCGCTGGGGTTGTTCTCGACCAGGAATCCGCGGCGGAAGAACATCGAACCGTCGGCGTTCACCGTGAACTCACCCCAGCGAATGCCGGCATTGGCGTCGCACCAGACCACCGGCACTTCCGTCCCGGTGCTGAAGGTCTCGCCGCCCACCGACGGCTCGTACTCATCGGCAGCCGTGCCGGCAGCGACCAGTTCGGGCCCGCGAGACCCGGACGTTGGTTCGACGGTGCGGACGATGATGTTCCTGGAGCCGATGGCGCCCCGTTGATAGGTGACCACGAAGCAGCGTCGCGCGACGTTCATTGCGACGTGCGGTTCGCGCTCGTCCGCGGTCGAGTTGTCGATGTGGATCAACGCGCCGATGAGCCGCCCGCAGCTGTCCACGCGCTGTGCACGGATGTCGGTGTCCGAGGCGGAGTAGGGATGCTCCCAGACGACCAGGTACCGATCGAGAGCTGCCAGGTAGGCGACATCCGGCTTGAGCGCACCCGCCGAATCGCTGGCCAAGTTCAGCCGCGTCGAGATCGGCGGGTCGAGGACCAGCGGATAGGCGGCGGTGCGGACGAAGGACGCGGGCAGCACCAACTCCAGGTGCGTGCCTGAGTAGTTCATGTGTCCCGTCTGCCGCCGCCCGCGGGCGTCGATGCCGACGACCGCGCCGACGTCGATGCCACCGGCATCGCCGACCCGGAATTGCAGTTCACCGAGCCCCTGCCCGTGGGGCGCATCCATCGGCGTCTCGACCTTCAGGCGGACCACCAGGTCGCCGTCACCAAGCGGTTCCGAGGGGAACACGAAGCTCTGCTCCACCCCGTCGGGACGCACTTCGTAGCGCTCGGTGATCTCGCCGCGCTCGTAAGTCGCGATCCGGCCCGACGGCCGCGGCTGGACGCCAAAGGACGACACGAACAGCGAGGTCTCGCCGCGGTGGATCGACTCGAGTTGCAGACGCAGCGGCTGGTTGGTCGGCACGGACCGACCCAGTGCCGGGGTGAAGCGGATGCCGTGCTCGTCGAGGACGGCCTTGTAGTCGTCGCCGATGGCAAGGAGCGCACCGTCCACCCACTCCAGAGTCGAGGAACCGCCGGAGATCGAGAACGGGACACCGAAGGTGCCATCGCGGCTTTGCTCCTCGGCGATCGAAGTCGGATCGACCGGGATGCGTTCGACGAGTCCCTGGGCAGCGAGGACGGAAGAGAGCAGGGCGACGCAGGCTGCGGGAAGCCCATGAGCAGAGGCGAATGTCATGCAGGTCGTCTCGAGGGAGATTGAGTCAGCGAGAGAGTGAGCGAGGCAGATGCGGCGCGCTGCATCACACCGGTGTCGCAGCGATCGGCCTGTCACTCACACGGCCCGTTTCCGACAGATCGATCCAGACGCGACACGCTTCTTCGAGAATTTTCGATCCACGCTCTGCCGGCAGTCGACGCGGCCCTGCCGAGATGGCGCGACTGTCGCGACATGAAGCGGACCGAGACAAGCCGCACGCGCAATCCGCGCACGGAACCCGTCGGCCACGCCTTCGGCAGCGCAGTCAGCAGCGTCACTTCGCCATCGTGCGACTGCACCAGCATCTCGGCGATGCCCGCAGCACCCCAGAAGTTCCCGTCGATCTGAGACGGTGGATGGTCGTCGAAGAGGCTTGGCAGCGTCGACTTGCGCAACAACGGGCGCACGGTCGCGTGCGCAGTCGCGGCATCCGTCGCGCGCGACGTCGTCCCAAGCGCTCACTCATGGACGAAGACCGCCTCGATCGACTGTGCACGTCACCAACTACCACGGGGTCTTCGCTCCCGCGGCGTCCCTCCGCGATCGAGTCGTTCCCGCTCCCGATGCGCACGAGGCCGTCGTCGAGTGCTCGCACACGACGACCAGCGCGAACGACCCCTCGGACTCCCCGCCACGGCCTCGCTCGCCACGACGATACTCCTGGGCCGAACTCCTCCGCCGCGTGTTCCTTCTCGAGATGCTGACCTGCCCTCACTGCGGCGGAAGACGCAGGCTCCTCGCGTTTCTGACCGATCCCCGCGTCGTCGAGAAGTTCCTGGCTCATCTCGACCTGCCGACCGACTCCCCACCCGTCGCCCCTACTCGACCACCACCCCAGCCTTCTCTGCACTTCCCTTGATCCCCGCACATCGAGCGAACACTCCGCGCCCGACCGGAGAAACCACGCTCGCCTCGATCATCCCGCGGAAGAGCGCCTGACACCCGCCCTCCTCATCCGCCTTCCTCCACCTTCGGACGACCGGCCGGCCAACCGCTTCGCATCGACGGACGGACCGCGCAGACGGCTTGAACCTCCTATCCTGCCCGCCGTCGATCCCGTCCGCCCGGCGGACCGGGCCGCCGGCGTCCTCGCGTGCGTGGGCGAGCGCCTTGCCGGCGACGGCCTCGTTCAGCGCAGCGGCGTCCACGAGCACCGGCAGCGCGGCGCGGCACTACTTGCGCCGGACGTAGGACTTCGCCGGCTTCAGCAGTGCGCGCGCCGCCGCGTCGCGGGCCTTCTCCGTCGCGGACGCGAGCGCATCGACGTCGCCGAGCAGCGCGTCGAAGGCCTTGTCGAGCCGGCGGCGGACCGCTGCGTCCTCGAGCGCCGCGATCGATCCGCGCGCAGCGCGGGCAGGGCCAGCAGCAGGACCACTCCGACCCGCTTCATCGCGCGACCTCCGCGTCGACGACGACCTCGCGGAACTCAGGCCGGAACTCCGCCGGGCCCTGCCGCTAGCCCGGATTATTCGTGAACGTCTGCTGCGATCGCTGCAAGTCGCGCCCGGCGGCGTCGCTACGTCGGCTCCTCCCTGGCAGCGTAGCTACAGCTACGCTTCGGTCGTCGACCGACGCAGCTCCTTGCCGGACATCGACCTGCGTCGATCTCGCGACGACGTTCACGAATAATCCGGGCTAGGCCTGCAGCCCGACGAAGCCGGGCGGCAGCGTCGAGGTCGCGGTGACCTTCTCCTTGCCGGTCGGACCGAAGCGCGCCTCGCTGCGCCCGTCCGTGACGACGAGCTCGACGCGCGCGCCACGCCGCGCGCTGCGTCCCTGGCTGGCCGCGACGCTCGCCGCCGCAGCCGCGACCGCACGGTAGCACCCGCGCGACGTCGTGTGGACGACGCCGTCGGCCGACGCGCACAGCTCGATGCCGCCCGGCAACGGCGACGTCGCGGTCGACGCCTGGGGCGGCCGGTTCGAAGACCATCGCCTGCTCGAGCCGATCGGATTCCGTCATCCGGCCGGGTTCGGGCAGGCCTCCCACGAGCCCCGGAAGCCACGCCCGAGTCGGTGTTACCCATGTGCCCGGTCAAGACAGTCGCCGATGTCCCGGGTTGGACACCCATCGGACCCGCAGGGGATCAATGGCGATCCGGACCATCCGACGAGCGCGCTCCGGTGGCGTGACGCTTCCCCGGTCAGAGCGACAGCGTCGATGCGTTGCTGAGGCGCAGGCCGTCGATCGGGCTCCACGCGATCGCCTGGCAGCAGAGTCTGGCTGCGACCAGGGACGGCATGTTCGGAACGTGGATGGCGTGCCGCAGTGGAACGCCCGGCTGTGGGACGCCGCCGGTGAGCAACACTGCCGTCGCGGCGTCCACCCAGAGGCGTCCTTCGACGCCGGGCACCGCGGTGACCGGTCCGGGTAGTGAGAGGGCGAGCAGCACGATCTCGCCGACCGGCGTCGTGATGTCGGCCACCACTGTGCCGCCCGGCCCGGCCGGCTGCGTGTGCAGGCTCGGCATCGGCAGCACGATGTCCGTCGTCCCGCCCACGGCCGCGCCCCCGGTCAGCACCGCCTCGGGGGTGCGCACCACCCGAGTGCCGGCGAAGCCGCCGATCGCCGGAGTCGGCGTGGGATTGGGCCAGACCTGGCCTCCCGCGTAGGCGCCGCTCGAGTCTTCGCACAGCCGCAGCTCGGCTCCTGACCAGAGCTCCACGGCGTAAGCCGGGAACAGCACGCCGCCCCACCCGACCCCGCCGCCGGTCACTCGAGAGCGCGCGGTGGTGACCGTGCCACCCTCGACCACGATGCCCGGTCTCGCGGCCGCCCCGCTGGACGTTTCCCAACAGCCGAACACGTCGGTGCTCTCCACCGCAACCTGCGAGTTGCGCGCCCAGACGCTCCCGTCCAGCACGGACTCGCGAATCGTCAACGCGGAGCAGTCGCCGGCGTACACCGACGTGAAGTCCGGCCGCTGCTGGCAGCTCACCGCCTGCAGAATCACGGGGCCGGCGCACGCGCGCAGGTACACCTGAGCCCACGGTGTCTGCGGCGGGGTGCTCGCGAAGGACCCCACCCCGATGACCTCGACGCCGCGCAGCGTGAAGGCCTGGCCGACGGCCAGGTTGACCACGGCCACGCCCCAGGTCCTGACCTGCGGTGCGGTGGCCAGGATCGACAGGCCCTTGCCGTCGAGTTGCACCGGCCCGTAGGTGCCCGTGCGCACGAGCAACACCGCGCCGTCGGGAACCGCGGCGACCGCGGGCGGCAGGTCGGTGAAGTTGGTGCCGGGGCCGTTCGCGGCGTCGACGACGAAGGTCTGGGCCGTGGCGAGGGCAGACGTTGCCGCGAATGCGACAGCGAGCAGCAGGGATCGAGCCATGAGATGGATCCTCCGGTCCGCGCCGGCGCGCGCCGACGTTTGGTCCTGGAGCGGGTTCGAAGAGAGCCTCGGGCCCGTTGCCCGGGGTTCGAAGGCATGCGCCGGGAGCGGACCGGGACCGGCCATCATTCTCCAGATATCCGGACATGGCCGTGCGCGCATTCAAGTCGGTGCCGCGCCGACCGACCTCCGTCGAACGGCTGCACGCGGGCGGGACGCAGCGAGGACTACCTGCCTCGCTCTGCGCTCGACGTCGGCGGCTCCGAAGACTCGGCCTCGAGCCTGCGGCGCCAGGCCGCGGCTTCCTCTGAGTTCCCCGTCGCTTCGTAGAACCGCACGATCCGTTCGAGCGCAGCCTGCATGATGTTCGCCGCGCGGCCAGCCGGGATGCTCGCCAGGCGCTCGAGCATGCCACGGTAGCCCTCGATCAGCAGCGCCTCGGCCTCTGCGTGCCGGTGCTGCCCCTGCCGGGCTTCTCCGAGCATCGACTTGCTGTGGTAGGTGCTCCAGTGGTCGGGCTGGGCCTGGGTCCGGACCGACATGGACTCGAGGATCCGGGATTCGGCCGCCGCCCACGCCCGTGGATCGGCCGCGCTGCGAGCCGCCGACAGCCGAGCGGTGGAATAGGAGTCCTCAATGGCGATGCGCTGCGCGTGCCAAGCGGGTAATGCCGCACGGGCGATCTCCAGCCCTTCGCGGAGGAACGGCTCGCCCTCGTCGTCCCTGCCCAGCGTGCACAGGAGCCACCCGAGATTGGAGGCTGTGCGGCCGACTGCCATGTGCCCTGCGGGGAGGACCTCGCGTCGGATCCTCAGCGCGTCGCGGTACAGCGGCTCGGCCTCAGCGAGCTTGCCGCTCTCCTGCAGGAGCCCCGCGAGGTTGCTCAGGTTGGTCGCGATGTCCGGGTGACCGGGCGGAAGAGTGTCGAGGATGATCTGCAACGCCTCGCGCTGGAGGGGCTCCGCTTCGTCGAGTCGGTGCAGAGCGCTCAAGACCGACGCCAGGTTGTTGAGCCCCACCGCGATCTCCCGCTGGTCGACCGGGACGGCGTCGCGGGCGATCTGCAGCGCCTGGCGGTAATACGGCTCCGCCTCGGCGAACTCGTGTCGGGAGTGCAGGACCAGCGCGAGGTTGTTCGACGTGGTCCCGATGTCCCGGTGCCCGGACGGGTGCGCCGCGCGGGCGAGGTCCAACGCCTGGCGTAGCAGCAACTCGGCCTCTCCGCGCTCGCCCTCGTCGTTCAGGACCATCGCGAGCTGGTTCAGGTTCCGGAGGATCCTCGGGTGCTCGGCGGGGAGCGACTCCTGGAAGAGCTTCAACGACTTCCGGAAGTTCGACTCGGCGGCCGCGTAGCGACCCAGCCCGAAGAAGGTCTGGCCGATGGACTGGCGCACGGCGGCCTCCAACAACGGTTGGTCGGCGAGCGAACCACCGTCGAGTCTGTCCACCGCAGCCTCCGTCGCCTGGAGCACCGTCACCTTGTCGCCGAGCAGGTTGTCGGGATCGGCTGCCTGAATCATCTCGGTCTGGAACTCGGCCACGGCCTCCGCAATGGCGGTCTGGAACCTGGCCTCCGCCGTCGCCGCTTCCGCCAGCCTGCGCTGCTCGGCCTCGGCGGCCAGCGCCCGCTGCGCCTGATCCCGCTGATCGCGCACGACCTCGGCCTGCCAGGCGAAGGCGACGACGCCGCTCAGGAGCGCCGCCGCCACCGCACCGCCCGCGATCACCTGGCCGCGGTTGCGCCGGACGAACTTGCGCAGGCGGTACGTCGCGCGCGGCGGTCCGGCGGTCACCGGCTCGTCATCGAGGTGCCGCTGGATGTCCGCGGCGAGCTCGCTCGCCGTCGCGTAGCGCCTCGTGCGGTCCTTCTCGAGGCACCGCATCACGATCCAATCGAGATCCCCGCGGAACAGCGTGCCCAGCTGCTTCACATCCACCCGGCGCTGTCGTGCGGTGCGCGCGCTCGTCTCGCCCAGGGTCGAGATGCGCCGGCTCGGGGTCGGCGGCTCGACTTCGCGGAGCGTGCGCATCATCTCGTCGATCCCGACCGACAGGAGATCGCTCGTGGCGAATGGCGTCGTGCCGGTCAGCAGCTCGTAGAGCAGGACGCCGAGCGAATAGACGTCGCTGCGCGTGTCGACCCCGAGCCCGGACATCTCGGTCTGCTCGGGAGACATGTAGGCCGGTGTGCCGATCACCTGGCGGTGCTCGGTGAACAGCGTCCGGACCGTCAGCTCGCTGTCGGTCGCCTTGGCGATCCCGAAGTCGATCACCTTCGGCACCGGCACGCCGTCGTACAGCGTCACCAGCACGTTCGAAGGCTTGATGTCGCGATGGATGATCCCTTTCTGGTGCGCGTGCTGGATCGCGTGGCAGACCCGGGTGAACAGCGTCAGGCGTGTCTCGGTGTCCGCCCGCTCCCGATCGCAGTACTCGACGATCGGAACGCCGCGGATGTACTCCATCACGAAGTACGGCCGCCCGGTGTCGGTCGCGCCCGCGTCGAAGACCTTGGCGATGTTCGGGTGGTCCATGATGGCCAGCGCCTGGCGCTCGGCCTCGAAGCGGGCGATCACCTGCCGGGTGTCCATCCCGAGCTTGATGATCTTCAGCGCGACGCGCCGCTTCACCGAATCGCGCTGCTCGGCCATCCAGATCGAGCCCATGCCACCCTCGCCGATCTTCTCCAGCAGCTTGTAGCGGCCGACCGTGGCGCCCGGCTGCTCGTTGCCCGGGCCCTCGGTGGGTAGCTGCTCGGCGAAGAACTCTCCGGCGGCCGCGAGGGCGTCGAGCAGGGCGCCGACCCGCGCGCGCAGTTCGGCATCGGAACCACACGCGCGGTCGAGGAACGCCGCGCGTTCGCCTGGCGCCAGGTCGAGCGCTCGGTGGAACAACTCCTGTGCGCGCGGGGAATCGGCCTTCATGGGGGAATGTCCGCGGGGGGCTCGCGTGGTCGAGTCGCGGGCAACCTCGCCGTTCCGTGCGCCAGGATGGCCGCGGACCGGCCACGATATCGGATCGGCGGACTCGACGCCGGCAGCGCCGCGCCGGCATGCTGTTCGGCGCGCTGCCCCGTTCCCGCGACGACCCCCGTGAGCGACCCCACCTCCACCGACCCGGGCGACGATTCCCTGTTCACGCGCGTCTTCGCGGAGCTGAGACAGATCGCCCGTCACAGCATGCTCGGCGAGCGCCAGGATCACACGCTGCAGGCGACCGCGCTCGTGAACGAAGCATGGCTGCGGCTGCGCGACCAGGTCGGCGAGGCGCGCGACAATCCGGGGCGCTTCTACGCCGCCGCCGCCGAGTCGATGCGGCGCATCCTGATCGAACACTCGCGCCGTCGCGGCCGCCAGAAGCGCGGCGGCGGCTTGCACAAACTCCCCCTCGACCTCGCCACCGTCGCCGAGTCGGCCGATCTCGAGCAGATCCTCGCGATCGATTCTGCCATCGAGTCGCTCGCCGCCGTCAATCCGCGCGCTGCCGGCCTGGTCCGGCTGCGGTTCTTCGCGGGGCTGACCGAGGTCGCCGCCGCTGCCGTGCTCGGCATCTCAGAGCGCACGGTTCGCCGCGAGTGGACATTCGCACGCGCGTGGCTCTACGACGCACTGAGCCGATAGCGCTCGCGGTGAGGTGGTCGAGCCCGCGACTGGGCGCCGAGCACGCCCGATCCGGCTGCACGTCCGACGGACTCGCCCCGGGTCTCCGAAAGGTTCAGGAGTCGACAGGATCGAGCGATGGGCGAGCCCGGGGGGTACCTGGACGAAGTGGGTGAGCGCGCGGTGCGCATGGTGTCCGAGCACGCGGACGAGCACGAGGCGTGGTGGCGTGCGTTCTGGCAACGGAGTTGGATCCACGTGAAGCAAGCGTCCGCCGCGGCGACGGGCCGACTCGCCGTGCCGGCCGACGCGCACGCGGTTCGGATCGGCGTCGACCAGCACGGCGGGAACCGTTTCACGTCCACTTCCACACCCTGTGGCCGGATGGGGTCTTCACTCGCAGCTACACAACCGAGGACCGAGTCACATTCCATCCCGCCCCGGAACTCACTTACGACGACATCGACAAGCTCGCCCGCGCGATCCGCCAGCGGGTCCTGCGCTACCTCCGCAAGCACGACAGGCTTCCCGACGACGGCGTCTTGGCCGACGACCCCACCGCGCTCGAGCGCTCCGTCCTCCACGTGCTCGGTGCCGCCGCCGTCCAAGGACGCATCGCGCTCGGGCCGAACGCTGGCACCTACGCTCCCCGCCTCGGTCGCGGTTAGCTGCACGGCGGTGGTGAGTTTGGGCGCGGAAAGCTCTGCCGCTACGCCGCGCGACCGCCCGTCGTGCACGAGCGCCTGTCGCTCAGCGCCGACGGCAGGAAGGTCCTCTACAAGCTGAAGCGTCGCTACCGCGACGGCTCCACCCTTGTCGTCCTCGACCCCATCACCTTGATCGAACGTCCCGCCGCCCTGGTCCCCAGACCCCGTGTGCATCTCACCATCTACCACGGGGTCTTCGCTCCCGCGGCGACCCTCCGCGATCGAGTCGTTCTTGCTCCCGACGCGCCCGAGGCCGTCGTCGAGTGCTCGCACACGACGACCAGCGCGAACGACCCTTCGGACTCCCCACCCGTCGCCCCTGCTCGACCACCACCCCAGCCTTCTCTGCACTTCCCTTGATCCCCGCACATCGAGCGAACACTCCGCGCCCGACCGGAGAAACCACGCTCGCCTCGATCATCCCGCGGAAGAGCGCCTGACACCCGCCCTCCTCATCCGCCTTCCTCCACCTTCGGACGACCGGCCGACCAACCGCTTCGCATCGACGGACGGACCGCGCAGACAGCTTGAACCTCCTATCCTGCCGTCTGCTTCACCTATCCGACCTTCAACCAGCCCGCCATCTACGGCATCGGCTGCGGTCCCGGCACGATCGGCAGCAACTCGAACCGTCACAGCCGCAAGCCGCACTGTGGCCAGGACTTCTTCGAGGTGCGCGTCGACAACCTGCCGCTCAATGCGATCGGTGCGCTGAACATCGGGCTGTCGGCTGACGGTTCGCCGATCGCCGGCATCCCCGGCTGCATCTTCAACGTCGGCACCTTGATCGTGTCGCTCAACGTCGGCGCGGTGGGAACCACGGCAACCATCCCGCTGCCGATTCCCGGCGGGACCATCGGTGACGTGTTCGCGCGGTATCTCTACCTCGACCCGAGCTCCCCGGCCCCGATCCCGGTGAGCCTCACGCGCGGCATGCAGATCTTCATCCGCTGAAGACTGCTGACGTGAACGCTCCGCGGGCAGTCGCCGATCGCGGCGGCTGCCCGCGAGTGCGTACAGGCAACGGTTCGCGAAACCCTCAGCGGATCAGCCCGATCGTGCGCAGCGTTACCGAACCGTTCGACGTGATGCGCAGCTCCGCGATCTCCATCGCAGCGGGCAACGCGAGAATCACATCCGCACCCTTGGGGATCGAGGGCACCGTCAACTGGTGGACTCCATTGATCGTGACGACGAACTCAGTCGAGGGCGCTGTCGTCCCGCGGAGGAGGAGGCCGGATCCGGGCATCGGTTCCGCAAGGCGGATCGATGCGACCTCACCGGGCTTGAATGCGTAGGTGCGGCGCGAGGCCAGGTCCGCGGCGAACAGCGGGAGGAGGCGAGCGTTCACGCGTCCCTGGAAGATCACGGTGCCCTGCAGCCCGACGAGCTGCAGTTGCGCCGCGCGCGCGGTGGCGCTCTCGCCGGGAACGACCTCGACCGAGACGCTCACTGGCTCCGCGGTTCCGAGCGCATTGCCCTTGGCGATCGCGTCATCCAGGGACTTGCGATCGGCTTCCGCGAGAGCGGTCAAACGAAGACCCGATCGACTCTGCAGTTGCTCGCCTCGCAAGGTGAACGCCACCGGCTCGCCACCGAGCGATGTCTGATAGGAGAACGTCGAGCTCTCGTCGACGGCGCCCTCGTAGGTGAACTCCTTGAAGGGCATCTCGCGGAGATCGATCCCGCGACCAGTGACCCGAAGCTCTGCCTCATCGAACCGCGTATCGAGAATCACCGTGCTGAGCGGCAAGGGGGCGTCGAACGTCATGGCCGCGCCGTGCTCGGAACGCAATGGACCGAAGACCTTCAGCAATCGTGCTTGGAGATCAGCACGGGCCTTCTGCTCCGCAGCCTCTCGTGCGAGTCGCGCCGCCTCCGCAGCCTCGGCTTGCTTGCGCGCGCGCTCTTCCTCGGCGAGACGCTGGCGCTCCGCCGCTTCCGCAGCCGCCTGCTTCTGCTGAGCCTCGCGCGCCTCTCGCTGCTGACGCGCACGCTCTGCCGCCGCCGCCTGGGCGCGCGCCGCGCGTTCCGCGGCCTCGGCTTGAAACGCCTGGTACTCCGGCGTTCCCTCGACCACGCACGGCTGGAGCTGCGCCAAGGACTGAAGATTCGCCCTGCGAAACTTCGGCGTGCCCTGGGCACCATCGCGGATCACCGGATAGCCCATCGTCAGGCTGCGCAACTCGGGAACCTTCTCGTAGAGCGGATTCCACGCGCCGGCGTCCGTCAGATTCGATCCTGGGCTGGTCGCATGCGCATGCACTCCCCAGGTATCCCCGCGCTGGCCGCCACCGCAGCGACCCTGAAACGGCAGCTCGAAGCCCGCATCGGCGACGATCTTGACGAGGTTCTTGCCGTCGACCTCGGCAACCACGTAGCCGATGGGCTGCTTCAGGCGCAGGCGCGCAGTCCAGTCCGCTTCGTAACGAGTGCCGGCCTCACCCATCGGCTCGCTCTTCCAACTGCCGATCGTGATGTCGACGACTTCAGCGCTGTTCGCATCCGGCGTGAACACGGCAGTGTTCGCAGTGAACACGGCCTGCTGAATTTCTGTGTCGATGAGGTCTCGCGGCGGTCCACCTCCGCAACCTGACACAGACCAGAGCGAGACGACGAGAAGTGGGAGAACACAGCGGCTTCGGTTCATGACGACGGTCGGTCAGCACGGGATCGGCCACGGTAGCGAACCACATTCGAACCCGACTTGCCGCAGCGGATCGAGGATTCATGAACTCGCCCCTGCGGGCGAGAGACCAGGGCGGGAAGGCCGTTACACCAGACACCGTCGGGACACGTCGAGAAGGCGCTAGTGAACCTGATCTGACGCTCGGTCTCAGTCCGCCGCGATCTCCGTCACGCTCCCGTTCTCGACGTGCCATCGACGCGTCAGTCGCACTTCGTCGAGCATGCGACGATCATGCGTCACGAGGAGGATCGTTCCGCCAAAAGATTCCAATGCCTGCTCGAGCTGCTCGATCGCCTCGAGGTCGAGGTGGTTCGTCGGTTCGTCGAGGACGAGCAGGTTCACACCACGCGCTTGCAGCAATGCCATCGCGACTCGAGTGCGTTCTCCGGGCGACAGCGACGCGGCGCTGCGGTCGAGAAACTCCCTGCCGATGCCGAACTTGGCGAGCAAGGTGCGGACGTCCGACGACGTCCAATCGCGCAATTGCCCATGGAAGGCGTCGAGAACCGGAATCTCGCCATGGAACAACCGCCGTGCCTGATCGATCTCGCCAACCACGACGGCGGCGCCAAGCGAGGCCTCGCCGCCGGTCGGTTCGAGTCGACCGAGCAGCAGAGACAGCAGTGTCGACTTTCCGCTGCCGTTGGCGCCGGTGATGGCGACCCGATCCTTGAACCACAAGGTGAGATCGACGGGACCGAAGTGGAAAGTGCCGAGTGTTGCGGTGGCGCCGCGCAAGCTTGCAACGAGATCGCCGGGCCGTGCGGTCTCCGCGATCGAGAACATGAGTCGCCATTCCCGCCGCGGGGCATCCACCGATTCCAGCCGATCGATCATGCGCTCCGTCTGTCGCACTTTGGCGGCCTGTTGCTCGGACGTCTCCACCCGGAATGCGCGCCCGATCTTGTCGCGATCCTTCGCCTTCCGTCGCGCATTCTTGACTCCCTTGGCCATCCACGCCCGTTGCCGTCGTGCGCGCGCCTCGAGTTCCTGCCGCTTCGCCACGTAGTCGTCATACGCAGATTGCGCATGACGACGCGCGATCGATCGCTCCTCCAGGAACGCGGCGTAACCGCCGCCGTACGCGGCGACGCGGAGCAAGCTGCGGTCGATCTCCACGACCTTGGTCACCGTGCGGGTCAGGAACTCGCGATCGTGGCTGACGAGCACCGTCGGAGCGTCGAGCCCCAGCACGAATTCCTCGAGCAGATCGAGGCCGTCGATGTCGAGATCGTTGGTCGGTTCATCGAGTAGGAACACGTCGTAGCGCGACAACATCAGCGCGGCGAGACCGGCGCGCGCCGCCTGACCTCCCGACAACGCCGTCATCGGCAAATCGAGATCGACGTCCAGCGCGAGATCGGCGGTCACCGTGAGCAGCCGCTCCTCGAAGTCCGCGCCGCCCAGCGCGAGCCAGCGATCGAGTGCGTCGGCATAGCGAAGGTCGGCGCCGTCACGACCCTCGGCCAGCGAGTCGGCTGCCGCCTGCATCCCCGCCTCGGCCGCGGCGACCGACGTGCGGCGGGCAAGAAAGGCACGCACCGTCTCCCCCTCGATGCGGTCCGGCTCCTGCGCGAGGTAGCCGATCGTGCCGTCGGGCGGTGCGGTCGACACCCGACCGGCTTCCGGCGCGCGCAGACCGGCGAGGATTCTCAACAGCGTCGACTTGCCTGATCCGTTGGGGCCGACCAGCCCCACGACGTCTCCGGGAGCCACGACGAGATCGAGCCCGCTGAAGAGATCTCGACCGCCGTAGGCAGCCGCGAGACCGCGGGCGTGAAGGGTGACTGCCATGCGTTGCGCGGCGGCTCACCGTAGCCGATCCGTCGGCCTGAAGCTGCCTGCCGACTAGTCTTCTCCGATGCACTCGACTGGTCTCACCTCGCTTCTCCTCGCAGCCACTCTGACCGCGTTGGTCGCACCGTGCCCTGGTACACCCGCTGAACCGCAGCTTCCGGCCGCTCGGATCTCCGGCGCGAACTGGACGCCACTCACGCTCGCCGACTTCGACAACGTCAACGGCGACGACGACACCTGGACCGAGGTCGACGGCCGGATCGTCTGCACCGGAAAGCCGATCGGCGGCGCGCGCAGCAAGCAGCTCTACCGCAACTTCGAGATGGTGCTCGAGTGGAAGCATCACACCCATGCCGGCAACTCCGGCGTGTTCCTGTGGTGTCCGGAGTCGGCATTCAAGGACTTGCCGAAGGGCACCCTCCCGCGGAGCGGTATCGAAGTGCAGGTCCTCGACCTCGGCTACGAAGAGAACTGGCTCGCCGGCAAGGGCCAACGATCGGACTGGTTCACGAGTCACGGCGACGTGTTCCCCGTTGGATCTTCGAAGATGACCGCGTTCACTCCCGTCATCCGCTACCGCGCCGAAGACGGCAGCGAGTACACCGTCGGCAGCAAGTCCAGCTCGCGGAGCTTCCCGACCGAACGCCTGACTCGGCGCGCCGGTGAGTGGAACCACTACTACATCCGCGCCATCAACGGCGAAGTCCGACTCTGGGTGAACGGCACCGAAGTGAACGGCGGGACACGCTGCGAACCCGCCGAGGGCTACCTGGCGCTCGAGGCCGAGGGTGCCCTCGTGGAGTTCCGCAATCTGCGACTCCGCGAGCTGCCGTGAAGTCGGCGCCGCGCCTCTCTCGAGCTTCGACACGGCATCCCGCTCGCGTAGAGTCGCGCCACGATGCTCGATGTCGACCCCGCCCGTGACGGCACACACGAACGCCGGATCGCTGAGATTCGCCGCGCGTTCTGGCGCAGCAACCTTCGCACCGTCGCCCTACTCCTGATCGTCTGGGCCGCCGTCGGACCGGGATGCGGCGTGCTCTTCGCCGACGTGCTGAACGAACACCGCTTCCTCGGCTTTCGATTGGGATTCTGGTTCGCGCAGCAGGGCAGCATCGTCGTGTTCGTGCTGCTGATCCTGATCTACGCCCTCCGCATGACGGCCCTCGACCGCCGCATGCATGATGCGATCGCAGCGGTCGACCGCGATCGTCGTGACGAGCGCAGGGGCGAGGATCGGCAATGACGATTCAAGCCTGGACCTTTCTCTTCGTCGGCACCACGTTCACGCTGTACCTCGCGATCGCGTGGCTCTCGCGTGTTCGCGACACGAGGGGCTTCTTCGTCGCCGGACGCGGCGTGCCGGCAATCGCCAACGGCATGGCGACGGCAGCCGACTGGATGAGCGCGGCGTCGTTCCTGTCGATGGCCGGCATCATCTCCTACATGGGCTACGCGGGCGGGGTCTACCTCATGGGCTGGACCGGTGGCTTCGTGCTGCTCGCACTCTTGCTCGCGCCGTACCTGCGTAAGTTCGGCCATTTCACGGTGCCCGACTTCGTGGGCGCGCGGTTCGAGTCATCGGCGGCGCGCCTCGTTGCCGTGATCTGTGCGTTGTTCGTCAGTTTCACCTACGTCGCCGGCCAGATGCGCGGGGTCGGGATCGTGTTCTCGAGATTCCTGGAGGTGGACGTGAACGTCGGCGTGCTGATCGGCATGGCGATCGTGCTGGTCTACTCCACGCTCGGCGGGATGAAGGGCATCACCTGGACGCAGGTCGCGCAGTATTGGGTGCTGATCACGGCGTTCTTGATCCCGGCGATCGCGATCAGCATCCGACTCACCGGCGATCCCTTGCCCTGGTTGGGGATGGCCCAGCCGGTGCAGGACGGCTCGGTATCGTTGCTCGATCGCCTCGACGCCGTTCACACCGATCTCGGCTTTGGGTCGTACACGGAGACGTTCACCGGCTCATGGGACCGTCTGAATGTCCTTTGCACGGCACTGGCGTTGATGGTCGGCACCGCCGGTCTTCCGCACGTGATCGTACGCTTCTACACCGTCCGCAACGTTCGCGCGGCGCGATGGTCGGGCTTCTGGGCGCTGACCTTCATCGCGCTGCTCTATCTCACTGCTCCGGCAACCGCCGCGTTCGCGCGCTGGTTCATGATCGACAGTCTCGAGGGCAAGACCGCGGCCGAACTACCGCAGTGGTATCGCAACTGGGAGAGGACGGGACTCATCGTTTGGCTCGACGACGGAGACGGTCGGGTCGAGTATCGCGGTCCCGCTGCCGACTCGGCGACGGAGTTGTTCCGGACCGGTTCGCTCGCAGCGACCGAGTTCGCAGAGGTGCGTGCTGAGCACCAGCGCTGGCTCGATACGCAGGGAGCGAGCGGAACCGATGGTCGACCCGTTCTCGCGAGCAAGAAACTCGATAGCCCCGATCCGGACATCATCGTCCTGGCTGCACCGGAGATGGCAGGCCTGGCGAACTGGATCATCGCATTGGTGGCGGCGGGCGGACTGGCTGCGGCACTCTCGACGGCATCCGGTCTCCTGTTGGTGATCTCATCCAGCGTCGCGCACGACCTGTACTTCCGACTCTTGCGACCGAATGCAACCGAGGTTCAGCGGCTGCGTGTCGCCCGCGGTGTGATCGGGATCGCGGTCGTGGTCGCGGGACTGTTCGGCATCTACCCGCCGGGTTTCGTCAGCCAGGTCGTCGCATTCGCGTTCGGCTTTGCCGCGTCGAGTTTCTTCCCGGTGCTGGTGCTCGGAATCTTCAGCAGGCGCGTCGGTGCCGTGCCTGCGATCCTGGGCATGATCGGCGGGCTCGGCTTCACGGCGACCTACGTGCTGGGGAACGTGTACGGCGGAATGACGCGATGGTGTTTCGGGATCGGTCCACAGGGCATCGGCATCATCGGCATGCTCGTGAACTTCGCGATCGCGATGACGACGGCGCGCTGGTTTCCCGGCCCTTCGCCGCGCGCGCTCGCCCTCATCGACCGTGTGCGCGAGCCCGAAGACGCCGGCCCTTCGGTCGATATCGAAGCAGCGGCCGAATGAAGCGGTTTGGGCGGTCGGCGGGTTTCGCTGCACGACCCACACGTCAGTGGAGGGATGCCCCCGGAAAGTCAGGGATGGCTTCGCTCCTCGAAGCAGGGACACGATTCGACACTGCCCCTTCAAGGGTGCCGCCGAGACGGCTGAGCATCATCCATGCAAGATTCAGACGCCGAGAGAATCCACAGGCATTCGCGAGTCGACTCATGTCGAGATCTTCCTGATTGACCGAAGCGGAACTGAACTGCGAAGGAGTATTCGAGCGCGCCCTAGTCCCCCACCACCGACACGACTCACTCGACGCGTCCATGCAAGAACCAGCGTCGACGCGCGCGATCGTAGAACAACCAATGGATCTCTCCGTTCGCAGTCTCGGCGAAGTGGTACTCGCGGTGTTGCTCGGCCACCCACCACCCCCCTGAGATCACGTAAGGGCCGTGCAGACGGCGCACCGGACCAGCACTCGGTCCGACCAGGAACCAACCGTCGGGTCCTGGTCGCTGATCGCTCGCCGATGGCGCGCGCGTGAAGATGCGCCGCACGAGAGTCGGCTGCGGCTCCGTCTCCGCACGCACCAGCGGCAACGCCGAAAGCCGCTCGACGCGAAAACGAGCCTCGGGCAAATGCCCGCTTCGACAGCTCAGCACTCCGATCGAATCGTCACCGAATCGCGCGCGGAGTCGATCGAGCACGCGCGCCCCATCCTTCGGGTCACGCCTCGATGCCTCGACGAAGAGTTCGAGCTGCGTGACCGTCGCCGTCACCGACTCGCATTCGATCACGAACTCTTCGATCTCCACGAGGCGCTTGGGCGTCGCGACCGTGCGCATCACCACCTCGAGCCGAAGCCGCAACAGCTCGATCGCCCGTCGCGGCTCCAAGCTCGGTTCGGCGAGTTCGATCCGCGTCGTCAGTGGATCCATACCATCGAGTACGATGGTCAACGTGAAGGCACGCAGCGATTCCCCGCGTTCCGCCAACGCTGTACAGCATCGATGGATCGACTGCGCAGCCAATGCCAAGAGCGCTTCGTGATCGAGTCGGGGATCCTCGGGATCCCGTCGATGGACATCCCTGACCGGATCGAGCACGCGCTGCCCGACCAAAGGCTCGACGAGACGCCCCAGCACGAGTTCATGGAGACCGTGTGCGTCGCGTCCGAAGCGCTCCAGCAATCCTCCTGCCGGTAGTCGCCGCAGCCCACCTACCGTGTCGATCCCGAGGCGATCGAGTGCATCACGCAGCCTCGGTTCGATACCCAGACGCGCAAGCGGGACCGGGTCGACCGCCGCGGTCTCTTCGCTCGGTGAGCCCGATTCCAACAGACGACGTGGACCGAGTACGCGCGTGAGCGCATGGGCTCCAAAGCGCGTGTGACCGATCACCGCTCGCGCGAAGAATCCCAGCGACGCAATCCGCTCGATTGCGCTCTCCATCCAGACGCGCTTGGACGGGAACACATCGCGCAGACCACGAGCATTCAGCCAGAACACGCCTGGTTCGCGTGAGGACGGCTCCACCACCGGCGAGAATTCTTCGAGCACTCGCAAGACCGAGCGCACGGCCTCGTCGATCGCTTCGGCCTCGACCACTCCCGCACGCAGTTCACTCGCAATCGCAAGCGCTTCTGCATAACGACGGCCGGGAAGTATGCGCATCTGCCGCGCGCGTTCGTTCACCCACAGGATTCGCCCCTGCGGCTCGTCGCGATCGACGACCGCAACAGGCTGTCCTCGCCACGCGCTCTCGCGACCGAGCAGGATCTGTAACGGCAACGCCGGCAGATCGATGCATGCGATGGACGGCTCGACCTCACCGCAATCCCGGCGTTCCATCGCAGACCATCGTGTGGGTCCAGCAGCGCCCGCGCCGCTTGTCCTTCACCGCCTCGAAACCGACCTCGAAGCGGCCTTCGCCGAGATCACGCCGAAACGTGACGAGCCGCAACGACGCCAGCGAACACTCCTCACCGTCTCCTACCCGCCGCAAGCGAGGACGCGGAGTCGCCGACAAGCGCGAACCAGCACCTGCTTCCGACAGGAAGAGAAACACTGCATCATGCTGCTGCGCGGCACCCGCGAGGCGCACTTGTGCAGCGAGCGGTGGCGGACGGTCGAACAAACCCGCGGCATCGAGTGCCACGAAGCCGAAAGCACCCGAGCGCAACACCTCATCGGCCGCGTACAACGCATCGCGATCGGTCTCCACTCGCACGACCGCGAGCGCCTCGAGATCGACTCCCCACGCCAGCAGATCGGGTGGGAAAGGCAAAGCGATCGGAGCGGTGATCCACACCGCGGTCTCCCGCTGCCGCTGCGCATCCCGCAACAGCGCCGCCGCCAAAGTCAGGCGCGCGATACCGGCGATCTCGACGAAACGGCCGGCAACCTCCGCGTGACCGAAGGCGGCCGGCGCCCGGCGCACGAGTCGATTCGCGACCTGCACCCGCCCCGCCGCGAGGAGTCGATCGAGGTTGGCGGAGGATTCGCGGGAAGCGGCCACGGCCGGCGGATCAAAGCAGTCATGTGTCCTCCTTTCAAGCGGCACCCCCTCGCGACGGATCTCGGCCTGGGGCCAGAGGCCCGGCACCAAGGCCGGGAAGAGCGCCCGCCTTGCAAGTGCTGGCACCAACCGGTCGAGTGCGAGACCCGATCGGGAACCAACCCCATGACCAAGATCCAAGTCACCGCTCTCGCCACGCTTCTCCTCTTGCTCACGAGCTGCGGCTCGAACGCAGGTCCCAACGGCACCTACAAGCTCGACGGCGAAGCCTTCGTGCTCGGCATGCTCGGGATCACCGACGCATCGAAAGCCACCGAGGAGCAGAAAGCCCAGCTCGAGATGGCCAAGACCATCGAGGGCACCCTCGAGTGCAAAGCCGACCAGACCTTCTCGCTCTCGATGAAGATGCCGATGATCGGCGAGCAGAAGATGGGGGGAACCTGGAAGGCCGAAGGTGACAAGCTCTCCTTGACCGGAAAGGCCGCGGACTCCGACAAGGAGGAGACCAAGACCGCGACCTGGACCGCCGACAAGATCACGATCGAAGACAAAGGCCCGGGCGGACAGACCATGAAGATGGTCTTCAAGAAGGCCTGAGCCGGCCGGCGAGACGTCGCCGAGCGACGAGAGAATCGATCAAGCCGAAATCAACGTGGCTTGAAACGAAGGGTTGGCCATCGAGCAGAGCCGAGTGGACGGGCATCGTCCGCAACAACTCGGACACCATGGCCAAAGGCGACACCCTCTTCTTCATCCGTCGCTTCCTGCAGCAACCCGGACGAGTCGCCGCACTCGCGCCGAGTTCGCGCAGCCTCGCGCGCGCGATGCTGCGCGGAGTCGCGCTGGACCCCGGTGACGTCGTCGTCGAACTCGGACCCGGCACCGGGTCGTTCACCGCGCTGATCGCGCCGCACGTTGCGCGCGGAGTTCGCTATCTAGGCATCGAGCGCGACCCGGTCTTCCATGCGCGCCTGTGCGAGACCTATCCGAGTCTTCGTTTCGCGTTGGGCTCCGCGGAGGACGCGCCGAAGCTTCTCGCAGAGGCCGGTCATGAGCGCGCGAACCTGGTCGTGTCCGGGCTTCCCTTGGCGGCAATGCATGCCGAGCTGCAGCAACGCATCGTCGATGCGACGCGCGCGATCCTCGCCGAGGATGGGGTGTTCCGGCAGTTCAGCTACGTCCACTTCTTTCCGTTTCCCAGCAGCATCGGGCTGCGCCGCAAGCTGCGCACGGCATTCCGTCGACTCGAGCTCTCGCGGCCGGTTCTCGCGAATCTGCCGCCCGCCTTCGTCTATCACGGAGCGTTTCAATGAGCCTCAACGGTTGGCTCGCGCTCGCCGCGGTCGGGATCCTGATCGCATCCCCGGTCCTCATCCTGCTCTCGCCGCTGTGGATCCTGTGGTACCTGCGCGAACAACGGCGACGTCGCCGCGACGGCTGGAAGGTGCTGTTGCCCTTCATGGCGCGCACGCTCGCAGTGACCGCCGAAGCGATGATTCGTCAGGCGCCGCCGCAGGACGGTTGGATGACGGTCGCGCGCGCCGCCGACGACTATCTGGCGTGGATCCCACTCACACGCCGGTGGCGAGCGCAGCTCGTGGTCATCGGCCTGCAGATCCTGCCGCTGCTCCATCTCCGCGCTCCGCTCACCTGGCAGTCCCCCGACCGACGACGGGCGTTCCTGGATCGCACACTGACCACCACGCGCGGTCTCGCCGGACTCGTCAGCCTGGGCCGGCAGCTCGCGCGCATGGGCTACTACGCCGACCGCGGCGTGCAAGAGCGCATCGGCTTTCGTGAAATGGGCGAGCGGGCACGCATCCGCGCAGAGGCGCGGCAGCGGGCGCAACAAGCTAGTCATCGCGAGACCAAGGTCGAAGGGGCTCTCGCATGACGTCATCCCGGGTGTCGGATCGCCATACTCGATTCGTCGTCGTCGGCAGCGGTGCGGGAGGTTCCGTGGTCGCCTACAACCTGGCGCGACGCGGCGAGAAGGTGATCCTGGTCGAACGCGGTGATTGGGTTCGCCCCGAGGACATGACCGCGAACGAAGCCGAGATGATCGGCAGGCTCTACAAGGACGGCGGCTCGCAAACGAATACCGAAGCCGACATGTTCGTCCTGCAAGGGCAGTGCATCGGCGGCTCCACCGTGCTCACCAACGCCGTGTGCTTCCGCATGCCCGAGCCGGTGCGTCGCAAGTTCGCGGATCGCGGCTTCGAACTGCCGCGAGACGGAATGGAGCGGAGTTTCCGTCGCGTGGAATCGGTCCTCAACGTCCACCCACTCGAGGAGGAGCTCTAC
The DNA here is from genome assembly GCA_050181465.1 of Planctomycetota bacterium. Classification (GTDB taxonomy): domain Bacteria; phylum Planctomycetota; class UBA1135; order UBA1135; family UBA2386; genus JACRLW01. The sequence continues at coordinate 107,668 of JBFXDD010000016.1, forward strand.
AACCCCGCAACGTGGCGGATGCAGGCCGGGATGCGACAGATCGGTCTGGAGCCGGGTCGCTTCGACAAGGCCATGCTTCGCTGTATCGGCTGCGGCTACTGCAATGTCGGCTGTCGTTACGGGCGCAAGCTGGACGCCTCGATGACCTGGGTGCCGATGGCGCAAGAGCGCGGTTGCGAGATTCTCACGGGAACCGAAGTCCTCCGCGTCGAATACGAGCGCGGCGTCGCTCGCGCGCTCCTGTGTCGAGATTCGAAGACCGGCGACAAGTTCCGGATCCACGCCGACCGCATCGTGCTTGCCGGTGGGGCGATCAATACGCCTGAGCTGCTACTGCGTTCGAGGATCCATCCCGACCGCGTCGGCACGCGAACTTCATTCAATGCCGGAGCGATCGTGTTCGCCGAGTTCGAGGAACCACTCAACGCCTACGACGGCGATCAGATGTGCGTCCACTGGTTCGGCGACGGCTACGCGATCGAACAGATCCACAACCCGCCCGTCTCACTCGCGCTGACGATGCCCGGCTGGTTCGACCGGCATCCGAGCGGCATGGAGAACTATGCGAAGATCACCGGCGCCGGGGTGCTGGTGCCCACCGCACCGGTCGGCAAGGTGTTCCTGGGCCTGGGCCATCGCCTCGCTCGTCCGCTCTTCGATCGCGCCGATATTCGCTTCTCTTTGCCCGAGCACGACCTTCGCACCTTCCGACGCGGGTTCCAGATGATGGCCCGCATCTTCCTGGCCGCCGGTGCGACGCGCGTGTTCCCGCCCCTCGCGAGCGGCCTGGAAATCCGCTCCGAGGCCGATCTCGACGCGGTCGATCGACATCTCGTCGATCAGAAGTCCATGGTCGGATTCGGGTCCTCGCATCCGCAAGGCGGCTGCTCGATGGGCGACGACGTTCGCCGCGACGTCGTGGACCCGCAATTCCGTGTCCACGGCTTCCACAATCTCTTCGTGGCCGACGCCAGCCTGTTCCCCTACAGCGTGGAAGTGAACCCGATGCTCTCGATCATGGCGGTCGCCGATCAGGCATCGATCGCGATCGGTGCCGGAGAGCCCGACGATGAAATCCGCGAAGGCATCGCCTACGAAGCCCGCCAGCGTGAACGACTCGTCCAATCGGGTTCCGCGCGATGAGTGTTCTCGACGCCCTCGCACGCCG
>JBFXDD010000017.1:0-4796 GCA_050181465.1 Planctomycetota bacterium
CTCCAGTTCGGCCGGAAGGTGCCGAAACGACGGTAGAAGCGCAGCGGCGGATCGACATGGAACGAACACGAACGGTTCGGACAGTGCGGAGGCTCGAACATGGGCGACACCGGCAACCGCGGCGATCACCGCGCAGATCCTTCGTGTGCCGCATGCTCGATCGGTTACGCCGACCTGAGAGATTCGACGCAGCGCCCGACCGACTCCTCAGAGTGAACCCGCACTCAACGCCGTGAACGGGCTACTCCGCACCAACGCCCGACACAGCGCCACCGCCACCGCATCACTCGCATCCGCCGGACCACTCAGCGGCGGATGACCGAGCGCACTCAGCGCCATCCGCGCGACCGCTTCCTTCTCCGCGCGACCGTTGCCCGCCACCGTCCGCTTGATCGTGGCCGGCGGGAACTGATGGATCTGCAGGCCGCGGGCGAAGGCGGTCGCGAGCACCACGCCGCGCGCTTCGCCGATCCGCAACGCCGCCTGCGCACTCTTGCCGTGAAAGGCCTCCTCGAGCGCCAACTCGGCCGGCGCGAAGACCTCGATGCGCTCGGCGATCGCCGCAGCCAACGCCGCAAGACGCTGCTCGATGGCACCGCGGCCGAGCCGAATCGCGCCGGCCTCGACCAGCCGCATCGTGCCGTCACCCGCCGGCGCATGGCGAACGAGATTCGACGCGCGGGCAGCCAACGGAACCGCACTCGGCTGCGCAACACCCACTCCGCGCACTTCGACCATCACCTCGATACACGCCCAGCCCACCACAATGGTGCCCGGGTCGATGCCGAGGATCCTGACCGCCGTCATGACCCGCCACGTTACGCTCGCGCCCGTGCGCGTGTCGATGCTGCTCCTCGCCTCGGGTCGCGGAACCCGCCTCGGCGGTCCGACTCCCAAAGCCTTCGTCGCCGTCGGCGGCGTGCCGCTCTTGGTGCGCAGCGCTCGGCGATTGCACTCGCTGAGCCCAGACGGCGAGATCGTGCTCGCGATCAGCAACGGAGACCGCGAACGCATCGCACACCTCAGCACACACCTGCGCGAATGCGGCGTGCGCACGATCGTCGACGGCGGCGACACGCGACAAGACTCCATGCAGCGCGCGCTGCGAGCCAGCAACCCCGACTTCCCGCTCGTGCTGGTGCATGACGCCGCGCGCCCCTTCTTCCCCATCGACGCCGCCCGCACCGCCTGCACTCGAGCACTCGCGATCGGCGCCGCACTCCTCGCGGTCCCGGCACCGGACACGCTGAAGCGAGTGGCCGGCGAGCGCGTCGTCGAAACCGTCCCGCGCGACGCGCTGTGGCTCGCGCAGACCCCACAGGTCATCCGCCGCGATCGCCTGCTCGAGGCCCTCGCCCACGCGGAACGCACCGGCTTCGTCGGCACCGACGATGTCTCGCTCTGTGAAGCCGCCGGCCAGGCCGTCGCGATCGTGCCGGGCGACCGACGCAACCTGAAGATCACGACTCCCGACGATCTCCTGCTCGCGGAAGCGATCGCCGCCGCGGAGGATGCTCGCACATGAACCACGCCGCACTCGCCGGACTGCCCACCATCGGGCTGGGGATCGACGTCCATCGCCTGGAAGCCGGCCGCCGCTGCGTGCTCGGCGGAGTGACGATCGACAGCCCGATCGGTCCGCTCGGTCACTCCGACGGCGACGCCGTGCTCCACGCCGTGTGCGACGCCTGCCTCGGTGCCGCGGGACTCGACGACCTCGGCTCGCTGTTCCCCGACCGCGACCCTGCCCACCGCGACCGCCCCTCCAGCGAGTTCTGCATCGAAACCATGCAGCGCGTGCAGGCGGCGGGCTTCCTCGTCGCGAGCCTGGACATCGTGGTCGAGTGCGAACGACCGAAGATCGCGCCCCATCGCGCCGCGATCCGCCAGAACGTCGCGACGCTGTTCGGACTGCCGCTCGCGCGCGTGAACGTCAAAGGCAAGACCGGCGAAGGTCTCGACGCGATCGGTCGCGGCGAGGCACTGCGCGCAACCGCGGTCGCCTTGTTGGTGCGCCGCGGCTGAGGCCGCGCTGCGCCGCACTCAATCGAGCGTCTGCAGATCGATCAGCCGCGCGTAGAGCCCTCGCTTGGCGAGCAGTTCCTCGTGCTGGCCGCGCTCGACGATGCGACCGCCTTCGAACACCAGGATCAGATCGGCGTCGCGAATCGTCGACAGTCGATGCGCGATCACGAAGGACGTGCGACCGCGTCGCAAGTTGGTGAGCGCCTTCTGCACCGCCTCCTCGCTCTCGGAATCGAGCGCGGAAGTCGCCTCGTCGAGGAAGAGGACGGCCGGATCGCGGACGATCGCGCGCGCGATCGTGATGCGCTGCATCTGCCCGCCGGAGAGGTTGCTGCCGCGCTCGCCGACCGGGGTGTCGTACCCCTTCGGCAAGCCGACCACGAAGTCGTGGATCTGTGCGGCGCGCGCCGCCGCTTCGATCTCGGCATCGGTCGCGCTCGGGCGGCCGTAGCGAATGTTCTCGCGGATCGACGTGTTGAACAGGAAGGGCTGCTGCACGACCAGCGCGGTGTGATCGCGATAGTCGCGCAACGACAACTCGCGCAGATCGGCGCCGTCGATCAGGATGCGACCCTCGCGCGGATCGAAGAAGCGCATCAGCAGGTCGACCATCGTCGACTTGCCCGCGCCCGAGGGCCCGACGAATGCCACCGTCGAACCCGGCTCCACCGCGAAGTCCACGTCGCTGAGCACCGGCTCCTCGCCGTAGCCGAACGACAAGCCTTCCACGGCGACGGCCCCACGGATGCGTTCGAGCTTGCGACCGCCGTTCTGCGTCGCGGCATCGATGTTCTCGGTGAGGATCGAGTCCACACCCTCCATCGCGCCCGCCGACTCCATCACCGTGTTCCACACGCGCACGATGCGCTTGACGTGCTGATAGGTCGTCGAGATCGGCACCAGCGCAGCTCCGATGTCGCCCATCGAGCCCTCACCGCTGAGCAGGATCCACCCCATCGTGACGAGCATTCCGACGAAGCCGACTTGATAGCCGACGAACACGATGCTCTCCGACCGCGCCTTCGCCTTGAGCATCCGCACGGTGCGCTCGAGATAGTTCGCGTTGTTGCGCGAGAACTCGTCGAGCCGGACCTCTTCGAGACCGAAGGCCTTCACGACCTTCATTCCCGACAGCATCTGGTTCATCGACTCGGTGGCATCGCCCATCGCCTGCAGGCTGCCCGCGGAGCGCTTCTGCACCTTGCGACCGAGCTTGAGCATCGGCAACGCCATCAACGGGATCGCCGGCAGCATCACCAGCAGCAGCCGCGCGTCGACGAACCACACCAGGCCGATGTTGAAGAGGATCATCAGCGGGTCGACGACCGCGTAATCGGCGACCAAGGTGAAGGTGCGCGAGAGCACCGTGGTGTCGTTCGTGACCCGCGAGATCAACTCGCCCATCTTGCGGCGACCGAAGAAACCGAGCGGGAGGTGCAGCACGTGCTGCGCCAGGCGATCGCGCAGGTCGACGACGACCTTGGTCGCGAAGTAGCGCGAAGCGAGCGTCGCACCGTAGATCGACAGACCGCCGAGCAGACCGCAGACAGCGGCGACGATCGCGGTGGCGAACACCACGCTCTTGCCGTGGTGGGCGGTCTCGAAGTGGATGCCGAAGGTCGCCGTCAGCCATTCGGCGAACTCACCGAAGGCGAGCGAGAAGCGCTGCGCGACACCGACCACAGCACCTTCGGCAGGCGGAACGGCCGGCGGCGCGATCTCGTCGAACAGCGGCTTGACCAGGAGGAACGGCGCCTTCGTGAAGAAGGCTTCCAGCGCCGCCAGCCCGATCACCAGCGCGATCAGCCGCTTGTCGCGCCGCACGCCCGCCCACACGTGCCGCAGGAGCGAACGCAGCGCCGCACGCCCGGGGGACAGACCGCGAACTGGGGCAGGCTTCGTGTCGGTCGAATCGCTCATCCGTGGTCGTGGGTACGCAGCAAGGCCGCGCTCGGAACCCTATCCGATCGCGGCCGTGCGAACTTCGAGCGCTGTCCGTCGCGCTCCGGATCCCTGTCGGATCACTGGAACTCGGTCGACGCGACGACCTGGTTCGCCCACTCGAGGAAGCGCCAGTTCACATAGTCCTGGCGGACCAGTTCGCGGGTGCGCTCCTCGGTCAGGTTCACGGTCTTCGCACTCGGCGTGCGCGAGTTGACGCGCGCGACGAACCAGGCATCCGGACCACGCAGCGGACCCACCACGGTGCCGGGCTTGGCGTCGTAGTAGAGATGCGCTGCCAGCGAGTAGCCGGTGAGGAGATCGTTGAACTCGCTCTCGCGGACCGCCTGACGGATCTGGTTCAGCGACTTCGAACCGAGCCGCCCCTTCTCCTTGTCGGTGGCATAGAACTCACCGTGGGTCTGGTGCATCTCGTCGAAGTCCGCGCCCTCTTCGATGAGCTTCATCACCGCGTCGGCGCGCTTGCCCGCGGCGTCGAGGCCGCCGGGCACCCAGGCGCCGGTCTTGAGGTCGCGACCCATGAACTGGATGAGATCGACGTTGACCTGGCCGTCGCCGAAGAAGGCCGCGAAGGTGTTGGCGTGGGCCTGCAGCTTCTCGGTGTCGTTCATGTCGGCTTCGATCATGCGCTCGAAGCTGCGGATGAGACGCCAGCGCTGCCGGAACGCTTCGAGGCTCGGATAGCCCTTGAAGGCCGTCGCGATGACTTCCGTGTTGAACGGGGTGTCGTCGTACTGCTTGCGGTAGGCCTCGAACTCGGCGCGGAATTCCTCTTCGGTGAGCAGGAACCCGGCCTTGGCGAGCGCCTG
>JBFXDD010000017.1:4896-107308 GCA_050181465.1 Planctomycetota bacterium
AGCCCTTGAAGGCCGTCGCGATGACTTCCGTGTTGAACGGGGTGTCGTCGTACTGCTTGCGGTAGGCCTCGAACTCGGCGCGGAATTCCTCTTCGGTGAGCAGGAACCCGGCCTTGGCGAGCGCCTGATGGAGCGCCTCGTTGATCGTGACCTCGCCGACCGCCCGCTCGAGTTCTTGCACGTAGAGACCGGTCTGGATCTCACGGTAGGCATCCGCGGTGGCCCAGGTGCGGTCGTTGACCGCGAGGCAGATCTCGGCGGGGAGTCCGTCGGATGCGTAGCGCACGTCGCTCCAGCGCTGGAGCTGCTTGGTGACCCAGCCACGGCAGAGCTGCATCCAGAACGGCGGCAGGTCGCGCGGCTCGCCGGTCTCGGGGTGGGTCGACGCCTTGACGAGGTTGTCCCAGAACTGCTTACCGTCACCGCCGCTCGACGAGATGATCGCCTCGCGGGTCACGAGCGGCCAGTTCGCTGCCGGACCGGGGAAGAACACGCGGTCGAACAGCTTGGTCTGGCGCTGCTGCGCCAGGAACTGCTCGCGCTCGAAGCCGAACTGCGCGCGGACGGCCTGCCAGAAATCGACATCGGGGTTCTGCCGGCGGAACTCCTCGACCGCCGTCTTCAATCCGGCAATCAACTCCTCCTCGGGGATCTCGAACTCCTTCGCGTCGCGCCCGCCCTGGATCTGCTCGGACTTCTGCTCTTCGAGCAGGAGTTCGGCGATCTTCGCCTGGAGCTGCTTGGCGCCGACGAGATAGATCGCCTGTCGACGAAAGCGGTCGACCGACACCTCCACGCCATTGACCCGGATCGGCTTCAACACGTCGCCGCGGGCATTGACCACCGCCGCTTTCAGCTCGGCGAGTTGCGCGCGGAGCGCTTGCTTCTCGGCGTCGCCGGAATCGTTGACCTGCGCGAGGCCGACCGCAGGCAGGGCGAGAGCCAGGCCGAGGGCGAGGGCCGGGCGGAATGGAGTGAGAATGGAGAAAGTCATGTCGAACTCGGGCGGGGGAGCATAGCCGCGCAGCGGGGAGGGGCCACCTCGGGCCGGCGGTGTTTTGGACGGGGAGTGCCGTAGCAGCGCGGACTCGGCGAGCGCCGGGCCTGCCGGCTCGGCGGTCGAACGCATGCGCGTGCCGCGTCGAACGGGTGCCGCCCCCCAATAACTCCCCGCCGCGAGTGCGCCGCGATCCGGCGACTCGCTCTGCGACGACCCGCGCGCGCCGGCCGCGACCCGCACCGCGATCGGCCACCGCGATCGCGCCGCTGCGATCGCAGAATCGGGTTCGCGCCGGCCGGCGGCTACACTCGGCGGATCGATGTCGAACTACGAACCGCGCACGATCGCCTTCGGCGCTGAAGTCCTCCACACCCCCCTCGCGTTGCGCGCCGACGCGGTGCAGCGGATCCACAACGAGCTGTTCACCCAGCGGGAAGTCTCCTATCAGAACTTCCAGGTCGCCCAGGACGGCATCCACCTCAGCAACCTCCCCACCGCACCCGGTCAGGTCTCGGCGACTTCGTTCCTGCCGGACCGGATCGTGATCCGCGAGGAGTTGCGCGGGACGACCATCGAGGACTTCGCGACGAGGGTGGTCAACGTCGTCGGGACCGCCTACCGCGGCCTGTCGATCCCCCTGTCGCTGGGCCAGCAGTTCTGGATCCGCTCGCTCATCAATCCGCAGTACCACAGCGACAGCCGCAGCTTCGTCGCGGAGCGGATGCTGGCCGGCGGCTCGGAGGCCCTCGCCGCCTTCCAGCGCCCGCTGCATTCGCTCGGCCTCCGGATGACCTTCCCGTCGACCGGCCCGGAATCTCCGGTCGTGAACCTGCGGATCGAACCGTGGGTTCAGGAACCGCGATCGTTGTGGATCGAGATCATCGGCCAGTTCAACACCCCGACGCAGCCCGACCGACTCGGGCAACTCGGCAACGCGCTCTACTCCACCTACCGCTTCCTCAGCGGGCCGACCCTCGACTACATCCAGCGCTTCGATCTGCCGTGAGTGAGCACCCGCGCACTGGACGGCTGCGGCACCGCATCGCCGCCGTGATGCTCGGTTCGATCGCTCTGGTTCACGGCTGCGCACCGAAGTCACCGAACCCACCGGCCGTCGACGACGGCGTCGCGATCGAGTTGCCGGACCTGAAGGTCGCCGTCGCGGAGCTTCGCGCCTTCGACGGCTACCTGGACGCACTCGACCCGAACGCCGGGCGCAAGTTGCGAACGCGCGCGCTTCTCGAGCGGCACATCCTGCCGCTGGCGTTGGCTCGCGCAGCATTCCCGGCGGTCCGCACCGAGGCATTCGAACGCGCCAGATCGCTCTGCGCCGTCGTCGGCAACTCGCTCGAACTCGAACGGCACGGCGAGGTCCTGCGCGGGGAGCGCTTGGTCGAGCAACAGCGGACGAGCCTGCCGCTCGCGGTCGCCGCCTGGGCCGACGACGAGACCAAGATCGGCGCCGTGAGTCCGCCCATCGAGACCCCGGATTCGATCTGGGTCTGCGGACTGATCGATCTGCACCGCGGTCTGACGATGAGCACCGACCGCATCGATCTGTACTGCGTACGCTTCCCGGCGGTCGCGGCCGAAGACTTCCAAGTTTGGTACGCAGCGGAACGCGAGCGACGAAGGCACACTCTGATCCGCGCGTCGAACGACGTTCTGCCTTGCCTGCCCGATTGGTTGACCTCGACGAAATGACGACCCACGACATGACGCCGCAAAGAGCGCGACCGCGCGTCGCATTCCTCGGCTGCCTGGGCGCACTCGCCCTGACCGCAGTCGGCTTCGCCCAAGACGCGCCGAGCTGGCCCGACCTACCGAAGGCCGAGGAGCAGAAGCTCACGCTGCGGATCCGCCGGCTCGAGACGACCGAGGGCGAGGCCAACGCGACCGCGCTGCGCGAGACCGTCGCATTCGGTGCCGCTGCCGTGCCGCACTTGTTGCGGCGACTGGCACTGCCCAAGCCGAGTCCGAATGCGATCGCCGGGGTGCGCAGCGCTCTCGACCAGCTCGTGACCGACGAGCACGGCGATCTCATCCTGCCGCTGCTCGACGAACGCGCCCTCGAGACCCGCCGTTGGGCCGCGCACTGGATCGCGCATCACGTCGACGCACGCTATCGCGATCGTCTCGCCGCCCTCGTCGCCGAGCCGGAGGAAGGCAAGCCGAAACCCAAGGTCGCACCCGACCCCGAGATCGCGTTCCACGCCAATCTCGCGCTCGCAGCGCTGAAGGATCGCGATGCGCTGTTGAAGGTCATGGAGGTGTGTCACACCGAATGGCAGTCGCGCGCACCGGTCGTGGCCGCCGTCCTGCCGCGCGCGCGCAGCAGCGAGATGGCGCGGTTCGTCATCGGCGAGATGCAACCCGACGACGAGCGCAGTCGAGTGACCGGCCTGCGCATGATGCGCTACCTGGCACCGAAGGACTATGCCGGCGCGATGATCGGCTATCTCGACGCCGGCGAGGCGAGTGTGAAGCGAGAAGCCATCAACGCACTTCGCGCGATCGTGGACGAGGCGCCACCCATCGAGGAACTCTCGGCGTTCACCGCGATCCAGGAAGCCAAGAAGTGGAAGGAGCGATTGAAGTGAAGGCCGTCCTCACTGCGCTTGCGGCATTCGCCGCCCTGGCGACGACGGTATCGCTGTCCGCCCAGGACAAGCCGAAGCTGCCGAAGTGGAAGATCGATCGCTACACGGAGAACCATCCGGAAGTGCTCGCGCGGATGGGCTACGTGTCGTACGGCCCGTTCCCCTTCGGTCAGCGCGCGACCAAGGTCATCACGACCGAGGACATCGAGAAGCACCTCGCGCATCTCCAGATCCGCTGGGTGGAGACCGCGCACTTCCGCATCGGTATGGACTTGGGCGCCTGGACGGTTCCGGTCGACCCGGAGGTGCGCTCGAAGATCCGTGAAGAACTGACGCGGCTGAGCGAGCGCGGCCTGCCGAAGGTCACGCCGAAGATGAAGCAGCTCGATCCGTGGCTGCGCCTGCACCTCACGGCGCAGCGGCTCGAGGAACACTACGCGCTGATGCAGGACTGGCTCGGGGTGACCGATGCCGACTTCCCGAAGAACGCGGAAGAGCGCTTCCAGAAGACCAACGAGTACTGGGGCGAAGGTCCCTACCTCGGGCAACCGGAGAAGTACCTCTTCCTCATTCTGGAGGAGAAGAAGGACTACGACGATTACCTGGTGACGTACACGGGCCGCATCTCCGTCGGCGGTCAACAATGGAACTTCAAGGAGAGCGGCGCGCTGTTGTACGCCTTCGCCACGAAGAACCCTCAGGAAGACGGCCGACTCGACGACGACACCGCCCTCCACGGCCATCTCGTCTTCTCGGCGACGCACAACCTCATCAACGGCTTCCTCCACTACAACTTCGATCTGCCGGTATGGATGCGGGAAGCACCGGCGCACTGGTTCGAGCGCAGGATCACGCCGCGCTACAACTCCTTCACGCGCGGCGAGGGCGCGGCACCGATCGATCAACGCCAATGGCGCTTCGATCTCGAGACGCGCAAACTGCTGAACAACGGCAAATACGCCAACATCGTCGAGATCATGAAGATGCGCGACTTCGGCGAAGTGGAGTTCAACGACCACGTCATGATCTGGTCGCGGCAGGACTACCTGATGACCCTCGGCAAGGAGAAGTGGGCGAAGTTCATGCGCCTGTCGAAGGCGCAGGTCGATCCGCTGACCGGTCAGGTGAACGGCGACATCGTCGACGCGACGCGGGATGCGCTGAAGGAGGCCTACGGACTCTCACCGCTCCTGCTCGAAGAGAAGTGGAAGGAATGGGTCAAGGAGACCTATCCGACCAAGTGACCGCGCGGCCCGCGGTCTAGCCCGGACTATTCGTGAACGTCTGCTGCGATCGCCACAAGTCGCGACCTGCGGCGTCGCTACGTCGGCTCCTCCCTGGCAGCGTAGCTACAGCTACGCTTCGGTCGTCGACCGACGCAGCTCCTTGCCGGACATCGACCTGCGGCGATCTCGCGACGACGTTCACGAATAGTCCGGGCTAGGTGGCTCAGGGCGTCCACAACGCCGTTCGCCACACCGGCAGGAGGGCGACGAGCGAGGTCACCGCCCATTCTGGAGCCTCGGGCCCCATCGCCACCGCATCCTCAGACGGCAGCTCGCGCACGACGTGCAGCCAGTGCTCACCCGGCGTGTAGGAAGCGAACAGCTCCCCGAGTTCACGCGGTGTGGCCGCATTCGCCCAGTACATCTTCTTCCAGTCGTGAAGACGAAGTGAGAACCCGGGCGGCAACAGCTTGAGTTGCTGACACCAGTCGGCCATCGCCTCGGGCTTGGCGAGCGTCTTCTTCAGGTGCTCGCCGTCCCACCATGCCTGCGGATGGATCCGCATCGCGGCCTCGACGACCTGGCCGTCCAGGCTGCACTCGAGGACGGTCTGGATGTAGTGAGTCTCGGCGTCCTTGCCGAGGGCCTCGCCGAAGAACGACGACAGCTTCTTGCGCTCCTTGTCGGAGCGACAGAGATAGGCGCGCTGCTCCCTGACGCGGAAGGCGTTGTAGGAGTGCGGATGGTGGATGCCGCCTTGAGCCGACAACTCGTAGCCGAGCGGCTTCGCGCGGACCTTGACCTCGTCGACGATCGCCTTGAGCTTGCGGCGGATCGAGAGTCGGAGCGCGTTGTATTCGGGGTCGTCCTGGCGGTGCTTCTCGAAGGCACGGAAGTCGCGCTCCAGGAAGGGTTCGAGGCTGATCTTCGGCATCGCGCGCGACCATAGCCGGGGACAACTCGCCACGCCGCAGCGATTCGTGCGCGACCTGACCGTCGCCGCAAGTATCCTGCCCCGCCGGTGGCGACCGCCGCCGACCGACGACCATGCGCCGCATCGCCTTCGTCTGCGTCCTCCTGCTCCCCGCCTGCGCCTCGATCCCCGGCCTCGCATCGCCGCGTTATACGCTGGCGCCGAAGGTCAACCTCGACGTCCATCGCGGCTTCGCGCAGATGCAGACCATCACCCCCGGCGGCCTCGTCGACAACCCACCCCAGACCGTCGAACAGCTCGGCCAGGGTGGTCGCGACGAAGATTGGTCGCTGGTCGCGAAAGCCGGTGACGGCTTCTCGGGTTTCGAACTCGAGTATCGACACATCGCGGTCAAGGACAGCACGAACGGCATCCTGGTCGGCGACTTCGGCCGCGTGCCGACCGGCACCGAAGCCAATGCCGATCTACGCGTCGACCACTGGCGACTGGCCTACTTCGGTGAGGTCCTGGCCCACGAGATCGAGGTTCGCGAAGAGCAGACGGTACAGTTCCAACTCGGTGCCGGTGTCGCGCTCGCCCACCGCGACGGCGACTTCGAGGTCGCCGAGGACGGCAACACCGGTCTCTTGCAGACGGTGCACTTCGCCGACAGCGGGGTGCCGTACTTCGGGCTGCGCGGTCGGGTCACCTACGATCAGTTCTCGCTGCAGATCGACTGGCTCTACAACCCGGACATCAGCTTCGGCGGCGACTTCCGCGGCAACTTGCAGGACCTCGAGATCCTGGCCCGCTACGAGCTCTTGGATCAGGACATCCGATTGCTCGCGGGTTACCGCACGATGGACCTGAACGCGGTCGGGGACGAGGACGGCGCGCGCTTCGCGACCGACTTCGCGATCGAGGGCTTCGTGCTGGGTGTGGAGTTCGACTTCTGAGATCCCTGCTCGGGGACTGACGGATCCTCGTGGCGTGCTCGCGGATCGGTTCGCGCCCCGCGCACGAGCTGACGCGCGATGTCGCGAGCGCTCGCTCCAAGGTCGTGGCTCACCGTCTGTGCAACCCTGCTGCACCACTGCGCAGCGCTGCCTTTTCGGTGTCCGCCCATCCCCCTCCGGCGAGCTTGGTCCAGCACAGAGAGCGCGGCGACCTGGCGATGCCGGAGCCGAGACTTGAAGCGAACGGAGCCGGCTCCGATCCGCGGCGCGGCGAACCGCCTCGGATCGATGTGGAGGGCGGCATCGCCGCACGTCGCACTGCCGCACTGGATCGGCGAATTCGACTACCGCGGCTCTGCCGTCGACGGATTCACGCTCTCGAGTGGTCTGGAACTCCGAGTCCGCTGATCGCGGGATCGGCAGCGGCCGAGGCAGCCGCCGACATCGCGAGGTGCGCCGGCAGATCGAGCGGCGAGCCGTCGCGTCGCGATCGGATGGCCGCAGAGTAGACCACGCAGAGAGCGCGGTAGTGTGCGTCGGCGGTGAAACGCGACTCGAAGGTGACGCGCGCCGCACGGGATCGCGCCAAGAGAAGTCGGCGGTCGGTCACCGAACGCATGATCGCCGCGGCCAGTGCGCCCGGGTCTCCAGGTCGGAACAGCTCACCGTTGACCCCGTGTTCGACGATCGACGGCAAGCCGCCGAGATCGCTGGCGACCACCGGCAGCCCACAACCGAAGGCCTCCACGATCGTCATCGGCATGCCCTCGAACCAGAGCGACGGCACGGCCAGCACAGCCGCCTTGCGCATCTCGTCGAGGACCTGCTCCGCGTTGCGCAGTCCAACGGCGATGAGCCGTGGGTCTGCAGCCGCCGCGGCGGCGACTTCGTTGCCGAGCGGACCGGTCCCGATGACGCGAATCTTCACGTGTGCCGGCAAGACGCGCAGCGCAGCGAGGAGCGTGCGAATGCCCTTCTCTTCACTCAACCGCCCCACGAACAGCACCCCACTCCTCGTCCCCTCGAGATTCGCCCACGGCGACCTCACGAGGAAGTTCGGGACGATCGCCGTCTTCTCGGCGGGAATCACGCCGGACAACAGGTTGCGCTGAAACTCGGTGAGGGCGAGGAAGGCATCGACATCCCGTTGCCAGGTGCCGAGCGCACGATGAACGGCGTTGGTCGCCGCCACGACCGCGCTCGAAGCGCGACTCGAGCGATAGCAACGATGCTGGATCGCCGGGAGCGCCAGCTTTCGACCGACGCACTCCGTGCAGACCTGGCCGTCCCGGAACAGAGTCGCGGACGGGCAAACCGGCCGATAGTTGTGCAACGTGGCGACGACTGCGGCCCCCGCGCGTCGCGCCGCTCCGAACGCTGCCGGCGACACCAACGGCTGGATGTTGTGGAAGTGAACGACATCGATCGACCGATCGCGCACGATCTGAGCGATCGCGCGGCGGGATCGCCTCGACCAGATCGCACTGACGGCGAGCTGGACGCGGTTCATCCGAACCGTGTCGGCATTGGACAGCACGTGTTCGAAGACTTCGTTCCCCGCATCGCGAAGCAGGTCGCGTTCGGCTTCGAACACCGCGTCCTCGCCGCCTCGCTGCAGGTAACGGTTGTGGACCAGAAGGATGCGCACTGATTCCGCTGCTCTCTGATTCAGATCCCTGCGTGATCGTGGATCTTGTGTCCGGCGTCGATGAGCGTGCGCTCGCGGCGCGCGGACTCCAGATCGGTATCCACCATCATCCGGACGAGCCCGTCGAAGTCGACTCGCGGCTGCCACCCGAGCTTCTGCTTGGCCTTGGCCGGATCGCCGAGCAGCAGGTCGACCTCGGCGGGTCGGAAGTAGCGCGGATCGATCTTCACGTACTTCTCCCAGTCGAGGCCGACGCACGCGAACGCCTTCTCGCAGAACTCACGGACGCTGTGGGTCTCACCGGTCGCGACGACGTAGTCGTCCGCCTCGTCCTGCTGCAACATCAACCACATCGCTTCGATGTAGTCGCCTGCGAAGCCCCAGTCGCGCTTCGCGTCGAGGTTGCCGAGCCAGAGGTCATCCTGCAGTCCGCATGCGATGCGCCCCACTGCCCGCGTGATCTTGCGCGTGACGAAGGTCTCGCCGCGCCGCGGACTCTCGTGGTTGAACAGAATGCCGCAGGATGCGTGCATTCCGTAGCTCTCGCGGTAGTTGATCGTGATCCAGTGTGAGTAGACCTTCGCGCAACCGTAGGGCGAGCGAGGGTAGAACGGTGTCGACTCACGCTGCGGCACTTCCTGCACGAGCCCGTACATCTCGGAGCTCGACGCCTGGTAGAAGCGGATCGGCTTCCCGGATTCCTCCTGATGCACGCGCACGGCCTCGAGCAGATTGAGCGTGCCGATCCCCGTCACCTCACCGGTGTAGACCGGTTGATCGAAACTCACCCGGACGTGGCTCTGCGCCCCCAAGTTGTAGACCTCGTCGGGATCGATCCGCCGAACCAGTCGGCTGAGCGCGTTGCCGTCGCTCAAGTCGCCGTAGTGCAACTCCAGCATCCGTCGGTCGACGTGCGGATCCTGATAGACGTGGTCGATTCGCTCGGTGTTGAAGGTGCTGGAGCGACGGACCAGGCCGTGCACTTCGTAGCCCTTGCTGAGCAGCAGCTCCGTCAAGTAGGAGCCGTCCTGCCCCGTGATTCCCGTGACCAGGGCGCGCTTCTTCCGGTTGTCGCTCAACTTGCCATGCCTCCGGCGCTTCTGATCGTCCGAGCCCGCGCGCGGGACTGAGAGTGATCTCGCAGCCCCGATGGCAGCGGCGGTTCGGCGGCCGCTCAGCGACCCTGAGCGGAACTCTGGATCAGGCTGCGTTGGAGCGCGTCGACATTCGAATCCAGTCGCGGCTCCTGCAACAGCGAGGTGAACTGCAGGTTGTCGACATCGCTGAGGTTGCCGAGCAACAGCGCCATCTCCGCGAGGCGGCGTCCCGCATAGAGGAAGTCGGTGAGCTGATTGCCGAAGGTCCGCTCGATCGGTCGCCGCGGGACCATCACCACGTCGCCCGGCAGCACTTCGGTATTCGCAGTCAGTCGATAGTGCGACTGGGTCGGCCCCTGCACCGTGCCGTCGGCGCGCACGATGTAGACACGGTCGGTGTCGCCGTCCTCGGCGACTCCACCCGAACGTGCGAGGAGATCGGCGACGCGAAGGCCGGGCTCCGCCACGAAGGCGCCCGGATTGAACACCGAACCGATGATCGAGACCGTCTGCTGCAGGGGCGGCACGAACAGGCGATCACCGTTCTCGAGGATCAGATCGTGCGGGCTACCGGGGAAGTCGTCGCGCGTGAAAGGAATCACGATGCGACCTTCCACCTGCCACGACTGCATGTGCGCGAGCATCATGCGCGTCTGGTCGAGCGCGATGCGAGCGGCGGTGCTCTCCGCCGGGTAACCGGAGGCGACCATCTTCTCGAAGGATCGTTGAAACGTCGCTTCCGTGCTCGTCCTCAGGTGGTCGAAGCGATCTTGCTGCAGGTTGCGCACGCTCTCTCGCGTGAATCGCGCAGCGCGCAGATCGGCGCCGTCGAGCGGGCCGCCGGCGACTGCCACGAGGTCACTGATGCGCTGACCCCGAGCGAAGTCGTACTCCCCCGGGAAGCGGACGTGACCCTCGATCTTGACTCGGACCTTCTCGGAGTGGAGCCGACGGATCACCAGACTGTCGCCGTTGGCGAGAGCCGGATCCGCTTCGCCGCCCTCGCGGAGCGCCTTGCCTAGATCGAAGCGGAAGCGCCGCACGGTGATCCCGCGCGACGACGGGTCGTAGACGCGGCGGATGAGTTCGGCTTCGTCGAACCACGCTTCGGGCACGACGTTGCCGGCGATCGCGACGAGCTGTGCGACGGTCAAACCGGCGGTCAACTCGAAGGTGCCTGGGTTGCGGACTGCGCCGAGGATCTCCACCGTCGGCATCGCCGCGGCATCGCCGCGCGCGCGGACCGCGAGGTGATCGAGCGGGCGCAGCTCGACATCGTGCTGCGGGTCGCCGAGCAGAGCGCGCTCGAGGTCGATCACGAGGACTCGCCGCGAGGTTCCCAACGCCTGCCGCTCGGGCACGATGGTGACTTCGCCGGATTCGCCGATCTGGCGCGAGAGGAAGGCTTGCGGCAGAAAGGCATCGACGGTCAGGCCGTCGGCGGCGCGGAGCAGGTCTCCGATCGTCATGCCGTCGCGGAACGGATACCGCCCTGGTCGCGAGACCTGGCCGGCGATCTCGACCTGCGGCTGCCGCTCCTGGTCGATCGTGCCGACGATCAGGACCTCGCCGTCGCTCATCCGCGTCTGGCGACCGGCATCGTCGAGCCCGACGTCGATGCGCGCGCGTCCACGTCCACCGATCGTCCGCTCGATCTGCGCGGACGGCAGGAAGGTGAAGGCGGTGAGTCCGCTCGCCAGTCGGATCGCCTCGTCGACGGTCGTCTCGCGATGGATCTCGTAGATGCCCTGACGACGCACGGCGCCGGTCACGGCCACGGTCGCGCCGATGGTCGGCACGTAGATGACGTCGTCGGCGCGCAGCGTCTGGATGCCGGCGGTCTCACCCGTGAGCAGGAACTCGTAGAGATCGACGACCGCGACGCGACGTCCTTCTCGCCGGAGCTCGACCGCGCGCAGGGAACCGGTCTTGCGCGGCCCCTTGGCAGCCGCCAGCGCGGTGATGACGCTCGCGCGCCCTCTCACTTCGACGATGCCGGGCTGCTCCACCTCGCCCACGACATGCACGCGGAATCCCCGCAGCCGCCCCGGCGAGACGTCGACATAGAAGTCGCGACGATTCGCGCGCTCTTCGATCTGCCGCTTGATGATCTCCGCGAGTTCGCTCAGTCGGCGACCCGCGACCACGACGGCGCCGCCGTCCGGCACGACGATGGTGCCGTCGGGCTCCACCGTCTTGAAGATCTCGTCCTTGAACGTGCCGGTCATGACGACGCGTAGCTCGTCACCCGGAACCACGACGTGATCGGTGGGGATGATCCCCACCGCATCGCCGCCGATATCCCCCTCGAAGAACTCGTAGCCGAACTGCCGCAGCACCGCGCCGCCTGCTGCCGAGCCGGAATACATCACCTCGAGCGATGACGGCGGTGACGGCTGGCGCTGCGCCGCCTCGCTCGTATCGACGTTGTGCACGTGGACCGTGACACCGCCGGGGCCTGCCGTGGCTTGGCTCGGATCGGACGATTCCCCGCTCGCCGCGGCATTCGTCGGCGCAGCGCTCACCATAGATTCCGCCCCTTGTCCAGCCGGCCGAGCAGTGCCGGCCGCTGGTGCGCCGGGCGGCGTCGCTCCCATGGCGGCGGCGACCGCGGGGTCCATGAACGGCGCGGTCAAGTCCTGCGGCAATCCACGCGGGACCTGCACGCCGCCCTCGGCAGCGTCGACCGTCGTCTTCTGGGGCCACTGTGTCGGTGTCGAGAGCCGCGCACCGGACGGCCGAGCTTCCGCCGGCACGTTCTGCACTCGCTCTTCGATGCGATCGACCCAGGCCGGTCGCGGATTCCGCAACTGACTCGGATCGAACCCAACGCCCTCCGACGGGCCCTGACAGGCGACGAGCCAAGCCAGCGCGATAGCGACAGCAGCACGAAGCAAGAGGACTTCCCGGGGAGGAGGGTTCACGTTGCCTTGTCATCGGAGCTTCGGCGGTCGAAGGTTGAGAACGAGACGAAGGAGCCGACGCGGACCACAGCGCAGTGCCGAGGAATCCGACAGCTCCGAACCGGCACGACGATCGCCGCGGTGCCGACGAAGCGAGGTGCCGATGGCAACGCAGGGAAGCCGTGCATCTCCCGTTGCGATTCGTCAGGTGCCGATCAGCCACGAATCCGACTTCGCAGCTTCCGTCGCCCATGCTCCACGAGATCCGCACCTTGGTCGTTCACGACGATGCCGCCGGCGCCCGGGCCCTGACCGACCGCCTCCGCGCGGCGTTTCCGCAGATGGTCGTCCTGACCACCGAGGATGCGTCGACCTACGGCCACGACTTCGACGTGTTCGTCGTGGACTGCTCGCGACTGGGCGTCGACATCGTGCGACTGCTGCACACCGAGACGCCGACCGCGCTGATGCTGGTGATCGCGGACGGAGTCGACCGCGCGACCGTGAAGGACCTGGTGAACTCCGGCGCATCCGCGATCTTCGATGCGCAGGTTCCCGGCGACCTCGATGCACTCGAAGCCAAGGTGCGCGGCTTCCTCGCACGTCGGGCCGAGTCTCCGGATGCGCGCGGTCTGCTCGGCGTGATGCGCTCGATGGCCGACCTCATGCGCATGTGGAACCGCCGGATGGACCGCCTGGAGGTGAGCTGAGACCGCAATGAGCACGAGGCCAGATCCCGCCGGCCCACACGCGCCGCTCGGCGCGACTCGCGATGCCGACTCGCAACTCGTTCCGATCGAGACGCTGATGGCTTCCGGTGTCGACGTGCGATCTGCACTCGGCGCACCGGCGATCGGCGAGCGCGAGCGGTGGATGCACCCGGAACATCGGCTGTCCGCCTTGATGCGGGCCGGTCCCGCGCCCAGGTCGCAACCGGCACGACGCGGACACAAGGGGCTGGCACTCGAGGACCTGCCGGTGGTGCACTCGCCGCTGGCTTGGAGCCTCGCCCAGCGAACTGCCGCGTTCGTCGCCCTCTTGGCGATTCTGCCGCTGCTCGTGGTCGTCGGCCTCGCCGTTCGACTCACGTCTCGCGGCCCATTGCTGTTCTGCCAGACTCGACGCGGACACGGCGGCAAGCCGTTCACGATCTACAAGATCCGCACGATGCGCGAAGGTGCCGAACAGAAGACCGCTCTCGGCGTGTCGCGCGGCAATCCGCAGATCACTCGCATCGGCCGCATTCTGCGGCAGTTGAAGATCGACGAGTTGCCGCAACTGTGGAACGTAGTGCGGGGCGACATGGAAGTGGTCGGCCCGCGACCGATCCCGATCGCCCTCGAGGATCGGCTGCGCAGTGAGATCCCCGGGTTCATCGAACGTAATCGCGTCAAGCCGGGGCTGACCAATCTCGCGCAGGTCGCGGTCGTCGACAATCGAGTCGGCGCGGACCTCGTCGAGGACTGGCACGAACGGTTCGAAGCGGAACTCCACTACATCCGCCGCAAGAGCTTCGCATACGACGTCGTGACGCTGGTGATGTCGGTCGCGTACCTCGTCCGCTCGTTCCTGCGTGTGCTCCAGGGCAATACACGCCCACAGCCGCGTGCCGGGCGACCGACAGCCACGGAGGTGCTCGGCGTTCCGATCGCGGACATCGACATGGCGGGCGTCGTCGACCGCATCGAGCACTGGGTCGTGGCCGGCAAGCCGCGCTATGTCGCGTTCTCGCCGGTGCACAGCGTCATCGAGGCATGGCGCGATCCCTCGCACATGGCCGCGCTGCGCGGTGCCGGGCTGTGCGTAGCGGACGGCATGCCGATCGCCTGGGCGCAGCGCCTGCTCGGAAACCGCTCGGCAAAGCGAGTCTACGGCCCGACCACGATGCTGAAGACGCTCGAACGTGCGGAGCAGCGGCGCTGGCGAGTGGTGCTGTACGGTGGTCGCGCGGATCGGCTGGAAGTGCTGGTGCAGAAACTCGAGGAACGATTCCCGGACCTCGAAATCGTCGAAGCCATCTCACCGCCGTTCCGCACACTGTCGCCGGAGGAAGACGAGGCCACCACGCGACGGCTCGCGGAACTCGAGCCGCATCTCGTCTTCGTCGGACTCGGCTGTCCCAAGCAGGAACGCTGGATGGCTGAGCACTGCGGGCGCATCGGCGGCGTGATGCTCGGTGTCGGCGCGGCATTCGACTTCCATGCCGGCGCCGTCCGCCAAGCCCCCGCCTTCCTCCAGGCGATCGGCATGGAGTGGTTCTTCCGGCTCCTCTGCGAGCCGCGCCGCCTCTTCCGCCGGTATGCCACCACGAACCCCGCGTTCGTGACGCTCTTCTCACTCCAGTGGGCCAAGCGCTTGATCTTGCGGCGCCGCTACCGGATCGAACTCGGAACCGACCAGGAATCGCCCGTGAGCGAATCTGCCCTTCAGATCCCCGACCGTGTCGCCAACACCGAGCTGTATCCCGAAGGCACAGCCGACCTGGCGATCTGCATCGCGAGCTATCGTCGCCCGCAGCTGCTCAAGGGCACACTCGCGAGCCTCTTGGATCTGGAGTTGCCGTACGGGATGCGGAACATCGAGGTGCGCGTCGTCGACAACGACGAGTCGCGAACGGCAGAGGCCGTCGTGAACGCATTTGCAGCAGAAGCTGCACCGCGATTCGTCGTGCGCTACGCGGTCGAGCCGGAGCGCAGCATCGCCTTGGCCCGCAATCGCGCGGTCGAACTCGCTCCGGCGCGATTCGTCGCGTTCATCGACGACGATGAGCGCGCCGATCGATGGTGGCTCCGCGGATTGTGGGATGCACTCTGCGCGCATCGCGCGGATGCGACCTTCGGTCGCGTCGACGCGGTGCTCCCCGAAGACGCACCGCTGTGGGTTCAACGCGGTCGCTTCCTCGACAAGCCTGCCGGGCCAGAGGGACTCGCGCTGTCGTGGGAGCGAACGCGAACGTCGAGCGTGCTGATCGTCGGCACCTGGTTCTACCGGCACGGATTCCGGTTCAACCCGAAGTTCGGCCGCTCGGGCGGTGAGGACACCGACCTGTTCCGCCGGATCGCCGCTGCGGGTGCTCGCTTCCGCGCCGCTCCGGCGTCGGTCGTTCGCGAGGTCGCTCACGCCGACCAGTGCACGTTCCGCTGGATTCTGCGACGCGCATGGCGCGGCGGCGCCAACTACGAACGCTTGGTCGCAGGAGAAGGCGGCAAGCTCGCACCGCTGTGGCGGTTCGCGAAGCGAATGGGCGTCGGCATGCCGGCGGCGATCCTCGCGCTGCCCGGGGCGATGCGCGGTCGCCGTGAGCACCTGTGCGGCGCACTCCAGGGACTCGCGCTCGCATGCGGTGGACTCGTCGGCTGGCTTCGACCGCAGGTCCTGGAGAACGCCCGAGGCTATCGCAGCGCCGGAGTGCTGGACTCGAAGACGCGTGGGAGCGCGACCGGGGGCGCGCAGAGGTGAAAGTCGCGTTCCTCACCAACGTCATCAGCCCGTATCGGGCGCCGGTGTTTCGCGAGCTCTCGCGAACCGCCGGCTGGACGTTTCGCGTGATCGTCAATGCGCAGACCGAGTTCGATCGGCGCTGGGACGGTCACTGCGAGGGTGTGGACGTACAGGAATCCTGGACGTGGCGCTTCCGTCGCGCCCACGTCTCTCATCATCCGGTGCGTACCGAGCAGGTGGTGACCACGCACGTGCCGATCGGACTGTGGCGCGATCTGTCCCGATTCTCACCCGACGTGGTCATCACCCACGAACTCGGACCGCGGAGCCTGCTCGCCTCGATGTGGGCCCGCGCGCATCGGCGCCCCTTCGCGGTCTGGACCTACCAGAGCCGTGCGATGGGCACCGCCACCGGTCGACTCCGCGCCCGCATCCGCGACTCCATCCTCGGTCATGCCGCAGCGATCGTCGGCATGGGTCGTCAGGCCCGCGACGTGCTGGCCGGCTTCGGCGTCGCACCCGATCGCATCGTCGACGCGCCCAACGCCACGGATGTCGAACTCATCACGGCCGCGCTCGAACGCCAGCGAGCCGACGGCTCGATCGAGACCATTCGTCGCACTCATGCGGACGGCAAGCGCATCGCGCTGTTCTGCGGACGGCTCGTTCCGTTCAAGGGCCTCGCCGAGATGCTCGAAGCGTGGTGCGAACTCCCATCACGAGTTCGCGCCGATTGGCGCCTGCTCGTCGTCGGTGACGGACCGCTGGCCTCCGCAGTCGATGCAGCGGCGCAGCGCGCTGATGTGGTTCGTCTGCCGTCCGTGCCGATGCGCGACGTCGCCGGCTGGTACGCCGCTGCCGATCTTCACCTCTTTCCATCGCTCGCCGATGCTTGGGGGCTCTCCGTACAGGATGCGATGCTGTGCGGAACCCCGACCCTGTGCTCCATCCACGCCGGCTGCGCGGATGACCTCGTCATCGACGGCGTCGATGGACTCCTGTTCGATCCGTCGACCACCGAAGGCATGAAGGCCGGCCTGCTGTCGGCATTGTCGCATCCCGATCTCGCTCGGCTCGGCGAGCGCGCCGCGGCACGCGCACGTGACTTCACTCCGGAACGACTGGCGCAGTCATTCCGCGTCGCGGTCGATCGGGCGCTGTCCGGGTCGCGTCGTTCCGACGGCGCACCCGCACTCGGCACCGGGGGCGGCGCCCCATGAGGCACGGGGCGCATTCTCAAGCGCCGATGCCCGAGCGTCCGCCGATCGGGTGGCAAGCGCCCTTGCTGGACCTGACTTCGGCAGTGCTGCGTCGATGGCAGCTCTTCCTGATCGTCATGTCGATCGGCATCGCGGTCGGGTCGGGAAGCTACCTGGTGACTCGGCCCTTCTATCAGTCGATCTGTGTCGCGGTGCTCTTGCCGCGAGAGAAGCCGCCACTCGACGTCGAGATCACGAACGGCACGATCGAGGCCACTCGCGACATCGCCAATCGCGGCGACACCGGTGCCGGACTGCTGCCGTCGCGCGTAGACCTCTACACCTCGATCATGCGGTCAGACTCGGTGCTCACCGAGATCGGGATCCGCTTCGGCACTCGCCTCCGACTGCCGGAGAACCTGAGCCCGAGCGAACTCGTGCTCCGCATGCGGGGGCTCGTGAAGATCTCCGGAACCGACGAGGGGATGTTCCACGTCCAGGTGACGGCACACGACCCATCGCTGGCCGCCGACGTCGCCAATGCGCTCGTCGACGAGGTCGCCGACGCCAGCAAACTGATCGAAGGCAACCTGCTCGCGCAGCAGCTCCGCACGCTGAAGGCGTCGCTGACTGCGGCACGTGAGTCTCTGACCGCCAACGAGCGATCGCTCGCCGACTACGTGTCAGGGCACGGGATCGTCGACATCGAGAAGCAAACCGGTGACGCACTCTCGATGATCCGCGAGGCGGAGACGTCGCGCCGAGAGCTGGTGCGACAACGCATCGAACGGCTGACTTCGTTCACCGAGAGCGATCACGTGGCTCGCAACCTCGCCGAGCAGATCAAGGCGTTGGACAAGACGATCGAGGAGCTCCAGCGCCGCGCGCACGGCGGGATCGCGGTCGGCGGGACGAACATCCAGGAGATCAAGCTGCGCATGAAGGCGCTCCAGAGTCAGGTCGATCGCTCGCGCGACCTGGTGGGTGCATTGGAGTCCCAATGCTCGATCTGGGAGGTGCGCGCGGGTCAGCCGTCGGGAGCCGTAGCGGTCATCAAGCCCGCGATTCCGCTGCGCGAACGGGCTGGTCCCAGCAAACGCGACACGATCGGAGCGGCGCTCCTGGTGGCCTTCGTGCTGGGACTCGTCGTCGTGATGATCCGCGAGCAATGGGAGAAGGTCGCACACGAGCCATACCTCCGGCGGCGTGCCGAGGAGATCCGGATGCACGCGCAGTTGCTCGTGCCGCCGCTGCGGACTCGACGCGCACGCGAGACTTCGCCGCCGGAGACGGTTCGATCGCCTGATGGATCGCCATGACAGCGACCGCGGAACTGTCGTCGCTTCATCCGGTCGTCGAGCGTTCCGCGCTGCTCGATCGGGCCATCCAACTGTATGCGATCGCCTGGATCCTCTTCCTCATCGGCGGCTTCCGCATGCCGTGGGAACCGATTCCGCTCGACGACGAGGTCACGTTCAGCGGCCGGCGACAGATCGTGTTCACGCTCGGCGGTGCGCTCGCGCTCTACCGGCTCGTGCAGGTGGGCCGGCTCGAGAACCGACTCAGCATCCATCTGTCCTGGGTGTTGTTCTCGGCGTTGGTGCTGTCGTCCATGCTGTGGACGACCGACCGCACGCTGACGCTCAAGCGGAGCATCGTGCACGCCTTCGGTGTGTTGCTGCTGATCGCGGCGGTCGATTCCCATCGACATCCGGTTCAGCACTTCCTGCGCACCATCACGATCGCACTCGGCATCTGCGCGTGGATCTCGCTGGCGCAGCAATACGTCTGGCCGCCGAACACTTGGAGTATCCCCTGGCGACCGGGTCTGGCCGGTCTCAGCGGCCACCCCAACGTGCTGGGTCCGTGCATGCAGGTCGGATTCCTCCTCTCGCTGTCCCAGCGCGCTCAGATGCCGTCGCACCAGTTCGTGCTTCGCATGCTGCAGCTCGGCATGTTCGTCTGCCTTTGGAAGACCGACTCGATGACGTCGCTGACCTCGACGATCATCGGCACCGGCATCTTTCTGGCGTTGTCGACCACTTCCTACCGCGCCGGTCTCATCCAGATCGGTGTCGTGTTCGCCGCCGGCGTCGCGATGCTGATCGGGACCGAAGAGCTGCGTGCGTTGTTCTTCGCGAGCACGGGACGTGACGAGACTCTGTCCGGTCGCGCGGAACTCTGGGATGCGGTCATGCGAGAGACGCAGGATCGCCCGCTGTTGGGGACCGGATTCGGTGCGTTCTGGTACGAGGGTCGCGGCGTCGAGCTGGTCACGACTTGGAACCCGCGGCAGTCGCACAACTCCTGGATCGACGTGATCGCCGAACTCGGCTACTCGGGACTGCTGGCGTTCCTTGTCGTCGTACCGTGGCGACTCTGGTGGAGCTGGCTGGAAGGTCGCGGCGTCCGCGGCACACGTCAGCGCGATTGTGCCGCCGCGATCTTCGCGAGCGCCGTGGCGCTCTTGGCTTTCGCGTCGCGCAGCGAGAGCTTCTTCCTGCGTATGGACAAGTTGCAGTGGTTCGCCACCGTATGGGGACTCATCCTGCTCGGCAATCGCGGCTGGAACGCGCCGGACTACGAGTTCCGCCACGATCGCCGGCGTGCGAAGCACGACTGGGCTGAGGGGACACGAGCGCCGATCGCCTCGGCACCGACTCAGTCCTGAGCGAAGACGTCCGCCGCGATCGGCGCCGTCAGCAGCCCGCACGAGCGCATCGCTTCGACGAAGTCAGCCGGTAGATCGGACTGCCATCGCCCACCTGCGCACCCTGCATCGCCCCGGAAGTCGAGCCGAAACGCGTGCAGCATTTGCCGCGGGGCACCGACGCCAGGCAGCGCTGCCGGCACACCGGCCGTCTTCGAACGGGCGATCCAATCCAGGAAGTCGGCGTCGGGACGGCCATAGAGCTTGTCGCCCACGAGCGGATGACCGATGCCCTCGAGATGCGCACGAATCTGGTGCGTGCGGCCGGTATGCAGCCGGCACGCGACCAGGCTGGCAGCCGCCGCGCGCGCGAGTACCCGCACCGACGTGTGCGCCGGCTGCGCAGCCGGAGCATTCGGCGGCAGCACCGCTCGGCGCAAACTCACCGAGGAGTCCGCCGCGGGTCCGATCCATTGATCGAGTTCGAGCGAGTCCGACTCGATGCAGCCGTGCACGAGAGCGAGGTAGTCCTTCTTCACCAGACCGCGTTCGCGCAGCGCCTCCAGTGCTCGGAGTGTTGCGGGGTCCCTCGCGAACGCACAGAGTCCACTCGTCTCGCGATCCAGGCGGAGCAGAGGATGCAGCTTCTCGACCGGTGCCCCGGGTGCAGGCTCCGGTCGGAGCAGTCCAACCAGAGTATTGCGGATGAAGGTTCCGTCGGAGTGGAACGGCAGTCCGGCAGGTTTGTCGACGATGAGGATGCCGTCGCGGTCGTGAACGATCGCGAAGTTCGTGGGCACCGGCGGTTCACGATGGGCTCGCATGGTCGTCACCACGGTGCCCGCGCGCAGAGTCGTTCCCGGCTCGCCGCGCCGACCTTCGATCGATACGCGACCGCTACGAATCTCCTCGCGCCAGGCCGCCTCGTCGAGATAGCGAAAGCGCCGCGTCAGGAACTCCAGCAGCGATCGACCGGCTTCCGCGGGACGAACCCGGCAGCGCAGGATGAGATCGGCTGCCGAGTCGGGTGCGCTCACGACTTCAGGGATGCGACCAGAGCAGCCTCGTCGGGAAACTCGTCGCCCTGTTTCCGCTTGTCCCAGACGCGCTGACCATCGACCGTGACGACGAAGTCACCGCGACCTCCCGGCTTCAACTCGATCTTCGCGCCCGGATGCTTCCTCTGGATTGCGGCGCCCAGACTGGACGCCGTGGGAAGGTAGTTTCAAACCACGCAGTATTCGATTCGGACTTGCATGCGCTCCTTATCGGCTTCGGCGTGGTCCGTGACAAGAGCTAGCGTCCGCCACCCTTCTCGAGCAATTGGAAGTAGTCGGAGTCGCCACCCATGATGAGTGTCGTGCGCTCACCGAGAGTGCGACCGTAGCTCTCGAGAGTCCGCAGGAACGTGAAGAACTCCGGACTCTTGCCATAGGCCTCCGCGTAGATCCGCGTCGCCTCCGCATCGGCCTCGCCGCGGATCACCTCCGCCTGTCGCTTGGCTTCCGAACGGATCGTCGCGAGTTCCCGCGCGGCCTCGCCGCGGATCCGCGACGCGTCGCCCTCACCTTCGGATCGGAAGTGAGCGGCAACGCGCTGGCGTTCCGCGACCATCCGGAGGAAGACCTGTTGCTGCACGGAGTCCACGTAGTTGAGTCGTTTGATCCGGACGTCCACCAACTCGATTCCCAAGCCCGGCATCGCCTTGCTGGCCTCGGTCATGATCGCCCGTTCCAGCCCCTCGCGACCGACCTTGATCGGCCGAAGCAACTCGGTCTGGTTCTCGACGCCTTCGACTTCCCGCTCGAGATCCTTGGGATCGACCTTCCACTCCGCCGAGCGAACGATCTCCACGAGCTCGGTGCGCGAGATCACGTCACGAACCGCTGAGTCGAGCACGTCGTCGAGGCGTGACTGTGCATCACGTTCCGTGCGAACGGCCTTGAGGAACTGGAGGGGGTCCGCGATGCGCCACCGCGCGGTGGTGTCGACGGAGATGAACTCGCGTCCGCCGGTCGGCACCTGTCCAGGATTGCCGTCCCACGACAGAATGCGTTTGTCGAAGCGAACGACGTCCTGCACGAAGGGCAGCTTGAAGTGCACGCCCGGCTCATCGATGGTGCCGCTGACCGGCTTGCCGAACTGCAGGACGACCGCCTGCTCGCCGGCATCGACGGAGTAGATGCCGCCGGAGCCCAGCAACAGGAGCAGGAGGACCAACAGTCCGACACCGAACCAGATGGCCGGCGAACGCCGTTTGGTGCGATCGCCGCCGGGAACGGAAGTAGGCGCGCTCATCGGGACTCCTTTCCGGGGGCGTTGGTTCGAGCCGGTGCAGTGGGCCTCGCCGCCGTCGATTGCGCACCGAGCTTGTTCAGGTCGAGCAGCGGCAATGGTCCGCCGACCGCGGGATCGACGACGACCAAATTGCCGAGTCTCGGTATCACGCCGTCCACCATCTCGAGGAAGAGTCGCCGTCGGGTGACCTCGCTCGCCTTCTCATACTCGGTCAGGATCGAGAGGAATCGCGCGGCTTCGCCTTTGGCGTCGTTGACGCGCTCCGCAGCGTACGCCTGCGCCTGGGCGATCACTTGAGCGGCCTCACCACGCGCGCGCGGAATCACCTCGTTGCGCTCCTTCTCGGCGACGTTGAGCATCTTCTCCTTCTCCTGCCGCGACTCGTTCACCTCGTTGAACGCGGGCTTCACCGGATCCGGCGGCGTAACATCGCGAAGCTCGACGGCTTCGAGCTTCACGCCGACCTTGTAGGTGTCCAGGATCCGCTGCAACTCGGCGAGCACCTTGCCGCCGAGTTCCTGGCGGCCGGTCGTGAGCACCCGACTGCCGATCATGTTGCCGACGATGCGGCGCGTGACGGACTCGGAGAGGTCGCGAATGGTGTCCGTCGGATCGCGCATCGCGTGCAGCCACCGGTCGGGATCGAGGATGCGATACTGGACGACCCAGGACACTTCGACGACGTTGAGGTCGCCGGTGAGCATCAGGGACTCGCGATCGAAATCCGCGGTGGAGAAGCTGGAACGGCGGTCGGGGACTTCGGTCCGGAAGCCGAACTCGAGCTTCTGGACGCGATCGGTCTGGACCAAGTTGGCGGTCTCGATACCGAAGGGCCACTTGAAGTGCAGGCCCGGCGGCGTCACGGCGACCACGCGACCGAAGCGCTTGACGACCGCCTGGCTGTCGGTGGGCACCGCGTAGTAGCTCGAGAACACGCCGACGACCACGAGGATGGCGAGAATGCCGGTCGCGACGAACGCGACGACGGCTGCCGGTCGCGGTCCGCCGCGGCGGCCGCTGCGCATTTCGCGCAGCAGGTCTTCGAGTGGTTTCACGGGTCGAGTATTCGACCCCACGGGCAAGCATTCAACTCGGTGCGACTTGCCCACGGAAAGGCGGCGGCGCGGGTGTCCGCCGCGCGGTCGCGGCGCTACGCTCGCGTCTCGTTTTCCCTCGTCTTCCACCGCTCGCATCCACGAACCCGTTCCTGCCGTGACCGATCTTCCTGCCACGTCTCGTCGTTCTTTCCTCGCCGCGACCGCAACGGCTGCAGCGGCCAGCGCAGCCGAGCGCACTCCGCTGCACGGTCTCACCGGTCGGCCATCGTCGTACGACGATCGGGAGATCCGCGTGGGCTTGGTCGGTTGCGGCGGTCGCGGCACCGGCGCCGCCCGCCAGGCCTTGTCGACCGCCGGGCGCGTGAAGCTCGTCGCGATGGGTGACGTGTTCGGTGATCGACTCGAGAACGCGTGGAAGAGTCTCGCTCATCCGCAGTCGGGGGTCGGCGACAAGGTCGATGTGGCGGCGGAACGCCGCTTCGCCGGCTTCGACTGCTTCCGCGGCGTGATCGACGCCGAGGTCGATGTCGTCATCCTCGCGACCCCTCCCCATTTCCGTCCCGAGCATTTCGAGTATGCAGTGAATGCCGGTCGACACGTGTTCATGGAGAAGCCCGTCGCCGTCGACGGTTTCGGTGTGAAGCGAGTGCTCGCTGCCGCGGAGATCGCCGATCAGAAGAAGCTCTGCGTCGGCGTCGGCCTGCAGCGCCACCATCAGAATGGCTATGTCGAGACGATGAAGCGGGTGCACTCGGGTGCGATCGGCGATGTCGTAGCGGCGCGCTGCTACTGGAATCAGGGCTTCCTGTGGCACAAGGACCGCGAGCCGAACTGGTCGGACATGGAGTGGCAGTTGCGAAACTGGCTGTACTTCACCTGGTTGTCCGGTGATCACATCGTCGAGCAGCACATTCACAACATCGACGTGATCAACTGGGCCAAGCGCGGACATCCGGTGCGGGCTTTCGGCATGGGCGGTCGCCAAGTGCGCACGGATGCCCGCTTCGGCCACATCTTCGATCACCATGCGGTGCACTACGAGTATGCCGACGGCTCTTTCCTCTTCAGTCAGTGTCGACAGATCGACGGCTGCGCAAACCAAGTGTCCGAGCACCTCATCGGCACCTTGGGTCGCGCGGACCTGAACACCGGCGGCTGGTCCATCAAGACCGCGGACGGCACTTGGCAGTTTCCCCGCCGAGAGGGCAACGATCCGTACCAGACCGAGCACGACGACATGTTCGCCGCGATTCGCGCCGGCACGCCGTACAACGAAGCACGCTTCGGTGCCGAATCGACCCTTACGGCGATTCTGGGTCGTATCGCTACCTACACCGGCAAGCTCATCACCTGGGAAGAGGCCCTGGAGTCCGAGCGCTTGGGCCCGACCGAGTACGCGATGAGCGGTGTTCCCTTGCCGCCGGTGCCGATGCCGGGGCGCGGCTGAGCGCTTCGCAGGAACGACCCGCGGCAGCAGGCGGTCCTTGTCGACGGCCTGTCCCGATCACCCGGCCCAGAGCCGCTCGAGCGCAAGGCGCGATGGTCGCAGTCGCTCATCGCGCGGAAGGGTGAGTGCCCGACCGTCGAAGGCGACGAGCATGTCGTTGGCTGCGAGGTCGCCGCTCCTGCGATGCGGCGCCTCGACTCGAACGGTGTAGTCCGGTGTCACCCGGAGGATGCCGCGATCGAAGGCGCGATGATGAAGCGCGCACATACCGATCCCGTTGTCGACGCTCGCTTCACCGAAGTCGCTATCCGGGATCAGGTGGGCAGCGTCGAGCAGCGGCCTCACCCGAAGTCGACAGACCGCGCACTGGTTACGGTAGGCATCGAGCACGATGCGCCGGAAGTGCGCCTGGTGCAGCCTCACGCGCACCGCTCGCTCCGCCCAATGCGCATCCACACGCAGTCGGTTCGGCAACTCTGCCAGGGGCTCGGCAACTCGAGCCACTTCGGGCGGTGCCAAGGTCAGCTCAAAGCGCCTCGCTGCCGCATCGACACCGCTCACCCAGAGCGGCGCGAAGACCGCATACTCGCTGCCCGCGGACTTGGGCGCCACCTGCACCAGATAGATCAGAGGATGCCCCAATGCCGAAAGCCGTGTCAGGCCTTGATTGTCGTATTCACGAGCGGGCGGGGCGAAGTCGTAGCTCAGTCCTCCGCCTTGACCAAGCAGGCGATCCGCATAGCCCGATCCCAAAGTCGTTCGCACGGTGAGCGGCCCATCGTGAAGGAGCTTCGGCTTGAAGATCCCCATGCCGGGCCCCACGAAGCGCACGCGCTCGCCTTCGAACATGAATCCTCGTTCGATCTCGCGCGCGGGCACGCGATCACCGAAGCGATCCCGCAGGCCCGCCATCGCGGCAAGCGCCACTGCGCGCACGCGAAGTTCGAGTTCGAACGGGACCACGATCGGCTCGAGGCTACTCGAGTCCATGATGGAACGCAGCGGAAGCGACCCTTGGAGCGGCTCCTGGGTCACCTCGACAGGCACGTCGACGTCATCGATTCGAGAGCCGCAATCGAGACCACGGGATCGATGTCGGCCGGGGAATCGTTCCCGCGGCACTGCCGTCGCCGCGCCGTTCGGCGGACTCGGCGACACCGAACTGCCGGTCCGCCCGAACCGCAATGTCCCCACCCGAGACAGCCCGCCGGCTCGCCGAGCGTCGTCGGCCCTGCGCTGGATTCGCTCGGCCGCATCGGATCATCAGGTGCACCGACTCGGCCGCACCCGACCGCCCCCCCGCTTCGGAACCGAACGCGTCCTTGCCACCGTCTGAGCAATCACCCCCACGCTTCCGGCGCGAGGTAGCTTTCTCCCGGTCTCGTTTCACTCACTCTGTCATGCACAACTCGCGCAACCTGCTGTTCGCCGCCGTCGTCGGCGCGGGCGCTCTCGGCCTCACCGCCGGAACCGCATCCGCGCAATACGCCGAACGTGGCTCTCTGATGGGCTCAGCCCAACCCGACGTCGACTGCTCGGGCCGCTCGGTCAAGAACCCCCGGGTCCGAGCGATCCACACGACGGACCCCAACCTCCGCGGCGGCACGGCTTGGTTCTTCGAGCGCGATCCCTACCTCGCGTATCAGCTCGGCCGCAACCTCAACTTCCGTGAGTTCCGCGAGCGCGACGGAGTGTTCGACGCCAAGGTGTCCAATCTGCTCGGCCCCATGCCGGACGGGACGACTCGCAAGATCACCGCGAACAACCAGGTGAGCTGCTCGGGCTGCCACAACCTGCCGCAAGGCAATCCCGGCGGTGCCGCGAACTTCAGCAAGGATTCCGGCTTCGGCCGCAACTCGCCGCATTACTACGGCGGCGGCATCATGGAGATGCTGGCGATCCAGACGCGCGAGAAGATGCTTGCCCGCGTCGATACCGATCGCAGCGGGTGGATCTCGATCGCCGAAGCGAACGCCTTCGCCGGCAACCTGAACATCGAGACGCAGGCCGGTGGGAAGACGGTCAACTACGGCAACCCGCGCCTCGACGGCGGCAACACGGGCAAGCCGCGACTCAACAACATCTTCCGCGTGTGGTACGTCGATGCCCAAGGCCGCCACGTGCCGGGCGCGACGCGCGTCGATGGCACCCAGACCTTCGGCTACAACTTCGAAATGGTCTTCTGGGGATGGGGACAAGGTGTCGGCCGCTCGGCACTCAATCCCACCAACCGCGCCTTCCTCTGGGATCCCTGGAAGGCACACGGCGGACTCGAGTCCTTCGATCCGTCGACCAGCAACGATCCCGACGGTGACGGTGTCAGCCAGCCCACCCTCGCCGGTGCGATCCAGTTTCCCGCAACGCACAAGCCGAACGATGCCGGCCTCAGCCGCGATCCGCTCGGGTTCAGCCGCGACGACCCGGATGGTGACGGTCACCTGACCGAGATCAGCGAAGGCGACCTCGACCTGGGCGAGTGGTTCATGCTGAACGCGCCGCGTCCCGCGTTCGCCGGCACGCATCGCGAATACCAGGCCGGTGTCGCAATCCTCGAGAGCATGCGCTGCACGAGTTGTCACGTGCCGGACTGGCGGATCGAGGCGCAGAACAACTCGCCGGTCGGCCCGCGCTACGCCGGCGACCGCCGCTTCTTCGACCTCGCGGTCAGCTACGACACCAAGTCGCGCACCCTGCGCGGTCGCGTGGTGCCGCTCTACACCAAGTCCGGCGATCGCTTCCTGCGCAACCGCGCCGCCTTCCAGGTCAACGGCCTGTTCACCGATCTCGCCCACCACGACATGGGTGCCGGCTTCACCGAAGTCGACTTCGGCGGCAACAAGAACTCGACCTGGCGCACGCCACCGTTGTGGGGCGTGGGCAGCGGCTTCCCGTGGGGCCACGACGGCCAGTCGCTCACGCTCGACGACGTCATCCGCCGTCACGACGGCGAAGGCGCCACGTCGAAGGCTCTCTACCTCCGGGCACCGGCCCGCACGCGCACCCAGCTCCTCGAGTTCTTGCAGAAGCTGGTGCTCTACGACATCGAGTCGCTGCCGACCGACATGAACA
Source organism: Planctomycetota bacterium (assembly GCA_050181465.1). Lineage (GTDB taxonomy): Bacteria > Planctomycetota > UBA1135 > UBA1135 > UBA2386 > JACRLW01. The sequence goes on from JBFXDD010000017.1 coordinate 32,402, forward strand.
ACGACGGTCGCATCGAGTCGAACTTCCAGGTCGCCGGACAGGACACTGGGATCGAGCGATTCAACCCCGAGTGGTTGTTCCGCGTGCCGCTGCGCATCCAAGGACTCACGACCAATACGGACGGAGTCCTCGTGCGCTCCTTCGCCGGCACCAACGTGGGCGTCGCCTACGGGATGAACCTGCCGCTGCGTGTCGACAGCGACCTCGACGGCTGGGCGGATGCGTGGGACCACGCACCGGGAGTCCCGGGCTTCAAGGACGGCGTCAACAACTGAGGGATGCGAACCGCTCCGCTCACTGCATGAGCGGAGCGTGATCGTCGACGACGGCGGGCGCGCCAGGCAGGCAGTCGACGACCGCGCGCGCCACGAACACCGGCGCCATCTTCTTGCGCCACGCCGCCTCGTGATCGGTGTTGTCCATCGCGCGAGTCGGCTTGTAGGCCTCCTTCGCGGCGTCGGCGATGCGAGCGAGGCTTGCCGGATCGCCGAAACGAAGCGTGGTGCCTCGCAACGCCTCGACCGTGCCCGCCGCGAGCGCGGGCGCCGAACCCGCGCCGCCGATGCGGATGTCGAGATCGACGACCGTGTCGCCGTGCATCCACAAGCACGCGCCGACGCCGAGCACCGGGAAGTCGAAACTGCCGCGACGTCGCAGCTTGCGGTAGGACGCGCGCCAGGCGCCCGTCGCCGGCAGATGCACGGCACTCAGCAGCTCACCGTGCGCCTTCGTGGTGTAGTCGATTCCGTCGTCGCGGTAGAGCGCGCGCACCGGCACACGTCGTTCGCCCTCCACGCCGACCAGAGACACTTCTGCGCCCATCGCACACAGAAGCGGTGCCGTGTCACTCGACTGCACGGCCCAACAACGCGGGCTCGACGGTGCCACCCAGCAGGTCTTGCCGTCGCACTTCATGCAGAAGTTGATCGACTCGCGCCATTCGTGACTCTGGTCGTAGTAGTTGCAACGCGTGTCGAGCAGCAAGTTGCCGCCGATCGTTCCCATGTTGCGAAGCAACGGAGTCGAGATCACGGATGCGGCGTGGGCGAACGCTGGGTAGTGCGCGCGCAGCATCGCATCACCCTCGATCGCCGTCAGCGTGGTCATCGCACCGACGGTGACGCCGCCGCCCGCGCTTCCGCGCACACCGTGCAGCTCGCCACAACCACTGAGCGCGACGACTTCGCCGGGACGCTGCACGCGCCGCTTCATGTTCGGATACAGATCGGTCCCACCGGCGACGTAGCGCGCATTCGGTCCGTGATCGGCCACGATGCGCACGGCCTCGCCGACGGTTGCCGGAGTGTGATATCGAAATCGCGGAAGTCTCAGCATGGCCGATCAGTTGCTCCCTGAAGCTTGGGCTTCTTCGCGCTCCACTTCGACACCCGTGCCGCCCTGCCACGGCGTGCGGACGACGCGCGGCTCCGGCCAGTCGACCGACGGCGTGCGCGTAGGGCCGAATCGCCCCGACTCGCCGCGCTTCTTCCGCTCCATGGCCTCGAACACCTTCTCAGGGGTGACGGGCACCTCGTCGACTCGCACCCCTACCGCGTCGAAGATCGCATTCGCGATCGCTGGCATGATCGGCAGCAGCGGTCCTTGACCAGCCTCCTTCGCGCCGAAGGGACCGTTCGGATCAGGATCACCGACGAGCCAGGTGATGACCTCCGGCATGTCCTTCGCGGTCAGCGACTTGTAGTCGAGCATGGAGGGGATCTTGTGCACACCGAAGCGATTACCTCGGTAGGCCATCTCTTCCATCATCGCTTCGCCGAGCCCCATGTAGACGGAGCCCTCGACTTGCCCGATCACGAGCGCGGGATTGATCGCGCGCCCGATGTCGTGCGCGACATAGATGCGAGGCACGCGGTAGATCCCGGTCTCGACGTCGACGTCCACCTCGACCACCGCTGCGGTGTAGGAGTAGTTCGCGCTCGGTCCGACACCGCCGCCCTTGTAGCGCGCCGGCGACTTCGGCGGACGATAGGAGCCCGTGGTGCCGATCGTGCCGATCTTCGACTCCGCGATCTGCACCGCTTCGGCGAAGCTCATGCCCTTCTCCGGATCGGCCACGTCGAACACGCGACCCTGCGCGAACCCGACCCGATTGCCGGGGATCTCGAGCTTCTGCGCGACATGCGGAGCGATCATCCCTCGCGCGCGCTCGGCAGCTTCCAGTGCGGCGTTGCCGGTCATGAGGGTGACGCGCGAGCTGTAGCTGCCGAGATCGACTGGCGTGAGGTCGGTGTCGCTCGTGACGACGCGCAGGTCTTGCGGCTCGAGGCCGAGCACCTCACCGACGATGTAGGCCAGGATCGAGTTACTCCCCTGACCGATGTCCGTGCTGCCGCAGAACACGGTGACGAGTCCGCTGCGATCGACCTTGAGCTGCACTCCCGAGTGCGGCATCGCGTTCCAGTAGATGGGCAGCCCCGCCCCCGACAGGTAGCTGGAACAGGCGAGCCCGACTCCCTTGCCGTAGGGCAGCTTCTGCCAGCGATCGAGGAATCGGGAACCTTCGGCCACCTTGTCGATGCAGGTGCCGAGGGCCATCGTGCTGACCTTCATCCAGTTGGCAGTCAGCGCACCGGCAGGAGTCAGGTTGTCCTTGCGGATGCGAACCGGGTCCAGCCCCAACTCCACCGCACACTTGTCGAGTTGCACTTCCAGCGCGAAGCGCGGCTGCGGCGTGCCGTGCCCGCGCTTGGGCCCGCACGGCGCCTTGTTGGTGAAGTAGCGCGCGCCGCGGAAGTGGTAGTTGTCGACCTGGTAGGTCACGCACTGCAGAGCGCCGGTGTAGAAAGTGCTCGCCGTGCCGTAGCTGCCGTAGGCGCCGCCGTCGAGGTGACTCTCGAAGTCGAGCGCCTTGATGCGGCCGGTCTTCGAAACACCCATCTTCGAGCGCATCAGGACCGGATGACGGCCGCGATGGCTGTAGAACACCTCCTCGCGCGTGAGGGTGATCTTCACCGGTCGACCGGTCTTGAGCGAAAGCATCGCGACCGCAATCTCATGACTGAACGGATCCGACTTGCCGCCGAAGCCGCCGCCGTTGGGACAGGCGATCACGCGAATCTTGTGCGCCGGCACATGGGCCGCCAGCACCTTGGCGAGTGCCCGGTGCAGGTAATGCGGAGTCTGGGTGCTCGACTGCACGCACAACTTGCCGTCCGGATCGAAGAAGGCGAGCGTGCTGTGCTCCTCCATCGGCAGGTGCGTGTTGCCTTCGAAGAAGAAGTGATCCTCGACGACGAGGTCGGCCTCGGCGAAGCCCTGAGCGAGGTCGCCGAAGATCATGTGCTCCTGCCGGTGGAAGTTGCCGGTGCGACCGTAATCGTGGATCCGCTCATCGGTCGCCTCGCTCGCCGTGAAGACGTCGCTCACGTGCGGCAAGGTCTGATACTCGACCCGGATTCGGCGGCAGGCTTCCCACGCGGTCTCTTCGTCGACTGCGGCCACCGCAGCCACCGGATCGCCGATGAAGCGGACCTTCTCGATGCACAGAGTGTGCTCGTCCTGGCTGACCGGCAGGATTCCGAACGCGATCGGCAGTTCCTTGCCGAGCAGTACAGAATAGACGCCGGGCATCGCTTCGGCCGCCGACGTGTCGATGCTCACGATTCGCGCATGCGCCTTGGTGCTGCGGAGCAGCTTGCAATACGCCATGCGCGGCAGACTCAGATCGTCGGCATACCGGGTCTGACCGGTCACTCGCGCGCGCGCATCGACCTTGCGATGCGGTTTGCCGATCACGTGCAAGGCATCGCTCGCGACCCCGTGGAGATGCTTGCCGACCCCTCGATCGGAGCTGCCGCCATCCAACTCAACGACCATGCAGGCTCTCCTGGCTCGGGATACCGGGCTCACCGCGGAGGCGGGCCGCTGCGAGTTCGATGGCCTCGAAGATCTTCACGTAACCGGTGCAACGACAGATGTTGCCGGAGACCGCCTCGGCGATCTCGCCGCGCGTCGGACTCGGGTTTCGATCGAGCAGCGCGGCAGCCGTCAACATGAAGCCGGCCGAGCAGTAACCGCACTGGGAGGCCCCCACTTCCGCGAACAGGTCCTGCAGTGGATGCAGTTCGCCGCGGTCGGCGAGTCCTTCGATCGTCTTGACCGCCCGGCCCTCGACCGCCTGCGCGAGCGTCAGACACGAGAGCAGCGGAACCCCGTCGACGAGAACGGTGCACGCACCGCACTCGCCGAGTTCGCAACCATGCTTGGTGCCGGTCAGATCGAGGTCTTCGCGCAGCACCTCGAGCAGAGTGTGGTGCCCGTCGTACGCGATCTGCGTCGTCTCACCGTTCACGCAGAAGGTGCCGAGCCGTTTGCCAGTGGCCATCCTCCGCATCCTAGCCCGGACGCGCGGATGCCTGCCACCGTGGGAGCGAGCGGATTCGCGTCGAAGTCGAGCGTCGCCGACGCCGAGTCGCCGGTGTTACCGCGCCCGCAGTCTGCCGGCCTCGATGTCGCAGCCGCTGCCGATCCCCGGTTCGGACTTCCGCACGGGCCGTGAAGTCACATCTGGGGAATCGATGGACCCGAAGGTCGAGGCGCTGCCGAGGAAACCCACGAGTCACTCGCCGGGGGTGATCCTGACGGGCGGCGTGCGGACGCGGATCGGGCACGCGCGAAAGCCGGTCGGCCCTCACTCTTCGCTCGAGCGCGATCCACCGAGCAGACCCGACTGAAGCAGCCAATACAGCAGCTCCGCCGCAGCGACCAAAGTGGCCGCCAGATAGGTGAACCCGGCGGCGAACAGCACCTTGCGGACACCGACCATCTCCTGTGGATCGGCGAGACCGGAGTGCTCGAGGATCTTCACGGCACGCGCGGAGGCGTCGTACTCGACCGGCAGCGTAACCAGGTGGAACAACGTGCCGACCGCGAACATCACGACGCCCACGATCGCCAGATAGCGAAACGGCGTCATGAACATGCCGATCATGAACATCGGCATGGCAACCGAGTTGACGATGTTCACCACCGGCACCAGACCCGCACGCCACAGCATGGGCTGGTAGCCCTGCGCGTGTTGGAGCGCGTGACCGCACTCATGTGCGGCGACCGCGACCGCCGCCGCGCTGCGTCCGTGCAGCACGTCACGCGACAGGCGCACGGTGCGCGAGCTCGGGTCATAGTGGTCGCCCAGCATTCCGTCGACGCCCTCGATGCGCACGTCGGGCAGACCCGAGGAGCGCAGGATGAGGGCTGCGACGTCCGCGCCCGACACACCCGAGCGCAGACCGACCTGGGAGAACCGCGAGAAGGTCCCCTTCACTCGCCACTGCGCCCACAGCGCCAGCAGCATGAACGGACCGACGTAGAGGAAGTACTTGGGGTCGAAGACCAGCATGTTCGGCAACGCCGCCATCGACGGCCGGCGACCCGTTCGGGGCGCCGATCGGCTGCGTACGGCGAGGATGGATAAGGCGGGCCGCTACTACGTTTCAACGCCGCCGATCTTTCCGGGGCGTCTCCTCGTGCGACCGGCGCGAGCGGGCGGGCACGGACACCGGCGGATCGTCCAAGCCCGCGCCGAAGCCGTCGTCGGTGGTCGGATCGACGTCCCGCCCCAAGGTGACGGCCGCCAGGGCGGCGCGGCGCGGACGACGAGGCGGTGGCTCCGCGACGGCGACCGATTCGCGCTCGCCGGCGGAGTTCCGTCCGCGCGGCGTGTCGGATTCCCCTCGCTCGGCTCCCGCCCGGCGGCTCGGGGCAGCGCGCGGCGCGCGCTCGTCGCGCTCGTCGCTCTCGTCGCGCCGGCTTCGCGCGGTGCGCTCGTCGCCCGTCGGCGTGGCATCCGACTTCGGACCGAGCACCTGCTTGCCGTCGACGATCACGCGACCGCCCACCGAGGTCTTCCCGAGGTGGTCGAGCACTTCCCGCATCGCCTTTTGCTCGAGCTTGCCGACCAGTGTCAAAGCCTCGCCGCTGGTGCCCGCGCGGCCGGTGCGGCCGACGCGATGGATGTAGTCCTCGACTGCGCGCGGCATGTCGAAGTTCACCACGAGGCCGATATCGCTGACGTCGATGCCGCGCGCGGCGACGTCGGTCGCCACCAGGTGGCGAACCTTGCCGCGGATGAAGCCCTGCAGCACGACGTGACGCGCCTCGGCCGTCTTGTCGCCGTGAATCGACTCCGCGGGCAGGCCGGCGCGCTTGAGCTTGCGACCGAGTTCCTCGCAACGCTTCTTGGTTTTCACGAACACGAGCACGGTGTCGTCGCTGCGGCGAAGCAATCGCTCGAGTTCGGCTTCCTTGTCGGTTGCGGCAACCGATTGGAACCGGTGCGTGATCGTGCTGGCAGCTTGCGAACGCGCGCCGACCTGGATGCGCTGCGGATCGCCGAAGTGATCCTTCACCAGCCGATCGATGTCGGGCGGCATCGTCGCACTGAACAGCATGTTCTGACGCTCGCGCGGCATGCGCGAGAGGATGCGCCCGATCTGCGGCATGAAGCCCATGTCGAGCATGCGGTCGGCTTCGTCGAGCACGAGCATCTCGATCTGGTCGAGCTTGATCGTGTCGTATTGCATATGGTCGAGGAGACGGCCGGGGCACGCCACGAGCACGTCGACACCGCGCTTGAACGCGGCCTCCTGAACACCGAGCGGGATGCCGCCGAACGCCGTGCGCACTTCGAGCCCGGCAAACTGGGCGAACACTCGCAGGTTCTCCGCCACTTGCACGCACAGCTCGCGCGTAGGGACGAGGATCAGCCCGCGCAGACCGCGCTGCGATCGGCGGGCGAGACGGTCGAGCATTGGCAGGCCGTAGGCCGCGGTCTTGCCGCTGCCGGTCTGGCCGAGCCCGACGAGATCTTTGCCGCCCATGACGAGCGGAATGGCTTGTTGTTGGATCGCTGTCGGCGCCTCGTAACCGGCGGCGGCGATTCCCCGAAGGATGGGCTCACAAAGCCCGAGAGACTGGAAACTCACGCGGATGATGACTCAGGGTTGATCGCGCGGGCGCGGCAGCGGACGAATGTCGGCGAAGGCCGGCGAGCGCGAAGTCGAGCGGCCCGGTCTCGGGCCCGGCTCGACGCGGTGGTTGCGGATGCGGAAAGGAACGAAGAAGAGCGGAATCGGGAAGGCGAGTAGGGCGGGCCCCCAGGGCGTCTTTCGGCCATCCCACCGGCGTTTCTGCCGGGATTTTGGCTCGCCCTGGTCGCCCCTGCACTCGGGATCGCGACCGCCGACTAGGAACGCGCAGCCGACATCGACCGCGCCTGCGCCCAGGGAGGGCGCTGGCGGAAGACCGCGGGGCACTCCTTTGGGCGCGAGCAGGATAGCCCGCGGTGGGGCGCCTTCCAAAGGAATGTTGCGGCTGGGCAGGACGGGCGGACCATCTGGGCCATGCGCAGGCACCGCCGCTTCCCCCACACTCGAGGTCGCTCCCCCCTCGGGCCGGCAGTTGGCCTGGTCGCGATCCTGACCGCCTGCGCGAGCGCGCCGCCGAGCCCGCTCGAGACGGCAATCCTGTCGACCTGTGCCGTCGGTGACGGCGCGCGGGTCGCCGTCGCCTGCTTCGATCCATCGAGCGATCTCGAGTTGCTCATCGACGCACAGGTCCCCTTCCACGCGGCGAGCACGATGAAGATCGCGGTGATGATCGAGCTGTTCGAGCGAGCCACCGTGGGCGAGATCGACCTCGACGCGCCGATCCGCCTGACGAATCGCTTCGCCAGCATCGTCGACGGTTCCCCCTACGCCCTCGATCCCGCCGACGACAGCGATCCCGATCTCTTCGCTCGAGTCGGCACCGAGGTGACGGCCCGCGAACTCTGCGAGCGAATGATCCGCAGGAGCAGCAATCTGGCGACCAACGTGCTCATCGAGCGACTCGGCGCGGGCCGGATCCAGGCGACGATCGAAGCTCGCGGCGCGCGCTTCGGAATGAAGGTCCTGCGGGGCGTCGAGGACACCCCGGCATTTCGCGCCGGCATGAACAACGTCGCAACGGCGCGCGATCTCGCCATGTTGCTTCGCTCCGTCCTGGAGGATCATCGCGCCGGCAATGCCCAGGCTCGCGCAATGCTCGACGTCCTCCTGGGGCAAGAGCACCGAAGCATGATCCCCGCCGGCCTGCCCGCAGGAACTCCGGTCGCAAACAAGACCGGCTCCATTACCAGGATCCGTCATGACGCGGCGATCCTCGATCCCCTCGGCCCCTCGCCAATGGTGCTGGTCGTCTTGACCAGCGGCTTCGACGATCCCGCGCACGCCGACGCCGTGGGCGCGAAGATCGCCAAGGACGTGTACGCGCACCTGCGAAGTCGACGATGACGTGATCGCCGGCGCGAGCGCGCTCTCCTACCGACTCTCAATGCGGGTCGAAGTCGCTACGCGAGGAACCCGATTCGGATCCAGCTTGCGAAGTCCCGAGAAGCTTCCGCCGCGAGGTAGCAGGCAGATGGTCGGAAGGTGGTCAACGCACGCCATCGTCGCTGTCTGATCCGCGCGCAATGGGGTGAGCAGTTCCGGGAGAACACCACGCGGCGAGCCTCGGACCAAAGACGCGCCAACCGAGCTTCCTCCAGGCGGTCGGCCCCGGGAACAAGTCGGTCAAAGTCCCCTACGAGTGGCACAAGCCAATCCGGTACATGCACTTGCGCTCGGCGCTCGACACAAGATCGGAGAATTGACCTTCGGGTGATGTGTCTATTGGAGTGTGCACGCGAGAAACGGGCCCGCCCCCAGCTAGGTGCTCCGCACGACCCAAGGCAATGCCATGAAGACAACCGTCGCTCGAAGCCGCCCCCGATTGCTGGAACCACTTCGCCGCTACCTAGCCCGAAACCTCGCGGTCGCGACCCGGCCGACTGCCATCGGGGCACTGAATGCACAGGCAATTGTGGTCATTTCACCTCCTGGACTCGAGGGAATCGTGACTCCGATCGAGCTGCACTTCGGATGCGGGAGCCTCGGACGAGTCCGGCGCGGCGCTCCAGCGCGCGCTCGACGCGGCAGGGCGGAGCGGTAAGGTCGTGATCCTCGACTTCGGCGCAACTTGGTGCGCGCCGTGCAAGCGACTGGAGCAGACGACGCTTCGCGATCCGCGCGTTACCAAATGGCTCGGCGAGCCAGCCGTGAGACTGGAATTGGACACCGATCAGGTTCCCGAGCTCGCGGCAGAGTGCCAGCGCTCACGTCTTGCCAGCTTCGTGAAGCTGCTGCTAGTAACGATGCACCGATCAGCAGCCTGACCGAGTAGCTGGCCCAGTGCGACGATCAGCCGTCGGGCTGGATCTGGTTCCCTATCGATCCGAAGGCGTGGCTCTTGTTCTCTCGGACGCCGCGGCAGTTGGGTGATGGCGCCCTGGACGATGAGCCCGTACGAAGAGCGGCCCCCGGAGTATCTAGCTCGCGGGAGTCAGTACGGCGCGACTCTTAGCGGGGCTGCGCCGCATCGGCTTCACGCGGTGCAGAAGCTAATCTCAGCTCCTGGCGGACTCAACGCCTACGTGGCTGCGCCGAGATGCTCGTCAACGAGGCGTCGCGGGCATGCCCGTACTGCCCGTCCAAGCACCGACTGCGGTCGCATGGGCACTACCGCCGACAAGTCCTGCTGCCCGACGGTCACAGGGAGGTGATCTTGGTCCAGCGGCTGATGTATGCGCAAGTTGGCAAGACCGTGTCACTGTTGCCCGACTCTCGGTTGAGTTTTCGGACAGGACGGGCAAGCGCCCCTGCGGCGACCGTGAGAACGTTAGCATGGTCCATGCCGTCGACGACCATTAGGACCGCGGCCACATCCTGCTGCGGGCCCGCGTCCCCGTAGAAGCCACCGACGACGTCGCCACCCTCGCCACAGGGCTTCTCGCGCCGAGTGCGAAGCGTGCCCCGCGGCGATCACGCTGTGGGCGAGTCTGCGGCGTAGGTAGGACAGGTCACGTTTGCAACGCCACCGCCAGCCTCCTTGGGGGCGGGTCGAATCGGAGCCACCGCGAGCTTCCTCTTCATCGACCCAGGACTCGAATCACCGTGGGGGGGGCCCCCGGCGCCACGGGACTCACGGCGTGATCCAGGACGTTCGTACCCGCGATACTCACTCGCCACGGCGTCGGCATCTCCACTGGCATGACTGCACGCCCCACCTCGTCCGTCACCGCGAAGTGACGAATGCGTGAGCGTCCGTCCTCGACCGCCTCGATCTTGGCTGCACGAATCGGCAGCCCGGATTCGCCTTGGACCTCGAGGTGAACGATCAACGGCGCAAACTCGACGTCCACCCGCCTGGTTTCGGACTGGATCACGAACGAAGCGAGCGCGGCCCATACCTCCTCTCCGCGCGACAAGTAAGCCCAGTAGGTCCCTGTCTCCAGAACCACCTCGCACTGTCCCGCGGCATCCGTGACCCCAGCAAATTGTCTTGGTGCCCCATCCCAAATCGAACCATCCTCTTCGCGAAAGAGCACCAAAGCGCAGTTGGCGACGTCGGCAATGCCACGAATGACCGAACGGACTCCAACTGTCACCCATTCTGAAGTCTTCGTATCAAGCTTCACGCGTGCCTCGGCACCCGCCACAACCTTCACCTGCCCACATGGATCTCGAAGTGGATTGCCGTCGACGGTCCAGACGACATCCCAGATCCCGGGTGGAACTTGCTCGATCTCGAACACTAGGCGGTCGGACACCGACACGGGGCCTTGCCTGGAAGTGCGTTGCGGGAACACCGTCTGATCGATTGGTGATCTCAGAACGATCCCGAAGCGTTCACGTGGCCAGAGGGAATCCGCTTCAACGTCGCCGACCACGCGGCCGGATTGCTGAAGTTCAACGCTCAGATAGATACGGTTAGAGCCAGTCAGTCGGGCGTCATCGATGATCCGATCGACGAACCCCGTCGCGCTCACTCGAACATGGATTGGTGCATCCGGCACTCGTAGATTGCCGAAACCCCCTTCATCTGTCACGCAAGAGTCCCACCGAACGGGCTCGGCCTGCGTTCGCGGAGACACGGCAAAGATATCCCGAGCAATCGTATCAGCGCTTACCCGAGCGCCCGCGGCGGTCGTCAATACATCGGCGATCGCCCCGGAGATCGGTTCATCCTTCTCCGTGACGACTTCAAGAATGATCTCTCCTGCCGGACGAAGATCGAATCGAAGATCGGAGTCTCCGCTGAAGTGAACGACTTTGGGGAGCGGTGGTAGCCACTGGCGTTCGAGGGGAACAACCTGCACCAGATGCTCCCCCGGAAAAACAGACATCTCTACGGATCCTTCCCTGTGGTGCCCTGCAAGAACGACACCCCGAAACCAACGTGAGTTCTCTGCGCTCGACGCGCTCGAACAAACTCGCACCGCGAAACGTTCGACCGGCACCGCAGAGTCAGTCGAGCTGCGAACGTGCAATACGATCCTGTGCACGACGCAAGTGAGGTGCAAGGCTCCACCCCTTCGGAACGTGCCGAGATCTTGCGCAACACCGTGCCGGACGGCCGTCACCCGAGCCGACATCACGGTTGGCGGGAGCACGACATGAAACCGCCCCATGCGATCCGTCCGCGAGGTTCTGGTCATGCGATTCGCCGCCTCGGGATCTGCACCGGTAACGATCAGCTCCAGGTTCTCGATCGGCTCCGGACTCGGCCCGGAAGTCGTGACCGATCCCGACCATGTGGATGCCGCGGTGAGATCGATTCGATGCTCCTGTCCCTCGTGCAGGTAGCGCTCGCCCGACTCGACTGAGAAACCCTCAGCTTGGATTCGAAGATCATGTTGCCCGATCTCCAAGGGGAATGGAAATTCGGCTCGACCGTCAGCACCCGTGACGGCCGCCTGCAGCAGGTCGCCATTGCTCAGTTCCAGCGACCAGTCCGCGAGTGAGATCCTGGCACCTTGTACCGCACTCCCTCCCGCCTGAACCCGGAACTTCGCTCGCTGACCGCGGGACAACCGAGTTGTCCCGAGCCTCGCCCATCCATCGACCGGAGACTGGTCGATGAGCGATGTCACCGACGGACAATGGCCCTCCGCGACCAAGATCAAGTAGAGATGAGAACGCGGAAGCCCGCTCGATCCCTCAAATTGGAGTCGATTCTCGTCCATCGCCAAGAAGCGACGACTCGACACCTCTCTGAGTTGTTCGAAGGACGGCGATCCTGAGTTCATCGCCTGTCTCGCGGACTGCGCAAGGTAGGCCACGCCTTCGAGCAACTCCTGCACCTCACCCCGAACCGTCAGCGTCAGCGATACGTCGGATGGATCGAGCGACCCAGGTAGTCGCTTGCGTTCGTCAGCGATCCCCGATGGGACTACTCGCTCAACGTCCGACTGCGGTTCGGGCCTTGCTGGGGCCCCATCGCTGTCAGCGCCTTGACGCAGACCCGGGGACCAGGATCGGTTGTCTTCTGGCTCCTCCGTGACCGTCGAGAACAGAGCGATCGCCGCGACCCCTACGATCGCGACCACAAGGAGGACCCGGTTCCGGCCCATATGCCTGTCATCCATCATCTTCGAGCGTGGCCTCGTCGAGCGACTTCAATCGGCCGGCCCATGTTCAAACGCCTCCCAATGCGCGACTCGCGCAAGGATGTGCCAAGGCAGTCCAGAGGACGCAGTGCACCTTGGGCGGGGGTCGGGGTCGATCCATTCCGGGGCCCGATGCGCGCGACTGGCTGACCGAATGAACCGCCCCGGGATCGCCGATGAGACTTCGACCGAAGAGTCAAGGCGCCAGAGTTCGCGCGCGGCGTGCTACGCAGGACGCAACTCGCGAGATCCGGCATTGCAGGAGCCCATCGTTGGCGATCACAGTATCCACCCGGTCATTTACATGGATTGCACGTGAATGTGAGTGAAGCGATCTTCGTGTAGGTCGAGCCAATTTTTACCTTGATCTCCAACTCAACTGCCTGAGTATGTTGATCATCGCACGGCAACGTCCGGTTGAGGGCAACCGTGTCCACATCGCCGTTGCTATCTGACTCAAACTGGAAGTTTTGGATCTGCGTCCCCCCCCAGAATACATAGCCATCCCAGGTCTCCGGTGCATGGGTTCCATTCGGGGCGGTAGTGATCTGCACGTCGCCAGTCCAAGAGCAGGGACGGTGATTGCAGCCACCGTAAATGCACTGCCCTGGCTCGCCATGCTGGTAGGCTGGCCAGTTGATGGAAGCAGTGATCCTTCCATGAAAGGGCGCGGCCAGAGCTTCGCTTGTTAGTGGGATTGGATCGGAGTCCGGGACCGGAACAGACTCCAGCGTCGCCGAAGGCTCCCGAGAGCAGCTGAGACAAGGAGTTACTTCGTCAAGACAAACCAGAACTGGCGCCGCGAGAGCGAGGCACTGGGTAGTCGCCGTGATCGACGAAGCATGTCGTGGCGCTTCCGTCGGCTCAGCCGCAACAAGGAGTTGGGACGAAATCCGAAAGGCTGAGAACAACAAGACAGCAATACGTGAAGGGAACTTTTTCATGGGGTTCGTTTCGCTCTTGCGACCGCTAGGGCACGGAGTCTCAGGCTTACCTCGGTGGTCACCCCAAATCCGGCCAGTTGTGGTCACCTCAAAACCGGCCAGTCGAGCGACGCGGACATGCAGTTGTGTAGCGGTTGATCCAGGGGGTGCAAGGTGGTCGCGGCTACTCGGTCGCGGACGCCAGGCCGGCGCGGGTGCGCCAGCTCTTCGGGCCGCACTTGAGGACGTGCGAGTGATGCAGCAGCCGGTCGAGCATGGCTGACACGGCGGCGTTGTCGCCGAGCAGCTTGCCCCAGTCATCGACCGGGCGATTCGAGGTGACCATCGTGCTGGCGCGCTCGTGGCGCCGCATGACGACCTCGAGCAGGTCCTCGGATGCGGTCGGCGGCAGCTTGCGCATGCCGAGGTCGTCGATGATCAGCAGCTGCGCGGCAGCAACCTCCTTCATGTAGTCGCGTCGGCGACGATCGAGGGTCGCGTCGGCCAGCTCCTCGACGAGCACGTGCGCTTCCTTGTAGAGCACGTGGAAGCCCTGGTGCGCCGCGGCGGTCCCGATCGCTTGCGCGAGGTGGCTCTTGCCCGTGCCGGGCGGCCCGAGCATCAACGCGTCTTGGCGCTGCGCGATGAAGCGGCACGAGCCCAACTCGAAGATCAGCTTGCGGTCCATCTTCGGGTTGAAGGCGAAGTCGAAGTTGTCGAGCGTGCGGCCGTGGTCGCGGAAACCGGCCTTCTTGATACGGCGATCGATCAGGCGGTCCTGCCGTCGATTCATCTCGTCGTGCACGAGCGTGGCGAGGAAGTCGACGTGCGGCACCCTCTCGGCTTGCGCCTCGACGATGCGCGTCGGCAACGTGTCCGCCATGCCGGACAGGCGCAGGCGACGAAGAGAGCGATCGAGTTCAGTCTGATTCATTGGTCTTGCGGTCGATGACGTTGCGGTAGTGGGAGAGGTCGCGGATCAGGTCGTCGACCTGCTTCACGCTCGGTCCGGGCGCTGATCGCTCGGCGAGTCGCTTCACGATGCGGAAGTAGGGAGCACCGGCTTCGAGGGCGACGCGGCAGCTCTCGTCGATCGGCCCGAAGCCGCGCTTCTTGACCAGCGACAGCACGCCGAGGATCTCGCGGGCTCCGTATTGGTCGCGGCGTTGCTCGATGCACTCGCACAGGGCGCCGATGTGGCGTCCAGCGGTGTGAGCCCGCTGCAGCAGGCTCTGCACGCCGACCGGCGTCTTGGGGCTGCGGTCGGCGGGCTCGACGCGGAAGCGACCGGGCTGTTGGCGCAGATGCTCGCGGATCAATGCTCCGCTCTTCGGATCGAGAATACGCACGAAACGCTGATCCCAGCGCACGTGGACCGTCTCGCCGATCCAGCGCGGCGGCAATCCGTAGTAGGCGCGTGCGACCTCGACGCAGCCGTCTGTGTGCACGACGCGGTTGCCGTGCTCGTAGTAGCGGAAGCTCTCTGCGGGCAAGGGCTGCAGCGCCGGGCGCTCCTCGGCAAACATCGCCGCGACCTGCTGCTTGGTCGTGCCGTGGATGCGCGTGTCCGCCCAGCGATCGGTCCACTCGTCGAGGTGCCGCTGCGCCGCCTCCATCGAC
This sequence comes from Planctomycetota bacterium, assembly GCA_050181465.1. Classification (GTDB taxonomy): domain Bacteria; phylum Planctomycetota; class UBA1135; order UBA1135; family UBA2386; genus JACRLW01. The sequence continues at coordinate 47,429 of JBFXDD010000017.1, forward strand.
TCGAAGCGCATGCCGCGCAGCGGCGTCTTCTGCGCGTAGCCGATGGTCGACTCGACCTTGCCCTTGCGGTCCGGGTGCCGGACACGCGCCGGCAACGCGACGACGCCGTAGTGCGCGAGCACGTCGCGAAACAGCGGGTTGAGCGTCGGGTCGTGCACGTCGGCGGTGAGCACGCCCTCCTTCAAGTTGTCGAGCACGATCGTCTGCGGGGTGCCGCCGAGCCGACGGAACGCCTCTTCGTGCAGCTCGCACCAGGTCCGCGAGCTCGACTTCCAGACCAGCAGCAGGATCGCCTTGCGGCTGAAGCCGAGCGTCATGGCGAACAGCCGCGTGCGGCGATACTTGCCCGTCTCCGGATGGCGCACGAGCGGGCCGTCGCCGTAGTCGACCTGGGCTTCGACGCCGGGCGCGGTCTCGATGCGCGGGTGCGCGATCGGCGCATCGTCCGGCCGCAGGCCGCGGACGAAGCGTTTGACCGACTGGTAGCTACCCGCGAAGCCGTGCCGGTCGACCAGGTCCTGCCAGATCGCCATCGCGTTGCGGCCCCGCCTCGTTGCCGACTCGATGAAGTCCCGGTGCGGCTCGCATCGGCTCGGCTGTCGCGGCCGGTCCGGGTCGGGGGTCACCTCACTGGCCGGATTTGGCCGACCAGGGTCGGGGGTCACTTCACTGGCCGGATTTGCCGCCAGCTCTGCCGGCGCCCGCCGCCGCCGCGGCTCACGGACCGGGATGCCGGCCGCAGACAGGTAGCCGCGGACCGTGTCCCGGTGCACGCCGGTGGCCTGCTGGATGCGACGCAGCGACCAGCCGAGGCGCCCCAGCGCGCGGACCTCTTCTTGTTTCTCGGGCTTCAAGACGTTGGCCATCCCCGCCGGGCAACACCTTGTGCCCAGCGGCGTCAACGCCCGCCTTCGCTCTCCTCACTGGCCGGGTTTGAGGTGACCCTGACTGGCCGGATTTGGGTGACCGCCGAGGGGCTTACGATCTCGCCATCCATCTCTCGCAAGCCTTCGTCGTCAGAGACGAAGAGAACGGATGGAGCGCCTGCAAGCGCCGAGACCGAGGCGCGGAAGAACTGGACGGCAGGTTTGTCGATGCTCGGTTGATTCACCACTTCCGGACTCGATGCCGATTCCTTGAGTAGACCAAAGAGGAGCTGCTCCGCCCCCCGCATTTCGGCCCGCACGCGATCGAGCTGATCCTCCGCATCAGTGGGGCCCTTCGCACTTGGCTCAGCTTTGCCGATCAGCCCGCCCGGGGGCGATGCAGAGTGCTCGGCCAGGGCCGCCGCAGCGAGGAGTAGTGACTCCCGCCGATCTGGGGCCTGGAACGCTGTAGTGACCCCGCTCCAAGATCTCGTTCCGACGAGGCTCGAACTCGGCAACGTTCCTTCAGGTGCGCTCGGCTGCGCCCCCCTCGCCTCGGGCCTCTGCCCGCAGCCGCCGATTATGCCCAACAGGATTCCGCTCAGCAGGGCGGCTTGCCAAGTCCTGTCGTTCCGTGCCATAGGTTCGAGTAGAGAGAGAGAGAGAGAGAGAGAGAGAGAGTCAAGTGTCCCCTTCCAAGAATACCAGGGAATAGCACCCCTGCCCCCTCCACATCTCAGCGGCACCAATCGCGACCCTCGTGACGCCCTACTCCACCCTCCACTGGCACAGTTCGTCCGCAGATGCCGACACCTTCGCGGACACGGACGCCGGGATCTCCAGAACAGCGACGGAAGCGACCGTGACCTACGACCGCGCTATCCACACATCCTATTCAACCACGATGGGATCCGCCCGAGTGATGGCGGAAGCGCAAACGCGCGCAACGGTCGAGGTGTTTCCGCTACCGTACTGATGGAGATCGAACCGTCGCCAACCTCCGTGGTCCATCCGCGACTCTACCAACATGCAATTGCGAGCAGCCGTGAAGCCACGGCGTTCCGGCGCCGTCGACCCCAGCATGTTCCGAAAGCCCGGCAGAGCACGTCATGATTAGCCCGAGAGATCACCGGCGCGCCGGCTTCGGGATCTTCGTGATGCTCGGAGTGGCCTCGGCTCTGGTCTTCTCCGCGCATCGGTGCTTGATGCGGCCGCCACCGGGACCCGGTGGCGAGATCGCAGAGAGCACCCCAAGGACCGCACGATCGACCCCGGAGGTGGTTGAAGTTCCCCGCTCGCGGGTCGGCAACCGGAGTCGACCGATCCGATTGGTGGACGCTGCCGATGGGTCACCGCTTCCGAGCGCCTTGATCGCACTCGAGGACAGGATCGATGGCTCGTCGCAGCGCCTTTCGACCGACGAGCGCGGGATCGTCTCAGTCTCCGGGTCGCGATACGTCCTGCGATCCGAGGATTCCCCCCCGAAGTTCTTGCCGACGGAGGTGGCACTGGCGCAACACATCGACGACGTCGCATTGGACTGCATCGGCTATCTCGAGGTTCGATGTCTTGCGCGGAGCCCGATCGAATCATCCCAGTGCTTCTTCGTGGTGCAGCCCGTGGTCGATTGGATCCCTTCGCCAGACACCTGGACGGAGACCTCGTGGGATGAACTGATCGCGAAGACCACCACCCGCGTGTCCAGCGTAGCCACAGATGGAACGCAGAAGCTGACGATCCCGATTCCGACCGGTCTCGCGCATGTTCTCATCGCTCGACACCGAGACCTCCTGCAGGTGATGCCCGCACATCCCGCTTGGGTCGGAACTGCGACTCGCACCGGCGAGAGAGACCGCGTCCGGCACCTGATCAAGACGGACACCCCGCTGGTGTGTCCGCTCAGTGAGACCATCACCGTGCGGCCGGGCGAGACCCGATCGGTCGAGATCCGACTGCAGGCAAGCTCGATCCTTCGCTTCCTGCCGCAGGTCGAGAACTCCACCGAATGGACGCTCGCGCTCTCGTGGTATGAGTCGACGCAACTCGGACAGATGAAGACCTGGAAGCCCGTAGCGCAATTCGCTGGACCGATTCCCATGGATCCGCCGTACTTGGACCAGCGAGTCCACTCTGAGAGCGTTCGCTTCGCCGGCTTCATGCGGAGCGTGGACGAGCACCGATATCTGCTTTGGAGCGGCGAAGTACCCCTCGACGGCATCACGATCACGACGGCAGACGCGATGGGACCCTACCGCATCTCACTCGCCGTCGAGTTGTACGACGGCGAGGGCATCGGAGCCTGGAAGGTGAGCGAGCGTGCTTCCGGCGGTCGGAACGAGATGTTCGTAATTCAGGGCCCGACGGCTTCCAACATCCTGATAGCCGGCCTCGGCAGCACGGAAGGAACAGTCACCGTCGAGTCCGGAAGCGGTGGGAGCCGACGCAAGCGTGTCGTCGAGTTCGACCTTCGAGAACGAACGAGCTACTCCATCCGATAGGTCGCAGCATGGTCTGACACGCGGTCATTTGCTCGGCATGACCGCCAATCGCCGCGACAGGTCGCTCTGCAGCACATTGCGCGGATCGAGTCGCTGCTTCAGCGCGCGAAAGCGCTCGACCGCCGGCACGCCGTGGATCTTCTCGAAAGACGATGCGAGCAAGGTGCCGTCCTTGGCCCAATAGAAGCGCCCGCCGGCATCGAGCACGACGTCGGCCATCGCGTGGGTCAACCTCCACAGGCGTTCACGTCCGCGCTTGCTGACGGGAACCCCGAAGTCCATGGCCATCGAGAAGCCGTCGAGTCCGTGCGTGAGCAGAAACGGATCGGGGCGATGACGCTTGAGCACTCCCAAGTAGGGCCGCAAGCCCTCCCGCTGAGCCATCTCAGCCACCGTGCGTAGCACGCGAGCCGCCGCCGCTGCCGGCACGAAGGGCTGGAACTGGATGAGCCCGCCCGGCTTCAGCATCCATTCCCACCGCGGCACGTAATCCAAGAGGAAATGGAACGCGCCATGCGTCTGCAGATACGGCGAAGACCTCGCCTCGCCAAATCCGGCGCGGAACTTCATCGCGTTGACCATGGGGACGAGACCGAAGTGATAGGCACACCACATCCCCGGCCAGATCCATCCCTTGGGAACGATGCCGAATAGCGTCGAGGGGACGTCCTGCTTCTCCGCCGCCAACATCGCCTCGCCGTCCGGATCTTCGCCCTTCTCGAGTTGATCGGCGCGGTGCATGACGCCGCGTCCCAACGCTTTGCCCTTGGCGCAAAGGTCACACCAGCCGACGAGATAGTCCGCGCGCTCGCGAAGATCCTCGATGATCTCGATGGCGTCCTCCAGGCTGCGCATCGCGATACCCCAGACGCGCAAGCGACCGCTGTGCACCTTCTTCAGCTTCAACGTCAGTTCGGTGAAGCAGCCGAGCATGCCGAACCCGCCGATCGCCGCGTGGAAGACCTCGGCGTTCTGCTCGCGACTGCACTCCAGGACGTCGCCGTTCGGGGTGAGAAGCCGCAGACCGAGCACGTGATCGCCGGTGGTGCCGACCGCGAAGGCGTTCTTGCCGTGCACGTTCATCGCCGCCGCACCGCCGAGCGTCACCGCCATCGTGCCCGGCACGACCGCCGGCCAATAACCGTGCGGGATGGCGTGCCTCCAGAGATCGCGGATGCGGACACCCGGCTCGACGCGCGCGATCCCGGTCGTCGGGTCGAAGTGCAGGATCCGATTGAGCCCGGTGAGATCGAGCACGCGGCCGCCGACGTTGGTCGAGGCGTCGCCATAGCTGCGACCGGCGCCGCGCAAGGTCAGCCCGCGCTCACCATGCGGCAGAGCCAATACTTCGCCGAGCTGATCGACGGACGCCGGGCGCACGACCTCAGCCTGCCCACCGATCGCCATGCCGAATCCACGGACATCCGCGACCGACCAGGGAAGACTCGACGTCATCAGAGTTTCATGCGACGGAACAGGAAGGACGGAATCGACGCGATCGCGGTCATGATCGGCCACCACTTCCACGGCACGTAGGAAATCGCACGCCCGCGATCGCGTGCCCGCACCACACCGCGCGCCGCCGCGGCCGCGCTGATCGCCATCGGCACTTTCAAGCCGGCGGTCATCGGCGTATCGGCCGGACCGAGACGCACGGTGGTGACCTTGATCCCGTGCCGCCAGAGCCGGTTTCGCAGCGCCTCGAGATGCGCGTCCTGCGCCGCCTTCGACGCGTTGTAGCCCGGCCGATCCATCCGCCCCCGCACGGCAGCCACGCTGGTGACGCCGACGATGTGGCCGGACTTGCGGGCGAGGAACCGCGACGCGACGGCATTGCACCACGCGATGCAACCCAGCGCGTTGATCTCGAGCATCTGCGCGTCCTTCTCGGTCGGGAACTCGTCGAGTTCCACCGAGAGCATCACTCCGGCGAGAAAGTGCAGCTCATCGACCGGACCGAGTTCCGACTCGATGCGGGTGATCAGGGGCTCGATGGTCTCGCGGCTCCGCACATCGTGCTCGTAGGCGTGGGCACGAGTGGTGCCGACCTTGTGATTGATCGCGTCGACCAGCTTGCGGAGTTCGTCGGCGCGACGGGCCAGGACCGCGACCTTGCGGCCGGTCTGAGCGATCTGCAGGGCAAGCTCGGCGCCGACACCGGACGATGCGCCGACCACGAGAACCGTGCCTTCTGGATGACGAGTCATGAGTTCTCGGTCACGCTAGCTGAGGATTCGCCGCACTTCCACGAGCCCTGCGTTCAGAGGTTGTGAAGACGAATGGCATCGGTCGGACAGCTCCGCTCGCACGCGGCATCTCGAGTGCACTCGTAGTTGTGCAGCTTGCGCACGACGCTCCCCAGCGGAACGTCGGCATAGCCGTTGGTCGCGCAGGTGACTGCGCAGATGCCGCAATGGATGCACTTGTTTGGATCGACGTCCAAGTGCACGTAATCGCGCGGAGCGCGGATGGTCCTGTCGACCTCGCGCACGACCGCCGGATCGCAGAGGTAGCGAGTCAACGGATTGGTGGTCAAAGCCTCCAGCGCTTCGCGCTCCCCGAGTCGGACCACCTCCGGAGTATCGGGCTGCGCCAGCACACCCACTGCGTGCACCTTGGGTCGGATCAACACCACCTTCTCGGTCGCGTAGCGATGGAGCGCGTGTTCGTTGAGCACGGCCCCCATCAGCGCATAGGTCTGGAAGAGGATGTGCGGGAGCGTCGCGCGGAACGGCACCGGCGTGTGGTGATCGATCGCCGTCAAGTCGACCGCGATCACGATGTCGGCCTTTCGCGCGTGAGCGACCTTGATGGCGAGACATTCGGCCATGCCGCCGTCGATGTACCAGTCGCCGTCGATCTGCGGCGGCTCGAAGACTCCGGGCAGGCAGGCCGAGGCGTAGATCGCGTCGGCCACCGGCACGGCGGTGTCGTCCGGCAGGCCGAAGTAGCGGATGTGCCCGCGCGTCAGCGAGAGCGCGTTGCAGACGTAGGGAATCGGCAGCTCGCGGAAGTCTTGCTGCGGTAGGTGAGCGCGCAGGAAGTCACGGAAGGTCTTGCCCTTGTAGACCGAGGCGTGGCCGTAGCCTCGGACCAGGAACTTCACGAGGTTGAGCTTGAGGTAGTCCTTGACCGAGATCTCGTTGGCGACTTCCTCGATCGCGTGGCTGTCGCGCCCCGCGGCGGCGAGCCCGCCCATCACCGCCCCCATGCTGGTCCCGACGATCTCGTCGACGTGCAGGCCCAGCCGCTCGATCGCGCGGATGACTCCGATGTGGGCGAAGCCGCGCATGCCGCCCCCGCCCAGGACCAGGACGATCTTCTGGCGCCGCGGCGCCGGGTCCCGACCGTTCTGGCCGACTGCAGCCGGGGTCTCGCTGCCGGAGTTCTGCGCCGAAGTCATTCGCCTGGTCCTAGCCCGGATTAGTCGTGAACGTCGTCGCGAGATCGACGCAGGTCGATGCCCGGCAAGGAGCTACGTCGGTCGACGACCGAAGCGAAGCCGTAGCTACGCTGCCAGGGAGGACCCGACGCAGCGACGCCACCGGGCGCGAGTTGCGGCGATCGCTGCAGACGTTCACGGATCATCCGTACTAGATCGGCGAGCCGTAAGGGTTGCCTGAACGCGACGATCAGGCCCTAGCCCGGATTAGGCGTGAACGTCGTCGCGAGATCGACACAGGTCGATGCCCGGCAAGGAGCTACGACGGTCGACGACCGAAGCGCAACGGTAGCTTCGCGGTCAGGGAGGAGCCGTCGTAGCGACGCCGCTGGGCGCGACTTGTGGCGATCGCAGCAGACGTTCACGAAGGGCTAGCCGCCGCCGGCTCGATCGTGGATCGCCGTGGCCGCGCGCGGGAGGCATTCGGTCCGCGCTTCGTCCTCGACGCCGCCAGGGCGGTCCGGCCTTGCACGATTCCGGGCGCCCCCGTCTCATCCTCCCTCCCGACCTCGCCGCGCGGGGTCCGTCCGACCAGCAATTCGATGAACCGAGCTTCGCTCCGGGCACTGCCCGCACTGTTCCTGTCCGCACTCATTCCCGGCACGGTCCTGGCCCAAGGCCAGGGCGGCACCGGCAACCCGGCGGCGCCGAAGGTGATCGAATCTCAGATGACTCCGGAGCAGAAGGCCGCGCAGATCGAAGCCGAGAAGCAAGCCGCCGCCGCCGCGAAGGCCGCGCAGGACCGCCCGGCGGGCGAGGTCCTCGACCCGCTCAACGAACTGCGCGCCGAGATCGAACGTGCCAAGGTCGAACTGGCCGCGACTCGCAAGATGGCCGACGGCGGCGGACTCGCGAAGTCGGTGATGCGGTTCTTCAAGGAGCGCGATGTGCAACCTCGCGCAGTCGCCGTGGAGATCAAGCCGCAGCCGGTGGCGAGTGTCGTCGGCACCGACTCCGCGGAAGTGCGGCTGGTCGGCCGAGTGATGACCACCGAAGAGAAGGCGAAGTTCGGCGAAGACGTCGTGTTGATTGCCGACGGCGAAGCCGCGTCGCAAGCGGAAGTGGAGTCGATGTACGAGTTCTACCGCCAGGCCCCGAACGGTCGCTCCGACGACATGATGATGCAGACGGCCATGCGGGCCGTCGCACAGCAGAAGGCGGCGCTGGCAGCGTTCCGTGCCGGCAGCGCGGCGAAGCTCGAGCAGATCAAGAAGCTGCGCCAGCAGATCGTCGACGGCGCCGACTTCGCGGAAGTCGCGCGCGCTCATTCTTCCTGCCCATCGAAGGCGCAGGGCGGCGATCTCGGCAAGTTCGGCCGCGGAATGATGGATCCGATGTTCGAGCGCGCTGCGTTCTCGCTCAAGCTCGGAGAGGTCTCAGACGTCGTCCAGTCCTCCTTCGGCTACCACCTCATCAAGGCCACCGGCCGAGAGTCAGGCAAGGAGAGCGCACAGGACCAGGTCCAGGCGAGCCACATCCTGTTGATGTTCGACGACGACGACGTCAAGGTCCGAACCAAGATGCAGCAGATCATGCAGGGTCGCGTGGAGATCGCCTTCCGCGATGAGGACTGGCAGAAGCGCTACTCCTATCTCGGTCGCTGATCGCGCGGCGCATCGCCGCACCTTCTTCGCTTCGTGCTCTCAACAGCCGGTGATCCTCGCCGGCTGTTTTCGTCTTTGCCGATGTTCCGACGCTCCGGTGGTTTCGTCGCGTTCCATGTCGAGGGGAAGACGCCTCGACCAGATCAGGAGGCATTTGCCGAGGCGCTGTCCCTGCAGCGCTTTCGCTCGATCGAGACGGCAGCGTCCGAAGAGCGGTCGATCGGTTGGGTGAGCCCGGCCGACCCAACCGGAGACAGCTTCGGGCAGGAAGACCTCGATCTCGACGGTGCGGTTTGGCTGCGTATCCGCATCGACAAGAAGAAGCTGCCGACGATCTGGCTGAAGATCCACCGGGCCGAGGCCGAGCGCAGCCGCGGGACGCCGATGTCGGCACGCGAGCGCAAGGAACTTCGTGTCGACTTGGAACGCCGACTCCTGCCGCGGATCTTGCCGAGCGTGCAACTCGTCGACGTGCTGTGGTCGGTGGAGAAGAACCTGATCCTGCTCTTCGCGACCTCGAATTCGATGCGCGAGGAGTTCCACAAGTTGTTCCTGCGCACGTTCGGCGCGCGGCTGGTCGATTCCGATCCGCATTCGCTCGCCGTGCACGCCGGGATCTCCCGGGAGGCGGTCGCCTATCTCGACGAGGTCGCGCCGGTACGCTGGCCGCGGTCGAAAGAGGAGAGTGTCGACGTGCACGAACGGCGGCACGCGGGGGTCATCGCGCACGATGATCACGACGACGACGGGATGGAGATCGACGCATGAGTGACTCGACCAGCTTCGGCTTCCTCGGCGAAGAGTTTCTGACCTGGTTGTGGTTCCGTCTCGAGACCGAGGGCGGCGACTTCGATCTCGGCGACGGCTACCAGATCGGTATCTCGCTCGACGACTTCCTGGCCTTCGCACCGCGTGAGGACGACGAGACCGAACACACGTTGCGCAAGGGCATCCCATCGCGCAGCACCGGCGCGCGCGCCGCACTGCGCGCGGGTCGTCGGCTGCAGCGAGCGAAGCTCATCCTTGCGCTCGGCGAGCGACAGTGGAGCTTCGTGCTCGACGCCCCCACGATGGGACTGCGCAGCGTACGCCTCCCCGACGACGACCCGGAGGCCGAAGGGCCGGGCGAGCGCAGCCGCGACCGCGCCGCCAACTTCCTGCTCCTCAACGAACTCGTACGTCGCGTCTATCGCGAGTTCCTGCGCGTGCGGTTGCGGCCCGACTACCTCAAGGGCGCGGCGGAGAAGCAGGCGGCGTGGATGGCGTCGGGCGGGTGATGGGCGGACGCGCTCGCGCAGGTCTCGGACGGTGCGGGCCGGACGGTGGGCTGCGCTAGGCGGCTCGAGCGACTCGATCGACGCGCTCTCGAAGCCGTCTCGCCGGGGATGATCGCGCTTCTCGGTATCCGCCCGCGGCCCTCACGCACAGAGGTAGCCAAACGCACCGATCATCCGGCCCAAGCCCCGCCCCGCACGAGTCCCGCGATTTCTGCCTTCACGGTGTGACGAACCCGCGCCGGCGCTGCTCCTCGAAGCGGGCCCGGCACGGCGCCGAGCCCACCAAGCAAGACAGTGATCATCGGAGACCCGTGATGAAACGCATCGCATCCATCGTCCTGAGTTCGGCGGCCGTTCTGACCGCACAGCAGGGTGGCGCCGGCCAGGGCGGCTACCACCTCAACCCGTCCCTCGTCATCCTCTCCCCGCGCACCGCCCAGCCGGTGGAGTTCGCCGGTGTCTTCGGCCGCCTGCGCGTCGACCTCGCCTCGGCCGTCGTCGTTCCGTTCGACGAGAACCGTAGCAGCGTGGTCGACTTCCTCGAGTCGTTCGGTCCCGGCGCGGAGCAGTTCTTCTTCCAGGTTCTTCGCAACGACGAGATCGGGTTCTCGCTCTCGACCATGCGACGCATCGGCGAAGACCATGAGCTGCGCTTCGCCCAGCAGGACTCGCTGGCCGTCTGCCGAGAGCGCGCGGAAGCGTGCATCGCACAGGCCGCCGGCACGGAGATGGCCGAGGGTTGGTCGGGCTCCCCGGCGATTCTCGCGGCGACTCCGCTCCATCGCCCCGATGTGTCCGGGATCGCCTACTTCGAATTCGCAGTCGACCAAGGCGGTTTCGTGATCGTCGCGACCGGCGAGCACGACGCACCCATCCCCAACTGGTCGTCGGTCGGACTGCCGCAGAGTGTGATCCTGCGCCGCGAGGCACAGAGCCAACAGCGCAGCATCGCTCGCTTCTTCAAAGTCGACTCGATGGCGATGGTGGGTGAAGACGCCAACGGCCAGATGGTCGCCGCCGTGGGTGAACTTCCACGCCAGCTCCACGACGTGCCGTCGGTGCTAGACGAGAACGTCCCCGAGTTCCGGCCGCACCTGCGCGCATGGCCATCCTGGCGAGCGCTCAAGACCGGCTTCTCGGAGGCCTATCGGCCCTACCTGCGCCAGCAGCAACTCGAGCTGAGGGACCGTTGGATCGCCGAGCGCGAGAGCGGCGGCGGCAGCTTCCTCTCGGACTGGAGCAGTTGGACCACCTATTCCGCCGACGGCGGCAGCAGCGATCAGCCGCGCTACTACCAGTTCACCTACGGAAGCTGTGCCGTGGGCTGCGGTCCCGTCGCGTGGGCGATGCTGTTCGCCTGGGGCGACATCCAAGCGCACGCCGGCAACCCGACCTGGGCGAGCCGCACCGGGCTCTACCGCACCGGCGGTGGCACCACGGCCTCCGGCGCGTCGGCTTCGGCAGTCGCACCGATCTATCAGGACTCGGGCATCGAGAACGTGATCCGCGAACTCAACGGTTGGGTCGACACCTACTGCCTGTTCGGCAGCGGCGCGACGTGGCCGAGTGACATGGACGAGGCCCAAGGTTACCTGAGCGCTCGCACCGGCGCGGACTGCGCCGGCACCGACAGCAACACCTTCATCACCACCACCAGCAAGCGTGAAGACGCCCGCGACGAGATCAAGGACAACGACACCCCGGTGATCATCGGCAACAGCATGGGCGGCGGCCTGCACTACCCGGTGGCCTTCAAGTACCGCTATCGCAGCAAGACCACCTGGATCGGCACCACCACCTACGACCGCGAGTTCTACGTGAACCCCGGCTGGGGCAGCTCCAGCGAGTTCCAGTGGGTCGAGGCGAAGACGTGGTTCGTCGGTCGCCTGCTGCCCTGAGTGCCGGCGCGGCGGGTTCGTGATCGTGGCGATTCAGAATCGCCACGCCACCACCGGGCTGACCCCGCAGCGGCGGAAGTCGACGGCCTGGAACAGGAACGGGAAGCCCGCGACCGAACTCGGCACATGCGACCAGAACGTGATGGTGCCGGCTTCGTCGGCGATGCCGTAGGCGAAGACGTTGGGATCCATCATCTGCAGCGTGGCCTGCGGACACGGCGTTGGGCTCGCTCCGGGCATCGTGCCCAAGAGCAGCACGGTGACGGCGCCGGGCACCGCGCCGCGAACGCCGAGCACGTTGTGACCACCGGCGACGCCCGGCTGCGGTGCTGCGACCTGCAGGTTCGCCGCTGGTACGAAGGCGCAGAACAGGGGCCCGTTGAGTCCGCCACTCCGCGCGGCGACGTGGATGCCGACACGCGCGCCCGTGCGTCCATCGAAGCGACGGACGTCGTGGCCGCCCTGGTTGGCCACGTAGAGATCGCCTTCCGGACCGAAGGTCAGTCCCAGCGGCGCACCCATCGCGCCGTCGGTGACGAATCCGCCGAGCGGCGCACCGCTGAAGCCGTCGAATCGAACGACGCTCGGCAAGCCGAAGGCATTGCTCACGTAGAGCGAGCCGTCCGGACCGAAGGTCAAGTCGTGCGCCCCCGCCAGGTTCTGGCTCGCGAAGACACCGAGGGAGCGGCCCGTTCCACGTTCGAATCGATGCACGCGACTGTCACTCACGTTGCCGACGAACAAGTCGCCGGTCGGACCGAAAGCGAGGCTGGTCGGTGTACGCAGTCCGCCGCCCAGCGCGGCGGTTCCGACCAACGCACCGGTCATGCCGTCGAATCTCAGCACGGAGTTGGTGCCGGCGTTGCAGACGTACAGGTCTCCGTCGGGACCGAACGTGAGGTTGCGCGGCGCGTTGAGGACACCCGGCGCGACGAAGGCCGACACGAAGGCACCGCTCTGCCCGTCGAATCGCAGAACGGCGTTCGTGAGCGCGCTGACCACGAAGAGATCGCCGTTCGGCCCGAAGGTCAGCCCGACCGGGTTGTCTAACCCGCCGCCTTGCGCGAACACCCGGACGAACGCACCGCCGGCGTCGTACAGCAACACCTGATCGGAGTGCCGACTGGTGACGAGCAGCCCACCGGCAGGCAACTGCGCCGGCAGCGGGAGAGGTGCAACGAGCGCGAGAGACAGCAGCAGCAGGAGCGGAAACGGAAGCGGACGGTGGCGCATGGGGGGAGCGGTTCGAGTGGGAGAACCCGCATGCGAGAGGCGGCCGTTTGGACGTCGCGTGCCCGAGGCGCCAGCCGGAAGCCGGAGAAGTTCCTTGCCCGTGGAGGTTCGACGAGCGGTTGCCCGTCGCGCGCGGGCGGGGCTCAGTCGCGCGATCCCGCGCGCGGCAATCGAACTGCCATGCGTGCGAGCACCTCTTCCACCGACTCGTTCGAATCCAGAGCTCGCAGTTGCGAGTGCCTACCACCGGCTGCACCCGAACTCGGGTCGTCGAAACCGGCGATGTCCGGCGGACCGCTGACGCGATCCGTGGTGAGGACTGAGGAGCGCATCCGCAGCCGCGAACTCCAGATCGGCTGCGGTGGACGGCCAGCGACGATGGTCCACTCGATCTCCGAGTCCCGCGGATCGGAACCCGCCAAGGTGGAGCGCGGCAGAACGCGCTGCACCATCACAGCGTCGGCCGCGAAGGTGTCGAGCAGGTAGGTGAGCGCCGCTTCGCGCGGGATCGACGCGTTCAATGCACTGGCCGTGACCTCCGCCGGGACCGCGAGGTAGCCACGCTCCACGAGGATCGAATGTGCGATCTGATCGAACGAAGCCAGTAGTGGGGACGCTGCACCGACCGATTCCGCCGGCAGCACGACGATGCGGCGTGGCGAAGCGGTGCGGAAGGCGACGACCGGCTCGGGCGTGGAGCAGGACCACAAGAGCGCGCAGGCAAGGAGCGCGCTACGCCGCCCGCGCATCATGCGTCGGCGTCGTCCAGTTCGACGAGCAGATCCCCGGCAGCGACGACATCCCCGACCTTCACGGCCAGCTTCACGACCTTGCCGCGGCCCTCGGCCGGGATCGGATTCTGCATTTTCATCGCCTCGAGTACGACGAGCGTGGCCCCGTCTTCAACCACCTCGCCCACCACGGCCTTCACCGCCACGACGACGCCGGGCATCGCGGCCTCGACGACGCGCCGCCCACCCACCTTGTGCCCGGCCACGCGGTGCGCGGCTCGTTCGCGGTCGTCTTCGATGTCGACAATGACCCGCTCACCCAGCAACTGCACCACCGTGCGGCCGCTCTCCTGCTCGATGAGGCTGTCGTAACTGCGACCATCGACGATCAGCGAGAAGGCGCCGCCGTCACCGACCGCGGTCAGGTCGACGTGGAACACCGCGCCGTCGTCGCGCGCCGCCACTAGCGCACCGTTCTCGCGACGGAACTCGAAGGAGTGCTCGCGACCGTTGATCTTCGTCCAGTACTTCATCGCAACGTCTTCCTTCAGCGACCGAACCGACCGAGCCGAGCGGCACGATCCACGAGAACCCAACTCGGTAGCGCCTCGCGAGCTGCGCCACCTCGAACCTCGGGAGCGGCGATCTTCTCGGCCGCCACGTGACGAACGACCGCGGCGGCGATGGCCGCGAGTTCCTCCGCGTGCGCGGACGGCGCTCGCGACACGTGCTCGAGAATCGAGGTGTCGTAGTCACCGGATGCGAACAACTCGCTCTGCAGCACCTTGAGCGCCGCCGACGCCGAAGTCGTGATGCCGACGATCCGCAGCTCGCGCAACGCGCGAATCGCGCGTGCGATCGCGGCATCGCGATCGTCGGCCCACACGATGAGCTTGCCGAGCATGCTGTCGTAGTGCGGCGTGATCTCGAGGCCGCGATACAGCGCCGCATCCAGCCGCACGCCCGGCCCACCCGGGGTGTTGAGTCGACGGACGGTGCCCAAGGCCGGGAACCACGTCATGGGGTCCTCGGCGTTGACGCGGATCTCGATCGAGTGGCCACGGGGGGCCGGGGGATCGTTCGCCGGCAGGCCCGCAGCGACGCGGAACTGTTCGCGCACGAGGTCCACTCCGAATCGCATCTCGGTGACCGGATGCTCGACCTGGAGCCGAGTGTTCATCTCGAGAAAGTAGAACTCCTTGCCGGAAGCGAGGAACTCGACGGTGCCCGCGCCGACGTAACCGACCGCTGCAGCGAGACGACACGCCGCCTTCTCCATCGCTGCGCGCATCGCCGCATCCAATGCCGGACTCGGTGACTCTTCGACGAGCTTCTGGTGCCGACGTTGCACCGAGCACTCGCGCTCGCCGTACGCGACGACCTTGCCGTGGCGGTCGCCCATCACCTGGATCTCGACGTGACGGGGCTTCGTCACGAACTTCTCGAGGTAGATGCGGTCGTCGCCGAACGCGCCCTGCGCTTCGGCGCGCGCCATCTTCGCGGCTTCGATCAAGCCGGAACGATCACGAACGATGCGGATGCCCTTGCCGCCGCCGCCCGCTGCCGCCTTCAGCATCACCGGGAAGCCGATGCGCTCCGCGGTCGCGAACAGCACTTCGTCGTCGCGGACGTCGTCCTCGAGTCCCGGCACCAGCGGAACCCCTGCCTCCTTCGCGACCTTCCGCGCCTCGACCTTGTCGCCCATCGCGCGGATGGCGTGCGCCGACGGCCCGAGGAAGGTGATCCCGGCATCGGCGCATGCCTCCGCGAAGCCGGCGTTCTCGGACAGGAAGCCGTAGCCCGGATGGATGCAGTCGGCGCCGCTGGCCTTGGCCGCCGCGATGACCTTCGTGACCGCAAGATAACTGTCCTTGGGCGACGATCCGCCGAGATGCACAGCGCGGTCGGCGCGGCGCACGTGCAAGGCGTTGCGATCGGCATCGGAATAGACCGCGACCGTCTCGATCCCGATCTCCTTGGCCGTGCGAATCACGCGCAGTGCGATCTCACCGCGATTCGCGATCAGCACCCGTCGAAAGAGAGGCGACTTCTTCTCGCTCATGGTTTGCGCTTCCGCGTTGGGTTCAGAGCGGGATGTTGCCGTGCTTGCGCGGCGGGTTGGAATCACGCTTGCGCGAGGCGAGCTCGAGGGCGCGGATGAGCGTCGCGCGCGTCTCGCGCGGTTGGATCACGTCGTCGACGTAACCGTGCGCGGCGGCGAGGTACGGATTGTTGAAGCGTTCCTTGTATGCCGCAACCAGCCGCGCCTCCTCGGCCTTGGGATCGCTCGCTGCCTGGATCTCACGGCGAAAGACGATCTTGGCAGCGCCCTCCGCGCCCATCACCGCGATTTCGGCACCGGGCCACGCGAGATTGACGTCGCCACGGATGTGCTTGCTCGACATGACGTCGTAGGCACCGCCGTATGCCTTGCGGGTGATCACCGTGAGCTTGGGCACGGTCGCCTCGCAGTATGCATAGAGGAGCTTGGCACCGTGAACGATGATGCCGTCGTGCTCCTGACCCTTGCCGGGCAGGAAGCCGGGGACGTCTTCGAAGGTCACGATCGGAATGTTGAAGCAATCGCAGAAGCGGATGAACCGCGCTCCCTTGATGCTGGCGTGGATGTCTAGGACGCCGGCGAGATAGCTCGGCTGATTGCCGACGATGCCCACCACGCGGCCGCCGAGCCGCGCGAACCCGACCACCATGTTGCGCGCATATGCCGAGTGGACCTCGAGGAACTTGCCGTCGTCGACGACCAGCTTGACGACCTCCCGCATGTCGTACGGTACGTCGCTGGAGGCCGGCACGATCGTGTCGAGTCGCTCCTCCGCGCGATTGGGATCGTCACTCGTCGCCAGATAGGGCGGATCCTCGGTGTTGTTGAGGGGCAGATACCCCATCAGTTCACGCACCAGCATCAGGCAAGCGGTGTCGTCGGCTGCCGTGAAGTGGGCGACACCGCTCTTGCTCGCGTGCACGCGCGCGCCGCCGAGTTCCTCCGAGGTCACCTCCTCGTGCGTGACCGTCTTGACCACGTCCGGCCCCGTGATGTGCATGAAGCTCGTGCCTTCGACCATCAGCACGAAGTCCGTGATCGCGGGCGAATACACCGCGCCGCCGGCGCAGGGTCCGAGGATCGCGCTGATCTGGGGCACGACCCCCGAGGCCAAGGTGTTGCGCAGGAAGATCTCCGCGTAGCCGCCCAGCGAGACGACGCCTTCTTGGATGCGAGCACCGCCCGAATCGTTGAGTCCGATGACCGGCACGCCCATCTTGAGCGAGAGGTCCATGATCTTGCAGATCTTCGCGGCGTGCGTCTCGGAGAGCGAACCGCCGAACACGGTGAAGTCCTGACTGAATAGATAGATCGGCCGACCACCGATGCGCGCCGACCCGGTGACCACGCCGTCACCCAGGATCTTGTTCGCCTCGCTGTCCATCCCGAAGTCGCGACAGCGATGCA
Source organism: Planctomycetota bacterium (assembly GCA_050181465.1). Lineage (GTDB taxonomy): Bacteria > Planctomycetota > UBA1135 > UBA1135 > UBA2386 > JACRLW01. Next base: position 64,447 of record JBFXDD010000017.1, read on the forward strand.
CGACGAATCGATCGACCTCGGCGAAGCTACCGGGATCGACGAGCAAGTCGATGCGCTCGCGCGCGGTGAGCTTGCCCTTCTCATGTTGTGCAGCGATGCGCTGCTCCCCGCCGCCTTTCTGCGAACGGGCGCGCATCTCGCGCAAGGTCTCGAGAGGATCCTTCATGGTTTCGAAGTCTCGGTTTCGAAGTCTCGGTTTCGAAGTCTCTGTTTCGAGGTCTCAGTCGTGATTGCCGTGGTCTTCGACGAACTCGGCCAGCACTCCACCCAGAAAGCGAGGGTGCGCGAATGCCACTTTCGTGTCGTGCGCGCCGCGCCGCGGCGCGACATCCAGCATCGGGGCGCCAGCGTCGGCGAGAACCTCGATGGTCTTACCGGTGTCGTCGACGTGGAATGCGAGGTGATGGATTCCGGGTCCGCGCTTGTCGAGGAACTTGGCGATCGGGCTCTCCGGATCGGTGGCTTCGAGTAGCTCGATGCGTTGCTCCCCCGCGAAGAGCACGGCGACACGCACTCGCTCGGTCGGCACGACGTCGATGCTCGAAAGCCGAAGCCCGAGCGTGCCGACCCAGTGCGGCAACGCCTCGTCCAGGGAGCGCACAGCGACGCCGATGTGGTGCAGGCCGACGATCATGGGGCGAACAAGCTATCCCTCCGGCATGGCGGATTCACCGCTCGGGAGACCGGCGGCGAAGGGACGGGCTCAGGTCCAACGGAACAGCCGGGCGGCGATCACGAAGCTCGTCGCGCACAGGACCGCCAACACCCCCGCCGACCAGGCGATGGCCGAGCCGTCGAGCGAGCCGAGCATGACGCCGCGGAGCGCGTCGGTCAGCCAACTCATCGGCATGGCGTCGCGCAGAAATCCCGGGAATCGCTGGTTGCTGAAGAACACGCCGCCGAGCAGCCACATCGGCATCGTGACGAGATTGATCAGCCCGGAGACCGTCTCCGTCGACTTGGTTCGGCTCCCCAACACCAGACCGATGCCGCTGAAGGTCAGCGACCCGAGCGCGATGAGCAGCAATAGGACCACGAAGGAGCCGCGGATCGGCACGCCGAAGGCGAAGTACCCGAACGCGAGGATCGCGAGCGGCGGTGCCATCGAGAAGCCAAGACGACTGAGCACCAGGCTGAGCAGGAACTCCGTGCGGCCGAGCGACGTGACCGCCAGACGCCGCAGGAGGTTCTTCTCGCGCATATTGACCAGGTTGTAGGCGATGCCGTAGAGCCCGCCGCCGAGCAAGTTCATCCCGATGAGTCCGGCGATGAGGAAGTCGATGTAGCGATCACCCGGTTCGTCGACAGCCTCGATGGTCGATCGCTCCGCAACGGCCTCGCCGCGCGAGCGCGCGAGCGCGCGCTCGACCAACAGCCGCGCGAGTTCGCTCCCGGTGCGCTGCGGATCGAGTTCGAAGACCGGCGCGGTCGCGACACCGGACACGACGAGATCGACCTCACCGAGACTCAGCGCCCGTCGTGCGCGGGCGACTTCGAGATCGCGAAGCTCGAGCCGTCCCTCGTCGCCCTCGCTCAGCGAGCGACGAAGCTCCGCCCCAGCGTCGCTGCGGATCCCCACCATCACCGGCGCTGGTTTGCCCTCGGCGAAGGCGATGCCGAGCACGAGGGCCATCATCAGCGGGAAGCCGAAGGTCCAGAACACCGCTTCCGGCGTGCGGAGGTACTCACGCAGCGTCACGCCGGTGAGGGCGCGCAGCACGGGGACGCGAATCACGGGCCCTCCCCGTCGCGAAGGTGTCGGCCGGTCAGGTGCACGAAAACGTCCTCGAGCGTGAGGTGTCTCGTGGCGAGTTCACGGAGCGCGACGCCGCGTGACTCGATCGTTCGCAGGATCGCGGGCACCGCATGGTGCAACTCGCCGACGGTCAACGACAGCTTGTCGCCCTCGAAGTGATGTTCGCTCAAGGTGGGGATCGCCTGTCGAGCTCGATCGTCGAACCACGTCTCGATGCCGTCCGCGGTGACGTCGACCACGTGGCCGGCACCGAGACCGGCGACGAGTTCGCGCGGCGTGCCGAGCGCGATGCGTTTGCCGTGGTCGACGATTCCGATCCGATCGCACAGCACCGCCGCCTCGTCCATGTAGTGGGTGGTGAGTACCACCGTGCCACCGTCCTCGTCGCGGAATCGACGGATGACTTCCCACAGCGAACGCCGCGATTGCGGATCGAGTCCGGTCGTCGGCTCATCGAGGAACAACAACTTCGGCCGCCCGGCCAGGGCCGCAGCGACTGCCAGCCGCTGCTTTTGCCCACCGGAGAGCGTGTGGTAGCGCGCGTTCGCCTTCTCCTCCAGCGCGACCATGCCGGCCAGCTCGTCGGCGGTACGAATCCGGTCGTGCAATACCACGAACAGCTCGAGCAGCTCGCGGACGGTCTGCTTGGGAAACATCTCGGTCGACTGCAGGGCGACACCGATCTGCGTCCGCAGCGCAGCGGCATCGCGCTCCCAACTCAGTCCGAGCACGCGCACCTCGCCGCTGGTCGGCGGCAGGATGCCCTCACAGATCTCGACGGTCGTCGTCTTGCCAGCACCGTTCGGGCCCAGGAGGCCGAAGATCTCACCCCGCGCGACCTCGAGATCGAGGCCGTCGACTGCGGTGACACTGCTCTTCTTCCTGCGCTCGTAGACCTTTCGCAGGCCACGCAACTCGATCGCCAAGCCGTTCATCGCGGAAATGCCTCGGGAAGACCGGAATCCACCGGGAGGAAGGCGCCGGTCGTCCGGGTCGCGTCGGCGCAGAAGAAGACCACGGCACGGCCGACGTCGGCAGGACGCACACTCTCGCGCAGCAGACTGCGCTCCCGGTAGTGTTCGCGCAGTCCGTCGGCATCGAGTCCGCGGGCGCGCATGCGTGCGGGGCCGACCTCGGCCCACAGCCCGCTCTCGATCGTCTCACCGAACACGGCGTCGGCATGGATCGTGTTGACCCGCACGCCCAACGGCGCGAGTTCGAGGGCGGCGATCCGCGCGAGCTGCGTCGCGGCCGCCTTGCTCGCGGAATATGCCCCGAAGCCCGCGCCCGGAGCCGTGACGTTCTTGCTGCCCTGCAACACCACGCAACCGCCGCGACCCTGCGCCCGAAACGCGCGCGCGCTTTCCCGCAAGACGAGCATGGTGCCGACTACGTTGACGTCGAACACGCGCCGGAAGTCGCTCACCGCCATCGCCTCCAGCGTAGCGACGTGCGCAACACCCGCGTTGGCAACCACGATGTCGAGCCCGCCGAACCTCGCGACGCATTCGCGCAGGCCAGAGGTCACGGCCGATTCATCGGTGACGTCCACCACGATCGCCGCGAGTCGCTCGCCGGGGTGCCGACGTCGGAGATCTGCCGACGCCGTCGCCAATCGCTCCCGATCACGATCGACCAACACGACGTGCGCGCCGGCTGCCAACAACTCCTCCGCAATGCCGTGGCCGATGGCACCGCCCGCACCAGTTATCCAGGCGATCTGACCGTGGAGTGGCGATTGTTTCGCGCCGCGCAACTTGCGCTGTTCGAGCGCCCAATACTCCATCTCGAACAACTCGGCATCGGCGATGGTTCGATGCGGACCGCACGCACTCGCCAGCGACTTGCCGCGCAAGGTCGCGACCGCGAGATCCGCGACGATGTTCGCCGAGCGCTTGTCGTGACCGATCCCGACCACCCCGACGCCGCCGATCACCGCGACCTTCGGCCGCGGATCGAGCCGGGTGAGCACGCGCCCGCGTGCCAGCCGATCGAAGCGCTCGCCCTGCGCGGCCTCGAATGCGCGAACGATCGCTGCAACCGCGTCGCGATCGGTCGCGTGCTCGACCGGCACATGGAGGTACTCGCCCTTGGTGCGAATCACGTGGTCGGGCGTGAGCAGGCCGTCCCGACACCAGTCACCGGCCGCGGGATGCGAGGCCAAGGCGCGGGTGTCGGCATCGGCGCGCAACTCTGCGATCGTGCGCGCACCGTCCACCCCACCGCCGCCGAACGCCGCGCGGAGAGCGAGCAGGGCTGCAGTCGCGTCGACCGACGAGTCCGGCGCCGGGACGGCGACCACGCGACGCTCCGCTCGCGCGTGTAGGAACTGCTCGGCGCGCCCGCAGACGTCGATCATCCGTGCGTAGCTCGCACGCGCCGTCGACCCGAACGTGAACACACCGTGGTGTCGCAGCACGATCGCCGTGCAGTTCGGCCGCTTCGCCAGCACGTCCCGCACGGCAAGGGCGAGCGGGAAGCCCGGCATGATCCACGGCAGGATCGGAATGTCCTCACCCAGCGCCTCGCGCAGGCGGGCTTCGCCGTCGTCCAGATTACCGAGCAACGCGACCGCGTCGGCGTGCGTGTGGTCGACCCACGTGGGCGCGACGAAGGCGTGCAACAGAGTCTCGATGGACGGCGTCGGTGCGCTCGCATCCAGGAGCGCAGTGCGCAGCTCGTTCACCATCGCGTCATCGTCGAGCACGGACAGCGCCGACAGGCGAGTGAGTCTTTGCAGTCGCAGGGCAGGGTGATCGGCCGGCTCCACGGTCGCGAGGTCCGAGCCGCTGCCTTTCACGCAGATCACGGCGAGCGCTTCACCGGTCGCCGGATCGGGGCGGGTCGTCTTGACCGACGTGTTGCCGCCGCCGTGAAGCACGAGGGCCGGGTCGCCGCCGATCAACCGCGACGAATAGACGCGCAGGGCGAGTGCTTCGCCCCACCCGGCGCCATAGCGATCGATCGCGGCCTGCGCGTCGCGGTCGTTCCAGCGGTCGTGAATCACCAATGCGGACGGTAGCGAAGAGATGGTGCGCGCGCGATGAGTCGGTGCAACCGCACCACGAAGTCGGAGCGACGCGCCCGGGCCGTCGATCGTCCTTCAGTCGGAAGCGCTCGCAAGTCGTGAGTGATCGACATCAACCGCCGCCCATCCCAAAGACGTGACGGCGAAGTCCCTCACGCCGGACCGCTCCCATCGCAGTCGCCAGGGCCCCCGGGCGCGGCGCGCGTCGACCACGGCCGCTCGCGTCACGCCGGGCTCGGCGGCTTGATCGCTTGTCGAGCTCGCCACACGATCTTCTGAGCACTCGCCTCCGAGACACCTTCACTCTCGGCGATGTCCCGCAGCGTTCGACCGGCCATCGCCATGGCGAGCATCCGCTGTGAGCGCTCATCGAGACCCCGAACGCGCGCCTCCATTTCTTCGACCAGCTCTCGCCAGACCAGCTGACTCACCGGTCCGGGATCGGGGGCTTCCAAGTCGAGCCCCGAGTCCGCGGCACCGTCCGCGATGGGGCGCTCTCGGCCGAGATCTCGCTTCGCAGCCCTGCGCGCTCGCAGTCGACGCACCACCCGAGCCACCAGGATCGACTTGACCAAGCCGCGCAACGCGGACGGCCCCCGGTAGTCGAATCGTTCCGGTTCGCGAAGGAGTTCCACCAGAGCGGACTGCGCCAGATCCGACGGACTCGCCGCGGGGAGCGGATTTCCGGACAACCGGCGCTGAGCTTCCGAGCGGGCGACGTCGAGCAGCTCTTTGGCCATGGACTCGATCAGCTCGCGACTGAGGGTGACTTTCGGCGGATCCGGGTCGTCGGTCGACATGGCGCGAAGGGAGCAATCGAGCGCGCATATACTAGCGGGATGCTCGCCGATGAGGGCCCGCCGCTGCCGCACAGGTCGGTTCGAGAGATCCTCACCGAATGGCAGGGGCGATCTCTTCGTGAGAACGGCTCCAAGAACCCGGACGAGTCAGCGACCGAAGGTTTCCTCGAAGAGGTCTACCGCGCCGTGATGTTCGAACTCGGCGCGGACGGGAGATCGGAGCCTGAAGCTGCTCTTGGGCAGAGTTCGCACCGGTTCGGGCGATTCCTGATCGAACGGACCTTGGGAATCGGCGGCATGGGAAGCGTCCACCTGGCGTTCGATCCCAGTCTTGGTCGACGCGTCGCTCTGAAGCAAGTCCGACCCGAGTTCGTCGGCGCGGACGAGATCAGGAGACGCTTCGAACTGGAGGCGCGGGCAATCTCATCCGTGTCCCATCCGAATCTGTGCACGATCTTCGAGGTCGGCGATCACGACGGCACGCCGTTTCTCGTCATGCCGTTCATCGAAGGGGATTCCCTGGCGTCGCTGCTCGATTCTCGACGAGCCGACGGCGAAGGCCGCTCGCGCGACCGAGAAGCGCGGCTGTCGATCGGGTGGTCCGTCTGGTTGGTCGAGACCCTCGCGCGCGCGATCGACGCCGCTCATCGGTCCGGGGTAGTGCACCGTGACCTCAAGCCCGGAAACATCATGATCCGAGACGACGACTCGCCCGTGATCGTCGACTTCGGGCTGGCTCACTTCATGGATGGCTCCGGAATGACCCGGAGCGGCACTCGCGCGGGCACCCGTGACTACATGTCGCCGGAGCAGGTCGCACCCGGAGGACGAAGCCCGGATGCCCGTACCGACGTGTGGGCTCTGGGAGTCATCCTCTACGAGTGTGTGACCGGCTGTCGTCCGTTCGTGGGGCGCGACGACCGAGAAATCGACAATGCGATCCTGCAGGGCAACCCCGTGCGTCCCAGACGGCGGACACAGGGCGTCTCCGTGGATCTGGAGACGGTCATCATCACTGCCTTGGCGGTGGAGCCCGAACGACGCTATCCGAGTGCCCTGGCACTCGCGGAGGATCTTCGTCGAGTTCGCGACATGGAGCCGATCCTGGCTCGACGCTCCAGTCTCGCGCGCCGAACCTTGCAGTGGTGTCGTCGAGAGCCCATGGCGGCCCTCACGATCGTGGTCATCGCGAGTTCCTTGGTGGGGACCGGGGTGCTGCTGCGGAACGCACGACTGGAGAACGAACGCTTCCGGTTGCTCCAGATCGCGGATCGTCTCTCGCGCGCAGAGTCGACGGCAGCGGCTCTGTTTCCCGTCAGCCCATCGATCGAGGGAGAACTCCGTCAATGGCTCGCCGAGTTCGGCGAGCCGATCCGCGATGTCGCGCCCAGGATCGAGCAGGCACTCACGGAACTGGACCGGCAAGCCGCGGCCAAGGGGACGGATTCTCCGGAGGCGTTCCTCCGGGATGCACTCTTGTCCAAGCGCGAATCCCTCGAACGATTGGCTGGTCGGGGCGGCGTCATCTCCAACATGGAACGTCGGCTGCGTCGCGCGCAGTCGATGAAGAGCGTTTCCATGGATCAACATGCCGCCGAGTGGCAGGCGAGCATCGCGCGATCGCGAGGAGTCCTCGACAGCGCCATCCTTGGCCTGGTGCCGCTCGGCCCCGATCCTCGTTCAGGACTGGAGGAGTTCGTGGACCTGCACACGAGTGCGAACTGGCTCCAGCTTCCGCGTCGGAATCAGGAGACCGGAGAACTCGAACTCGGTGACGACTTCGGGGCGATCCTGGTGCTCGTTCCAGGCCGCGTCGCGACGATCGGCGCGCAGGCGAACTCGGACCAGTTGCCGAATTTCGACCCCGCGGCCGGACCCTCTGTCGGCCTCGAGCAATCGCGCCTTCCGAACCTGCTCGTGAGCAAGTTCGAGTTCACCCAGTCTCAGTGGTCCTGTCTCGAGGCCGGCGAGCCGAGCTTCTATGCAGCGGGACAGATCATGTTGGGTCGCGAGATCTCCGTTCGCCATCCGGTGGAGAACGTGAGCGCGGTGACCGCCCGACTCGTGCTCGCGCGGGCCAATCTCCGACTACCCGCTTCCGCGGAATGGGAATATCTCGCACGAAGCGGATCGTCCCTGCCGTGGTACAGCGGATCGACGGTCGAGACCCTGCAGGACCACGCAAACGTGCTGGACCGCTTCGCAGTCGAACATGAGCCACAGTGGTGGACGGTGGATGGCCATCGGCGTGAGGGATTTCCGCCGACCGATGACGGCTACAACATCCATGCGCCGGTCGGTCGATTTCGGCCCAATGCATTCGGCCTGCATGACGTCCTCGGCAATGTCTTGGAGTTGACCGAGGTCACGGCTGGAGATCCGAGCGCCTGCGCGATCCGCGGCGGCGCATTCCTTTGGGACGGCGAACGAGCCAAGTCCTGGCAGTCACACTCGTATCAGGCGACCGCAAAGGATGGCGCCATCGGGATCCGCCCCGTCCGAACGATTGGACAGGAGTAGGATCCGGTGAACGATTCCGGTCACGAACTCCGTCTCATGCCGTCGTTCTCGCACTCGTCGACGGAGTGGATCCCGTCTCTTCGAGTCGCCATCCTCGCACGAATCAGGCGTCCGACTTCATGAACAAGTCTCTGTTGCTACTCCCGACGCTCCTTGGAGTCGCCATCGTCGATCTTCGACTGGCTGCTCAGAGCCGCGCCATCATGCCCTCACCGGGATCCCTGGTGATCCGGCGCGAAGTCGCCATCCCCGGCGCTCGAGCGAGCAACCTCGGCTTTGCGACGCTCACACACTTCGCGGCGTCGCCGTCGAGCACTCCCGGCGTGTTCGACATCATCGTCACCGGACGACTCCCGAATCAGATCTTCTCCAGCGCCAGGAGTGGAACCTGGGACACTCGGACAACGCCGGGCGTCGTGATCGTCCAGGGCGGCGAACTGGGCGGGGTGAACTGCTCGCCGTCGCGCAACAAGTCCATCGTGGTGTCCGACGGCGTTCAATCATCCGGCGGCATCACGTTCCCGGACCGTCCGGTGATTCACACCGAGGGCACAGATGGCGGCCCCTTGAGCTTTCGGACCCTGGGATGCCCCGAGACGAGTGAGTTCGCCGGCATGCGTTCCTACTGCCCGTCGGTGATCGTCACCGACGAACGCACTCCACCCGCGCCACCGATGCGGGCATTCGTGACGTATGTGAGCGGAGAAGCAATCGGCAACGAGATTCGCTGCGTCGAGATCAACCTCGACCCCAACTGGCGACCGACTGGTTCGGGAACACCCTGCCAGGCGCCCGGCAACTGCGGATCCGGTGCCTGCCAGGAGGTCATGGGTTTCGAGAAGGGACCATCGACCACGGTGCTGCGTGCGTCCTCTTCGACTTCCCACTCCATCCTGCGATTCCATTGCGTGAGCGCACTCATCGCGGCCGACGAGCTGCCAGTCGGTCTGATCTCGACCGCCTGGGAGATCGACGGCGGCGCGTTCCGGAAGTCCTTGTTCTGGTCCGGCGACTTCGCCGTCGACGCAAGCGCAGCGGAACTCGATCGGATCGACATCCCATCGGGATCGGAAGTCTCGGGCTCCGGCAACTCCTTGGGGGGTACGAGCTTCTACATTCGCCCCGTGCCGGGAACCCCGGGCGATTTCGAGGTCGTTCGCCTCGACATGGTGGCCCTCTCCGTCGCGGCCGTGCGCGGCGGCAACCCAGCGAGCCTTCGCCTCGTGATGCCGCACGACTACCCCGACGGCCGCGGGGTGATGGTGTTGTTCACGGGAGGTCTCTCCTTCACTCCGCTGATCCTCGGCGGGTTCGATGGCGCCCTCTATCTGGATCTGGCCACGCTGACGCCCATTTTCGCACCACTCCCGATCGTCGACGGCACCGCGTCCATCACCTTTCCAATGCCGCCGGGGCTGCCGCTCGGACTCGAGTTACCGGTCCAAGCTGCGATCTTGGAATTCGTGGGAGGAAGCCTGATCGGCGGGACTTTCACGAACCTGTCCAAAGTCGTGATTCGCTCGTGAGTCCCGGGTGAGACGATCACCGCCGCAGCCTGACCTTCGCATCCTCGGCGACCAGGCGGGCGATGCGCGCATAGCCCGCATCATTGCAGTGGCCGTCGGCCACGAAGAGCTGGTCGCGTTGCGTGGATCGCAGCGCGATTCGGAAGTCCGCCTCGACATCGATTAGCGGCAGACCCCCGCGACGTGCCGTCTCGGCGATGGAGTCGCCGAGTTCGCCGAGCGGCTCGGGATAGTTCAAGACGACGAGCTGCGCGCCGCGCGACCGGCAGAACTCGGCCATCCGCATCAGGTGGATACTCAGAACCGCGGCTGGTTGGAGCTTTGCGGCGGTCGCTTCCCGCCACCATTGCTCGGCCTGCTCGCGCTGACCTCGATCGAGCCCGAGCGACGCCACTGCCGACTCGAATGCCGCGCGCGTGGGAGGCCGATCGGTCAACCGTTGGACGACGTGTGCCTCATTGCCGTCGATCAACGCCGCCTGCACCGTGCTCGCCAGAGCGTCGATCTCGCGATCCGCGCGACGATCGAGAATGCCCGCCCGCAGTCGATGCAGCGCCGCTCGCCACGGCTCGGACGAAGACGCCGTCGATAGCGCCGACTCGGCGATCTCCAAAATGCGCTCGTCATCGCGCGGGTCCGTCGCCGAGTGACGAACCAGCATCCACCACAACTCGGACTCACCGGGAGCTGCCGCGAGCGCCGACCCGGCGAGAGCGACCGCCTTCGCCGAGTTTCCCATCGCAAAGTGCGCGGCGACCAGCGGTTCGACGTCGGCCACGACGACGCGGTCGCCGGCGCGCAAGATCCTCGCTTCGAGTTCACCGAGCATCTCGTTCGCCGTAGTCGCTTGCCCACCCACGAAGAGGCAACGGGCTCGCAGGGCATGGAGGGTCGGCGAGTCGTCACCGGCCGCACGCAGGGCCGACAGCGAGGCCTGCGCGACTTCGACATCCGACTTCGCCAGTGCAGCCACGATCGCCGCATACGGATCGACCCGACGCGGGCCGCGCTCGAACTCGAGCGGCTCCGATCCAAGTGACTCGCTGCGCAACCTCAGCCGATCGACGACCACCGACCATTCGGCCTCGATCGGCTCATCGGGTTGCAGAGCGAGCGCAATCCCGGTGCCCGTCGAACTCCACCGCGAATGGCGATCCCCCACGCGCAGATCGCCGTCGAGCCCGAACTCGATCTCGAACTCGCCGCTGTGCCAGGTGCCGAGCAAGGGCGAAACGTCACGCGAAGTCACTGGATCGTCGCCGAACAGCGAGTGAGCGATCCGGCCGAACAGTGCGAGCGTGCGCACGCGAAGGGGAAACCCCGTGTCCTGTTCGTCCGTCGCCGACGGCTCGATCGTTATCGGTTCGGGGTGACGAAAGCGATCGTTGTGCCCCACCAGAACGTAGACCAGACGCGGCTCGACGGCGGCGAACTGTGCCGCTAGTCGACGCAACACATCGGCCGAGTCTTGGCCGGCCTTGCCGCCGTTCACCACCACGGCATCGGCGATGCTCTCGCGCAACAGTGTTTCCGCCTGTCGCGGATAGTCGTTGCCGCCACTGGCGCCGAGGCCGAAGGTGAAGGAATCACCGACGCAGAGGACGGCGTGCTCGCTCGCGACCGTGCGGACCGAAAATCCGCCGTGCTTGCGCCAGGTCAGGTAGGCGAGGCCTTGCATCGCCAGTTCGAACGCGACCAGCGCGAACCCGAAGCCGATCGCGATCGCTCGCAGTCTGCGCGTCGATCTCGTCATCCGTCGACCGCAGCACGGTGGACCCGAAGCCACGCAAGGAGTCGCTCCATGTCGGACGGCATCGGCGACTCGAATGCCATGCGCTCATGTGTGTGCGGATGATCGAACTCGAGCCGAATCGCGTGGAGACAGTGGCGTGCGGGATCCGGGGCTTCGGGCGGAAGCGCAACCTGCTGATGATTACGCGACCGATAGACATGATCGCCCACGAGCGAATGGCCGATGCTCGTGAGGTGCACGCGGATCTGGTGAGTGCGACCGGTCTTGGGCTTGCACCTCACGTGAGAGAAGCCGACGAAGCGCTCGACGACCTCGTAGTAGGTGCTCGCTTCGCGACCACCTTCCTTCACCACCACCATTCGATCGCCGCGATCGGGATGAGGAGCGATCGCGCGCTCGATCCAGTCGGAGTCGAAGCGTGGGACACCGAAGACGATCGCGCGGTATTCCTTTTCCACCGTCCTGGCCTTGAACTGCGCCTTGAGTGCCAGCAACGCGGCGTCGGTGCGAGCGACGACCATGACCCCGGAGGTCTCGCGATCGAGCCGATGGACGATTCCGGGCCGGTCCTCACCGCCGGCTCGACTCAGGCCCGGCCGGAGCGACTCGAGCACATCGGCGAGATTCCCGCCGCTCGGGCGTGCACCTTCGGGCCGGTGACTCGACAGTCCTGCCGGCTTGTCGACGACCAGCAGCAGGGCATCCTCGAACAGGATCCGCGGCGCCACCTCCGGCAGCAGGGCGACTGGGGCGGGAGCCGGGTCGTCCGGCAACTCCAGGGGGAGCACGAGAATCCGCTGGCCGGCGGTCACGGACTGACCGGGCTTCGCCGGTTTGCCGTCGACCAACACACCGCCGGCCTTTGCCAGGGCCTTGATCCGGCTGCGCGACTCGAGTCCGGCACCTCGCGCCAGGAAGATGTCGAGCCGCTCGCCCTCGGCCTCCGCAGGCACCTCGATGGCGACGGGCGTGCGCCGGACCGGAGGCACGGGTTCGGCACCGGATTCGCCGCCGGCGAGGTCGGAAGGGTTGTCCACGATCGTGGAAAACTATCCCCAGCGCTGCAGATCCGCCAATCACAAGGCCCCGGCCACGGTGGACAAGGAGCGACGCTCCGGCCGTTTCCACAGTCTTTCCACTGGGCGTGCGGACCACCCCCGAGTGGTGTGTAAGGCCGCAGACCGATCGTGGAAACTCGGTGGAAAACTATGTGGAAAGCGTTTTCGCCCGAGCGGGTCATCGCTAGCCTCTGCCACGCTCTTCGTTCCTTCGACGGCCCATGCGGCCGGCAGTTCTCGATGCCTCACGACTCCATTCTCATGGTTGCCCCGTCGGTATTGGCTCAGCGCAAGATCCTGCTTGCCGACGACGACCCGGCGAGTCTTGCCGCCGTGTCCGCCATCCTGGGCTCAGCCGGAGCGATCGTCACCGCTTTCGATGACGTCGACCGCGCACTCGCCACGATCGCTCAGGACTCCTTCGACCTCGTCGTCACCGACCTCTATCTCGGCGATGTTCGCCTCGGCTTCGAACTCGCGGACGCGGCGCGGCGCTGTCGCCCGGAAGTCCCGGTGGTGATGCTGACCGGCCAGCCGAGCTTCCGCGGCGCGAACGATGCGATGCGGAGCCAGGTACGGGAGATGGTCGTCAAGCCCGCCGAGCCCGATCGGCTCGTGGAGGCCTGCGGCCGCGCGATCGCGGCGGCGCTGGCCGAACGCAGGGCGCGCAAGCTGGAGAGTCAGAATCGGATCCTCTCGCAAGTCGCGCCGCGGATGATCGAAGCCAAGGATCCGACGACGAGCGGTCACGCGGACCGTGTCGTTCACTATGCGGACCGCCTGGCCCTGCGCTGCGGCGTCGGCGAGCGCGATCGCGAGTCCCTGCGGCTCGCCGCCCTGCTCCATGACGTCGGCAAGATCGGCGCTCCCGATGCAATCCTCTGCAAGGAAGGACCGCTCGATGCCAACGAGCGCAAGGTCATCGAACAGCACCCGCAGATCGGCTTCGATATCCTCGCCGGCCTGGAGGACTGCGAGGACACCCGCAACTGGGTCTACCAGCACCACGAGCGCTGGGACGGTCGCGGCTACCCGAACCGCCTGGCCGGGGAGGACGTCGCGCTCCCGGGTCGCATCCTGATCCTCGCCGAGGTCTATGACGCTCTTGCGGAAGCCCGCTCCTACAAGAGTGCATGGCCGATGGAGCAGATCGTCGGCTTCTTCCGCGACCAGGCCGGCAAGCACTTCGACCCGGATCTCGCCAACTTGGTGGCCGACGGGCTGGCGGCCGAGGGCCGCCGGTTCTTCGCGGCGAGCGGCGAACTCCTCTTCTGAGCACGATCGGCCGAACGCGCCCCTTGCGAGAGCCCGAGTCGTCGCGAGAATAGCGGCTCCGCGCGTCCACCCTCGGCGCGCTCCACCCCGCCGCAGCCCACTCGCACGGGTTGCATTCTGCCTCCATGAGATCGACCCCGTCGCCCGCCGCCGCCGGCCTGCTGTTCGTCTCGTTCCTCGCCACGGATTGCATCGCACAGGTGCGCGCGCAAGCGACACCGCCGAAGGATTCGAAATCGGCTCCGGCCGCAACTCCCGATGCGCAGACTCTGCCTGCCGACATGCTGCCGGTCCCCGGCGGTGACGTCGAACTGGCGACCGATCCGGATGCGTTGGTGGATGCCGTCACGAAGGCATTCCCCTTCAGTCCCGATCAGCGGATCACGACCATCCAGCGCCTCTACTCGGAGTTGGGCAGCGAGAAGGTGAGCGTGAAGCCCTTCTTCCTTGCGAAGTTTCCGGTGACCAACGCGCAGTACAGGGTCTTCGTCGAAAGAACCGGTCACCGCTACCCGCTGCATTGGTGGGCGGAGGGCCGCAAGGACGATCACGACGCCCGCATCCTCGAGATGCGCAAGGAATTCCCGAACGCCACCGGCTCATCGCTCGATCTCGAGTACTGGAGCGCGCACTGGAAGGAGTTGCCGAACGCGATCCCGCAGTTCGACGGCCAACCCGGTGACGATCGGCCGGTGACCTGGGTGAGCTGGCGCGACGCCAATGCCTATGCCGCTTGGCTCGGGATGCGCTTGCCCACCGAAGCGGAGTGGGTGCAGGCCGCGCGCGGCGACGATCGGCGTGAGTACCTGTGGGGCGACGACCCCAAGCAGATCCCGATCCCCCGCGGGACGAAGCACGACAAGCTCTGGGAAGTCGGTCACTTCGGCAAGATGGCCGAGGGCAAGTTCGGCCATGGCGACATGGTGCTCGGTGTGTACGAGTGGACGGGCGAACTCGGCTTCAACGCCTTCGGCTACAAGTCCTTCACCGACGAACTCGAGGCGCTGTTCAAGAACAAGCTGTTCAAGGGCAAGACCAGCGACAGCCTGACCGAAGCACTCAACTACCGGCCGAAGTTCGCGGGCGACAAGGTGGTCGTGAAGGGCGGCATGTTCGCCACACCGTCGGGAGTGGACCTGCGCATCGGCACGCGCGCTGCCACCGAGCACTTCCAGACCGTCTCCGGCCTCGGCTTCCGCCTCGCCAAGAGTCTCGAGCCTGGTCGCGACTACCTGCAGTCGTCGCTCAAGCTGGACTACGACTACTCGTACTTCGGCGGCAATCGCCGCCCGAACATCGCCGACCAAGTCGGCGCCGAGCGCTACGAGATCGACGCGAACACCAAGGCCGTGCAGGGCTACTCCGCGATCTCCTTCGCTCCGATCAACTACATGAGCGACGACAAGAAGTTGACGCTCGAGAAGCTGCTGTTGCCGACGATCGACGACAACCAGCCGATCGTCGTCGCGACGATCGCGACGACCGAAGCTCTCGCCGAGCCGGCGGTCGGACCGGGCGTCTACACGGTCTGCTACCGCAACGCCGGAACTCCGAAGGCGCTGACCAAGGCGATCGGCGAAGCGACCAAGGCGATCAAAGCCGCGAAGGCGAAGTCCAAGGGCGAGTTCAACCCAGCCGAAGTCACCGGCGACTTCGATGGTGACCTGAAGCGCTTCGGCATCAAGGTCGAGGATCTCCTGGAAGGCCCGGTGAAGTTCGTTCGCCTCGGTGCCGTGAAGGTCGAGATGGACGAGAACTCCTGGATCCTGCGCAACTCCGTCGGCGACTACGTCGCGACTTGGAAGGGTGCGTCTCGGCCCGAGCTGAAGTCGAAGCACGAGCTGCCGGCGACGCTCACCGTCGACGAGCGCGACGCCAAGAAGCTGAGCTTCGAGTTCGGAGTGCCGACCGACCCCGAAGCCAAGGGCAAGGCCTACGTGCTAAAGATGGGCATGACCCTCGCGGATCGCACGATCGATTCCACGTGGCGTCTTCCCCAAGCAGCCGACGCCGACACCAAGCGCTGATCGCTCCGACCAACGCCGGCTTCGCATGACCAGTCACGAACTGAACGACCGCGCACGCGAAGCCTTCTTCCGCCAGGAGTACGGCGGCGCGCGGCGGATCGACGGCGTCGAGATCCTCGAGTTGCGCCGCTTCCACGACGACGGCGGCGCGATCACCGAACTCGGTCGCCTCGACGGCGGCCTGCACCAGCAGTTGCCCGGCTTCGAAGTGCGGCAGGTGAACTACAGCGAGATCGCGCCCGGCGCGATCAAGGCGTTCCACCTGCACCATCGGCAGACCGACGTGTGGTATGTCCCGCCGCACGACAAGGTCCTGATGGTGCTGCACGACTGCCGCAAGGGTTCGCCGAGCGAAGGCGCGACGATGCGTTTCGTGCTGGGCGACGGCAAGGATCGCCTCGTGCGCATTCCGCCGGGAGTCGCTCACGGCTGCACCAATCTCGGCCCCGCGCTCGCACGCATTCTCTACTTTGTCGACGTGCAGTTCTCGCCGGACCCGGCCACGACCGACGAAGGTCGCCTGCCGTGGGACTTCCTCGGCGCGGACATCTGGCGCATCCAGCACGGCTGAGCGCGCGCCCCGCACGGGCGAACACTCAGGAGTCGCGGAGCATCGCGTCGAGATCGCGACTGAGCGGCACGTCGCCGACCAGGGACACGTCGCGCGGGCGCAGGGGATCGCTCGAGGGTGCACGTCGCAATCCGTCGCTCGGCAACTCGTGTGCGCGGGCGAAGCGAAGCCCGAGTTCATGGCGGGAAACCCGCTCAGGCCCGGCGACGTGCGCGAGGCCGCCGCGGGCATCGCGGCAGAGCCCCACCACCGCGCGCGCAGCATCCACGACGTGGAGTGGGGTGCGGAACTCGTCGTCGAACAGGTCCAGACTTCGTCCGGCAGTGATCGCGTGACGGATCATGTCGGTCGCACCATGCTTGCCGTCGTGGCTCGGTCCGAAGAGCAAAGGCAACCGAATGACGCCACCGCCGAGCGCGAGCGCGTGCATCTCGCCGAACACCTTCGTGCGCGCATAGGCCGACAGCGGCGACACGGGGTCCTTCGTGCGATAGGGTGCCGCGCGGCCGTTGAACACGAGGTCGGTCGACACGAACCAGAACCGCTCGACGCTCTCGGCGAGTTCGGGAACGCAATCCGCATTGATGCGCTGCGCCAACGTCGGGTCGCTCTCGCACGCGGCCATGGTCGACAAGGCCGCGAGATGCACGACCACGTTCGGCCGTGCCACCACCATCGCCTGCCGAATCGAGTCGACCTGTGTCAGATCGAGCGCCAAGTCCTGACCGCGACGACCGGCCGTCACCACGTCGAGTCCCGCCGAACGCAATTCGGCAAAGACATGCCTGCCGAAGTAGCCGGAAGCACCGGTCAACAAGATTCGATCACGTCGAAGCATCGGGTCGCAACCGCACGAGGGGTTCGAGACCATAGCGCCGCGGTCGCAGCTTCATCGGGTCCGCTTGGCCCTGCAGCGGTAATCCGCGGGGATCCCGTCAGACGCGGCTCGCGCGGAAGGGGCACCTGAACGCCCCAGTCATCCCGCCAGCGGACTGCCCACGAGCCCCGGACCTTCGCGATTCGATCCCAACAACGAAGCCCGCAGTGCACGCCGTCGCGCTCGGCGGCACGATGGCGCCACCCATGCAGCGCCGCGTCCTCATCCTCGCCAATCCGGTCTCGGGCGGAGGGCGCGCGCGCCGAGCGGCGCCCGAACTCGCCCGCCTGCTCGAGACGGCCGGTGCTGCTGCGGAGGTCGTCTTCACGACCAAGCGTGGGGATGCACGACGACTCGCCGCCGAGCGGCAAGCCGCCGACACCGACGTGATCGTCTCCGTGGGCGGCGACGGCACCTTCAACGAAGTCGTCAACGGTCTGATCGATCCGAGGATCGCGATCGCGATGCTGCCGATGGGCACCGCCAACGTGCTCGCGTGCGAGTTCCAACTTCCAAAGCGCCCGGCACCGCTGGCGCAGGCGATCCTCGCCGGATCCATCCGTGAACATCGCATCGGCCGCGCCGGGGACCGGCGCTTCGCACTCTTCGTCGGCGCGGGTTTCGACGCCGCCATGGTGGAGGAAGTCGAACGAGTGCGCACCGGAACCCTCGGCAAGCTGCGGTGGGTTCGACCGGTCCTGCGGGTAGCCCGCACGCTGCCGCACCACGAGATCACGGTCGAACTGGACGACGGCTCGATTCGCCGCGACCTGTCGGAGGCGATCGTCACCCGCGTCCGCAACTTCGGCGGCGTCTTCCAGTTGCCGCGCGCCGTGCACGACGATCGCGATCTGCTACACGTCGTCTGCTTTCGCCAGCGCTCACGATGGCGCTGGCTGTCCGCCGCGACTGCCGCAGCCTTCCTCGGCGGACTGCGCGACGGGAAACACTGCGAAGTCCTCCGCGCGCGCTCGGTCCGCATCACGGCGGCCGACACCACGCCCTATCAGGTCGACGGCGACCTGGGTGGGCGAACGCCGATCGAGATCGAGCTCGATCCCCAACCATTGCGACTGGTGGTGAGCTGAGAACTCGCCGACGCCCTCAGCTCATGCGCCGGTGGAGCCAACCTCGGGCCAGCATCCACTCGCGCTTCACCGTGCGCGGCGAGATCGCCAACACGTCGGCGGTGTCCTCGACCGAGAGTCCGGCGAAGTAACGCAACTGAACGATCTGCGCCATCCGCGCATCGACCTCGGCCAGCGCCGTCAGAGCTTCATCGAGCGCGACCAGATCGATCGTCTCAGAGCCACGCTCCTCGGCGATCTCGTCGAGCGCGACGTCCGCGTCGCGAAGCTCTCCCCCACCGCGGCGCAGCCGCCGGGAGCTGCGGTAGCGATCGACCAGGATCTGTCGCATCGAGCGCGCCGCGACGCCGAAGAAGTGGCGGCGATCTTCCAACGCGGTGACCGCATCGCGAAGCCGCAACCATGCTTCGTGAACGAGAGCCGTCGCCTCCAGGGTGATGGGACCACGTTCGCGCCGCAGCCTGTGGTTCGCGACGCTGCGCAGCTCGTCGTAGACGAGCATGAAGAGCTGCTCCTCGGCACCCGGGCTCGCGCAGCGGGCCGCCGCCAACAGCCGAGTGATCTCGCCGACGTCGAGGTTCGGCGGCTCGTCCGGCACCGCGACATCCGGTCGCTCACTCAACGGCCACCTCCAGGTCGTGGGTGGGTGCCGGAAGCGCAGTCGCGGCATCCAAACGGAGGAAAGAAGGACCGTGGCCCAAGCGCGGAGATCCTAACGCCGGACCTACGGCTCAGACCCCGCCGCGCCCTCCGACCGCTGCGCCGAATCGATTCTTGGCCCCGCACCGACGATCCTGACGCAGTAGCCTCGCCGATGCAGCCGACCGACTCCGCCGCGCAGCCCTGAGCCGATGAAGACCTCGCCGCCCCAAGATCCGCGCTGGGATCGCGCCAAAGAGCTCGCTGGCGAGGCGCTGGAACTGGATGGCAGCGAACGCGAGCGGCTGGTGCACGACGCCTGTGGGACCGACTCCGCATTGCGCGCCCTGGTGCGCGAACTGCTCGCCAGCGCCGACGCAGCCCACGACTTCCTCGAGCGGCCCGCAATCGTCCAAGACGACCTGACTCTCCCCCCCGGCACTCTCGTCGGTCCGTACACGATCGAATCGCAGATCGGCGAGGGTGGCTTCGCGGAGGTCTACCGCGCGAAGCAAACGGCTCCCGTCGAGCGCACGGTGGCGATCAAGTTGCTGAAGCTGGGGATGGACACCAAGCAGGTGCTCGCGAGATTCGCGCTCGAGCGCCAGACCCTTGCGCGACTCGATCACCGCAACATCGCGCGTTGGTTCGATGCCGGGCTCGGCCCGATGGGCCGCTCGTTCGTGGCGATGGAGTTCGTCGACGGCAGCACGATCACGCACCATGCCCAACGCCATGGGCTCGACTTCCGTGCGCGCGCGAACCTGTGCCAAGAGGTGTGTGCCGCGGTCCAACACGCTCACGAGCGCGGCGTGATCCATCGCGACCTGAAGCCGTCGAACATGCTGGTCGAGGTCGGCCGCGGCGAAGCCTGCGTGAAGGTGATCGACTTCGGGATCGCGAAGATCCTCGCGCACACGGACCAACGCACCGCGCTCACCCTGGAAGGACTCGTGATCGGAACGCCGGCGTACGCCAGCCCGGAGCAACTCCGCGGCGACGGCGCGGGCGACGGTGTCGACGTGCGGAGCGACATCTACGCGCTCGGCATGGTGTTCACCGAGTTGTTCGCCGGGGTGCCGCATCCTCGCGAGTTCGACTGGATCTGCAAGCGCTGCTGCGCACCCGACCGAGCGGAGCGGTATCCGTCGGCCCAAGCACTCGCCGACGATCTCGCGCGCGCCCTCGCCGGCGATGCAGTGACCGCGGGACCGCCGTCGCGGATCTACCTGCTGCGGAAGTTCGTTCGGCGGCATCGCCTCGCGATCGCCGTCGGAGTCCTGATCTTCGCCTCGATCGCCACCGGTGCGGGCATGGCCGTGGCTGCCGCGAGTCGCGAGGCGAAGGCACGACTTGCCGCCGATGAGGCACGCGACGTCGCTCTGAACAACCAACGCGAGGCCGAAGCGCTCAGCAAGGTTCTCGGCTCGATGATGGCCACCGCTCGAACCGACCAGGGCGGCAAGGACGCGCGGCTCTCCGACGTCCTGACCGGAGCGGACCGATTCCTCGCGAACCTCGCCGACCATCCGCTGGCTGAGGCGCGCCTGCGCGACGTGATCGGCCAGACCTGGACAACACTCGGTCGCTACGTCGAAGCCGACGAGCAATTCCAGACCGCGCTCGTTCGGCTCGATGCCGTCTCGACTGCAGATCCGTGGCTGCGCATCGGGATCGAGTATTCCCTCTGCGCACTTCGCTACCGCGAAGGGCGACTCGACGAAGGCGAAGCTCTCGCCGCGAAGATCACGACCGCCGCCGCTGCGGCTCGAGGAGCGAATCATCCGCTGATCCGCCAGCTTCACGACTTGCGCGCCAAGAGCGCCTTCGAACGTGGCCGGCGCGACCTGGCCGTGACCGCGCTGATGGAACTCATCGCCCTCGATGACGCCGAGGGTCGCCACGACCACGCCGATACCGCGCGCAGCAACGTCTCGCAGGTCCTCCTGAGCCTGGGCCGCCTCGACGAAGCCGAGACGATCGCGCAACGCGCCCTCGATGCCGTGCGCGAGCGTCACGGCGACGACCACCACCTCACGATCCAGATCGCCCGCAAGCGCGCCGCGGTGCACCTGGCAAGACGCGAGCACCAGGAACTCGTGACGGTGCTCGAGCCGCTCCATGTGCGAGCAGTCCGCGTGCTCGGTGCCGAGCATCCCGACTCGCTGGGCATCGCCAACTACCTCGCAACCGGTTGGTATCGCCTGGGTCGGTTGGAGGATGCGGAGCGACTCCTCCGGGCCACGATGGTCGACCAAGAGCGACGCCTCGGGCCGGACCACGCCCAGTCGATGATGCTCCTGAGCACGCTCGGCGGCGTCCTGGAGGCCCGCGGCGATTTCGCCGGAGCCGAGCCGTTCTATCGTGAAGCGATGACGCGCTTCACGCGCGTCCGGGGCGCCGGCGGCAACGACACGCTGGTCAATGCGATCCACCTCGCTCGGGTCGTCTCACGCCAAGGTCGGCACGAAGAGATCGCAGATGACTACGAGCGCTGGATGACCGAGCTCGCGAAGCTGCGCGGCGGTGCGGCACCGAACGCCGATCGCAGCGACTTTGCGCACCACCGGCTGGCACTGGGCCGCGAGCGGATCGCGGCGGGCAGACTCGAGCCCGGCATCGCCAGCTTGCGCCTCGCCGAGGCCGAGTTCCGTGCGGTCGGCGCGATCGAGCAAGCCGAGTCTGCGGCAGCCGCGATCATCGAGGCCGAGCGGCTCCTGCGCTGAGCCGACGCTATCATCCGTCGATACGTGTCACTGACTCCCACCCGCTCCGTCGCGATCGGCGACGTCCTGTTCGGCGGCGGCGCCCCGTTCGCGCTGATCGCCGGTCCCTGCGTCATCGAGTCGCGCGATCACGCCCTGCGTCATGCGCAGTCAATCACCGCGATCGCGCGCGCCGCGAAGGTCGGGTTGATCTTCAAGTCCTCCTTCGACAAGGCCAATCGCACCTCGATCCACGGCTTCCGCGGCCAGGGGGTCGAGGAGGGTTTGCGCATCCTCGAGGAGGTTCGCGCGGAGTTCGGCGTGCCGGTGCTGACCGACGTCCATACCGAGGACCAAGCGCGCGCTGCCGGCGAGGTCGTCGACTGCCTGCAGATCCCGGCCTTTCTCTGCCGGCAGACCGATCTCTTGCTCGCCGCGGGCGCGACCGGCTGCGCCGTCAACGTGAAGAAGGGTCAGTTCCTTGCGCCGGACGACGTCGGCCACATCGCTGAGAAGGTGCGCTCCACCGGGAACGAGCGCGTCCTGCTCACGGAGCGAGGCACGAGCTTCGGCTACCACGCGCTCGTGGTGGACTTCGCCGGCTTCCCGACCATGCGCGCCACCGGGCACCCGTTGGTCTTCGATGCGACGCACGCGGTCCAACGACCGAGCGGTGCGGGTGGGAAGTCCGGCGGCGATCGCACCAAGGTCCCGTTCCTCGCCCGCGCCGCGATCGCGACCGGCGTCGACGGCCTGTTCCTGGAGGTGCATGAGGACCCCGAGCGCGCGCCCAGTGACGGTCCGAACATGCTGCGGCTCGCCGACCTTCGTGGCCTGCTCGAACAGCTCGTGCGTATCGACGCCGTCGTGCGCGCAACACCTGCCATCGGACCGTGACTCGGCTCGACCCCGACTTCGGTGAACGGAGCGAGTTCTACACTTTCGCTCCGGAGAGCTTGTCCGGGCTCTTGCCCGACTACGATCTCGTTCGCGAGGTCGGCAAGGGGTCGATGGGGATCGTGTTCGAAGCGCGCAGAAAGTCCGACGGCGCGCGCTTCGCCGTCAAGGTTCTGCCCCCCAGCCTGACCCTCACCGAGCAGGCGCTCGCGCGCTTCCTCCGCGAGGGCGAGCTGATGCGCCGGATCGATCATCCGGGCATCGCCAAGGTCATCGACCTCGGCCAGCGCGGGAAGCTGTCGTGGTTCGTGATGGACTTCGTCGACGGCGTCGATCTCGGCGAGCGCCTGCGCGTCGGGCCGCTGCCGCTGCGGCAAGCTGCGGACATCGCCGCGCGAGTCGGGCGCATCCTTCACTTCGCCCACGAGCGCGGGATCGTGCATCGTGACGTCAAACCGGACAACCTGATCCTTCGCGACGACGGCAGTGTGGTGGTGACCGACTTCGGTCTCGCGCGCGAGACCGGCACCGGATCGATGACCGAGAGCGGGGCGATCGTCGGCACGCCGATGTTCATGGCGCCGGAGCAGGTGCTCGGCAATCGCGGTCAGGTCGGCGCGCGAAGCGACGTCTACAGCCTCGGCGCGACGCTCTACGCGCTGATCGCCGGACGGCCGCCCTTCGACGGCCCGACCGCACAGTCGGTGCTCAAGCAGGTGCTCGAGCAACCGCCGCGTCGGCTGCGCAGTCACCGCACCGAAGTCCCGCTGGCGCTGGAAGCCATCGTCCACAAGGCGATGGAGCGCGACCCGGCGCGGCGCTACGGCACGACGGCGGAGTTTGCGGAGGACCTCGAAGCCTGGTTGGCCGGACGACGCCCGCTGGCCCGCCTGCCGGGACCCGCGCGCCGCGCATGGCGCGCGATGGCGGCGCGGCCGCTCGTTACGTCGATGGTAGCGACCATCTTGGTGCTCGCCCTCGGCGGCTGGGTGTTGTTGCGGGAACGACAACGCAGTGAACATGACCGCTCGCTCGCCGAGGTGGACCGAACCCTGGCGCGCGCATCGAGCGGTGTGGATGAACTCGGTCGCCGCGTCGCCGACGACGTGCGCGAGCAGATGACTGTGGACGCGATCGCTCGCGTGAACACCGTGCTCGTCGCCAATCCGCGCAGCGCACGCGCACACTTCACGCGCGGCAAGGCTCATCACCAGTTGCGGCGCTACGCCGAGGCCATCGACGATCTCGACCGCGCCGAGCAGCTCGCCGGCGAAGCCACACCCGAACTGTTGCTCTACCGCATCGACGCGCGTAGTCGACTCCGCGACGTGCTCGCGGACGCGGCATTGCAGGCCGATCTTCGCACGCTTCTGGACATGGACCCGAGTCCGCGCAATCGCTGCATCGTCGCCGGTCACATGCTCGACATGGCCGATCGCACTCCCGATCGCGCACGCGACGCGCTCCTCGATGCCACGGCGCGCGTGATCGGCGAGAAGGAACCCGAGGACGCTCACGACTACATCGTGCGCGCGCGGCTCGAGGAGCTCCGCGGCGAGTTCGGTGCCGCCCGTGCGACCGTGCTGGACGCGACGCGTCGCTTCCCCGGCGACGCCTTCACCCATGCCGCGGCTGCCGAGATCCTCCGTCGCATGGGCTTCGAAGCCGAGGGCGATCTCGCCGCCGATCTCGCGCGTCGCATCGATCCGCGAACGGCAACTGCCGAGCAGTCCGCAGCTCCCGCCGAAGGCATCGACGTCGACGCCATGCAGGACTTCGTGCACGGCGTGCGCGGCCTGCTGGAGAAGATCGAGAAGAAGTGATCGCCGCGCGTCAGGGTTCGCAACATCTTGGACGGAGCGGGTAGCAAGAGGCGCACGCGGAGCGAGCACTTGCCCCCGCGACGCCTGTCAAATTGCTTGTGCCGTGAGACGACTTCTTCTCGCCCTCACCCTGGTTGGATCTGTCGCCGCGCAGAGTGAGGGCGCTTGTCACGGAGAACCGATCGACTACCGGCACTCTCTCGAGAACCACGTGACGACTTCGCCCACGCACGACACCGGTGGCAGGCCGCTCTAGTGATTCGGTGATTCGGAGCTCGACGCCTCGAGAGGCGCATTCTCGAGTGCACCTCGAACAACAGGGTGCGGTGGAGTGAGTCAGATCGATTCGGTATGAAGGCCGCGACGATGCCTGAACTCCCCCTTACGGCCCCCGACGGCCCCAAACGCACCCGGGTGAACGCGCTCGTGCCGATGGCGCACGTCGTCGACGTCGACCGCAGTGCCGAGTTCTATGCCCTGCTCGGCTTCACCTGTGCCAGTCGCTTCAGCGATCCGACGGGCAAGACGAACTGGTGTGAACTCGTGTCGGGCTCGGCGAGGCTCTTCCTGGCCCGCGCGAGCGGCCCGATCGATGCAGCCGATCAGGCCGTGTTGTTCTACCTCTATGCCGCCGACGTCCGCGCGCTGCGCGAGCACCTCCTCGCGCGCGGGCTCACCGATGCCGGCCCGATTCCGTGGGAAGAAGGTGGTGACGGCGGAACCGCTCCCGAGCGCAACGCGGTCTTCGACATCGTCCCCCGCTTCTACATGCCGGACGGCGAGCTGCGCGTGCACGACCCGGATGGCTACGTGCTGCTGGTCGGTCAGCTCGGTTCCGCGTGAAGGCGGTCAAGCAGCATCCTTCCTGGGAGAATAGCAAGAAGCCTTGAAGGCTTACGTGGGCGATCTCTCCACCAAAGCAGCGCTAGTGTGAATCTGCAATGCGCCTTCGCTGTGGCGGCCTATTCGATGTCAATAACCGGTCGAAATCCAGTCTGATCAAATGCGTAGTCGGCATATGTAATGTCTGGTTGGTCGGCGCTACTCCAACTTGCCGTGTCAACGTACGATCCACCCACTATGTCACATCGAAACATCTCACCATCATGCTCTTCTGAGACTTCACCGCACAGCTCCCACACGTTTCCGTTCATATCAAACAGACCCCACGGATTTGCTGGCAACTCTCCCACCTCATGGATTCTCCCATCACTATTTTCAAATGTCCATCCGTACTTGCGCATGTCGTCGCAGTCTGATCCGAACCAGAATGGTCCAGGGGAGCCTGCTAGGCAGGCATATCGCCACTCATGGAGAGTGGGAATTCGTGCGCCGATCCAGCGACAGAACATCGCAGCATCAAACCAACTGACGTTTACAACGGGAGCATTCGGCCCCCCTGGAGCTGCTTCGGCATCATGAGTAGGACGAAAGCGCTTCCACATTGCGTTCGTGACGACGGTCGACGCCATGAGAAATGCCTTTCCGGGCACGACGTCAATTTCAGGACCTTCAGTATCACGAGCCGCTTGTGTCTTTCCGTTCTCGTCATTACCTGGCTGCATCGAAGGAGGTACTCTCACCCATTTCATCACGCTTCGGCCCGGCGAGACTGGGAAGTTCGCGAACAACTCCTCACGTAGCGCGACCTGCACTGTCTCAAGGAGTTCGATCTGGCCGTTCTGCCTCGCCCGTCGCGCGATTTCTTCCAGCGCAGTAGCAATGCACCACAGATCCTTCAAGCTAATTACTTTCGACGCAAGGAGAGACAGAAGCTTCACCGCTGTCTCATGGTCATCAATCATTAGGTCCGGCAACTGAAGATACAGAGGTCGGCGTGAGAACTCATCATCTTCGTGTGGGGATAGTATGTCCAGCAGAGTTTCCATGTCAATCATCGAGTCGATCCGCCCCAAGTGTGCCAATGCACGCCGCGCTAGCTTCGCATTAACACCTCTGATTTCGCGCAGCCATTCAGACGCATCATCGGATCGAGCCACAAACATTGCAAATATCTCCGCCCAGTGCCCTTCTAGTCCTCGGGCGGATTGTGCAAGTGCAATAATGCTTGACCTACCATCCGACTTGGCAAGTCGAAGGAGCGCCCTAGATGCCAATGACTCCCCCAAGCTCCGATGAAGAAAACGGTAGCCACGCCGATCACCATCGAGCTCGCCAAATAGCCTCGTTCGACCCACGACCCTCAGGAAGTTAACTTCTCCATTCAAGTCACCGGTTCGCGACTGACGGTCGCGAAGGTCCTGAGGGACTTGTCGAAGCCGGCTTGCAACCTCACGCTCCTCCCACCCACTCGCGCTCTGACTTGCTTGATAGAGAGATAGCACCAACTCCGCGAGAACTTCTTCTGCAAGAATATACTCAGTAACGCCACAATCATCGGGCTCATTGCGATTCCCCCAGCCCGATTTAAGAATTTCCTGCACGATGAGGTCGTACATCTTGTAGGCCGTGTCCGGCAGGACCAAGTCTTCGTCACGCGATAGCAAACGACCAACAATCGATAGGAGCAATGGATTCGAAGCAAATCGCTTCAACGGCGATTTGCAAAGTTGAGTCATGAGCAGCTGAGACGATTCTCCTCCAACTAGAGTCCTCAGGAGATCCTCCTGTTGCCTCGCATCCAGCGGCAGTATGTGGGCCTTTACTTGAGCCCAATCGCGCACGGAGTCTCTGATCCCCAGAGGTCTACTAGTGATCATGACAAGGTTCCCATCCATTGAAGGGACGCTATTCAGCCAGTTGATCAGGCTCACCTGGTCTTGTGCAGGTATTTCATCCAATCCGTCAAGAAACACTCTCAATCGCATCTTCTCGGCTTGAATGGCCAGCCACTTAGCGATCTCACCATTGTTCAGGTCACCACGCGTGCATAGAGATGCAATTGCAGTCCACGTCGGCTGGAGGCCAATCCTCCATTCCGACAAAGAAATCGATACGGGAATTAGAGTCACTTGCTCGCCGAATGCCATATCAGACGCAAGCATCTTCACCGCGGTGGACTTCCCAGATCCTGGCTCACCTAACAGGAGCCATCTCCTGCTCTGGTCGCTGCGTGCCGCCATTCCCAGGAGAACACGCAGGTCAGACTGCGCCAGAGCAGGAAATAAACGTCCTGGCGAAGACTCCACATCCCGCACTTGCTCCACATGCACATTCACAACTGCCGACCCGCCTAGAACTCGCAATGGCCATACATGGCGGTGAGCTACACTATCTAGATATCTTGACTCAAGATCCGTGAAGGGGAGCGAACGCTCCTCCAGGATCGGGAGACCTATGACTTCGGACACGTCGCTGAGCAGCGCATGCCGATCTTCCGCGCGCCACCCATCGACCCTAAACGGCTTCGCCGAACGGATAGCGAGATCGGCAATTTCAGGGGGCAGCGCCGCGGCGGATGGCACCTTCGATTCGCGAACCAGCAATGGTATGATTCTCTTGCCGTTCTGCAAAGCATGCCGAATCTCAAGGCGCACCCAGTCTTTGGGATCGTCAAGTCGACGCCGGAAATTATCATCTCGAGCGCGGAGCCAACCTGGGCCAATGACGGCTATCAGAACTCTGCAAGAATCGAGTGCCTTCTCAATCTGCATCGGGAAATGATCGCCGTGCCTCATCCGCACGTCCAAGAATACGTGCTCGGATCCAAAGGCGATTTCCAGCTCACGGTAAATCAATAGCGCCGCGTAGGGCTCATCGTCATGACGATACGATATGAATATCGCCGGACTTGTCGAATTGGTGACATCTAACATGGAGAACATTCTCGGTCTGAAGCTCGATTGGTCAAGCCCGGATTCTCTACCGTTCCACGGACGGCTACGCCACCTACCCACAGGTCAAAGCGCTCACTCTCTTGTCGCTTGTAGCCGACGCTTACCACTTCGCGGCGTTCAGCGCGCGATTCGACCCGATCGTTGCTCGCCGAACTGGTGCCCCCCCAAGTAACGCCATGTGCTACGAGCTGGTGCAGAACACCGTGCGGCGATCGATCTTGCTCCCGATCCGAACGGTTCAGATCGCCCGACTGCTCTCCGAGGCCGGCCATTTCCCGTGACCAACAATCCGCGGAAGTCTCCCCCGACTGGCACACCAAGTGCGAGCCAGTCTCGCACTCCTACATGGCGCAGTGCGAGCTGCGCGTGCACGACCCGGATGGCTACGTGCGACTTGTGGGTCAGCTCGGTTCCGCGTGAAGGTTGAGAGCGCGGCTACTCCTGCCCCCTCCACGCTCGCAACGCGCGCTCGACGAAGAACTCGACTTCAGTGTTCATTCGGATCGGCACCAGGCGGATGTCAGGATGCTGATTCGCGAAGACCCGGAACATCTCGTCGGCGAAGCCCTGTCCGATGCCGGGAATGCCGTCGAAGTCGACGATGATCTCGCGGAACCGATCGAGACCTTCGAGAATTCGCCGCGCTTCGCTGCGCGCGACGAAGTCGCGACCAAGGCCGAACAGCTTCACGACCGTACGCGTTCTTACGAACTCGAACTCCTCGGTGTGGGCCTGGAACACATCGGCCAGCGTGCGTGCCGGTGGCCGAGCGATTCGGAACTCAACTCGAGTGCCGCGATCGCGTTGGCCTTCGAGAATCGCGTAGTCGTCTCGCAAGGTATCGACGATCAGCCGAGTGCGGTTGCTATGGAGTTCGAAGCGATCGGCGACCTTGGACAACCAGAAGAGTCCCCCACCGCGGCGCTGCTGCGGCATCGTGGTGAGATCAACCTCGGCAATCGCGGCGGCAGCCTCGATCTCACTCGTCAAGCCCTTGCCCCGCCGCACGGAGGCAAACGCGCCGATGCCGTCGTCTTCGACCACGACATCGAGCCTGCTACCATCGACCGCGATCTGGACACTCAGCTCGGTCCCGCACGAGTGATCGATGGCGTTCTTCACGATCTCACACAACGCATGGTTGACGATTAGGCGTTCCGCCGTATCCAAGGCCGCGACTGCAAGGCTCTGCGCCTCGCAAGCCACCCAGACTTCCTCCGCTCGCGAGCCGGGCATCGCAAATCGCCACACGGGTTCGGTCGACGGGTACCGAGTCGTTCGCGCAGCGCCAATCCGCCGAAGTCGACCGGACTCCAGCGAGGCCTGCAGGTGCCGATGCGCAGCCTGACGACTCACCCCCAGAGCTGAGGCCAAGGAAGCGGTCGTGACGAAGCCGTCGCGGCGAGCGAGACCGTCAATCAAAGGGTGCGGATCCATTCGAGTCCGGCGCCGATCGCGAACCGCTGACGTCGAGTCGTCGACGGATCCGCAGCTGCCCAAGCGCCACTCTGCCACTCATCGCCGAATCCCTCCACCCTCCCGCTCCTCGGCTCGCTCCGCCATCTCACCGAACAGAGCGATCTCCGCCGACGGATGCACGAACATCTTCTCGTGGTCGTGCTCGACGCCGACCGCTTCGACGAGACGCCAGTTGCACGGCCAACCTCGCTGAGCGGCGAGGAGTCGCGCATGCCACCAGAGAGCGAGGCCGCGCTGATGACGACCGGCTCCCTGCGCCATCGCACCGGGACTCTTGTCGAACCACTTGTCGTCGTGGTCGTCGCCGGTGCCGAGGTAGAGCACGAGCGGTGAGGCGAGGTAGGCACGCAAACACTCGTCGCTCGCGAGATCCGACGGCAATCCACCGAAGCCGTAGCCGAAGGCAACCTCGCGCGTCGGCAGCAGGACGCTGCCGGGATTCGCTGCGACGAGCGCGACCGCGCCGGTGTCCTGGAACGCACTCATGCGCACCACGAACTGACCGCCGGCGGAATGGCCGATCACGTACAGCTTGGCATCGGTTCCGGTGCGCCGGCGCATCGCCTCGGCGATCTGTGGAATCCTGGCGTAGGTCCACTCGTCTCGGGACGCCACGCTGCCGTCCTCACGAAGCAACCCGCCACGCTGATACGCGCGGCTCGGGAAACGCTCGGCGTCGAACTTCGGCGCGACCACGAGCGCGTCGAATCGATCGCCCATACCCACCGCGTGATCGCGGTACTCGTCCGCATTGCGCAAGGTGCCGTGCATCACCATCAGCAGGCGCTCGCCCGACCACTTCACCGGTCGGTAAGTGAACACGGTGATCTCGACCGACCCGGCCGATACGACCGACTCGGCCTTGCCTACCGGCACATCGGCCGCGACGCGGTCTTGGGTCGCCAGCGGGGCGCAACACAGCAACGACAACAGAGACGCTCGGATCATGGAGGTGCGGGAGGTCACGAGAGGGTGAGGAGCTGCCGCCAGAAGCCGCGCGGTGCGCGTGCACCGTCGGCAAGCCCGATGTGCTCGGGCCAGCGATCTTCCGGCAGATGGAAGGTGCCGAAGAGACGATCCAGCCACGGCAGGTGAACCGCGAAGTTGACGTCCTGCGGCGCGACCGCATGGTGCCAATGGTGAAAGCGCGGGGTGACGAGGTATGGCTCGAGCCAGCGAAGTCGCCAGCTCACGTTGGCATGCACGAAAGTGGCCTGCGCAGCGACAATCACGAGGTAGATCCCGATCGCGCGAAGCTCGAACCCCAACATGGCGATGGCGGCGTAGACGAGGGCACGCGTCAGCAACGCATCGAGGATGTGCAGCCGCGATCCGGCCAACCAGTCCATCTCACGAGCGCTGTGATGGATCGCGTGGAAACGCCACAACCACGGCACGCGGTGACAGGCGAAGTGGACCCAGTACTGCACGAGATCCGCCACCACGACGATCGCAATCAGTTGTAGGACGAGCGGCAGCGAGCCGACACCGCGCTGCAACACGTCGGGAACGAGCTGCGCCAGCGCAACGCCGGGCGTGAGGACCACCCACGTCGTCAACTGAACCAGGAGAGCACTGCTCGCGAACCACGCGAGGTCGGTCCACCACTCGTCGCGAAACGTGGGTTGGGTCGGCAGCCGCGGCCACAACCGCTCCATCGGAACGAAGAGTGCCGAGTAGATCAGGAGGTTGAGCGCCAGCACGTCGACGCCGAAGCCGAAGCCGCCGTCGACGACCGCATGCCGTGGCGCCAAGGCGAGCAGCGCGGCACCGACGACCGCACTGCTCAATGCGATCACCCCCAGCGTCTTCTTGCGGCGCAAGACCAAGGACAGCGCGCCCAGCGGGAAGGCAAGCGCCACCAGACCGACCAGCAGAGTCGTGGTGGTCGCCGGCCAGAACTCCCGCAAGCTCGGCACCGTCAACACGTGGGGCCACGCGAACGACGCACTGCCGAACATCCCCGCAAGGCCGCAGACCGCGCCGATCGTGCCGCTGATCCAGCCACTGCCGAACCGATGACCGTCCTCGGTGACGAACCACCTTCGCACTCCCGGCGCGATCTTCGGCTTCATGGCCATGCGAAGCCCGGGATCATCCGCAGACCATCGACATCGCCGGTGAGGCACATCGATTCGAGGCCGCGGTTCGATCGCTCAGCGCCGGGCGCGGCGACGAAACTGAGAGCGGCACCACCTCACCTCACTTCAACCGCTTGATGATGTGCCAGCCGTACGGACTGTCCTTCGGGTCGAACCCGGCAACACCGATCTCACCCACCTTCAGGCGAAAGCCGACGTCGCCGAAGCCCTTCACCATCCCGCGGCGGCCGGCCTTGGTCATCGGGTAGATGCCGGGCGCGGAGTCGTTGGTGTGCTTCTTGACGAGTTCGAGGAAATCTGCGCCACCGACCGCCTGGGCGTAGACCTCCGCGGCGAGCACCTTGGCCTCCTCCTTGGTGCGGGTCACACCCGGCACGCCACTGCCTTGGAACGCGATGAGGACGTGCTGAATCGAGATCGACTCATCAGCGACCTCCGGCTTGGCGAGAAGTTGGGTGATCGAAGAGTCCATGTCGACGGCTCCGGCGCAGGCGGCGAAGGCGAGGAAGAGGGAGGCAACAGCGAGGCTTCGCATCGGCGCAGTATCTCGGCGGCACCGCACCGTGGCGACAACCACGCGCACCCGCCGGGTGTTCCGTCGGGTGCGCGGCGGCCGGATCACCTGGCAGGGGACCGGTCGCCGCATTTCCTCCGCGGCGTCTTTCCCCTGACGCGGCCGAGATCGTCGCGCGCCGCCCCTTGCTCCAGGGCGCCCCACGGGCACCCCGCGAGAAAAAATCTCGCCCACCGCCCGGCGACGGAGCTCCCGTGCGACAATGGGGAGCGGCTCCGACCTAGGTACTCGTCATGCTCGTCGCTCTCGCTCTGACCGTCCTGTGCCCGCAAGGCCCGGTCGGCGTCGAGTATCCGCTCGATGCACGCGACCAACTGCGCTTCCCGACCCCGGTGCAGGAAGCCTACGTCACCCCCTTCACCGACAGCACGGGGCAAGCCCAGAGCATCCCGATCGCAGCCGCCGGGCTCGCCGACCTCGACGGCGATGAGAACCGCGATGCATGGTTCCTCGCAGGTGTAGGCAGTCGCCTGGGCGAGATCGCCGTGCAGAACGCGCAAACCGCCGGGCTCGGCCGCTTCGTCCCGCGCGCCCAACTTCCCGCCGGCCCGTGGGTGAGCGGTGCGACCTTTCGCCGCGCTGGAGTTCCAGACGTGGTCGTGCTCGTCGATCCGACTCGCGCGCAACTCGACGTGCTCTTCTATCAACCGGGCGTGACCGATCCGCGCGCCGGCGCCTTCCTGGTGCAGCCCTCGATCTGGTCGGTGGGCACCGACGTCCGCGCGCTCGCTGCGTTCGACGCCGACCACGACGGGCACGACGACCTGCTCGCCACGATCGATCTCCGCAGCGGCCCGTCGATCATCGGCACTCGCTTCCTCGTGCAGCACTACGGCATGGGACCGATGGGTCACGGCCTGCTCGCGACCGCCACGATCGACCTTCCGCTCCCGGGCTTGCGCGCGCTGCCCGCCGACCTGAACGGCGACGGCCGCACCGACCTCGTGATCCACGCCGATGGCTTGGGCGTCGCCGGCTTCTGCGATGACGGCGCGGGCAGCTTCGCGATCCGCACCTTCGTCGGCCTCGGCTTCGGCGCGCTCGCCGATTGCACGATCGCGGACTTCGACGGCGACGGCCGCGACGATCAAGCCCTGCTCACCGCGATCGGCGCGATCGTGGTCTTCACCAACGCGAACGGCGATACGCAGCGCGCGCTGCTCAGCCCGAGTTACGTCGGCCCGCTCGGCGCCCTCGCCGCGCTCGACTCCGACGGCGACGGCAAGCTCGACCTGGTGGGCATGCCGAAGTACGGCGGCAACTTGGCGATCTGGCGGTTCCTCGCGACCTCCCGCAACTTCCGTAACGGAGAACTGCTGACGCCCCCCGCCGGCGCGATCGAGTTGCATGCCGGCAACGGTGCGTTGGGTCAGTCGACCGTCGTCGACGACTTCGACCACGACGGCGACCGCGACGTGCTGTGGCAGATCCCCACCGGCGATCGCTGGATCGCGCTCGCGGGCACGACGGTCGACGTCTCGCCGCTCGAGACCTATGCCACGATGGTCGGCCCGCTGAGCCCGCTCGGCTTCCAGCTCCAACACTTCACGATCCCCTTGCCCGCCGAGTTTCACGCCGCCGGCATCACCACTCTGGAGTTCGCGCTGTTCGTGACGGACCCGAGCACCGGCGAGCAGGTGTATTGGGATCGTGACCTCGTGACGATCGCGCCCGGCACCAACTCGGTGACCGTGCCGATTCAGATCATGATCGACACGCAGAACTCACAGTGGTTGTGGCAATCGCGAGTCACTCGCCACCCGCTCACCGGAGAACTCACGGCATTCGGCGACACCGTGATCACGGTGCACGGCAAGGCCGGACCTCGTCGCTTCGCTTCCGCACACGCCCGCTGGGACGGCCATGGCCTGCAAGGCGGACCCAACGGCTCCGCAGTCGGTGTTCGCTGGAACATCGTCGCGGCGCCCCCGCTGCCGAAGTCCGATCAGCAGTTGCTGCCCTGGAACTGACCCCCTCGCGCGATCACGCGCGGCGCGCGCGAAGGAGCGCGAAGCCGCCGCCCGCAGCGAGGAGCCCGAGGGTCGCCCACATCCACCAGCGCATGAACTCGGTCCCGTCCGAAGGGAGCGGAGCGAACACCCCGAAGCCGGCCCAATAGCGCGGATGCGCGTACTGCGGCGAGCTCGCGAGCACCTCGCGCGCACGTCGCATCGCCTCGGCCGCGGAATGACCCTCGGCAGCGAAGGAATGAAACTGCGCCATCAAGTCGGCGGTCGCCTGTTGATTGACCGGCCACAAGGAGGCGACGGCACCGCGCGCACCGGCGGCCATCGGCCAGCCGAGCAGTCCCAGCCCGCCTTCCCCACCACTGGCAACGCTCGCGTGCGCGGAACTGCATGCCGACAGCAGCAAGAGCGCACCCTGCAATCGCAGCTTCGCGAGCGACGGGACGGTCACCAATCCATCCGCCAACCACAACGCCGAGGCGGTGGGCAATGCGGCGTTCTCGATCGCATGCGTCGACAGGTGAACGAACTCGAAGGCCTCGCGCGCGAGTGCCGCGTCGAGCGCGGCGAAGGTCGCGTCCGACCGCTGAATGCGTAGCACGCCGTCGCGGCGCACTCTCTCGATCCACTCCGCTTCGCGCGCCGAGAACTCGAGCGGTTCCAGCGTGATCGTCGGCCCGACGCCGCCGGTCGGCACCGAATCGACCACCATCCCGCGTGTGCCGGATGCCACGCGCTTCTGGAGCACCGCTCGCAGCGACAAGGACGGCGCCCGCTCGACGGCGTGACTCACCCCCAACGGTCGCCCATGGAGCGGCAGCGCCTCGAAGGGCAATCGCGCAGTCACGTCGTCGGGGCAGATCACCAGCTCTGCCGACTGCTGGAGACGTCTCGCGATCGCATCGGGGATCACCCGCGAGGAAAGCTCGGCCAGCGCCGCTTCGCAGTCGCGACCATCCCGCATCGCCGCGATCGCAGCGGCGAGGTCTGATTCGAGCGCTGCGGCACTTCCGAGCGACACCAACTGCGCCTCGTCGCCGCACGCTGCGAGCACGAAGGCTTCGCGCGCGCCAACCCAGTAGGAGAGGAAGACCCGACGATGTTCGGCGCCGACCATGCCGCGCAGGGACGTCGCATCGAGCGTGCGCGCGCGCGCGACGCCGCCGGCTCCGGAGCCGCGGCGTGCTGCTTCCAGCTCACGCATGCTCAGGTCGAGTGTCGCGGGATCCGCGCTCGCGGCCACCGCGCGCAGGCCGTCGCGGAGCGCAGTCTCCTCGCCGACCGTCGGCGGATGCACCGCCCAATCGAGCAACGTCCGCGCCTTGCCGAGTTCCATGATCGCGAGGGCGTCGACCGCCGCCGAGTCCGTGTTGGACCAGATCGCGAGCAAACCGCCGATCGCGCGAAGCTGCTCCCGCGCGTGCCACGTCGCGCCGAAGAGATCGAGCGCGAGGCCGTCACGGGCAGCGTCCAGTTCATCGAGCGAGCGGACGAACGCCGACTTGGCCGACGCGAAGTCGCCGAGACCGCTCATCGCTTCGCCGAGCAGCGCGTGCACTTGCACACGCTCGGCGACCGCATGGCGATCGTCGCTCAGCAGAGCGAGTGCGGCGATCAGGTGATCCTTCGCGCGTGCGAAGTCCGGCGGCGTCGACAGCAGTGCGCATTCCCCGAGCGAGCGCTTCGCGATCGCGCGATCCAGCGGCTCCCGCGCTTCGTCCACCAAACGCGCCCAGATCGTCTCGGCTTCGGCATGACGGCCGAGCTGTTCGAGCGCCTCGGCTTCGAGCATCGCGCCGCGCACCTTCTGACCTTCGCGCGCAACCGCCCGTCCCGCGCGCAGCGCGAACTCCGCGTCGCCGCGCCGCAACGCGATCAGCCCGCGGGGAT
This sequence comes from Planctomycetota bacterium, assembly GCA_050181465.1. Lineage (GTDB taxonomy): Bacteria > Planctomycetota > UBA1135 > UBA1135 > UBA2386 > JACRLW01. Next base: position 100,599 of record JBFXDD010000017.1, read on the forward strand.
AGGCAGCGATCCGCGGCGGCAGTTCCTTCAGGTACTGCTCGGCGCGGGCGAAGTCTCGGCGCACGAGGAACTCCCACGCCAGACGCCCGACACACTTGATGCGCCACGGATCGTCCTGGCCGTGCTCGCGCAGAGCGCGGTCGGCAACCGCGATCCGCGCGGTCAGCGCCGCCGGATCGTCGCCGCGCGCGGCGATCAACTCCGCACGCAGGTACTCGAGCGGCAGCGCGAGCCAAGGCGCGGCGACCATGGGCTCCTCGCCGGCGAGGAAGTCGGCCTCGGCCAGCAGGATCGGCAGGAACTCGCCGTGGCCGACGCACTGCTCGAGGAGCACGATGGCCTGTGCTCGATAGCTGCCCGACCAAACGCCGTCGCGGATCGCGGTCTCGCGCGCCGACCGCAGCAGCACCGCAGCCTCGCCGAGTCGCTCCTGGCGCAGCCGGGCGTCGGCCATGCGAACGCCGAGGAAGAAGCGGGTCTGCTCGCGACGCGGCGAGGCGAGCGCTTCGCAACGGGTGCGGAGATCCTCGAGTGCGCGATACACCGCCTCGAGATCCGCGAATCCGTGCTCGGCCGGGTTCTCGACGGCGCGAAACGTCGTCAGCAGTTTCGTGCGCAGTTCGGCCTCGTCGATCTGCGCTCGGCCGACCGCGGCGAGCAGCGCCAGTCCGGCACCGCAACGCAGGGTGGCTGAGATCGTGCGCGGGATCGTCACGCCGTCGATCCTACGCGTCGCGCGCCGAGATCGGAGCCGGCCGAGTCGTCGACCGAATTCCTGACTCGATTGTGCGGTCTCCGGTCTCTTACTTCCCACGTGATGGCCGACAGCTTCGACGACCTCGGACCGGCAGATCTCCTGCGCCGCACCGCCTGGCTCCAAGGGCTGGCCCGCGAGATCGTCGCGGATCGCGACGCGGCTTCGGACATCACGCAGGACACCTGGGTCGAGGCGCTGCGCAACCGCAACCGTGTCCAGCGACTGGCACCCTGGCTCGCGCAGGTCGCGCGTCATTTCGCTCTGCGTCATCGACGGCGCGAGAGCGACCGGAGCGCGCGCGAGCGCAGCGCCGCTCGGGCGGAAGCCCTCCCCTCGACCGCCGACGTCGTCGCCCGCGCGCAGCAGCAGCACCGCATCGCCGCGGCCGTGCTCGCCCTCGACGAACCCCATCGCTCGATCGTCCTGATGCGCTTCTTCGACGGCCTCCCGCCGCGGGCGATCGCCGCGCGCACCGGGCTGCCGATCGCGACCGTGCACACGCGGCTCCGTCGCGCCCTCGAACGCCTCCGCGACAAGCTCGACGCGGAGTTCGGCGATCGCCGCACCTGGCTCACCGTCATCCTGCCCCTAGCCGCGATGAAGACGAAACTCTCACTGCTCTCGGTCACGCTGATCGCCACTCTGACGTGGTTCGCGTTGACCTGGGATCGCCCGAAGGACTCGACTCCCCCAGTGTCACGGGACACGGAGCTCGCGCAGATCGAGCAGTCGCGAACGCCAGGGTCCGCGGCGGCCGCCGCAACCTCGGCCGGCGGGACCGCCGAACTCGCGCCGCGCAACCCGGTCGCGGCCGACACGCTCGTTCCGATGATCCGCGTGATCGGTCGCTGCGTGAGGCAGGACAGCGAAGTTGCCCTCCGCGGTGTGCACGTCACCGTGATCGGTCGTGCCCCGACAGTGCCGACAGCCGGTCGCGCGTCGGCGAGCTTCGCACCGCCTCCGCCCACGACGACCGGCGACGACGGCCGATTCGATCTCAGCTTTCCGGCGGTCGACGGCCACAGCTTCCAGGTCACCCTGCAGTTCGGCGACTACGTGCCGATGACATCGGGCGAGGTCACGATGCGCGGTGCCGCGGAGCACGATTGCGGCGACATCGCCCTTCGCCTGGGTTGTCGCGTCGAGGGACGCGTCGTCGATGAGGACGGCAGGCCGGTCGCGCACGAGACGCTCCTGATCGCGACGCCGAACTCGGTCGTGGTCGGTCCGTGGAACGCGCAACCGACGCTGGGTGACGTCACGGAACCGCCGGGTTTGCGAGTCTTCGAAGCATCGGAAGTCGGCCGGGCGACGACCGCGGCCGACGGCCGCTTCGCGTTCACCGAACCGAAGGCTCCGCGCGAATGGAAGCTCGCGATCCTGCCGCGCCGACGGATCGTCCAGGGCGCGACGCTGAGTGTGATGCCGGGCAAGGCGACGCAGTGGGTCGATGTGATCGCCGAACGAGCGATCGGCGAACTGTCGGGCATCGTCGCGGACGATCTCGGCCAGCCGGTGCCGGAGTCGCGCGTAAAGTTCGCACTCTCGAGCGGAGAGGAGCAGATGCTCACCACGGACTCCGAGGGTCGCTTCGTTCTTCTGCGCTTCGCTCGCGACGTCGAAGATGCCGTTCGCCTCCGCGCGAGTCGGCGAGGCTACGAGAGCCCTCCCGAGACGACTCACCGCTTCGAGTCCGGCGTGCGCCTCCTGTTGCTGCGCACGGCGACGGTCGTGGTGAACGTCAAGGATCCGACCGGTCGACCGATCGAGAGCTTCGGCGTTCGATGCTTCGAGGACGTCGCGGAGGGCAACCTGACGACCAACGACACGCTGCTTCGTCACGTCGGCAGGCACGAGCATGGTCGATGCGAGTACGGCGGCTTGCGACTGGGTCCACACTGGGTTCGGATCGAGGCTGCGGACGATCAACACGCCGCCTCGTGGCTGCACGGCATCGATCTTCGCGAGCGGCGGCCGTACGAGCTCGACGTCACGCTGCATCCACCGGCATCCCGCGAGATCGAAGTCGTCGACTCGAACGAGGCCCCGGTGGCGGGGGTGGAAGTTCGACTCGTTCGGAGCTTCCGTGACGCGGCGGTCACACCGCACACGCGGCTGATCGAAGGACCGCTCTGGAGCAGCGTGCGCATGCATGACGCGCTCGTCTTGGATCGCGGCGTCACGGATGCGCGCGGGGTCGTTGTCGTTCGTGCCACCCCAATGACGAACGTGGTCTTGCGAGTCGGCACCGAACGTGTGTGTCGAGCCGTGATTCCCGAGGTCGAGCTCCGCGACGGGCTTCCGCGCATTCGCGTGGTGCTTCCGGCCGCGGCCCGCATCGAGGGCCGTGTCTCGCCGGCGCAGGCCCTCGCGGAACTCGACGCGACGATCTCGATCGCGAGGCTCGATCCGGCGAGTCCCGATGCGTGGGGCGAGGAAATCGCGAGCGTTCACGTCGACGCCGACGGTCGCTTCGTCGTGACGTCCGTTCCGGAAGGGAGCTGCAAGCTACAACTCTCTGATCCCGTGAACGGCACCGTGTCGCTGCAGACGATCGAGGGACTGATCGCGGGCGAAACCCGTTCGGTCGAACTCGACCTCACCCCTTGGATGCCGGCGACGATTCGCGGAGTCGTTCGGATCGACGGCGGACTGCGGCCGACGATCGCAAGCGTGATCGGCAGGCGGCACAGCACGGCAGCCACCGGTGTGGCCCGAACGATCTTCGGCGGAGTCGAAGTCGCGAGCGACGGCTCCTTCTCGCTCCGCGTGCCGGGCGGCGCCTACCGACTGCGGCTCAGCGCGGAAGCGGCGGACGGCTCGATGGAGTGTGCGATGGAGAGCGCGGAGGAGTTCCAGGTCCTGCCGGGCGCGACGATCACGCAGCACTTCGAGTTCACGCGAAGGCAGGTCACGGTTCGTGTCCTCGACCCGGATGGTCAGCCGCTGCCGGGTCGACCGCTGATCCTGCGCTGGAACGACGACTTCTGGCCCGATCGCGGAGTCACGACGAATGGCGACGGCGTGGCCGTGATCGATCCGGCGCCACCGACCGCGTTTCGTATTGCCGTCTGGCCGCCGGAGCTGAGCAGCCGCCAAAGCAAGCAGGAGCACATGGAGCGGCACCCCTCGGATTGGCTGGATCGCCTTTGGAACAGCGCGCCGATCTCGCCGGACGGCCGCGATGTCGTGGACGTGCGGCTGACGCAAGCGCATTGAACTCGACCGGACCACTCAGCAGCACCCTCCCGGTTGGTGTTCACCTTCGTCGTGCAATCTGCCAAGAAGTGGGGCGTGCTGAAGGGGAAGGCGCTGGCGGTCGACTCCATGACGCTGGGAGCCAACGCGGCGATGTAGCCGATCGTTCGTGGCGCCACCGCGGCGAGCGGAGAGCGTTTCGTGAGCAGCTTGGCTGAGGAGGCCGGCATCGAAGTCTGTAACGGCGACGACCTGAGGCGCTTCGATCGCAACCGCCCGGACAAGTAGACGCCGAACAAGGGCTGCGAATCGCCAGCCGGTTCCGACGCGCGTATCACCAACATGAGGGGAGGCCTTACGCGTCTCGGCTACAAGGCGCCGCAGGCCACATCGACGTAGATGCGGAGATCGTGATGACCGCGACGATCCACCACGCAGACCAGCCTGACTCCGTTGTGGTGAGGAAGGCGGTTGCGGAGATCAGTGGGGTGATGCTCCGTGCCGACGTCGGCGAGCTGCTGCGCGAAGTGGTCGCGGACAAGGGCTACCACAGGGCCGAGATGTTGGCGTGGCTGAGCGAACGCGGGATCAGGAGCCACATCCCGGAGATGCGCGCGAAGGCGCCTTGCCGGTGCTCCGACACAGCGGTGCACCTGGCAGAAGGTCGGTGAGATCCATCGCCATGTTGTCGTCGCCGCTGGTTCTCTCGACCGGCAGCCGGATCATGTTCCCTCTACTCGGAGCGGGACCGCCAAGCGGGCGACCGATGTCCTCGCCGGCAGCTCGAGACCTCTTGGACGCCGTTCTTGTCGCCTGGACGACCATCTGCCGCAGCTTGGCGTCGACGACGACGCTCTTTGGCCGCGCCCCTCGATGCGTCGTGATCGTCGGCCCCGAAGTCGGAGGCCTCACACACGACCGCGGACTCACCCGATCCTCAGCGGGTTGCCAGGAGGACCGTAATCTTCCTGCGCGATTGGTCCTTATCGAGTGGCACCACCGCTTGAGTCAGAACGGCAACGTGCTCCTTGGATGACATGCTTCATGCTTGCTTCGCCCTGCTCAATGCGAGAAGCGGCAAGGCGCGCACGGTAGTAGGCACGGTGTGATCAGTTCGGCGGTGGCAGAACCTCACAAGGCGTGCAATCCCCACGAAAATGAATGTCACCCAAGAACGGCGAGGAGACAGTCACGGGGCAGCTCCCACCGAAGAACTCACGCTTCTCGTCGGAGCAGTCGTTCGGAAGACAACCGCACACCTTGATCGGATGCGCATCCAAGTGAAGGCCCGACGCACGATCTTCGCACGGCGGGGATTCGACGTGTGCAACCGGGAACATGGGTAACACTTTTGACCGGGCACATGGGTGACACTCGCTGCCTGATGTCGAGGGGCTGAGCATGCCAGCCGATCCCCGCGGGTCGCGAGGGGTGCCCCGTGATCGGCAGCCAGCAACGGGCGCGCAGCGACTCATGCTTCTACGTGTCCGGGCACATGGGTGACACTCGGCTCCAGTGGCACGATCGTGCGCGATCGGCCATGCAGCACACCGAGTCGCAGCGGCCCCAGGTGCACATGCCAGAGTCCGTCGTCGACGACCTCGATGCCGATCACCTCGCCGCCAAAGGCCTCGCCGACGAACACCTGGCTGCCGCCCCACTTGATGCCACCGTCCGGGCGTACTCGCCGTGGCTCGAATGCGTCGGGGTAGCTGTGGTCCGGGGGCGCGTCCGGGAGCTGCCGTGGCGACAGCACGTAGACCTCGGCCGGAGTCCTCATCCCGAGCGCCTCGTGAGGTCGCTCCTCGTTGTAGACCTGCTGGAAGCACTCGAACGACGTTTGCTGACCGCGAATCGTCTTGCTCGGTGGCGAGGCCGTCTCGGCCTGCATGGTCTCGTGGAAGCGCTCGTGACGACCATTCTGATCCGGGCGACCCGGCTCGATGAGCACCGGCACGACGCCAACGCGCAGCAGCCAGACGCCGAGCCTCGACAAGCGCCCCAGCCCCGTCGACCCGAATGGAGGACCTCCATCACTGAGCATGAACTGCGGCATTCCGAACGCGTGGAACGCGGCCTCCAGCCGCCGCTTCACGTCAGCCGTCTTCGGCGACACCATCGCCTGGCACACGAGCGATGCACGACTGAAGACATCGTTGACCGTCAACGGATCGCACCGTGTGCCGTCGCCGACGCGGAACCAACCCTTGTAGTCCATCGACCAAACATCGTTGGGCGCTGCCGCCTCGACGAACGGGGGCGATGTGGGCTGCCGGCGTCGCCGGCGACCTCGCGACTCGACAACGCCAGCGCGCTTCAAGATCTCATCGACCGTGCTCCGCGCTGGCCAGCCACCGCCGGGGCACTCGCGCTCGAGCGTCCACAGGATCTTCTTCGAGCCCCAGGTCGGGTGCGCCTTCCGCACTCGCAACACTGCTGCTTCAACCTCGGGCGACGCCTGGTTGGGGTGCGTCTTCGGCGCCCGCGACGCATCCGCGAGCCCCGCCATGCCCAGCTCGGCGTGCCGCGCCAGGATCTTGTAGCCGGTCTTCCGGCTGATCCCGAACTGCTGGCATGCCTGCGTCATCGTCACCTGGCCCTTCAGCACCAGCCGCACGAACTTCTGTCTCTCGATCACAGGATCGGTCTTGGTCCATGGCATCCGGACACGAAACCCACGGCGCTTCCCACGGTCACGCTCGAGTGTTACCCATGTGCCCGGACACGAGTGTCACCCATGTACCCGGGTCGGACC
>JBFXDD010000018.1:0-8960 GCA_050181465.1 Planctomycetota bacterium
CCTCGTGGACGACCTACCACACGACACAGTGTGGTCACGAGTGCATCCTCTCGGTGATCGATTCGACCGGGCAGTTGGCCGAGCGGGCGATGTACGACCCGTACGGGCGAGTGACGGTCTATGCACCGGACGAGACCCTGATCGGCAACGCCTTTCAGAGTGGCTTACCGATGAGCTGGAAAGCCCATCGTGTGGAGACCGAAGCACCGCTCGTCTACATGCGCAATCGACACTATTCGCCGGGGCTTGGGCGGTTCCTGTCAGTCGATCGGATCGGGGTATTCACGGATGCCTTCAACTTGGGGAGTGGCTATGCCTACGGCGCGTCTAACCCGATTCTATTCGTCGATCCATTTGGCCTTCAAGGGAGTTCATATCGACTCTCGGTTTCCACTTCCGACGGCATCAGTTTTTGGCACGAGGCCAGTGCTGGCTCCGAGGGGGAATTCCATATCAGTAGTCCAGATGGAGCGCTCTTCGATGCGAGAATCAAAGTACCCGATGAGTCCGGGACTCCCGATGAGTCGGGAGAACCTAGACGCCCAGTGGATATTGCCCCCCCCATAACGAATGACGATTCCTGGTGGGACTACCTCAAGTCCGTGGCATGGACCGCCGCTGGGGTAGCAGGCGGCATCGCCGTGAACTACTGCATAGACGAGATGACGGGCGTTGGTGGAGGCATCTACCGTGCCGTCAGCTCCCTGCTTGCTGGCGATGTTTGGGGAGCTCTTGGTGAATTGGTCTCAGCAGTCACTCCGGTGCCGTCGCTGAAGTTCACCGAGGATTCCTTGGAGAGTATCAGGCGAGCCGCAAGGGGGGCACCCGAACACCACCTGATGACGAACAAGAACCGGATTTCGACGGCCCGCGGCGGCCCATGGACGCCGCGGTTCGAGGATATGGCAAATCGGGCCGGAATGACGCTCGATGATGCGGCTAACCGCGTTCGGATCCCGGGTCACGTTGGGCCGCATTCGGAGGAATATCACGCCGAAGTGTTCAATCGGTTGTCGCGCTCCACAGAAGGTCTGTCCGGCGACGCTTACTCACAAGCCTTCCGGGCAGAGCTTGAAGCGATCCGGACGGAGGCCGCGACGCCAGGATCGGCTCTCAACAGACCAATTGTGCGATGAGCAGGTACTTTAGACTCAGCGACGACGTGGCGATTCCTAACCGGTGGCATCTCGGAGCCGCCTCGCTCTCGGACGGTACCGAACCTCGTCTTCGCGCGGGGATTCGCTTTGACTCGACTGAGGTGCCCAGAATTCCAGTGACACACGCGGGTCGCGTTCTGGAGTTCAGTCTTACGAGTTTCGCCGTGCCGGTCGCAACGGAGAAGCTCTCCCGCGCGATGAGCGTTGTGGCCGGAAGCGATATTCAACCGATTCAGGTCTTCATCGGGAAGCAGACGGACATGCTTGTTCTCAACGTGCTCCGAGTAGTTCGTTGCCTGGACGAGACACGTTCGGAGTTCCTCAAGTGGACCAAGCAAGACCACCGGCCTGACCTCGCTGGTCAGTATCGCCAGATCACGAGACTGATCTTGGATGCCGCATCGATTCCGCCCGATGCCCACTCCTTCAGGATCGACGGTTCGCTAATAGAGATCGTCGTATCGGAGCAGCTGAAGGAGGCGATGGAATCTGTAGGCTGCCTGGGAGCAACGTTCATCGAGTTGTCACTATCCTGACAGCCGTCCTGTCCGAAAGCTTGAACGCGCTCAGTACCAACGGTCGACGGCGATGTTCCGCGTGGATGCGATCGGACTGCCGTGCCCAGCCGCCAGCCCATGCGACGCCTCCCCACCGCCATCGCCCGTTGGGTCCATCGTGAGCAAGCCGCCATCAGCGACAACTTCCTCGAGGAGAATCGCGTGCTCCGAAAGCAACTCGGCAAGCGTCGACTGCGTCTCACCGATGATCAGCGCCGACGGCTTGCTGCGAAGGGTGTCGCGCTCGGACGCCGCCTACTCGACCAGATCGCGACCACCATCACGCCCGACACCATCCTCCGCTGGCACAGACGACTGATCGCGACGAAATGGACATGCCCAGCCAAGCGACGCGTCGGACGCCCCGGGATCCTGAAGGAGATCCGAACCCTGATCGTCAGGATGGCGAACGACAACCCCACCTGGGGCTACTGCAGAATCCAGGGTGAACTCCGCAAGCTCGACCACTGCGTCGCCCGCTCGACGATCGCGCGGACCCTGAAGGACAACGGCATTGAGCCGAGCCCAGACCGTTCCACGAGCTGGCGCACCTTCCTGCGCGCACGCCGTCAGGCGATCGCGGCCACGGACTTCTTCACTACCGAAGTCTGGACTGCCCGCGGTCTCGTCACGCACTACGTGCTCTTTCTGATCGACCACGCCGCCCGGGCGGTGGAGATCGCGGGGATCACTACCAACCCCGACGCGGAGTTCATGGCGCAGGTCGCGCGCAACCTGACCGATCCGATGGACAGGTTGCTCCGCACCAAGTGGTTTCTGATCCTCGACCGCGACACCAAGTTCAGGGAGCAGTTCCGGCGCGTCCTCCGAAAGTACGGCGTGACTCCGGTGTCGACCGCCTTCCAGGCGCCGAACATGAACGCCGTCGCCAAACGCTTCGTGCTCTCGATCAAGCGCGAGTGCCTCGACCGCCTGATCCTGCTCGGGACAGGCGATCTCGTTCGAGCCGTCGACGAGTTCGTCGCGCAATACAACCTCGAGCGGCCGCACCAAGGACCCGGGAAACTGCTGGTAGCCCAGCGGCCAGCGGCGGGCTGCGGCGAAGTCACTGTCAACGAGCGACTCGGCGGGCTGCTGAAGCTCTGCCATCGGGCCGCGTGGCAGCGATCGGGGAACCGGAATCGAGAGTTCGCGCGAGCCAGGCACCGAGGACCTGCGCCGAGGCTTCCGGACGAGGTCGGCCAACGGCGACGGGTCACGGTCCGCGGAAGTCGCCGGGTTCCGCGCAGGCCTGCTGGTCGGGTGGCTCGGAAGAGTTCTCAGACAGCACGGGAAGACCGGGCGTTCACGCGTCGAATGAGCCGGCCGAGTCCTTGGACAGGACGACCTCGCTCCGACTCGTTCCTCGCGCGCGCCCCCCAAGACGACGGCGCCCCCGGGCTTTCGACCCAGGGGCGCGGGCGTGGCTGACCCTAGCAGCCAACAGTAGCGGGAGCCGGACTCGAACCGGCGACCTAAGGCTTATGAAGCCTTCGCTCTAACCGACTGAGCTATCCCGCCGGCGGAGAGGGGCGAGAAAGGAAGCACAGACGGCCGCCTGGTTCAAGGGGCTACCTGGCGCGGTGAGCCGGCGATGCGAGAATCGGCGAAGTGCGCCAACCCTCCTCGGCGCCGTGACCCAGGATCCGGCTAACCTCGGCGCCGATGCGCTCACCGCTCCGTCGCTCGCCGGGATCGTCACACCGCACCGTCGCCTCGTGCTGGATCGCATTCGCGATCGTTCTCGGCGCGGTCGGGTCGGAGACGCGCACGCAGGAGACGACCCAGTGGCTGCGCGCCGCACGGGTGCTGCCGATGGACGGCCCGCCGATCGAGAACGGCGCCGTCACCGTGGTGGACGGCAAGATCACGGCGGTCGGCCCGGCCGCGGCGCCACCGCCCGGAGCGCTCGTGCGCGACTTCGGCGACGCCTTCCTCCTGCCGGGCTTCGTCGAGCTGCACTGCCACGTAGGCGTCAGCGACGGCGACATCAACGACACCGTGCTGCCCCACAACATGGAGCTGCGCACGCTCGATCTGATCCTCGACGACAGCCCGGAACTCGCCGACGCCGCGCGCGCCGGCATCACCACCGCGCTGATCATCCCGGGTTCCGGTTCGTCGATCGGCGGGCTCGGCACGCTGGTGAAGACCGCCGGCCTCAGCGTGGCGAAACGGCTCGTGCGCTATCCGGGCGCGCTCAAGATCGCGCTGCACGCGCGCGGCGGCAACCCGGTGCGACGGGCGGGCGACCTCGGCGCGACCCGCATGGGACTGCACCACATGATCCGCGTGGTGCTGCGCGAAGCGAAGGACTACCACCAAGCGCTCGAAGCCTTCGAGCGCGGCGAGTCCTCCGAGCGACCGGCCTTCCATCCGCGCCTCGATCCGCTGCGCGGACTGTTCCGACGCGAGTTCCCGGTGATCTTCCACGCCTACGGGGTCAACGACACCATGGAGGCCATCCGCATCGTGAAGTGGGAACTCGACGCGCCGATGATCATCTCGCACGGCGTCTACGACTCCTTCAAGATCGCCGACAAGCTCGCAGCCACCGGCGTGCCCATGAACATCGGGCCGCGGCAGTTCGAGTTCGACCAGGCGCGCTTCGTCGGCAATGCTGCCGCGCTGTTCGCCGCCGGCGTGCCGACCTCGATCTGCACCGATGCGCCGGTCGTGGCGCAGGATCAACTCCCGCTCCAAGCGGCGATGGCGGTGCGACTCGGCCTACCGAGCGAAGCGGCGCTCCGCGGTCTGACGATCGAACCCGCGCGCGCGGCTTTCATCGACCACCGCGTCGGCTCGATCACCGTGGGCAAGGACGCCGACCTCTCGGTCTTCGATGGAGATCCGCTCGATCCACGCGTAGCACCGCGCTTCGTGATGATCGACGGACGGGTGATCTACGACGGCGATTCGGCGGTGAACCCACGCCGGAAGGTCACGAAGTAGACGACCGCGCCGAGCGCGACCACGCCGAGCCCCACGAGCGACGGCACGGAGTTGGTCGCCACCGCCCCCACCGTGATCGTGATCGCCGCGAGCGTGAACGCGATCCCGAAGACGCGCGCGCTGCCGGTCGCGCCGAGCCGGAGCAAAGCCGCACCGCACAGCGCAAAGAACAGCCAGTCGACGAACACCACGCCGTCGAGCAGAAAGCCCAGGTCGAATCGAAAGAGCCACTGACCGAGCGCGCAGAGCGCGATCGCCCAACTGCCTTGCGCGATCACGCCGAGGACGGGCACTCCGCGCGTCGCGTGCAAGACCCCGGCGTGGCGGAAGAACAGCCCTTCCTTCGCCATCGCGTGCAGGACGAAGGGCGGCGCGAGGCAGATCGTGTTCATGATCCCCAGCGCACTGAGCACGACCATCCCCGCCAACACGCGCTCCGCGATGCCGCCGAGACCGAAGGGATCGAGCGCGATCCGCGCGGCGGAGGCGCCGACCGCGGGTGCGTTGCGCGCGCCCTCGAAACCCAGCAGCGAAAGGAACGCGACGTTGACCGCGAGGTACGCGATCACGATCACCACCACGCCACCGACGATCCCGAGACTCACCGCGGAGCGACTCTTCGCCGCGCCGGCGACGAAACTGCCTTGCTGCCAACCGCCGAAGCTGAACAGCACCGGCAGCATCGCGGCAGCCAGACTCTCGAGGATCCCCCTCGCGGCTCGAACCGGCGCATCGACGGCGATGCCGCCGTCGCGCACGCTCACGAACAGCCCGAGTGCGACGAGGCCGAACACCGCCGAGGTCTTGAGCACCGTCAGCAGGTTCTGCACACGACTGCCGACGCGCAGGCCGAGCACGTTGAGCACGGTGAAGCCGGCGATCGCGACGATGGTGATGCTCGCGCGCGCGTCGTCGCCGATCCGCGCCTCGCCGAACAGCAACACACTCGCGTAGTCGACCATCACCAGCCCGATCACCACGAGCGCGCCGGCCTGGATCACCAGCCAGTTGGCCCAGCCGTAGAGAAAAGCCGGCAGACGGCCGAAGGCGGCGTGCACGTAGCGAAAGGTGCCGCCGTGTCCCGGCAATCGCTGCGCGAGCGCTGCGAATGCGAAGGCGCCGATCAGCGCGACGACACCGCCGAGCGACCAGGCGGTCAGCGCGAGTGCCTGCGTGTCGACCGCCTGTGCGACGCGCGACGGCGTGAAGAAGATGCCGACCCCGAGGATGCCGCTGATGACGATGCTGGCGATGTCGATGGTGCGCAGGCTCGGCGTCGAATCGTTCAAGACGGATGGCTCCAGCCGCGAGCGGCACGGGGGACCGCGGTAGGCATAGCTCCAAGGTCGCGGGAACGCGATCGTCGGCGCGAGAGAAGCGCGAGATTGCCGCCGCGCGAGGGCGGCGCGAGCGCGGCGCGCGGTCAGTCCATCAGGATCACTTCGCGCAGATCGACGACCACCGACTCGAAGCCGAGCTCGCCGTCCAACCGCACCACGCGCTCGCCGTGCCGATCCAACACGTGCACCCGCGCCTTGGCGTCCAGCGCCAGACCGCTGGGTTCGATCAAAGCCTCACTCACCGGCAACCGTTCGACTCGCCCGGCCTTGCCGAGCCGAAGGAGGCCCGGCTCATCGCCGGCGTCGGCGACGACTTCCGCTCCGGAGGGCAGGACCGTGACGGCGATCGGACGACTGCTCGCACTCTGACCGACGGCCGTCGACCGGCTGGTGATCCAGGTGCCGTCAACGCGATACTCCGCGATCCGCCCGTGCTGGGTGTCCGCGACCAACAGCCGATCGCCGCTCACGCACAGCCCGCGCGGCGCACCGAAGCGACCGCCGAGATCGCCGGCCGCGTGCAGCGGCGGCAGCACGTCGCCGGCGAGCGAGAAGCGTTGCACACCGCGCACGAGCCAGCGATCGCCGCCGGCGACGAACAGCGTGTCCTCGTGCACGGCCACGGCATGCGGACGGTCGAGCACACCGGGCTGATCGCGCGCCACCGCGACCGCACCGCGCGGCTCGCGCCGACCGAAGGTGCGCACCGGGCGTCCGAACAGGGTGAACTGACGCACGGTGTCGCAGCGGGCATCGGCCACGTAGATGTTGTAGGCTCGGTCGAAGACGATCCCGCCGGCATCGCTCGGCCCCCCGTCTTCTGCACTCCACGACCACGACGACGCGATGCGTCCCTCCTCCAGATCGAAGAGAAAGATCCGCCCGCGCGCATCGGTGGATGCGATGGCCAAGAGGTTGCCCGCGATGGCGATGCCGCCGAACACGCGGCGGAGGCTAACCGCCGGCAGCGCTCCTTGGGCAGGCCGAATCGGTGTCCTCGTCGTCACCCTGCTGCTGTCGGCCTGCTCGCACTTGCCGAGTGCCGGGTGGCCGGCACGCTCGCTCGGCGAGATCGAAGTCGTCTACGAATTGAACCGCGGCGGTGCGCGACGCCTTCGCATTCCGCAATCGAACGAGGAACTCAGCCTGCTGGAGTTGTCCGCGGACTGCGACGGGATCATGGAGGAGTTCGTCGACGGCCAGCGCTTCTGGCTCGTTCCGGAAGACGCCGACCGCCTGCACGTGCGCTGTCGCTACCGCCTCTTCCTGGACGCGAACGATCCCACCGACCGACCCGCGCTCGATCCGGCGCTCTCGTTCCCCGGTGCGCAGGTGCTCATGCACACTGCACGCGTCGCGGCCGGCGACGATTCATGACGAGCGCGCGAAGCGGTGCTGCCGGCACCACCTTGTGGCGAGGGCTCCGCGTGATCGAGCGAATCGACGGTGACCCGATGCGCTTCGCGCTGCGCCGCGCCGACCTCCGCATCGCCGAAGATCGCATCGTCGCGATCGGTGATCTCGTTCCCGCAGTCGGCGAGCGAGTGTGCGAGGGCAACGACCGCATCGCGCTGCCGGGCTTCGTCCAAGGACACGTCCATTTCTGCCAGACGCTGTTCCGCGGTCTCGCCGACGATCTGCCGCTGCTGCCGTGGCTGTCGCAGCGCATCTGGCCGCTGGAAGCGGCGCACGACGAAGAGTCGATTCGAGTCAGCGCCGAGCTGACCTTGCACGAGTTGCTCGGCGGCGGCACGACCGCGGTGATGGGCTTCGAGACGGTGCGCCATACCGAAGTCACCTTCGCTGCCTGCCGCGAAGTCGGCATGACCGCGATCCTCGGCAACTGCCTGATGGACACCGGCGTGTCGGGACCGAGTGCCACACTCGCGACCAGCTCCCGCGAGGCGATGCGGATCACCACCGAACTCGCGGACGCCTTCGACGGCCGCGATCGACTCGCCTACGCGGTGACGCCGCGATTCGTGCTGTCGGTCACCGAGGCGCTGGCGCAGGAGGCCGCGGCCTTCGCGCGGGCACGCGGACTGCGAATCCACACGCATGCATGCGAGCATCCCGCGGAGCTGTCGGCGGTGCGCGACCGCTTCGGCCGCGAGTATCTCGACGTGCTGGACGCGCAGGGAATGCTCGGTCCGCGAACCTCGCTCGCGCACTGCGTGCACGTCGATCCCAGAGGCCGCGAACGCATCGCTGCGTCCAGGGCGCGAGTCATCCACTGTCCGAACGCGAATCAGAAGCTCGGCTCGGGCATCGCACCCATCTACGACTACGAGGAGCGCGGCATCCCCATCGCGCTCGGCGCCGACGGCGCGCCGTGCAACAACCGGCTCTGCGCGCTCGACGAGGCGCGCAGCGCCGCGCGTCTGCAGGCGATGAGCATCGGGCCGGGGCGATGGCCGGCCGCGCGCGCCCTGTTCGCGATCACGGCCGGCGGCGCCGATGCGCTCGATCTGCCCGACTGTGGGCGCATCGAAGTCGGTTCCCGCGCCGATCTCGTGCTCCTGCGCCCGGCGGATCCCGATCGCGGCGCGGAGATGGACGTCGCGTCCATGGTGGTCTACGCGGTCGGTCGCGAGTCGATCGACGTGGTGTTGCTCGGTGGTCGCGAGGTGGTTCGCGAAGGACGCTCGCTGGTGTTCGATTCCAGAGCCCTCGCCGAGCGGGCGGCGCGCGCGCGCGCGCGCCTCTTGAGCCGCGCCGGGCTGTCGCGCTGATCGCCCAAGGGATCGCGGCGCCGACCGCCGCGCTCGCCGACCGTCACGTCGCCGGCCAGCTCGGACCATGCGCGAACGTCGTCGCGAGATCGCCGCAGGTCGATGACCGGCAAGGAGCTGCGGCGGTCGACGACCGAAGCGTAGCTGTAGCTACGCTGCCAGGGAGGAGCCGACGTAGCGACGCCGCCGGGCGCGATTTGCGGCGATCGCAGCAGACGTTCA
>JBFXDD010000018.1:9060-103139 GCA_050181465.1 Planctomycetota bacterium
CGCCGGGCGCGATTTGCGGCGATCGCAGCAGACGTTCACGCACAGTCCGGGCTAGCCTTTGCGTATGCACGAAACGGCTCTGGGCCGCGATGCCAGCACGGGCCGACCGATCCTCATCGCGCCGAGTCGTCGCGCGCGCCCGATGCACACGCTGCCGGGCCGTGACGGCGCGGAACAGTGTCCATTCTGTCCCGGTGCCGAGGCGATGACGCCGCCCGAGGTCGAAGCGATTCGAACGGCGGACAGCGCACCCGATGGACCGGGTTGGTCGATCCGTGCGTTTCCGAATCGCTACCCGGCGTGCCCGTGGCACGAAGTGATCGCGGAAGGTGCCGAACACACCGCGCGGCCGGCCGAGGTCCCGGCATCGATCTGGCGCGACGCGGTCGGCGTATGGCGTCGTCGCGTGCTCGCGATGGAAGCGCAGCCGGGCGTCGCGCACGCGTTCTTGTTCAAGAACGTCGGTCGTGAAGCGGGCGCGTCGATCGCGCACAACCACAGCCAGTTGCTCGGCATGGCGGAGCTGCCGCCGCGACTCGCGCTCGAGGCCGCGCGAGATCGCGAGAGCGGCAACCACGTCCTGCGCGAAGTGGAGTCCGCCGAGGCCGAGGGACGCCTGATTCGCCGCAGTGAGCAACTCGCGTGGTTCTCGCCACGCCAACCGAAGTTGCCCTTCGAGACGTGGATCGCGCCCTTCGATCCGACCCTGTCCTTCGACGCCGGTGCACCCGCACTCGACGACGAACTCGGAGCGCTGCTGCACGCGATGTTTCTCGGCATCGATCGAGCCTTCGGCGCGCCGGCGTTCAACGTCTGGCTGCATCGCATCAAGCACAGCGACTTCCACTGGCACTTCGAATGCCAACCGCGGACCGGCTTCCTCGCCGGTCTCGAGTTGGGCGCCGATGCCTACATCAACTCGATCGACGCTCAGAGTGCCGCGGCCCGCCTGCGCGACAGCCTCGCCGACACGAACGCATGAGTGCGCCTCCCTCGCGGCTGAGCGTCGCACTCGTGGTGTTGCTGTGGGTCGCGGTGGCGCTCGGTGTCGTGGTCCAGATTCTCGGCAGCTCGTCACCTGACGAGACCACTGCGGTCATCGAAGACGTGTTGAGTGGCTTGAGCCGCGGCGGTTTGTTCGTCGCTGTGGTGCTCGCGATCGGACTCCTCGCATGGCCGCCGGTGTTGCCGTGGCTGCGACTGGGCTGGCGAACTTGGCGCGAGCAGAGTTCGGTCGATCCAAGGCCGCTCCTCGAAGCGCGCGCGCGACTGGCGCACTTCGAGAACGCCGCCGACCACTACGTGGTAGGGCGCTCGCTGGCGCGGATGGGATCGTCCAAGGCCGCGTGGCCGCACCTGTCACGCAGCTTGGAACTCGATCGCCATTCGGCGGCGACTTGGTTCGAGGCGGGCAAGGTCGCCAATCGACTCGGCGATCTCGCCGCGGCACGACGCTGTTTCGCGGAAGCCCTAGTACTGGATCCGCGCCATGGCTTCGGCGAAGCGCGCCTGCTGCTCGCGCAGCTCCACTTCGATGTCGGCGATGCCGCGGCTGCGGAGGCGGAGTTGATCACCCATGAACAGTTGCACGGAACCTCGCGTCAGGGTGATCTCTTGCGCGCGCGGGCGCTGCAAGCGCTCGGCCGATCGGACGAGGCGAAGGACGCGCTGACGCGCGCGCGCCTGCCGCTGCCGCCGGGCGCGAGAACTCCGCTCACCGAACGCCTGGCGCGTGCGCGCGCGCTGGTCTACCGCCTGCGGAGGTCACGATGAATCTCGCGCTCGATCGATCTCCGGTCACCGTGGTGATCCTCTTGGCATGGCTCGCCGCCGCCGCCTGGACCGGCTTGCTCTCGCCCTCCACCGCATCGCTCGCCGACCACGGTGCGGCGGTCGGGATCTTCCTGCCCGAGGAGCCCTGGCGACTGCTGTCGAACACCTTCCTTCACGGCGGCCTGCTGCATCTGTTGATGAACGCGATGTCCTTGACCATGGTGGCGCCAATGATCGAGGCGACTCTCGGCGGGACTCGATTCGCGCTGCTCTACGTGGTGACCGGGATCGCCGGAGCCGCTGCAGGGGTGCTCAGCAATCACGGCTTCGGCGTGTTGATCGGCGGGTCGGGTGCCGTGTTCGGAATGTTCGGCGCGATGGTCGCCTTGTTGTCGCGGTCGGGTCGCGGCCGATTGGACTTCCTTCGCTACCACGGGCCAAGGTCGATCGTCACCCTGATCGTCGCCAATCTCGCGATCGGCTTCATGATCCCGCACATCAGCAACGGCGCGCACATCGGGGGCCTGGTCGCCGGCTTCGTCATGGTGTGGTGCTTCTTCGATCCGGCGCGCGACCGCCATCGCGTTCACGCGCTCGCCGTGCGCCTGGGTTGGATCGCGGCCTTGGCGGTGTTGCTGTGGTTCGCAGTGCGACCCGTGCTGTCGATCGAATGGAGCATGCGAGAAGCGCTGCTCCATCCCGACGCCCGCACGCGATCACGCCACGAGGCGCGACTCGAGGCGCTGGGTTACGACCTCGACAGCGAACTCGCGGCGATGCGGGACCTCATGCCGAAGCTGCTCGGCGAGAGCGGCCGGCGATTCCTGCGGCGCATTCAACGCTGAGCGGCGGCGCGAAGGCGGGCGACCGCCGTCGTCTTGCCGAGCAGAAATACGCAATCGAAGAGTCCGGGGCCCTTGGTCGTTCCGGTCAGTGCCGCCCGAACCGGATGCACGAAGTGGCCGAACTTGATGCCCAAGGATTCGACGAAGCTACGCGCATCGGCCTCGATCGCCTTGGGGCCCAGCCAGTCGGCACCCTCGCCGGCGGCGGCGATCGACGGCGACGACTCGGCGTTGGCCTGGGACGGGAGCCGGAAGCGGCGATCGACATCCCCGCGCGCGGTGGGCGACGACGGCGGCAGTTCGAGCGTCTCGAGATGATCGGCGTAGGCGCGGAGCCACGTCGGCGCCAGCGGCTCCTTCGTGAGCTTCGCCGCAGCTTCGTCGTCGGGTGTGATATCCGCGCGGAATACCCACTCGACCTTCTCAGGCAACTCCGCGAGGACACTGATGCGCTCCTGGTAGCAGGCCAGGACGTTGCGGACGTAATCGGGCGCACGGTCGAAGAGGTCGGCGGGCAAGCTGCCTTCGAGGTAGGGGCGTGCCTCGTTCGCGAGTTCGTCGACCGAAAGGCGACGCAGGTAGTCGCCGGCCATCCACGCAAGCTTCTCTTCGTCGAACTTGCTGCCGCTCTTGCCGATGTCCTCCATCCGGAAGCGCTCGAGCATCTCGGCGCGTGTGAAGACGTCGCGATCGCCGCTGAAGCTCCATCCGAGCAGCGTGATGTAGTTGAAGACGGCATCGGCGAGGTAGCCGCGATCGCGGTAGTCGAGGATGTTCGTGATCGCGTCGCGCTTGCTCAGCTTGCGGCCGTCCTTGCCGAGGATCAGCGGGATGTGTGCATAGCGTGGCGGTTGCGCATCGAGCGCACCGAACAGGAGGATCTGCTTGAGACCGTTCTGGGTGTGCTCCTCGCCGCGGATCACGTGCGTGATCTGCATCTCGAGGTCGTCGACCACACACGCGAAGTTGTAGAGCGGGATGCCGTCGGGGCGCAGCATGACCCAATCGTCCAACTCGGCGACGTCGGTCTCGATGCGACCCTTGCACAGATCGTCGAGCACGACCGTGCCCGCGAGCGGCAGCTTCGCGCGCAACGACGGGACACGACCCTGCGCACGGCGCGCGGCGCGATCGGCGACGGTCAAGTCACGACAGCGGCGGTCGTACATCTGTCGACCGGTCCGCTCTGCCATCGCCTTACGGCCTTCCTCGATCTCCTCGGGCGTGCAGTAACACTCGTAGGCACCGCCGCTCGCAAGCAGGCGATCGGCGTAGCTGCGGTAACGGTCGAGCCGCTGCATCTGCGTGTAGGGACCGAAGTCGCCGCCGACATCGGGACCTTCGTCCCAGTCGATCCCGAGCCAGCGCAGTCCCTCGAAGATCGTGGCGAGCCACTTGTCGTCGGAGCGCTCACGGTCGGTGTCTTCGATGCGCAGCAGAAAGCGACCGCCGAGCGCGCGCGCCGCGGCCCAGTTGTAGAGCGCGGTGCGCGCACCGCCGAGGTGGAGGGGGCCCGTCGGAGACGGGGCGAAGCGGAGGCGCGGCGCGGTCGACATGTGGGGCGAAGATCATCGCGCCCGAACTGGGTCGCGATCAACCGACCACGTTGTAGCGATCGAGGGTCCACCGGCCGTCGTCGGACTCCACCACCACGCTCGCGCTGCCGAGATCGAGCGACCACGGGCGCACGAGACTCCAGGTCAAGCCGAGCAGATGCACGAGCGCAGCCTTCACGACGCCACGGTGTGCGACGATGCAAAGATCGCCCTCGGCGTGGTGCCCGAGCGCGGCATCGATGCCGGCAGCGACGCGCGCGCGAAAGGACTCGGTGGTCTCACCACCCGGGTAACCCAGGGTGCGACCCGCGCGCCACTCGGTGAAGAAGCCGGGGAAGCGCTCTTCGATCTCTGCCGCGTTGAGGCCCTCCATATCGCCGAAGTTGAGCTCGCGCAGCCGCTCGTCGATGTCGATGACCAACGGCGGCCGACGCAGCGTGCCGAGCACGATGCGAGCCGACTCGGAGGCACGCGACAGCGGGGAATGGACGAGCGCTGCGAAGTCCTGATCGATCAGGAGACTGGCGAGTCGCGCGACTTGCGCACGGCCGACGTCCGAAAGCGGGATGTCCGTCGCGCCGAAGTAGCGCTGCGAGGAGCCGCCGGTCGTCTCCCCGTGTCGCAACAACCAGACGCGACGACCCCCGCGATGTTCATGTCCGCCGGGGATGGCCGTCGGTCTCGTCACGGTGGGCTGGGGAAAGGGTTGCCGGCGTCGCGCGCGGGGCCGCGCTCAGTTCAGCGAAGCAGCAACGCGATTCCGATGCCGAGCAGTACGACAAGTACCAGCCCGAGCAACACGATCACCGCAGTTTGGCGACGCTGCCCCTCTTCGACGAGCTTGGAGATCCGGGTGGCCTGATCGGCGTGGGCGTTGCGGAGTGCAGTGATGCTCTCGCTCTGCGAACGCTTGACGGACTCGACCGCAGAACTGGTGACCTCACGCAGCTCGGCGACTTCTGCCCCGTGCCCTTCGGCCAGGTTGCGCGCACTCTCGGCATGCTGCCGCGAGTGGTCGACCATCCGCTCCATGGAGCCCTGGATGCGGGCCATGTGCGTGCGGAACTCGTCCAAGGTACCGGCAGTGCGCTCGTCGACCGCGGCCGCGCGATCGAGCGCCTCGCGAACGGTGCCGAGCAGTTGCGGCAGGTCGCCGAGGCTCTGCGCGATCAGCGCTTGGCTTTGGCCCTGCGTCTCGATGTGCTGCGCGATGCGGCGCAGAGCGTCGAGCTGATGGACCTGCAGCTCGGGCATGCGCGCCAAGTTGTCGGTCGCGCGAACGAAACGCTCGCCCTGCTCTTCGACGCGGCTCTGCATGCCGCGCAACAGACTGGTGAGCTCACGGAAGCCGTCTTGAACCGCGACGGTCGCCTCCTCCTGTCGCGACAGCTTGCGACCGGAGACGACCTCGGGCTCACGAGTCGCGGGCACGGCATCCAGCCGAGCGGCCTCCGGGGCCGGCCCGTCGTTGCCGGCAGTGCGCGCGGCGGACGTGAAATCGGTTGGGCGCTCGACGCGCAAGTCGCCGGTCCGCAGACGGGAGCGAATCTTCTCGAGGAACGAACTCTTCTTGACCACGGGGAACCTCCCAGGGTTTTCGGCTCGACGGCTGACCGGCCATCGTCCGCTGATTCGGTGGAACACTTTTCACAACGCGGTGGAAGCCCATCCACAACACGTTGACCCACGGGCTTGCACGGTGTGCCGTGTGGCCCTTGGATCGGTGGAGAGTAGCAGGTTCGAGGTGCGGAGCCAGCCCCACGCTCGAATCTTCATGCGGTGAGGAGAACTTCACGAGTCCCGGACAGCCCGCCCATCGGATGCGAACCCTTGAACTCTGGCGAGTGCTCGCTACCCTTCCCGACCTCCCGAACCGGCCCAACCCCCTTGACGGGCCCAACGGGGAGTTAGCTCAGTTGGTAGAGCGCGACAATGGCATTGTCGAGGTCAGGGGTTCGACTCCCCTACTCTCCATCCGGTGAACGCCGGTTCCTGCGGGCTCGCGACTGTGGTCGCGAGCCCGCAGTCGTTTTCGGCAGTGCGCTGGCGGCGAGGAGTTGGGTCCACGTCTGCGCGCAGTTGCGGGCGCAGTCGCGCGCACGGCGCTGCTTGGCTCGGTGAGGAGAGCGAGGGGGCGGCGCGGGACCGCCTCGCGCGGCCGTACGTCATCGGTCGCTGCCGGGGGGCGAAGGATGGAGCAGGCCCTCCTTCGCCGCGACCACCGTGCAGACCGCGGCATCGCCGGTGATGTTCACCACGGTGCGGCACATGTCGAGGATCCGATCAACACCCAGGATGAGTGCGATCCCCTCGAGTGGAACACCGACCTGCTTCAACACGATGGTCAGCATCACCAGACCGACGCCCGGCACGGCCGCGGTGCCGATCGACGCCAGTGTCGCCGTCAAGACGATCTCCAGCATCTGCCCCATCGTCAGATCGAGACCGTAGGCGTTGGCGATGAACATCGCCGCGACCCCCTGATAGAGCGCGGTTCCGTCCATGTTGACCGTCGCACCGAGCGGGAGCACGAAGCTCGAAGCCTCCTCGTCGACGCCGAGTTCCCGCTCGACACATCGGAGGGTGACCGGCAAGGTCGCCGCGGAAGAACTCGAGCTGAAGGCGAGCAGCTGCGCCGGCAACATCGCGCGCAAGAATCGCGAGAGTCCGATCGGCGTCCAGAGTCGAAGGATCAGGCCGTAGGTCACGAACACATGCAGTGCGAGACCAATCACGACGGCAGCCATGTACAGGAGCAGAGCGGCGAGCAGCGCCTCGAGTTGCGCGCCATCCTTGCCGAGTTCGGCAACCGTCGATGCCAACAGCGCGAACACCCCGATCGGTGCGATGCGCATGATGATCTGCACCATCTCGATGATGGCATCGGAGAGCAGATCGAAGACCTGCACGACGTGAGCGACATCGTCGCGGCGGCCGCCGAGTCGCGTCAGCGCGATCCCGAGCATCAGCGCGAAGAACACCACCTGCAGCATCTCCGCGGATGCGAGCGCCGCGAAAGGATTGGTCGGGACGATTCCGACGATCTGCTCGAGCACACTGAGCTGGTCCGCCTGGTCGATGCTCTTCTGCGCTCGCTCCCGGAACGCGCTGCGAAGCGAATCGGCGGCACCCTGCGGCATCCCTTTGCCGGGCCCGAGCAGCAGTGCCACACCCAGCCCGATCGTGATCGCCACTGCCGTCGTGCCGATGTAGAGCAGCAGGGTTCGCCCTCCCATTCGCCCCAACTTCGCGGTGTCGCGCAGCTTCGCGACGCCGGCGGTCAGCGAGAACAAGACGAGCGGAACCGCGATCATGCGCAGCAGGTTCAGGAACAGGCTGCCGATCGGTCGGATCCAGGAATGCGCGAAGGCCGCGCCGTCATCCCCCCACTGGGCCACGAGGAACCAACCCGTCGCGACTCCAAGGACCATCGCGATCAGAATCCACCAGTGCAGTGCGAGTCTGCGCATGCCGCCACCATAGAGCCTCGACTCCCAGGTTTCGCCCGAACTGGTCCGGCTTAGGCTTTCTCGAATGGACTTGCTCTGGCTCGCTGCCGGCGGCGCACTCGGCACACTGTGTCGATACGGCGTGTATCGCTCCCTACCGATCTTCGTCGCGACCGGACTGCCTCACGCCACCATCCTCGTGAACCTCGCGGGAAGCTTCGTCTTCGGGCTCATCGCGGTCCTCGCGTCCGAGTCCGACTGGATCCCGACACGAGTTCGCTGGGTGCTGTTGACCGGCTTTCTCGGCGCGTTCACCACATTCTCGACCTTTGCCTACGAAACGGTCGAGTTGCTGCGTGCCGGACGCCTCGGCCTCGCCCTCGTCAACGGACTGGTACAGACCTTCGGTGCGGTCGGCGGTGCCGCGCTGGGAATGGCCATCGGCCGCGCCTGGACGACCTCGCGCTGATCTCGATCCTTCAGTCGCGGTTGTAGCCGTAGACGGTGATCGCGCCGACGCGGAGCGGCTCGGTGCCGGAGACAGGGCGCACTTCGATCGTCATGGTCGACTTGCCGCGCGTCAGCGCCTTCGGCAACTCGACCTCGCACTCCCCACCTTCCTTCCAGTGTTCCACCGGATTGGTCGTGAACGAGTGCAGCAGCCCGGCGAAGTAGCCGTCCACGAATACGCGCGCCTGCATCACGCCACCCGAACCCGCTCGGATGCGATCGAGACGGAAGCCGAGCCCCAGCGCGCTCTGATTCGCCAGCGCGGGATTCGTGAGCTGGAAGCGGTAGAAGTCCTGCACCGTGCGAACTTCGTCTGCGAGCGGCGGGTTGCCGAAGTAGTTGTCGCGGAAGAAGGTCGTGACCACGTTCGTGATCGGCGCGACCCCGAACTGCGCCTGCACGGACGCCTCACTCGTGAGATCACCGACGTCGATCTCCGCGACCGCCGCACGAGCGGCGCCCGGCTGCACGTAGGAGAAGGTGGCGAAGCCGTACTCGGCGTTAGAGGTGTTGGCGATTCCGTGCTCGAGAACGATGTCGAGTCCCGATGCGAACTGGATCGGATCCGTGATGAGGGTCGAACCCTGCCGACGCGCCGCGCCGATCGAATTGGTCGTCGGGAAACCGACCACGAAGCCGGTATTGAACGAACCGTCTTGTTCGAAGAAGACGTCGGACGGCGTGAGGTACCAACCCCACTTGCCGATCGATGTCTCGCTGGCCGCGAAAGTGTTCTCGTCACCGCGCAGTCCGTTGATGCGAACACATAGATCGCCCTCGAGATGTGCGAAGTCGGTGAGCCCGGCGATGCGCCCCGTGGAGTCGACGATGTCTTCGAGGAGGAGAGCGCGCACCACACCGCGGCAGTTCGTGAACTGCGGTCCACGGAAGGGAACGCCGGTCTGGGTGATCCCGTGGTTCCACGTCGCAGTGAAGTAGCCCCAAGGTTCCGGATAGCGGCCCTGCCAGGTCGCGAGGGTGAGATCCAGTCCCTGCTCCGTCGTGCCGCGATTGCGAATCTCGATACTGGCGCTCTCGGCGAACGGCATCGGGAAGTAGCACCAGATCTCGTTGAGACCATCGTTGCCGTGAAGCACCGAATCCACTGCGCGGTGGTACGGGAGGGCTCCTGCTGAGCCCAGCATGCGCAACGGGAGATCGACTCCGACCGAATTCTGTCCGTCGAAGCGGATCCGCAGGTCCAAGTGCTCCCAGGCGACTAGACGATCGACTCGAACGCGAAACTCGAGGATCGCTCCGGCTCCCGCCAACAGCAGGCGACGGCTCCCGCCGGCGGGCACGTCCATGCGCTGCGTGTTGGCCGACCGCGCCACCTGATGGCGCCAGCCGCCGCGACGAGCGAGAACGTCTTCCCAGCCGGCGAGGTCAGGAACTTCGATGTTGCCCTCCGGATCGGCGACCGTCCAAGCCACCTTGTGGAAGCGCCCCGCGTTCGAGAACACATTCTCGATCGAACGGACTTGCAGGGAGCGCTCGAAGAAGATCGGCGAGTGAGTGACGTGCGCGCCTGCGCGGTTTCCAGTGAACGGACCGCGGAAGGGTTCGACTTGCCCCAAGGGGTCCCACACGTTGCGGAAGTAGTGAGAGAGCGGCTGGTCGAACGCCAGCACGTCGTCGACGAGAATCTGAGTCTGGTTGTCCTCGATCGCGAGCAAGGGTGCGCCGACGGCACCCGTCCAGAAGTTCCGGAAGAACAGACCCATGAAGCCCGAGCGGCCTTGCACGTCGGCGAGGACGGCGGCGTCCCCCAGCGGCGTGAGTCGTCGATACGCTTCCGTGCCATTGACCCCGGAGAAGCCGTCATCGTTGCCTCGAGACGGCGAGGTGATGCGATCGTCGGGATCCGAACTCGCCTTGATGAAGCTCTTGCTGCGCGAGGGCTGCAGCATCGCGAAACGCTCCGACGCGCCGGTGAGCTGACCTTGCGCTGCCGCATCCGGAGCGAGCCAACCCGCCAGTATCGTGGCGGTGGCGAGAAGGCATCGGGCACGGAGGTCCCTGGGCTGCGGATCGAGCATCGAGGTGCGAATCTTTGGTGAGGCAAGCGCGGCGGAGTCTTCGACGCGAGCGTCGAAGCGCCCGCCAGGGAGTCGTCGAGCGCCTCCGAACTATAGCTCAAGGATGCGCTTTCGCCAGGCGACCCCAAGCGTGATCGAAGGTGCAACTCCGCGTTGGGATCTCCCGGAGTCGCCCGGGGCGATACCGCCCCAATAGCCCCAATAAGCAAGCAGCCCCGCTCACCTTCCGGCGAGCAGGGCTGCTAGAGCGACCTGCGCGCGGTTACCCGCGCGCGATCGACATGCTCAGGTCTTCAGAACGCGGAGGTTCACTGCGCGTTGAAGCCGTAGCCGTTGGTGATCAGGATGTTGAAGCTCGGGTCGAAGACCACACCCTGGAAGTGCAACACACCGAGGCCATTCTGCCAGGAGTTCGGGAAGGCAAAGGTGATCTGCTGGTAGGTGCCGCCGGACATGACACCCTGCGCGAAGGTGATCGGCAGGATGAAGGCCGGGTTCAGGTGGAGGTCACCCAGGAAGCCCGGGCCGAGCGGGAGACCGGGGTAAGCCGGGCCACCGATCTGACCGATCACACCGCACAGCGAGCTGGGGTTGTTGAGGTCCTGGATCCGGAACGACACGCCGTCGAGACGGGTGGTGTTCTGATCCGGCCACAGGCCCGCGGCGCCGTACGCCGGGTTGGGCATGTTGAGGGCCGTCGTCGGGCCACTGACCAAGGGATCGATGTCGGCGCCGACCTTCAGGTTCGCGGCGGGGCTGAAGTACCAGATGCGCTGGAACTTGTCGGCCAAGCCGGAGACCACCGGGGTGCCCGTGCGATCGATCGTGAAGATCGTGTTCGGCAGCGGGTTCGGGCCGTTCACGTAGGGCGCATCGGACGGCGAGCCGCCCCAACCGGACATGTGCACCGACATGCCGTCGGCGGTCCAGGCAGTGTTCGAGGGGAGACCGCAGGCGAGGTAGAAGTCCGAGCCGACCGGGAGAGTGTCGTACGGGGTCGCCAGGGTGACGGTCCAGATCCACGCCGCAGGGGTGGTCACGGTCGACGTCGGGGTCGAGATGGGCGCCGTGCGGAGGATGTCCGCGGCCGCGTCAGGATTGTTCGGGTTCGCAGTGTCGTCGCCGATCAGGCCGAGCGTGAACTGCTCCTGGGTCGACGCACGTTGATCCTGGTTGACGACCTTCCAGCCCGACAGGCGATGAACCAGCGTGCCGCTGTTCGGATCGACGTACTGGCCGAGGCCGCTCATCATCGACGACAGGTAGGGCTGAGCGATGTCACCGACGCTGGTGCCCGGCATCGCCGAACGCGTGGTGAAGTTCGTCCGACCCGAATACATATCGAAGTCGTTGTTCTGAGCCTGGGCGGCAATCGTGCCGACGAGGCCCATGGACGCAAGCAGGGAGATGCTGAGACGCATGGATGATTCTCGGGTTCTGATGTGGAGGGGGCTGACACTGCTGACCGTCGAAACGCTCGATCGGTGCAGGACGCTGGCCGAAGCCTAGCACCTCTTGGAGGCCCGGCAAGGGCTTCAGGTTCCGCGCTGCCTCAAAGAAAGATGATGCGCTTCTGCGCATTCTTTGCCGACGCGGGACATTCTCCTCGAACCGGCGATGCCACCGACGCATCGTCGGCTGCGCACCGGCCGCGAGTTCCGTTCGCGCTCGGTGAGGACGTCGCGGAACTTCCTCGCCCGGCGTGACCCGCACGACCATCACCGCCCGATTAGACTTCCTGCGGCTCACCCCAGGAGTCTCTCTTGTCGACCCAGACCACACGCCCGCTCGTCGGCCACGGTGCGTACTTCGCAACGTTGCTCATTCTCTCATCCATCTGCGCCACGTCGACCTGGTCGCGCGCGCAGACAACGCTACTTCGCTTCGACCCCTTACCTGAGGGTGCATCGCGCAACCGCGTTCCAGTCGCTGGCCTCGGCGATCTCGATGGCGATGGCTTCTCCGAGATCGGTATCGGCCGCGCATCGATCGCGGACTTCCGCGGCCAGGTTCGCATCCACTGCGGTCGTTCGGGTGCGCTGATCGCCTCGCTCGACGGCGATGCTGGACTGCGCGGGAGTTTCGGCTTCTCCATTGCCCGACTCGACGACCTCGATCGTGACGGCGTGGACGACTTCGCGATCGGTGCACCCGTGCATCCGGTGGGCGGCGTTCCCGTAGGGATGGCGCGCGTCTTCTCCGGACGCACTCGCCAAACCATCGCCGATGTATTCGGCGACGGCGAGGGCGATCTGTTCGGCAGTGTCATCGCCGCGGTCGGCGATGTCGACCGCGACGGGATCGACGACTTCGTAGTCGGCGCACCGGAGAACGGCGCCCCCATCGGTCACTATGGCCCGGGCTACGCGAAACTGTTCTCGGGACGCACCCGCACCATGCTTCGCAAGATCCAGGGCACGAACGTCGCCGATGAGTTCGGCTCCTCGCTCGCGCCCGCGGGCGATGTCGACGGCGACGGACGAGCCGACTTCTTGGTCGGCTCGCTGCTCGAGTCCCGCCCGGGCGCGACCGGTCAGGGTTCCGCGAGGATCTACGCCGGCAGCGACGGACGCGTGCTGCGAGACTTCTACGCCGAGGCCGGCTCGGATCACTTCGGGGTCGCCGTCGCGGCAGTCGGTGACGTCGATGCCGACGGCGTCGGTGATCACGCGATCGGCGCGATCTCGATGGTCAATCCGCTGCCCGGCAAGGTCTTCGTTTACTCGGGTGCCGACGGGCAGAGCTTGGGTGTCGTGGTCGGACCGCCCGGCAGCGGCGTCTTCGGTCTGCGCATTGCCGCCGGACGCGACGTGGACCAAGACGGCCATGACGACTTCTGGGTGGCCGATCCGATGGACTCCGGCAGCGGCGCACCGCTCGGTGCCGTCCATCTGGTGAGCGGCCGTTCTCTGTCGATTCAGCGCACCTTGCGAGGACCGAACCCCGGCAGTGGCTTCGGCTCTACGCTCGAAACAGTGGAGGACTTGGACTTCGACGGCCTGCCCGAACTGACGATCGGCGTTCCCACCGTGCGATCTATTCGCGGTGCGATCAGCGCACGCCTCGATGTGGTCTCGAGCGCGCCGCAACTCAGCACCTTCGGCAGCGGCTGTTCGACCACGCAGGTGCCGCGACTCGACGCGACGAGCCCGCGGCTCGGAAGCTCATGGCTGTTCTTCCTGAGCAGCCGACCGGTTGCGGTGCCCGGCGCGTTGATGTTGAGCCTCAAGCCCAACCTTCCAACCATGCTGCCGACCGGCTGCGTGCTCTACACCGACAGCGGATCGAGCGTTCCGGCGCTCGGCTTCGTCACCGACGCCGCCGGTCGATGGTTCGGATCCATCGCACTGCCTGCCGTCGCCGCGCTCGAGGGACTCGAATTGGCCACGCAAGGCATGGTCGTCGCCACCGCGGGTCTCCAGCTCTACGACCTCAGCAACGGCGTCTACGCGACCCTGCGACCCTGATCGGGCCGCTCACTTCTTGGTGTCGCCGGGCCTGGGAGTGTTCAACGCGGCTTCGGCGGGATCGATCGGCAACGGATCGGTGGGGTTCGCCAGCAACGTGATGCTGTCCATGCGGCCGAGGTCCTTGCGGTATTGGAGTTGGGTCCACGACCACGACCCGTCCGCGTGCACGTAGGCTTCGGTTCCGTCCTGGCGCACCCGACGCTCGACGATCGGAGCCCAGGGCCGGTCGTTGGGCCAATTGAGCGGCCCGGGATTGGTGACACCATTGAGGGCCAGCGCCCAGGTGCCGTCGGGGAGTTGCAGCCGAAGCTCCTTCGGGACCACGTTCGGATCCACGGTGAAGCCGACCGAGGTCGACCGCTCGGGCAACTTCGCACCATCCGGTGGTGTCGAGACCGATTCCTTGGTGACCGGCACCGATGGCTCCACCACCTCTTTCGACTTACCGTTGACGACGAAGTAGGACGTGACGCCGACGGCGAGCGCCATCACGGAAAGCGCGACTACGCGGGAGCGACTGGACATGGTGGGTAGGGCTGGATTCGGAAGGACGTATGGGACGACTCGGACGCATCGGCGAGTTCCGTCGCGATTCGAGAACGGAACTTCGCAGGGTGATCCGTCAGTCCAACAGCGTGCGGTGCGAGGTAACCTAGAATACTCGCTCCGGATCGCTGCGGAGAGCCTTCGTGGAGGTTCTCGACCCGCAACGCTTCACCTCCTTTCAAGCTCCCCTGATCGCGCCATGAACCGCCCCCCAAGACACTCTCCGATCGCGATGCTCGCCGTCGCTGCGACGACTGCACTGGCTGCCGCCCAGGCCCAGTTCACCGATGCCACCGCGCAGAGCGGGATCGCGTTCACCCATTCGGACCGCCCGGACTCCATGGCCGGCGGACTCGCCCTTCTCGACTACGACCGGGACGGTGACCCCGACCTCTTCTTGACTGCGCGCGGCGGCACCAGCAACAAGCTGTTCCGCAATCGAGGCAACGGCGTCTTCGACGACGTGACCGCCGCCGCGGGCCTGAGCCTCACGAACGAATCGACCGGCGCCTACGTCGCCGACCTGGACAACGACGGTTGGCAGGACCTCCTGGTGCTCGCGCGTCTGGACACGCGCATCTTCCGCAACCGGGGCGACGGCACCTTCGAGGACGTGACGTCGCGCTCGACCTGGGATCGACGTCGCTGGGCGATGGCAGCGAGCTTCGCCGACTTCGATCACGACGGCGACCTCGACATCTACATCGGCAACTACGTCTGGGACGGCTTCTTCCCCCACTGGAACGGTTATCCGAACCAACTGTTGCGCAACGAGGGCAACTTCGTGTTCGTGGACATCGCCCAAGCCGCCGGCGTGCAAGGTTTCGAGCGCGTTTGGGACCCGAACTGGGGCGCCATCGTCGACAAGGCCGGCAGCACCTTGTCGGTGCTGTTCTTCGACTACGACGGCGATGGTTGGGCCGACATCTTCGTCGGCAACGACTTCGGACCCTTCACGGTGCCGAACCAGTTGTTCCGTAACGATCGCAACGGTCGCTTCACGGAAGTCGGCGCGAGCGCAGGGTTCCGCATCGCCGAGTTCAACATGGGCCTGTGCACCGCGGACATCAACCGTGACGGCATCGTTGACCTCTACACCTCGAACTTCGGCGACAACCACCTGCTCATCAACGACGGTCGCGGGCGCTTTCGCGACGTGACCGCGAGCTGGAACGCGGCGGAGGGCAACGGCCCCGGCGGCACCATCGTGTCATGGGCCGCGTTCTTCACCGACTGCGATCAGGACTCGCTGCTCGACCTCTACGTGAGCAACGGTTTCGTCAATGCCGCGATGCAGAACGATCCGAATGCGCCGAGCCACCTGCTCCACAACATGGGACTGAGCTTCATGGTCGCACCGGAGCCCGGAATGCCATGGGACCGCGGAGTGGGCCGCGGCGCGGTTTGCGGCGACATCGACATGGACGGGGATGAGGACATCATCCAGTTGAACAACCGTCAGCCGCTGAAGGTGTATCGCAACGATGGCGTGCACAACCGTCACGCCGCGATCCTCAGCCTCGAGGCCAGTCTGGCCAACCGTGACGCGGTCGGTGCACGCGTGAACGTACGCTCCAGGCAGACCGCCGACTCCTTCGAGTACCAGCGGGGCGGATCATACCTCTCTGCGAACGCCGCCCCGGTCATGCGCGGGGTCGGCGTGGACACTGTGGTCGAGTCCGTCGAGGTCTTGTGGCCCAGCGGCAACGAGACCACCCGCTTCGGCCTGCCCGTCGATCAGGCGAATCACATCATCGAGTCGCGGATCACGCTCGACGGCTTCGGCGCGTATGTGCCGCTCGGCGCAGAGTTCCTCGCGATCGACGTCCCTGTCCGCAATCGCGCAAGCACCGTGCTGGCCCCGACCTTCCGCGCGCGCATCGCCCTCGGTGACCGCTACTTCGACGTGCCGCTCTACCACTTTCCGCTGCAGCTCGGCGGGGGCGCCAGCGTGACCGCGACCGTCTACCTGCCGGTGCCCGCCGCGGCGCTCTCCATCGCCGCGCAAATGGGCTTGTGGCTCGAGATCGGCGTGGTCGACCCGAACGGCGGCATGGATCAGGCGCAGAAGCCGCTGCGCTGAACGGCTTCGCCGCGCGATCAGCCTGGTCGCGCGGCGCCCAGAGCCGGGTGCGCGAAGAAGCTGTTCTGCAGCAGTTCGTGACAGGCAATGGCCGCTGCATAACCGAGCGCGATCGCCGGCGTCCACGTGAGATGGCGCGCGAAGGTGTAGTGACCTCGTGCCGTCCCCATCAGCGCGACGCCGGCTGCAGAGCCGACCGAGAGCAGCGAACCGCCGGTGCCGGCCGTCAGCGTGACGAGCAGCCAATCCCCGACATCCATCGGCGGATTCATGCCGAGCACCGCGAACATCACGGGGACGTTGTCGATGACTGCTGAGACGAGGCCGATCACGACATTGGCCCACATCGGACCGAGTTCGCCGTAGAAGCTGTGCGAGGCCGCTGCGAGGTATCCGATCTCCTGCAGGCCTCCGACACAGAGGATCACGCCGAAGAAGAACAACATCGTGTCCCACTCGACTTCGGCGACGTTGCGCAACACGTCGACGGTGTGGCCATTCTCGAGCTGGCGCCCCATCCGTTGCTCGAAGTAGCCGTAGATGCAGTAGTAGCCGAGTCCCAGCATCATCCCGAGCGCGGGGGGCAGGTGTAGCTGCGAGTGGAAGAGCACCGCCGTGGCGATGGTCGCAAGGAACAGCCCGAGCACAACGCCGTAGCCCGGCAACAAGCGCGCATCACCCTCGACCGGTGCCGGCCGATCCTTCGGGATGAAGAACGACATGATGGTCGCCGGAACGAGCCAGTTGACGATCGACGGCAGCAGGATCTCGAAGAACTGACCTGTGGCCACCTTGCCTTCCGACCACACCATGAGCGTGGTGATGTCGCCGAACGGCGAGAACGCGCCGCCCGCATTCGCGGCAACCACGATGTTCACGCAGGCCGGTGCGATGAAGCGTGGATTTCCGCGACCGACGGAGACCGCGACGGACCCGAACACGAGTGCCGTCGTCATGTTGTCGGCGACCGGGGAAATGCAGAAGGACAGCGCCCCCGTCGCCCAGAACACGGCTCGCAATCCGAACCCGCGCGAGACGAGCCACGCGTTGATCGCCTTGAAGACGTTGCGCTCGTTGATCGCGTTGATGTAAGTCATCGCGACCAACAGGAAGAGGAAGATCTCCGCGAACGACGCGATGTGCTCTTTGGAACGTTTCTCCAGCCCGTGCTCGTTGCCGACCAGGAGCGCCGTCGCGACCCAGATGATTCCGGCGGCGAGCAGCACCGGCTTGCTCTTGCGCAGGTGCAAGACGTCCTCGAGGACCACGGCGAGGTAGGCCGCGACGAAGATCGCTACGGCGAAGATGGCGAGTGGGTGACTGATCAGGCTGTCGACGCTCAGGGATGCGAACACGAGTTTGACTCCGCGCAGGGGATCGAAAACGCACGCTTGCCGACTGGAGAGGCGGCATCATGCCGGCTCTCCCCCATGAACCACGACATGTTCTCGCTGCACGGCGCGACCGCCGTGATCACCGGCGCGAGCGGTGTGCTCGGCGGCCAGATCGCCCGCACGCTCGGTAGCCTCGGCACGCGGGTCGGCCTGCTGGGCCGCCGGCAGGACGCCTTGCTCGCCCTCGCCGAGGAACTTCGCGCCGCGGGTGCACGCTGCGAGTGGGCGACGGCCGACGTCCTCGACCGCGAATCGCTGCTCGCGGCACGCTCCCGATTCGAGAAAGCACTCGGCACCACCACGGTCCTGGTCAACGCCGCCGGCGGCAATCGCGCCGACGCCGTCGTCAAACCGGATGCGGATCTCTTTGCCCTGGACGACGCGGCGTTCGCGCGGGTCGTCGACCTCAACCTGCGCGGCACACTCCTTCCCACCCTCGTCTTCGGCGAAGGGATGGCCGGCGACGGCGGCAGCGTGATCAACCTGTCGTCGATGGCGGCCGACCGCCCGTTGACTCGCGTTGCCGGCTACTCCGCGAGCAAGGCGGCGCTGGACAACTTGACCCGTTGGCTCGCGATCGAGACCGCGCGGCGCTTCGGCGGTCGCATTCGCGTGAACGCGATCGCGCCGGGCTTCTTCATCACGGAACAGAATCGATCTCTACTGATCGAGACGAACGGCGAACCGACGGCACGTGGTCGCGCGGTACTGGCACACACACCGATGGCGCGCTTCGGCGACCCTTCGGATCTGCTTGGCGCCGTGGTTTGGCTCGCGTCCGCTGCGTCGCGATTCGTCACCGGGACCGTCATCCCGATCGACGGCGGGTTCTCCGCGTTCTCCGGGGTCTGAGGCGGCTGGATCTCGGATCGCGCACTGCGGCAGCCCGGACCATTCGCGAACGTCGTCGCGGCATCGACGCGAGTCGATACCCAGCAGGGAGCTGCGGCGGGCGACGACCGAAGCGTCGCCGCAGCGACGCCGCCGGGCGCGAGTTGCGGCGATCACAGCGGGCGTTCGCGAATAGTCCGGACGAGGACACGCCCGGCAGGACTCGAACCTGCGACCGCCGGCTTAGAAGGCCGATGCTCTTCCAACTGAGCTACGAGCGCGTGCCGTCGAAGATAGCCGAAGCCACCGCACGGAAGCGAGGCCGTCGCCGACCGCCCTCAGCGAACGACGTCGCCCTCGCGCTGGGCTCGATAATCGAAGACGAGGCCGGTGCCGAGCGGGATGTCGACGGGCGCACCGCGACTCGAGAGCACGAGGTGATCGAAGTCGATGTCGACGGGAGTCGACCAGAACGCGCGCACGAGATCAGCGAAGAGCGCGATCGGCAAGCCGACCGGAGCTTGGCCGGGAAACTCGAACTCCTGAAACCAACTGGCCGGATCGAGTCGTTGGAGCCAGTTGTCCTCGAACACCACCAAGGTGTGCTCACCTTCGGTGTCGACTACGAAGTACGCGCTCCGTACGCCGGTGGGACGCGCCAGCACGTAATCGACACGCTGAGCCCCGGAGAAGGCGCCGCCGTGGCGGAGACTCGAGTAGCCGCGGACACCGCTGCTCGGCACGCCCGTAGCTCCCGCGTTGGCGAAGACCGGGACTCCGTTGACGATCGCCTGAAGCGTCGACCCGCTGAGTGTGACGGAGATGGTCAGCGGCAAGGCTGGATTCACTCCGGTCAAGGCACTCGACGTGATCGGGTTCCGAAGCGAAGGCGCGACGATCTCTGCCTGGACGACGCCGTTGCTGCGGTGCCAGAGTCGGAACATCAGTTGGCTGCCGCCCACGGTGCCGTGGTCAGCACCTGGAGTCGCCGCACGGAAGATCGCTCCAGACCAGGCACCCGCCGGCAGGCCGCCCAACAGCCGCCACGCCATCTTGGTGTCCGTCGTCTTGGCCTGCCCGAGCACGAGACGGGACTCGCCGTCGAGAACCAGGCCGCCATCGCGAACGAAGGGCGCGCCCAGCCGGGGCTGCAGCGGATAGAGAGTGCCGTCGTCGAAGGTCGCAGCAACGAAAGCCGGGTCGTGCTCGGGGTGCGCACCGTGCGGCAGAACGGCGTTGCGAATCACCTGACGGTACTGCGACGAAGTCGGGCCCTCATCGTTCAGAACCGGGAGACAAACGAGCATCACCTCGAGGTGCGGATCGGCGAGCGTCCCGCGCGGCATCAGAATCACGCGCTTGCCGCGGTAGCCCTCCGCCGCAGTCGCGACCCAGCGACCATCGACGTCCGCGGCGTCGACGCGCCACGTGCCGAACGACCAATTCCCGCCGAGCAGGTTGGTGACGGCTTGCTGATTCCACTGCGAGTTCTCGGTCGGGTTCGACGACTGGTAGCGCGATGCCGAGGTTGGAATCTGACTTCGGAAGAGTCCGTCGACGAACTCCGGCGCGAGTACACGCTGGCCACCCCACGTACCGTTGCGCAGCAGCAAGTAGCCCAGGCGACCCAGATCGCGGACACTCACCTGCAGGCCCCCGGACCAACCACCCCACTGCCCGACGAACGCGGCGCCGTCTTGCTGTCCGGTCACCGCGAACAACTGCTGCTGCACGAGCAGGTGCATCTGGTCCGCGCCGGTGCGTCGGAAGACACCCTGGCTCAGGAACTCACCGAAGAAGTCGACCGCGTTGTTGTTGTAGGCGTAGCGACGACCGGGATTCGGACTCGGCAGGCCGTAGTCCGAGGTCATCGTCAGGAACTGTCGAACCGTCGCCGTTCCCGAGTAGCTCAGTCCGGCGGCACCCAGTGGCGCATTCGGCACCACGACGTCGAGGCTGGCCAGTCGCCCGTCCAGCCTGGCCTTCGCCGCGAGCATGTTGGTCACCAGCTTGCTGCACGAGAAGATCGACTCGCGCCGCGCAATGTCACCGACCGTGTAGACGATGCGCCCGTTCGCGACCACCATCAGCGGCCCATTCCGGGCGGGCCAGCCGAGTGCCGAGATGCCGCTCGCAAGGGCTTGGGCACTCAGCCCGACCGACTCCGGGGTCGCAGTCGCCCAGCTCACGCCTGGCTGAATCGGGTTCTGCGCGACGGCCGCAGACAAGAGCGTCAGGGCCGCGATGCCGGCGAGGCGAGGCTTCGAAATCGACGAGGGGGTCCTGCCAGTCATCAAGGATGTCCTTCGTTCCGATCATGCCACAAAGATGCGGCCTCGGATCCGTTTGCATCGGATTATTGATGAGAAATGCAAACCAAGAAAGTCGGCGCGGCGCCAAGGCGGCCTTCGGACCGAGCTTGTGACGCCCGCGGCCCGTCCCCAACCAAGGCTGCGGAATCGCTCCGCGGCCACCGGAATCGCCCTGCGTTGAGGCGGCCGCGGGTGGAGTGACTCAGCCCTGCGCCGCCCTGCGAACGCAGGAACTCAGCCCTGAGCGGGCTGCGAGCGAAGGTACTCGGTGCGCCGGCCACGGGTCGCTCGAACCAGCGGGATCCGCACCATCTTGCCGCCCTTCTGCACGGTCACGAAGCCCGCGCGGATGATCTTGGTGCACACGCGCATGCGGATGACGCTGCCGTCGGGCCCCAACACGCGGACACCTTGGATGTTCGCCTTGAACTTCCGCTTCGAGCGGCCGGTGACGCGGCGACCGACACCGCCGTCCTTCTTCGCCAGACCACGGCGGGCGACCGAGTTGCCGACGCGGGTACGGCGGCCGGACACTGCACAAACTCTCGACATGACGGGCTGGGATCGGGGTTGGGGTTCGAAAGGGGCGGGGAAGGATAGCGTCGGCACCGCAACAGGCAAGGCCAAAGCCAGCCCGGATTCGTCGTGAACGTCGTCGCGAGATCGACGCAGGTCGATGACCGGCAAGGAGCTGCGTCGGTCGACGACCGAAGCGTAGCTGTAGCTACGCTGCCAGGGAGGAGCCGACGTAGCGACGCCGCCGGGCGCGACTTGTGGCGATCGCAGTAGACGTTCACGCATAATCCGGGCTAGGCCGGACCTCGCGCCGGCGAGCCTCAGGACTGGTAGGCGAGTGGAGCACCCCGCACGGTCGTCGGGCGACCGTCTTGCCAGGCCACCCGACCCCGCAGGACGGTCACGACCGGCCAGCCCGCGCGCTCCATCCCCTCGAAGGGGCTGTGGCCGCAGCGGGACTGGAGGGCGGCGGTGGGCAAGGGCGACCGGATGTCGGGGTCGACGAGCACGAGGTCGCCGTCGGTGCCGGGCTCGAGCGCGCCCTTGTCGGCGATTTGGTAGACCGCGATCGGCCCGGTGCAGAGCAGGCGCGGGATGTCGGCCAGGGTCAGCCAGCCGTCGCGAACCGCAGTGAGGAGAAGCGGCAAGCTGGTCTGCACGCCGGCGATCCCGCTCGGGGTGTCCGGATAGGCCCGCGCCTTCTCCTCGCGGGTGTGCGGGGCGTGATCGCTGCCGATGCAACTCACGAAACCCTCTGCGACTGCGGCCCGCAAGACATCTTGATGGCGACGGTCTCGCACCGGAGGGTTCATCTGCGCGAGCGTCCCGAAGCGGTCGTAACAATCCGGCGCAACCAGGAACAAGTGGTTCGGGGTAACCTCGACCGTGACGAGTTCTCCGAGATTGCGCTCGCGGAGGAGCGCGATCTCCTCGGCCGTGGAGACGTGAAGCAGATGGACTCTTCGTTGCGTCCGCTCCACCAGGTCGAGCAGTCGACGCGTGCTGCGCACCGCGGTCTCCACGTCGCGCACCTCAGGGTGCATGCGGACGTGCGCGCGACCGGTGGCAGCCAAGGCCTTGCGATCCCTCAGACGCGGCTCGTCCTCGGAGTGGATGGCGACCCGGCGCGTCCCGCTCCGCAGCACGCGCTCGAGCGTGGGATCGTCCTCGACGAGCAGATTGCCTGTCGAGGAACCCATGAACACCTTGATGCCCGCACAGCCGGGTAGCTGCTCCCACTCCCCCAGGCGATCGGCGTTCTCGGCGGTCGCGCCGAGAAAGAAGGAGTAATCGGAATGACACCGTCCCGCTGCGCGGCGCAGCTTGTCGGCGAGTGCGGCGGGATCGGTCGTCGGCGGCTTGGTGTTGGGCATCTCGCAGAACGCGGTGATGCCGCCAGCGATCGCAGCGAGCGAGCCCGATGCCAAGTCTTCCTTGTGTTCGAGCCCGGGTTCACGGAAATGCACCTGCGAGTCGATCAGGCCGGGGAACACCAACATCCCCCGAGCCTCCAAGATCGGACAACCCGGCGGCGCATCGACCACCCGCTGCACCTGCTGCACGCGGCCGCCGATCACCAGCACGTCGAGAACCTCGGTGCCGAAGGGTCGCACGACCGTTCCGCCGCGCACCCACAAGTTCGCTCCACGATCTTCGATACTCATGCGGGCTTCGGCTCCTGCACGTCGGGTCCCTTCTTGATTCCAGCGATCAGCATCATCACTCCGGCGAAGATCATCGCGACGCAAAGCGTCTGCCCCATCGTCAGTCCGAGCAGCACGGTGCCGAGGTCGTCGCCCTCCTTGCGAAACTGTCGATCGGGCTGGCGCAAGTTCTCGATCAGAAAGCGCACCACCCCGTACATCACTAGGAAGATGCCGCCGTAGGTGAACGCTCCGAGCGGTCGACTGCGCGTCACTCGCCAAGTGGCGAACAGGACCAGCCCGGTGAGCAAACCCTCACCGGCTGCTTCGAACAGCTGCGAGGGATAGCGAAAGGGCACCTGCTCTTTCACCGTGTTCCAGTCGAGGGACTTGGCCAGGAAAGACCAGTCCCCGCCCGAGGGGTGTCTCGGCGGCAGCAATGCGAGAAGGTCCGCAATGGGCCGTTTGCCGTAGGCCACCAGCACCCCCAGTTCCTCGGCGCGCTTGCCGCCGTGGTCGCGCAGGAGATCGAGATGCATGAGGCGAGCCGCAGTCTCGTCCGTCGGGAAGCGCATCGCCAGAAACGACGCCGAGTCGGTCACCCGCCCATACAGCTCGCCGTTCACGAAGTTCGCGCAGCGAACGGCGAAGATGCCCGGCGTCACCGCGAGCGCCGCGGAGTCGAGCAGCCTGCCGATCGAGAGTCCGGCGAGTTCCTTGCGGTGGCGCATCCAGAAGAAGGTCAGCCCGAGACAGACACCGACCAGACCACCGTGGAACGACAGGCCACCCTCCCAGATCCGAATCAGCTTGAGCGGATCGCTCAAGCCGTGGTCATAGAAGATCGCATACCCCAAGCGACCGCCGAGGATCGTTCCGAGCACGCAGTAGACGATGAGGTCGCCGACCGCGTGCATGGACACCGGCAAGAATCCCCGCCGCGCGAGCCGCGAGAAGATCAGGTGCGCGCAGACGAACGCGACGATGTACATCAGCCCGTACCACCGGATGTCGATCGGACCAGGCAGGTCCAACAGCACCGGGTCCCAGGCAGGGAACTCGAGTCGTTTCAACGGATGCGGAGCGTACTCTCCTCGCGGCTCGGCGCTACGCTGCGAATCGCCGATGCTGGACTTGACCGATCGCTTCGTCGCCGTCGCCCCCGCCGCGGGTATCGCCTGGTTCGAAGAAGCGCTGGACACCGTGCGCCGAGATCCGCTCAAGATCGACCGGATCCTGCCGCAGTTGCCCCGCCGCTTGTCCCGTGAGTATCTGAGCGCCGGCGAACGCCGGGCGGCGGATGACTGCGAGATCGACTCCGGCGCCTGGCGGGCATGCGACGCCGGTGCCTTTCGGCTGCTGGCAACTCTCGTGATGCCGCACTCGCATTCCGTCGACGTGCGGAGCGTCTTTCTCGACCTGCACGCCCGGGGTGATCTCGAGGAACGCAGCATGCTGCTGCGCTCGATGGCCGCCCTGCCGCTCGGCCCGTGGACCCCGGAACTCCTCGGCGAAGTGCAGCGAACGAACCAGTTGGTGCATGTCGCGGCCGCGGTTCTGGACAGCAACCTCCTGGTGCGTGCCGCGCGCGCGGGGGCCCGCGGCGAGATCGCGGTGGATCGCGCCACGATCGATCGGATGATGCTGAAGATCGCGTTCCTGGACCTGCCGCTGGTCCGCGTCTTCGACGGCGAATCCTGCGCGAGCCCGGAACTCTCGCGAATGCTGCTCGGCCTCGCCACCGAACGCGAAGCTGCGGGCCGACCGGTGTGGCGCGACACCGATCGAATGCTGGCGGCGGCACCGGTAGCCGGCGTTCGGGCCCGGCTGATCGGCGGATTGGAACACGGCGACGATCATCGCCGGCTCGAGGCCGCACTCTGGGTCGCGCGAACCCGAGATCCCGCGCTGCTGCCTTTCCTGGACGAACGGCTGCCTCGCGAGGACCATCCACGAGTGCGCGAAGCGCTGCTCCAAGCCAAGTCCGCGCTCGAACCGAACTGATCGCCTTCGCACTCCGCCGTCGCCGTTGCTGCGATCTCGCGGCTATGCTCGACCAGATCTCGACCATGCGCATCTTCGAACCCCACGCCCACATGTTCAGTCGGGTCACCGACGACTACGAAAGGATGCTCGCCGCGGGCATCGTCGCCGTGCTCGAACCGGCGTTCTGGCTCGGACAATCACGCACCTCGGTCGGCACCTTCATCGACTACTTCGACACGCTGATCGGGTGGGAGCGCTTCCGCGCGCAACAGTTCGGAGTGCATCACTTCTGCACGATGGGGCTGAATCCGCGCGAAGCGAACGATCCGCGAGTGAACCAGGCTGTGCTCGACGTCTTGCCGCGCTACCTGGAGAAGGACTCGGTCCTCGGCGTCGGTGAGATCGGACTCGACGATCAAACACCGACCGAAGAGCGCTTCTTCGCAGCGCAGATCGAACTCGCCGCCGCCCACGACCTGCCGATCCTGATCCACACGCCGCATCGCGACAAACTGCAGGGCTTCCGCCGCTGCATCGACATCGTCCGCGAGCAACGCTTCCCCTTCGAACGCGTGCTGCTCGACCACGGCAACGAGGAGACGATCAAGATCACGCGCGATCTGGGCTGTTGGTCGGGGTTCTCGATCTACCCGAACACCAAGATGTCGCCGGATCGCATGGTCAAGATCGTGCTCGAGTACGGCGTCGATCAGATCATCGTCAACAGTGCTTGCGATTGGGGAGTCAGCGATCCGCTCTCGGTCCCGAAGACCGTCGACCGCCTGATCGCCGCGGACTATCCGACCGAGAAGATCGAGCAACTCGTCTGGACGAATCCGACGGCATTCTTCGCGCAGACCGGCCGACTCGATCCGTCCTCCATTCGCGAACCGGTACCCGTCGACCGGCGAAAGACTTTCACCGGCAACTCGGTGCTGCGCGGACAGGAAGCCTGATCAGGCACGCTCGGCGAGTTCGCCGAGCATCGCGATCATCAGTTCTCTGACGACCGCAGGGTCGTGCGCGACGACGCTAGGAGCGAACTGAATCTTGTTCCCGTGCAGTTCGAACGCGATTCCGGCCTCGCTCACGGCGGCCAGGAAGCGGCAGAGCGCCTCGACCCTCGTTCGTTCGATCTCGGCACGTGATCGGGTGATCTCGGTCCGCACGCGCTCCTTCTCCAGACGGGCGCGCTCGACTCGCGTCGCTTCCGTTCGCTGATGGAGCTGCGCGCGGGCACGCAGTTCCTCGGCCTGCACCGCAGCGAGCACCGCCTTCTCGTGCGGCGCGATGACGCGGTCCTCGATCGCCTCTCGAAGCGTCGAACGGAATTCCGCGAAGCACTCACCCGACCGGTAGGAGCGAGATCGCTCGGAGAGGCGTGCAAGTGCACGACGAAGATCTCGACCCGGTCGACCACGCCAATCGCTGCGACTCAACCCGAACAACTTCGCAACCACGGCGCGCGTCCAGTTCCTCCAGCTCACGAGATCACCTCGGATAACGGGCACTCGAGCTCGCGGGCGTCGAGACGAACCTCGAATCCCGCACCACCGAAGTCGTGGAACACGTCGCCGACGGCCGCGATCGCGATCGCGACCTGCTCCGGCGTCAGACCTGGATGAAACTCCAGTTCGAGATCGGCGGTCGGCGTGCGCGGTTCGAGCACGACACCGAGTCGATCCTCCCGCAGGCGACTCGGCTCCCCACCGGCCGCCAGGATCACACACTCGACCGCACCGGCATCCGGGTGGTCCGCGTCCAAGATCGACTGCCACAGGTGCGGCACGCCGGCGAATTCACACGCGTCGAGGTCCGCGATCGCTGCGACCCGCTCGAAGACCCACGTCGCACCCAAGGTGAAGCCGCGCCGACCGGCAGGGTCCGCCGTCGCCGGCGCGCGCAACGCGACCTGGGCACGCAGTCGATCGAGGTCCAATTCGGCGATTCGCTCGTCGTCGACCTCGGTCAGGTGCTCGATGACGCCGAGTAAGAGATGCAGTGTGTCGACGTCG
Organism: Planctomycetota bacterium; assembly: GCA_050181465.1. Lineage (GTDB taxonomy): Bacteria > Planctomycetota > UBA1135 > UBA1135 > UBA2386 > JACRLW01. Next base: position 36,029 of record JBFXDD010000018.1, read on the forward strand.
ACGTGATCGAGTCGGGTCGCGTGCCAACGTGCGCGGGAAACCGCGCGGCGCGCGGCAGTGTCGAGTGAATCGAGCAATCGTGCCTCTTCCGCAGTCCGCAGAGCTCATCGGCGAAACCGCGTCCGCCGGTGGAGTCGGGCCGCGGCGTCGCGCAGGACGACAGAGAGCGCGGCGCGGCGAGGATTCCGCCGTGGGTGTCCAATCCTTCACCGCGCTGCATGCAGTCGATCAGCGGAGTGCGTCGAACTGCGACACCACCGCCTCTCGGAGCCGCTTCGCGAGCAGCTTGCGGTCGCCGTCGGTGATGCGCTCGGAGTGGAACCGGACGCGGGCCTCGACGCGCGGCAGGCGAAAGAGCCCGAGAAGGTGCGGCAGGAACTCCATGTCGCCGTACCAGGCGACTGCGGTGCTTGGCGGCGGAGCGGCCTCCGGGGTCGCGTAGTGGAGCGTCGCGACCGCGACAGCCAACTGCCCGGCGGCGGCCGGCGCCAACACCGACGACCGGAACGGCATGACTTCGCGCCCCGGACCGGTCGTGCCCTCGGGAAACACGACCAGGGTGTGACCTGCACTGAGCTCGGACGCGAGCCGCGCCGTCACCGCGGGGAGCCCGCGCTTGTTCTCACGTTCGATGAAGTGGATCCCCAACGCGCGCGACATGAAGCCGAGCACGGGCCAGTGCTTGACGTCGGCCTTGGAGAGGAAGCACATCGGCCGTCGCGAGGCGAGCACGATCACATCGACGTAGGAGAGGTGATTGGACACGAGCAGGCAGCCGCGAGCAGGCGGCTCGCCCTCATGGCGAACCCGAATGCCGATGGCCCACGTGAGCGTGCGCGACCACAAGAAGAGAATCCGATCACGCCAAGTCAGCCGCCGCCCAATCGGTGCCGCCACGAGCATGCCCAGCGCCCAGACGATGAACCAGCCGCCGGTGAGCAGCGCCATGGCCACGGCCCGCCGAAGGAGTCGAAGGGTGGTCACGGCGAGCTCGTGAAGAACATGGCGCGCATGCGCGGATCGAACTCTCGAGTATCGAGCAGGACCAGGAAGTCGATGGTGCCGAATGCGCGATCGATCGCCGGACCGCCGACCACCTTCGCACAGAAGCGCAGGTAGGTCGAGAACAGCCGCGGCAACTCGAAGCCAACCAACTCGGCAGCGGTCGGCGCCGGCCCTTCGCACCGATGATCGTGGCGAACCGGCACTTCGATCGAGGGATGCTGACTGCCGGCGTGCGCGAGCCACGCGGCCGCGAGCCGACCGACGGCAGGATCCGTGCCAGTCAGGGAACAGCAGCCGAAGAGCGAGTGCTTGCCGTGTGCCGACAGGTACTGCGCCATTCCCCGCCAAAGCGCCAGAAGCGCCATGCCGTTGCGATGCTCGCGCACGATGCAGGCTCGGCCGAGTTCGACCGACTCCGCGATCACGCGCTTCGGCAGCGAACCGATGTCGAACTCCTCGTCGCAATAGAAGCCGTGGCCGAGCTTCGCGTGTTCGAGCGTCTGGAGGCGATAGGTGCCTACGACCCGTTCGGTGCGACGCTCGCAGAGCAGGATGTGGTCGCACTGGGCATCGAAGCGATCCTCATCGAGGCCGCTCGCGCGGGCCGAATCGAGGCCTTCTCCGAGTTCCAAGTTGAAGACCGCGAAGCGCAGGCGTTGCGCCTCTCGAACATCGGCGTCACTGCGCGCGAAGCGAATACGGTACTCGCCTTCGATCCGATCGATGTCCGGCACCGCGGGGCGCATCGCACCGACCTCGGACTCACCCATCGCGATCATCCTTCTGCGACACGTCCTCGAGTCGGTGAGCCTTGCGACCACCGCGGGCCGTGGAGCGAGCGGGCGCGAGGTCGCCGAGCAAGGCGCGCGAGGTCGTCAGACAGCGATCGACGAGCGCGCGAGCACCGTCATGCAACGCGCGACTACGTTGCACCATGCGCACGTTGTTCTCCATGTCCTCCGCCGACCAGCCGCGCGAGTGAGCGATGTAGGGATGCGCCGGGAATTGGCAGCCCAACTCGGCGAAGAATCCCAGCAGCTGTCCGGCGACACCCTGCACGTTGTCTTGTCCGCCGGTGATGAGGAACGCGGCGACCTTGCGGCGCATGAGGTTGCGACCGGCAATGGTCTCCTGGTTCTGCACGCAGTTCAACCGCTCTGCCATCTTGTAGTAGAGCGAGCTCGCAGCCCCCCAACGGATGGGCGTGGCCACCAAGATGACATCGGCCCACGCCACCATTCCTTCGTAGACCCGATCCATCTGGTCGTTCGGATCCATCTGTGTAATCGAACAGGGCCAGGTACAGGCTCGCGCAGCCTTGCTGTAGTAACCCTCGCAGGCGCGAAAGTTCAGCTCCGACAAACGCACGAGGCGGGTCTCGACACCACCACTCGCGGCATGATCGATTGCCGTTTGCAACAGGTCATCCGAGGTCGAGTAGCGCGGCTGCGCCTCGTTCATGTTCGTCGTCGAGATACCCAAGACCCGTAGGGGCGCATCGAGCGCGGGTCCGCCGTCTTCACCGCGGGCGCGAATCTTGGCGAGCGGATGCGGAGGGTGCGGCAGCCGCGAGCGCGGCGAGCGCGGATCGCCGCGAATCTGTAGCCGACCGTCCACCACGCGGCACTCGTGAACGGGAACCGCGTCCCCCTCGTAGCCCGGCTCACCGAGACCGGTCGCGTGGTGGAACTTCCAACCGTGCCAGGGGCAGGTGACGTAGCCGCGTTCGTCGAGACTGCCGTCGCCCAGCGGTCCGCCGACGTGATTGCAGCGCCCATCGATCACGTGGAACGCGTCGCCGAGGAAGCTGACCGCGAACAGGCGTCGCCCGATGTGGACCGAGGACAACGGTCGCGAACTCAACTCGCCGGCATCACCGGCATCGAGCCAAAGCGGATCTTCGGTCATTTCACTGCGGTCTCTTTGCTGACGACCGACCAACTCGCAGAGTCGGCCAGGAGGATGGTGATCGATCGGAGGCGCGCACGACGCGCCCGAAGGGTGCCGAGCACCCCAGCGGACTCCGCGAATCGTTCGTTCGCGGAGCGTCCGTCGGCATCTGCGAGCAAGTAGTAGTCGACCGGCTCGTCGCCGGGCGCACCGACGAATGCGGGCGGCACGCCGCCGCGAATGCACAGCTCGGCACACGCCCGATGCACCAGCCCCGAGCCCGGCCGCATCGCGCCGAGCCAACACTTGGGGTCGATGATCTCGCCGCGATACTCGAGGCTCTCGCCCGCCTCGACCGCCAGCTCGGGTGCCGTCGCGGGCTCGAGGACTTGTAGTCCGTCCACCTCGTCGACCAGCTCGAGCACTCGCGCCTCCGCGCGCCGCAGCGCGACGCCGCGCAATCGCACGCGAGCCGCCGCTTGATCGCCGAGCGCGAGCGCCACGCGTTCGGCGACTCCCGACTTGGTGGTCGCGACCAAGAGCCACGCGCGTTCCCGCTCAGGCGAGTTCGGATCAGGGGCGAACAGGACGGGATACGGCGCTCGGACGAGCAGCCCGGTGAACTCGATCACCGCGTTCGACGCAGCGGCGTCGCCGCCAGGCTCCTGCACTCGCGCGAGCGCGGCGGTGAGGAATGCGAGCGCGAGTCCGATCGCAAAGATCGTCGCTCGGACGAAGGCACGCCAGCCCTTCGGCAGGGGCGCGTAGCCGACGTAGAACTCGGTCGACTTCATCGGGATCCCTCTCCGGACTCATCGGGAGTCGACCGAACTTGGATGCGACCGGCGACCACCCGCGAGCGGTAGGTCGACACACGGTCCGCGAAAGGCGGCGGGCTCCTGCCGTCCTCGGGCCGGAACTGATAGCCATGCCACGGACAGGTCACGCAACCATCGAGGATGCGCCCCTCGGCCAGTGGACCGCCCTGATGGATACACACGCCGTCGACGGCTGCCACGCGATTGCCGACCCGATACACGGCGATGGGATGACCACCGGGCGTCAGCACCGCCCGCGCTCGACCGTCGACCAGGGACGCGAAGTCGCCGGCGTCGAGCCATTCTTCGCCGAGCTGCGGTGCCAGACCTTCGGTCGCGCGCGAAGCAAGTCCCGCGGCGACGTGAAGTCCGGCGACGATCACCACGAGGATCCCCATCACCCACGCGAACCACGGCGTCCCGCCGGTCTGCATCGCGCCGAACGCCACGTGCGCGATCAGTGCAAGCCACGCTGGATAGACGAGCATGTGAAGGTTCTTCCAGACGCGCGGGCCGAGCCAACTCAACCAGAAGTCGTGACTCGTCGCGGCTAGCAACAACAGGATCGCCAACGCCAACACGCCGAAGGGTTGGAACGACGGTTCTGGACCGCTCGCACCGCTGCTGAGAACCGACACCAGTGGGTCGAGCGCGCCGAAGCCGTGGTACCAGACCAGAGAAAGGCCCCCGTGAAGGATCGCCACCAGGGCCGTCGCGACGCCCAGGTGGCGACGGTTGTACAGCAACACGGCGAAGCGACGATCGAGCCGAGCGAGCGGTCCGATGCACAGGACCAAGGTCAGGAGCGCTGCGGCCGTCGCTCCCAGCGCTCGGATCGCGAGGATCTCCGCGCTCGGCCGGTTCGAAACCTCGGTCGATGCCAGGGAGATGCCGAGGAAACTGGCGACGGCCAGGCCGATGACCCCGCCCAGAACCAGGTCGTAGATGCGCTTGTGCCGGTTCCACTGCACGACCCGATAGCTCGTGCTCACCGGCCGCCTCCGATGCCGACAGAACCCCGCGCACCGATCGTCGGCGTGTCGGGGCGCGAGCGACGCTGCGATTCCGCCCACCACAAGACGAGCACGGCAACGAGCGGCACGAGGAACCACACTCGGCGGTGCACCAGCCGCTGCCGCAAGTTCATGCCGGCGAACTCCGGGTGATGACCCGCGCGAGACAGGTCGGCCACAAGAGGATCGCTCCGGGGAGCAGCAGGATTCGCACGGGGATCGGGGCGGTTCGCATCCGGACATCGGATCGCGAGGCACCGACCGCGACGAACCAGATTCCGAACAGCAAACCGACGCCGAGGTAGAGCTCGACGATCCAAGCCACGACGACGGCGATGGGTTGAGGCATGAGACAGAGATCGAGCGGGCGGCCGGTTACGCCGAGCCGACGGTGCCGTTCCGTTCGCTCTCGACTGCGGGGAATCATAGCGACACCATGGGGAACCTCGGCGCGATGCGATCGTGTCCGGGCGCCCCTCCCGACCACACCGTGCTCGACTTCGCCGTCTCCGACTGGCTCGCCGACCTCCTGGCGGAACTGCGCGCCGCGGGCGGCTGGCTGCCGGTCGCGCTGTTCCTCGGCACCTTCGCGAGCGAGGACCTCACCTGCATCGCGGCGGGCATCTTGGCGGCCGAAGGAACGTTGTCGTTTCCAGCCGCGGCGATCGCCTGCACGCTGGGGATCTACGTCAGCGACTTGCTCCTCTATCTGGTCGGCGCACTGGGTGCGCGCGGCCTGCTTCGCTGGCGCCGACTGCGCGATCGTCTCGCGGAGGTCGACGCTACGGTCTGGCGTCGCCGCCTCGATCGCCTCGGCCCCCATTTCCTGTTCGCGACGCGGTTCCTGCCGGGGTCGCGGCTCCCGGCCTACGTGACCGCGGGTGCGATCGGGTTTCCCTTCGGTCGATTCGCCTGGCTCTTGCTGTTGGCTGCGGCGCTGTGGACGCCGACCCTGGTCGCAATCGCGATGGCCTCGGGTGCGATCGTGAGCGAATGGCTCCGCGAGTATGGGCCGCTGGCCTGGCTCGCGGTGCCAGTAATGTTGGTCGTGGGCTGGATCGCGACTTCGGTCCTCGGTTCCCTCACGACCTGGCGCGGTCGACGCCTGGCGATCGGTCGTTGGCGGCGATGGTCGAGGTTCGAGTACTGGCCGACCTGGCTCGTGTACCTGCCGGTCGCGGTCACGCTGATCTTCCTCGCGGTCCGCTACCGACGCGTCGCCGTCTTCACCGCGTGCAATCCGGGGATCCCCTTCGGCGGATTGGTACTCGAGAGCAAGGGCGAGATCCTCGCTCAGCTCGATCGCTCGAGTCACCCAAACGTAGCCGTCGCCGAGTTCCGCCGCTTGGCGGAGTCGCTGCCGCTCGAGGACAAGCTCGCGTTCGCCTCCGACTGGCTAGCGGCGGACGGCCGCGTCGTCCTCAAGCCCGACCTTGGCGAACGCGGCGCAGGGGTCGCGATCGTGACCGACTCCGCCGAGGCTCTCGCATGGCTGCGTCGCTGCCCCGGCGATGCCATCGTGCAGCGCTACGTCGACGGCGAGGAGTTCGGAGTCGGCTGGCGACGCCGCCCGGACGGCCGCGGCGAGGTCCACTCGATCGTCCACAAAGTCCCGCCGCGGTTGTTGGGCGACGGCGAGCACACACTCGAGGAGTTGATCCTCGCCGACCCTCGCGAAGTTGCGATGGCCGGCTTCCACCTGCGGCAACAGGCCGCGCGACTGGAGTGGATTCCAGCCGCAGGAGAAACCGTCCGGCTGGGCCAACTGGGCACGCACTGCCGCGGGGCCAAGTTCGTGGACGCGCGTGCTCACGCGACTCCTGATCTCGAACGGTCGCTCGATGAGTTCCTGCGCGACGTCGACGGCCTCGACTTCGGCCGCTTCGATCTTCGGGTGCCCAGCACCACCGATCTGCGCGAAGGGCGACGACTCTCGATCCTCGAGTTCAACGGTGTGACCGGTGAACCCGCACACATCTACCACCCTGGCTACCCCTTCTGGCGAGGAATGGTCGATCTCTGTCGGCACTGGATCGCGGCCTGCGCGCGCGGCGCGCACAACCATCGTCGCGGCGTGCCGACTGCGAGCGCGACCGCGATCCTGCGGCTTCTGCGACAGGCCCGCGGCCGGCCGGCTTTCGAAGCTGCGCGGCCTGGCCCTGTCCGAGAATCCTGACGGACCGGTTCTTTGGCGGTGCCGTAGGAGCGGCACCCGATTGCCTGGGATTCCTGCGTCGAGTCCCGAACCCGTCGAACATCCCATGAGTACCGACAAGATCGCCTGGTTTCTGCGTGTCCCCGTCGCGCTGATCCTCCTGCAGACCCTGTTCTTCAAGTTCACCGGCGCCCCCGAGTCGGTCTACATCTTCGAAACCGTCGGCATGGAGCCGTTTGGGCGATACGCCTCGGGGGTCGCCGAGCTCGTGGCCGCCGTCCTCTTGCTCGTTCCTAGCGCGCGATTCGCTGCGCTCGGAGCGCTCCTCGCTCTCGGCGTGATCGCGGGAGCGATCTTCTTTCACCTGACCAAGCTCGGGATCGAAGTCGCCGGTGACGGCGGGCTCTTGTTCGGCATGGCCATCTTCGTGTTTCTCGGCGCGGTGATCCTGCTTGTCCTCTACCGCGGGGGTCTGGTGGAATGGCTTTCGCGGGTCCGCCCCCAATCCACCGTCTCATGAGTCCCTCTTCTTCCATGCCGTACGCAGGTCCGACCGAGGACGCTCTGCGCTCTGCCGCTCGCGCCCTCGAGGATCTGGCCGGCTTCCTGAGTGATGTCTCGGCGGCGGACTACCAGCGACCGAGCGCCATCGTCGCCGGCTCGACGCTCGGCCAGCACGTGCGGCACTGCCTCAACCACTTCGAAAGTTTGCTCGCGGGGCTTCCGCTCGGGTTCGTCGACTACGACGCTCGGAATCGCGACCTGGAGCTCGAATGCGATCGCAACTGCGCGATCGCACGCTGCCGCGTCCTCGCCGACGACATGCTCGCGAGCCTTCGCTCGCTGCCTGCGGCGGCGCCGGTCCTCGTCCGCATCGCGAGCGACCTCGAGGGCGAAGTCCCGCCTCAGAGATCTTCGCTGGGCCGCGAACTGCTCTTCGTCCAAAGCCACACGGTGCATCACTTCGCGCTGCTGTGCGCGATCGCCCGCGAACATGGCTTGAAGGTCCCCGCAGACTTCGGGGTCGCGCCCTCAACGCTCCGACACCGGCGAGGGGACTGACGGCCCCGGTCAGCGGCGCTCGAAGTCCTCGGCGCGGAACGGCTGCATACGGGTTGCCGTTGCCGCGCGCACGCGCGCGACCAGGGCCGCCTCGATCGGGCCGGCGGAATGATCGAAGGCCTGCCGCAACCAACTCGCGATCGACGCAACGTCAGCATCGCTGAGCTTCGCATGGTCGGGCATCAGCGGGAACTCGTAGCTCTGTCCGGCGACCTCGATCGGTCCGCTGAGCCCGCGAAGAATCACGCTGACGAGGCGATCGGGGTCGCCGACAACCCATTCCGAACCCCGCAGGGGCGGCGCCAACCCGGGCATGCCGACACCGTCGGGAAGGTGACAGCTCGCGCAGTGCACGGCGTAGAGGGCCGCACCCGCAGCATGTGACTCGGCGTTGTTCGCCGACGATCCTGTCGCCGACCGCACGGCCACGCCTTCACGAATCCGCACGAAGTAGGACTCGAGCTCCTTCTCGCGCTGGAGCAGTCCGTCAGGCGGCTGAGGCAGCAGCGCGGCGATCTCGACGGGCTTCTGACCCGACTTCGGCATGGCTTGCGCGAGTGAGGCGAGAATCGCCTCCCGGCGTGGTGCGCTCACGTCCTCGATCGCCTGTCGATAGAGGACGGTGACGGCGTGACCTCGACGGTCGCGCGCCGCGACATCAGCGATTCGCCGCAGCCACGAAATCACGGCCGGCGACTCGCCGGAGTCCGCAGGCAAGGTCGTGATCGCTCTGAGCCACTCGGCCTCTTCGTCGATGCAATGCAACAGCAGGGCATCGCGGATCGCGGCGTCGGTTGGGAAACGAAGCATCAAGCCGAGTAGCGCGTCCCGACGTGCTGCGAGATTCGGATCGCTCAGCGCGCTGCTCGCGAGGACGGCGCCGAGAGCCACCAGCGAATCGGTCTCGGTCGCGAGCACCCGATCGATGAGGCCGAGTGCCAGGGGCCGACCGGCTCGAAGGAACGGTTGCGACCACCGCACCGCGTGACGGCGCACGATCGGCGACTCATGGCGCAACGCGGCCGCCAGGACGTCGAGGTCCAGTCGATCGAGACCGCCGAGAACGGACAGCGATGCCACGATGGCGACCGGATCCACCCCCGCGAGCACCTGCCGGCGGAGGGCGGGGCAGACCGAAGGGTCGGCTCGCGCAACCAACACCTCGCGTGCGCGATCGCGACGCCAGCCGTGGTCCGCAGCAAGGTCGTCGAGGAGTTCCGCGTTCGTTCGGGTCCCACTCGGCGTCAGCGGGCGCGAAGCGGAAGGCTCGGGCCGTACGCGCCAGATGCGACCGCGATGGATCGGCTGCTCGAGTCCGCGATCCTCGACTTGGCGGCGCAGCCACGTCGTCACGTAGTTGCGGTGCTGCAACACGCCGCGATACATGTCGACGATGTACAATGCATCATCGGGGCCGTCGGTGAAGTTCACCGGACGAAACCGCTCATCGGTCGACGTCAGGAATTCACTCTTGCCGAGCGCGTTGCGCCCGCGCATCCGCGCGCCTTCCGGATGCAATTCCACCCGGCGCACGAGATTCGCCGCCGGCTCGGCGACGAACGCCGACCCGCTCTGGGACGCCAGCCAGCGACCTCGATAGACGAACGGCGCGCAAGCTGCCGTGAACCGAGCGAGCGTGCCGTCGTCGCGCAGCGTGCCCTTCTGATACCCGCGATTGACACCCGGCGTGATGCGACCCGGATACACGCTCTGATCGTCGACCACCCGCTGGTTGAGGAAGGCCAGTCCGCCGGGAATCGACAGACCGGCCCCGAACGTGGGATCCTCCGCGTGCGCGCGCAGGTGATCGCTGTTGTTGTCGTGGTAGAAGCTGCCGCCGTCGTCGAAGGAGAGTCCCCACTGCCCGGCCATCGCGACCGCCTCGGTCCGAAACGACCGGCCGTCCCACCACAACTTCCGATCGAATCGCGCGAGATGGATCCAGCCGTCGAACCAACGGATCGGCGAATTCGCCGCGTGCTCGGGATCGCTGGTCGCGTTGGGGTAGTCGATGCCGATCGGCTCCATCGTCTCCGCGATCAGGTCACCATCAGCGTCCGTGCACAGGAAGAAGGACGGAGCGGCGATCACCAACGCATGATGGTCGTCGAGCGGCAGCACGGCGCGCGGCAGGACGAGCCCCTCGCGATAGACGGTCCGCGCGTCCATCCGACCATCGCCGTCCGTGTCGCGGAGGACCACGATACGACCGACGGGCGCATCCTCGCCGGAAGCATCGATGTCGGGCATGAAACCGCGCATCTCCACCACCCAGAGCCGCGCATGAGCATCGAAGTGCGCGACGACGGGATCCTCGACGAGCGGCTCGGACGCGACCAGTTCGACGCACAAGCCCGGCTCGACGGTGAACGTCGCCAGTTCCTCCGTTGGACTCCGCTCCGGTGCCGCCGGGACTTGCCAATGCGAGGGCACCGGCGCCTGCACCGTTCCCGGTGGGTCCTTGCGATCGCCGGCCTGCGCGGCGAGAGACGCTGCGACGGCCAGCACCGCGAGAAGCACGCGCACGTTCACCATGAGGAGATCTCCGAGAGTCGCACACGACGCCCTTCGGCGGCGGCGACGTAGGACGCGTAGACGACCTTCACCACCTCGAGCCCGAGTTCCCCGTCGGCGATCGCCGGCCGACCTTCGGCGAGCGCCGCGACGAAGTCCGCACACATCGCCAATTGCCCGGAACAGAAGTCCTCATCCGGAATCGCACTGTTCCACCCGGCGGTCGTCGAGACCTTCTCCATGAGGTAGGTATCGCCGAGCACCGCAGCATCCGGCGCATAGCTGCGAAGCATGTCGTTCGGGCTCAGATTGCAGGTCAACCGCAGATTGGAAGCCTGGACGTCGAGCCGGCTCTCCATTCCGCCCAGCATCGTGTCGCTGCCGAAGGCGTTGCCGCGGCTGCCGTCATCGAACTCGATCAAGGTCGTGCCGTGGCTCTCGACGTCGACGAAACCGCGCGCGACGTACGCGGTGCGCGACGGCTCGATCGATCGCTGCGGATCCGCGACGTCGGCCACGACGGCGACGGGTCGGATCGGCGACCCCCGGCGACGCCGACCCTCGGCAGCCTTGAGGTGCAGCATCGCGCCGATCGGATGGGAACCCAGCCGCAAGAGCGCCCCACCGCCGGTATGCCGCCACAAGCGCGAGTACGGCGAGTGCGAACCCGAGTGCGCTTCACCGCCGCGCAGATCGAGGATGATGCTGTCGGCGCGTTCGAGGAGTTCGGCCGTGCGGCGGATCGACGGCGCGTAGAGCCAGTTCTCACCGTACATCAGTTGCACTCCGTGGCGCCGCGCCGCGTCGACCATCGCCAGCGCCTCCGAGGTCGCCAACGCCGCCATGGCACGGCGATCGCGCGAGGACACCTCGGCATCGGCATGTCCCGCCGCGAGGTCCTGGCCGACGTAGGCGGTCAACGGTTTGGTGCAGACGACATGCTTGCCGGCCGCCGCGGCCGCCTCGCACATCGGGCGGTGAAGTGCGTTGGGAACGCAGAGGTCCACCAGTTCGACCGTGGGATCGGCCAGCAGCGCCTCGAAGTCGAGGGCCCGGGGGATGTCCCACCGCCGCGCGAACTCCGCGTTCCGTGCCGGCGTGCGAGAGGCCACCGCCACGATCGCCGCGCGGCCGGCGAGCGCGCCGTAGCAACGTGCGCGCGTCGCCGCCAGGAAGCCGGTACCGACCAGTCCGATGCCGATGCGTCGAGGTTCGGGCATGGCGAGAGAACAGCGGATCGGCGCTCACGACGCCAGCGTTTCGTGGCCACACGGCCGCCGGCGGCCACGAGCCACCCCGAGCCCGAACTCTTCGTGAACGTCGTCGCGAGATCGCGACGACGTTCACGAAGAGTCCGGGCTAGCTACGCTGCCAGGGAGGAGTCGACGCAGCGACGCGGGCTTCCTGACGGTGCGCTTCCTATGCTGTTCGCCCCTCGAAGTCCCAACCTGCCCGATGACCGTCACCCAAGTCGAACTCGCGCGCCAAGTCGCGCGCCGGCGCACCTTCGCGATCATCTCGCATCCAGACGCCGGCAAGACCACGTTGACGGAGAAGCTCCTGCTCTACGGCGGCGCCATCCAGAAAGCCGGCTCGGTGAAAGCGAAAGGCAGCACCAGCCACGCCACCTCGGACTGGATGGAACTCGAGCAGAAACGCGGGATCTCGATCACCAGCTCGGCGCTGCAGTTCGAGTATCAGGGCAACTGTATCAACCTGCTCGATACCCCTGGACACCAGGACTTCTCGGAAGACACCTACCGGACCTTGGTCGCCGCGGATTCCGCGCTGATGTTGATCGACGGCGCGAAGGGCGTCGAGCCGCAGACCATCAAGCTGTTCAAGGTCTGCAAAGATCGAGGCATCCCGATCGTGACGGTCGTGAACAAGATGGATCGCCCCGCGCGCGATCCTCTCGACTTGATGGACGAGGTCGAGAAGGTGCTCGGGATCACGATCGTTCCGCTCACGTGGCCGATCGGATCGGGAGAGGACTTCCTCGGGGTGTACGAGATCGGCAGTCGCGAAGTGCACGTCTTCGACCGCACGCACCACAACGCCCATCGCGCGGGAGTGAGAGTGACCGGACCGGAGGATCCGATGCTCCAGGAACGGCTGGGCGAGTATGCGCACGGGCGGCTCGTCGAGTCGCTCGGCCTGGTCGAGACCGCGGTCGACCCGTTCGATCTCGCGCGATTTCGACGCGGCGAGCAATCGCCGATGTTCTTCGCGTCCGCGTTGAGCAACTTCGGGGTCGAGAACATCCTGCGTCGCTTCATCGAACTGTGCCCATCGCCAGGACCGCTGCAGACGACCGAAGGCGAGGTCCCGCCGACCGCTCCGTACTTCTCGGGCTTCGTCTACAAGATCGCCGCGAACATGGACAAGCAGCACCGCGATCGCATCGCGTTCCTGCGAGTCACGTCGGGCCAGTTCGAGCGCGGCATGGAGGCTGCGCACGTGCGCCTCGGCCGCAACGTTCGCATGTCGCACCCGCATCGGTTCTTCGGTCAGGAACGAGTGACCATCGATGAGGCCTTTCCCGGCGACGTGATCGGCCTCATCAATCCCGGCCTCTTCCGCGTCGGCGACGTCGTCTCCAGTGGACCGAAGTTCGAGATCCGCAACTTCCCGCGCTTCGCGCCGGAGATCTTCGCACAGGTGCGCGCGAAGGAACCCTCGATGTACAAGGGTTTCAGCAAGGGACTCGCTCAGCTCGGCGAGGAGGGTGTCGTGCAAGTCTTCTGGCCACGCACGGGCCCCCGCGAACCGATTCTCGGCGCCGTCGGCGAGCTACAGATCGAAGTGTTCCAGTGGCGACTCCAGGCCGAGTACGGAGTCGAGATCGTGGTCAACCGCAAGGGTTGGACGCGTGCGCGTTGGCTCGCCCACGTCACCGACGACCTGATCGACGTCTTGCCGATCGTGGTGAACGACGAGTCGAATCGTCCGGTCGCGCTGTTCGCCAGCGACTTCGAGATCGACTACGCCAAGTCGCGCTACAAGGATCTCGATCTCCTCGAGCACCCACCGAGCGAAGAAGACAAGGCCTGAGCGCGACGGGCCCCCCGGATCATTCGTGAACGTCTACTGCGATCGCCACAAGTCGCGCCCGGCGGCGTCGCTACGACGGCTCCTCCCTGGCAGCGTAGCTACAGCTACGCTTCGGTCGTCGGCCGTCGTAGCTCCTGGCCGGGCATCGACCTGTGTCGATCTCGCGACGACGTTCACGAATAATCCGGGCTAGAATCAGCGAACGGGCGAGAAAGCCGGTGCCGACTCGTGCGCGAGCAGTAACGCCACCGTCTCGCGAACCCCGGCTTCGAGACTGGTGAACGGTCGGTCGAACCCTTCCGCGATCAAGCGATTCACATCCGCCTGCGTGAAGTACTGGTAGCGATCGCGAAGATCGGCCGGCGTATCGATCCAGTCGATGTGCTCTTCGACCCCGAGCGCAGCGAACACCGCGCGAACGAGATCGAGGAATGTGCGCGCCTTGCCGGTGCCGAGGTTGAACACACCCCGCGCGATGGGCTTCTCGATCGCGAACCACAACGCGTCCACCACGTCACCGACGAAGATGAAATCGCGGGATTGGTGCCCATCGAGCACCCCGGGCTTGTGGCTGCGGAACAAGCGCACGCGGCCGGTAGCGCGGATCTGATCGAAGGCCTGCAGAACCACACTCGCCATGCGCGCCTTGTGGCGTTCCCCGAAACCGTAGACGTTGAAGAACTTGAAGCCGGCCCAGGATCGCGGCGTCCGCCCCGATCGTTCTTGCTCGAGCGCCCAGACATCGAATCGCCGCTTGCTGTCACCGTACGGATTGAGGGGACGCAGCGCGCCGAAGCCGGTCTCGTCGTCGACGAAACCTGCGGTACCGTCGCCGTAGGTTGCCGCCGAACTGGCGTAGACGAAGGGGATATTCTGCGCAGCGGCTGCGGCCCAGAGCGTCTGCGAGCTCCGAACATTCACGTCTTCGAGCAGTGCCTCGTCGAGCTCGGTCGTGTCGGTGCAGGCGCCGAGATGAACGATCGCCGCCGGCGCGATGCGCGAGGTCATGAGTGCGGCTTCCGCCTCCTCGCGTTCGAGGATCGTCCCGAAACGGAGACCGGAATGCTCCGGTCGGCTCGTGAACAACTCGGCTCGATCGACGGCGATCACCGGGTGACCGCGACGATTACAGGACTCGACGAAGCGCGCGCCGACAAAGCCCGCGGCACCGGTGACCAGAATCGGCGAACGTGACATCGGCGGAGAAGCTTACCCCCTCCCAGGCGCCCTCAGCGCTTCTCGGAGCTGCCTTCTTCGCCGCGCTTGACCGGCTCAGGTGCCTCTGTCGCGGCGGGGTCCTTCCAACCGCGTTCCGTGGCGTCTTGGAACAGGCGAAGGATCTGCTCGCGAGCCGGCGGGTGATCCATGACATCGCGAAAACTCACGTCCTTCGGCGGCACCAGAGTGAAGGAGTCAGCGCTCAGTTCGCGAGTCTGATCGAACTCGACGATTCGAATCTCACTCAGCGGCACGCCCTGGCGGAGTTGCGCCATCCGCACGACTGCGCCGTCGCGCGAGCGCACGAACATCTCCACGAAGTCGGCCTCCGGGGCCAGCATCTCGTCCTCCACGCCGGCGCGCCGCGGTCCCGCCACCACGATCACCGGACTGCCGTCGTATTCCTGTGGCCCGCGCAGGGTGAGCTCGAAGCCGGCCCGCAGGTCCGCGATCATGCGACTGCCGAGAGGGCTCTCCGCGGTCTCCGCACCCGGGCCGGCCGCCATGCCGCCGCCGAGGGCTCGATTGGCCGAGTCGACCCGCACCATCAGCGATCGATCCATTCGCGTGAAGACCGTGCCCTGGGCCGGGTCCCGCTCGCGCATCCAAACTCCGTCGGGCGTGCGGACAGTTTCCGTCTCGCCCTCCAGGCCCTCCCCGAAGTCCCATCGCGTCGTCACATGAAAGTGTGTCGCTCCGAGGACACGCTGCGAACCCTCCGTGCGGAACTTCGCGCCGTCGGGCAGCACCCCGGTGGTCTCGATGCGCATCGACACCTGACGGAAGTCCTTCTCGAGGGCGCGCAAGACTGCGATGAGGTCGTCGGTTCCGCGCAGCGTGGTGATGTCCAGGGGCAACTTGGGCTTGGGCGCGGCCTGGGTGGCGGGTTGCGTCTTGTCGGGGCCGTCCTGAGCGGCGATCGACGGGCACCCGAGTGCGAGAAGCAAGCTGAACGCGAAGGAAAGCGATTGCGGAGTCATCGGACCTGGTCTTGGAGTTCGTTCGGGACAGCTTCCCTGCAACGCGCGGGCCGAAGCGAACTATGCTGGGAACCGCGATCGGCGCCAAGTCGCCCCCGACCGGCAGCCGATTCCTCCCTCGGAGTCCAACATGAACTTGCGCAACTTGAGCCTCGCCGCCCTGCTCGGTCTCGCGACCTCGATCTCTGCCGACGAGGTGCGCCTCACCGACGGCACGTTGCTCTACGGCTCTGTGAAGGACCAAGGTGACCGTGTGGTGGTCCACACGCGCACCGGCGACCGCACCGTCCAACGCGACGAGATCGATCGCATCCGCACCGAAGCGGAGCTCCTCGTCGAATTCGAGCGGCTGCGCTCGTCGAGCCCCAACTCGGCCCACGCCAATATCGCTCTGGCCGAACTCGCCCGCTCTCGAGGTCTGCTGGGGCCGCTGTGGGAGTGCCTCGGCGAAGCGATCGCCGCGCGACCGCAAGGACACACCGCGAAGCGACTGCGCGACCTGCTCGCGACGCTCGAGCCGGAACTTCTCGGGGAGCGTCGCCCCGCCAATGCAAAGGGGCGCGTGCGCATGCTGCTCCTAGCCGCCCGCGATCCGAACCGACCGGCGCATCGCCGGGCGGCAGCGACCATCCTGGCCGGTGCGGACGGCGAGGCTCTCGAGATCCTCCGCCGCAGTGCCAGACATGGGACGGTTGAAGCCGACCGCGGCACCGCACTGACCGCACTGGCGATGCGAGAGGACGCCGCCGACCAACGAACCCTCTGGCGCGCGAGCCTGATCGATGCTTCGCCCAACTTGCGCGCGCTCGCGATGGACTTGGCGCGAGCCCACTCGGTCGCCGAGCCGACGATTCGGTATCTGGCGGCGCAACTGACTCACGATCACCTGGAGGTCCGTCTGCGCTCCGCCGAGGCGCTCGGGCGACTGGGGAACCAGGCCGCGATCCTGCCGCTGGTACTCGCCGCCCCGACGGCCGCGAGCGCCCCTGCAGCAGGCTCCTCGCCGGGGGCCACACGCGGCCACATCGCCATCACCGAACAGCGGGCGTACATCCGCGACTTCGACCCCGAGATCGCCAGTGCGGCCTTCATCGCCGACCCGAAGATCGGCGTGCTTCAGAGCGGGGTGGTGCTGGACGTCACGGTCGCGGCCGTGATCACCGAGCGCGTGATCACGACCTTCCGTCGCACATTGACCAAGCTCGGCGGCAGCGATCCCGGCACGGACATGAGCCGCTGGGAAGCGTGGGCACGTCAGGCACGCGCGACGTCGAACTGAAGAGGGTCGACCACGGGGCGCGCGCTCAGCCGCGACCCCGACCAAAGAGCGCGAGAAGGAAGTAGAGGAAGAAATCGAGCGACTCCGCCGGCAGCAGCGGGGCGATCACGCAGAACAGCAGGCAGAACAGCAGCGCGTTGCCGAGAAAAGCGGTCGCCATCGCGGTGACCGCCCATCGCACCTCGGTCCGCAATGGTGTGCGACGGGGTGTCGCGATCTCGTGCATCGCGTTCGCGCCGCTGTCCGCCGTCACTTCGCCCGACGGACCTCGACGCCGCGCTGCTGTTGGTTCAGGACGTTCTGCTCGAGCCACTGCACCTGCCGCGCACGGTTCGCGCCGTTCTGCTGGAGGTTGAACTCCCAACCATCGAACTGCCGACCCTTGCGGTCGACGTTCGAGCCTTTGGGCTTCGATGCAGGCGGCGGCGGGGCCGGTCGGAACTGCTCCGGCTGGTGAATCGACGAGCCGCGGAAGAACGCGAAGGAGCCCTCGTGCTCGACGATCACCGCAGCTCGCCCCACCAGGCCGTCGGCGATGAAGATACCGCGCGGATCGGTCGCGCCGCTCTTGATGGTGCCGTCGCCAGAGCCCACCACCCGCACCTGCGCCCCGGCGACGAATCCGCCCTTCCGCTTGACGTTCACGCGGACCCGCCCGATGTCGACGCTCTCCTGCGCCTCGACCTCGAGGTCGGAGCGAAGCACGAGCCCGCTGACTATGCGGTCTTCGCTGCGCACGACCACCAGGTAGGCGCCCGCATCGCTGAGCGGCAGGGCGACCTTGCTGCGCCGCGCGCCGACGTAGTCGGTTCCGTCACCGAGTGCGACCGTCGCCTCGTGCAGAGGACGAATGCCGTGCAGCAGGATGTCACGCACGTTGTCGAGCGACTTGTGGATGAGGTAGAGACGCAGCAGGTCGACCTTGTAGACCTTGAGAGCAGCCTCGCGCAGATTGCGCCATTCGAGCTCGACGACCGCATCGGCGCCGACACCGATCCGCGTCACTTCGGGCAGGCTCAGTGACTTCGCCCGGAAGTAGTCGCTCGCCTCCGCGGCATCTTGGAAGTCCGCGACCACCTGGTCGTAGCTCGAGAGTGCTTCCTTCGCGCGACCGAGCGCGTGATGGATCTGGCCTTCCAGGTAGATCGCGTGGCGATGGTTCTGACTGCTCGCGGTCGCGCCATCCAGCGTCGTGAACTTCTCGCTGGCGACTCGGCGCACCAGCGCCAGAGCATCATCGGGTTGGCCCAGCAGGAAGCGGGCGTAGCCGGCCGTGTAGAGGAACTCGTCCTCGAAGGCCGACTTGCCGTAGCGCAGCACCGCCGCGTTGGCGATCTCGAGTGCCGCGCTCACGCGACCGGCCTCGACCAGAGTCGTCGCCCAGGAGAAGCAGGCCTCCTCCGCGAGCGGATCGTCGGGGTACTGGATCAAGAACTCGCGCAGCAGCGCGATCGAACGGTCGAACAATTCGCCTCGCGCACCGACGCGAGGATCGACCCGCGCACCGGGTTGGACGCCGGCCGCGACGACGCCGAGCTTCTGCGCCAGGCCGTAGAACGACTGCCGCATCGTGCTCAGTGCCGGATAACCCGCGATCAGGGTCTCGAGGAACTGCGCCGCCGACGCCACTTCGCCGAGGCGTTCGAGCGTCGTCGCCACCGCAGCTTCCCGCAGGAAGGACGCTTCCGTCACGCCGCGATAGACGAGCACGGCCGACTCGAATTCGCCGAGGTCCATGTAGGACTGGCCGACCGCACGCATCGAGTCGAACTCGAGCACGAGTTCCGGATAGATGTCCTTGAGCTCCTCGAACCATCGAACGACCCCGGCCGCGTCACGCGTCTCGATGGCGAGAATCAGCATCATGCGCGCGAGTTCCTTGCGAACCTCCGGCGCCAGCATCCATCCGGAAGCCAGCGTGCCAAGTCGCTCTCGCGCGAGCGGGAAGTCACGCGACTCGAACGCCGACTTGCCCAGCGCCCAGAGTTCGTCGGGCGTGAGCCGATAGACGTCGCTCGACTTGGCGCCGCGCGGCAGCACCTTCAGCGCGCCCGGCTCACCGTGCACGACGAGGTCCGGACGCAGCACGCCCGCGATGATCGTGGGCAGAACGCGGTACTCCCCGGGGAAGCGTCCGACGACGCGATAGCGAATCGTTCCGGAACCGGAACCCGGTCGAAACCAGGCGACGATGCGATCGGGCAGGAGTCGATGCTGTTCGAACGAACCTTCGATCGACGCCGGATCGACGCTCACGCCGGCAGGAATCGGCTCTTCCACCACGACCGCAGGCGCCGTGGACGGCTGCTGCGGTGCCTCGATCATCCAATGCGTCGTCTCCACGCGGGCCGCAACGCCGACCTCGAGCTGGGTCAGCAGGTTGTCGTGGTACTCGACGTTCCCACGAACAACGCTGAATCCCGGCGTGATGGGCTTGCCCTTGTCACGAAGGAAGTCCGGCCGAACAAAGCGTCGAACCATGCCGACACGCGGCTTCCCGCTCTCGGTACCAACGGCGAACTCTCGCGAGAACCCGCGCAGCGTCGCGCCGAAGCGAACCTCACCGCCGGCGACGACTTGGAGTTCGATCCGGTTCTTGCCGGCGCGCAGCCCCTCGCTCGCGAGGTGGATTCGTTCGGCGCCCGACTGCGCAGTGAGGACCACGGGTGGGACGGCGACGCCGTTGACCGCGACTTCGATGCGGGTCATCGCGCTGCCCGGCTGCGAACCGGGTAGCGAAGCAAGTGCCTCGACGGCTGCCGCAGTCAACGCCGACGTCGACCACACGATCCCATCGCGCATCGACTCGAGCCAACTGAGCCACTCGCGCGCCTGCGGATCCCCGGGATCTCCGAGCAGCCGCGACTGGGCGAGTCGAGCGAAGGCGACGGCGTGCTCACTCGTGCGCTTGATCCGCGTCGATGCCTCCTGCTCGATCTCGGCGGCGAGTTCGGGCCGCTTGCTCTCGCGCCACGCCAGGGCGAGATGAGACAGGGAATCGGGATCGAGACTCGCCCGCCGCCGGTGCAGGGCATTGAGGTTCTCGAAGCGATCGTGGCCGGAAGCCACCAGCGCGCGCTCGAGCAATGCCCGTTCTCCCTCCGGACGACCGCGCACGGCATCGATCAGCCAACGCGCGCCGGCTGCGGCCGTCGGATTCGCGAAGCCGGCTGCCCTGGCCCGCTGCAGGGCGAGCACGACATGGGCGGTGGACTCCGCATCGGAGCCACTGCGCCGAGTGATCCATCCGAAGCTGCCATCGGGTAGCGCCGCCGACGCGAGTTGTCGGACGAGTCCGTCGATCTGACTTCGCAGGACCTCGCGTTCCTCACGATGGGCATTGCCCGTCAGGAGCTTCTCGACCGCGAGTGCCGCCATCAACCGCTGGGCGATCGCCGCGTAGGTCGGCGCGACCGCAACACAGCCGCGCGCCACCGACGCTGGAGCAAGCGCGACCGCGGCGAGACCGCCGGTGTCGCCGCGGCCCAGGTCCAGTTCGAGTCGCAGGTCGCCGAGCCCACGGCCACCGGCGACTTCGAGATCGAACGCGATGCGATCGCGCACCATGCCGGCCTTGCCCGCTCGAAGTTCCACTCCGTAGGGCAGCACCGGGATGGAACCCTCGGCGTGAATTCCACCGACATCCAAAGCCGCGATGGACCACAACACCTCCGGCGTCGATCCCGTCGCGAGCGGCAGATCGAAGCTTTCCTCGGCACCCTTGCCGAGCGACACCGTGCGTTCATCCGCCGTCTCACCGACGGTGGTGTTCACCCGCAGCGGCGCGTCCTCGCCGACCCGGCGGTGCAATCGTGCACGCACGGTCGAACGATCTCCTTCCACCAGGAAAGGCGGCGCGTCCAGGGACACGACGAGATCGCGCGCAGTCCGCAGCGTCAGCTCGACTCGGCCGACGTCGGTCGCCTTGGTCACGCCATGCGCCGAGAACTTCCAGCCGCTCGACCGATCCGGCATCCGGATGGTGAAGCGCGCGTGACCCTCCGCGTCGGTCACGATGTTCGGTAACCACACCCCATCATCGAGACCTTCCTTGACGCCCTTGGAGTTCAGCGCGCGACCACCCCTCCTACTGCCGTAGCGACCGCCGGCTCCACCGCCGAGGCCGATCGCTGAGTTCCACTGGTTGCTGTCGAACGCCGACTGCTGGATGGCATCACGTGCCAGTTCCTCGATCAGTTCGACCTGCTCGCTCTGCTCCTCAGGCTCAACTGCGACTCCGTCAAGGCTCTGACGCGTGAAACGTCCCCGAACCTGCCCCGCGGTTCCGGGCCCAGCCGCGATCGGCCGCCCGGACGGGTCTACCCGCCCACCCGACGTCGGCCCGCGGGAAACGTTGCCGGCGTCAAGTCGCGCGGCGAGTTCCCGCCGAGCTGCCTCTTCGCGCTCCTGCTCCCGGCGACGTTCCTCGGCGATCAACTCGCGACTGACCGCCTTGGTCGTGGCGCGATACTCCCAGCCGCAGCTCGATGCCGTGACCGTCGCGGTCCCTCGACGCAAACCCCAGAAGACGTTCTGGATGTCCATCGTGCGGTCGGCGAACAGAGCGCCGAGGGCTTCGGGAATCAGCGCGACCGCGAGTCGGCCGACCACCGGTCGGCCCCGCGCATCGCGAACCGTCACGGCGAATCCGACCTCGCTGTCGGGTTCCGCCTCGCTTCGATCCGGCTTGATCTCGATCGCGAGCCCTCGATCGACGGTGAACTCGGCCTCCGCGGTCAACAGCGTCGCGTCGTCGACGGCGCTCAGCGCCAGTGCGAAGTTGGGCGCGTGGAGCTCTTCGAGTGGAATCGCGATCTCGCTCTCGCCGCTGCGGATTCGAATCGGCTTCGCATCGAGGAAGCCGTCGGCGATCGTCACTTGGAGTCCCAGACGCTCGCTGCCGCGATGCACCACCTTCGCCTTCGCGGTCTCACCGACACGCCACTCGGCGCGATCGAGGAGGATGCGCAGCTTGTTCGCATCGTCGTTGCCGGAGATGGTCACCACGCGTTCGGCGGTGAGGTCCTGACCGAATCGATCCTTGCTGATCACGCGCAGCACGTGAGCACCACCGCGCTCGGCAACGACACGCACGAGCGCGCGACCATCCTCGCTGGCGGTCCTGAACGCGTGGCGCGAAACCTCCACCTCGGCACGACCACGCCTGCCGGACTCGATTCGCAGCACGACGAGTTCGCCGGCCTTGGCGAGCGGTTCGCCCGCGCGGTCCGCGATCACGACCTCGGCCTGGAACGATTGCCCGGCGAGTTGCACGTCCCGCGCCACCTTCACCGACGGCACGAACTCACTGAGCACGACCGGTACCACGCGTTGCGCGCGAATCCCGTCCTCGGCGACTTCGGCGTCGATCTGGATCAACGCCTCCTCGGTCAGCTCGTCGGATGCGAACTGGAAGGCCACCCGACCTTCGGCGTTCGACGTGCCCTGGACGACGACCTCGCTGCCGTCGGGGTCGTGCATGCGAATCGTGATCGCGCGACCGCGAGCCGGTTCGCCGTAGAAGTGCCGTAGCTCGACGTGACCTGCGATCGGCTCGCCGCGGAACACCAGGTTGCGATCAGGAACGATCGTGAGCTGCAGCTTGGGCAACTCGAAGCGCGCCACCTCGAAGGTCGTCGTCGTACCGCGACCGGCGCCGCGATCGAGCGAGAGAGTCCAGCGACCGAGGTCGGCGTCTTCCGGCAACTCGTAGTCGAACTCGACGGTGCCGAAGTCGGAGTAGCGAGCCGCTTCGTCGTAGACCACCCGCCCGTTCGGCGAGGCGATCCGCAAGCGATCGACGTGTTCGGCTTTGGGCAGCACGTAGCGACCGTCTTGCCAGTCGCGCGCGACGACGGCGCTGTGCACCGTCTGACCGGCGACATAGGCCGGACGGTCGGTCATCGCGAAGGACTTCTCGAGTACGGACTCGCCCACGCTGAGGCCGTCCAACTGCACGTTTCCTGCGCCGCTGCCGGATGCATCGACGGCGTAGACGACCAACTCGCTCACCGCTGCCAAGCGCCCGTCCCGCAGTCGATAGATGCCGTCGGGATCGGTGAGCCCCTCGGCGAGTGGTCGTGTCCCATCGCTCACGACCACCCGCACTCCGGGTGCGACCTTGTCTTCGCGCAGGTTCTGCACGAACGCCAGCAACTCCTGTCGCGAACTCCGCACCGTCAGACCGAGGTCGGTGACGAGCACCAAAGTGGTCGCCTCGCGCTCGGAGTCGTCGACCTTGACCACATAGGCGCCGGGTTCACTGAATCCGATCGGGATCTGCCGCACGCTCTCGCGGAACGGCTGGTAGTCGGGCACGGCTTCGGTCGTGGTCCGGTCGGCGGCGATGACCTCGATGTCGAGGCGTTCGACCGAGTCCGCGCGGTGCGTCGCACGAAACCAAGTTTCCAGATCGATGCGGTGCACGCGCATCCGAACCGACGGGATGTTCCGCGAGGTCAACTCGATGCTCGCCGCTTCGCCGACGCGCCAAGCGCGCTGCGTTCGCAGCGTGAACGACTTCGCGATCAGGCGCTCGAGGCGGGTGACCGCTGCCGGCAATCCGGATGCTCGATAGGCCTCGATCGCGCGCACGTAGTCGAACTTCGTGGTCTCGAAGATCTCGCCGAGCCGGAACCACGCCATGGCCTGCTCCGGCCGTTCGCGGTAGTTCTGTGCGCAACGTTCGAAGGCCGCGATCGCCTCGTCGATCTTCTCCTCGGCGACATAGGTCTCCGCGATGCGGCGCGCGGCAGCGGCGTTGCGATCATCGAGTGGATACTCGGCGAGAAACGCCTCGTACAGTTCGCGGGCCCGGGAGGTCTCTCCGGCCTGCTCGGCGCTGCCGGCAAGATCGAAGCGCGCCGTGACGATCGCGCGCTGCACTCGTTCCCACTCGGTATGCGCGGTGTGCGCGGACAGGAACGCGCGCCAGGCGACGATCGCCTCCTCGAGCTGTCCCTGTTTCGCGAGAACGTCGCCTACCAACGCGCGGGCGTTCGCCAGTTCGGGGAGGCCGGAGTCGCCACGCGACTCGAGGAATCGGCGAAGCGATGCGAGTGCGTCCTCGCTTCGGGACGCGGAGAGTTGGCAGCGCGCGATGAGGAAGTCGACCTTCGGCGACTGTTCGTGGGACGGATACCGCTCGGCGAGGTCACGCAACGCAGCGATCGCCAGATCGAGACGACTCGCGCCCGGCTCCGGCACACCGAAGCTCTCGGCGATTCGCCAGGCGGCCTCCGCTGCCTCGACGGAAGCCGGTGCACGAGCGATGAGATCGCGACACACTTCGCGCACGCGAGTGTGCTCACCGATCGCGGCATGACAGCGTGCCAGGAGGAGCCGCGCACGCAACTCTTCCGGACGACCCGCGAGTTCCCGGATCAACCCCGGCAGCCGTGGCAATGCGATCTTCGGTTGCTGTGCGCGCAGGTAGGCTTCGATCGCCAGTAGACGCACGTTCCGGGCTCGCTCGCCGACCAACCCGAGGTCGACCGCGAGGTCGTAGAACTCGGCGGCACGCTTGGGGTCGGGCTTCTGCCCGCTGAGGGCTCGATCGGCGAGACCGAGGTAGGTCGCCGCAATCTCTTCTTTGCGCGGCGCGCCGGTCAGTCGTTCCACCTGACCGCGGTAGACGTCGGCCGCCTCGCGGAAGCGGCGAAGTTCGATCAGGGTCTCGGCCTGCTCGAACGCCGCGCGGTCGAAGGCCGCCGATTCGGCGTGCTCGGCGAGGATGCGGCCGTAAGTCTGCACGGCTGCTTCGTCCTGACCGGCGAGTTCCTGAGCTCGAGCCAGCAGGAGCAGCACGCGCGGCTGCCGCTCGACCGGCTCCTCGCCGAGCGCCTTCTGGAGTGCCGTGACCGCGTCCGCGTAGCGGCGATCGATCAAGGCGTTCTCCCCCTCGCGGAGGGAAGTCGCGAAGGTCGCGGCGAGTCCGACGACCAGGACGATGACGAGGCCTGCGATCCGCGGCCGACGACGAGGGGTATTCATGGGCTCTACCGGGGCGCCGGCGCGGGCGCCGGCCGGGCAAGAACGACACCGACGGGGTCGAGGTTCGACGGCGATCGGACGCCGACGTCACTGTCTGACGAGAATCGTCGCCAAGTCCTTCCGCCGATGGGCGACCGCGGGCACTTGGCAGTCGTCCGCCGGGTAGCCGAGCGGGATCAGCAGGAATGGTCGCTCGTGGTCGGGACGGCCGAGCACCTCGCGCAGGAAGCCCATCGGGCTCGGCGTGTGGGTCAACGTCGCCAGCCCGGCGAGGTGGGCTGCGGTCAAGAGCATCCCGCATGCCAGCCCGATCGATTCCTTTGCGTAGTACACCTGTCCGCCGTCGTCGTCGCGCAGGAGAAAGAATGCAACGATCAGCCAAGGCGCCACCTCGAGGAAGCCCTTGTCGGCGTCGGTGCCGAGCGGTGCGAGGTCGGCGAGCCATTCATCGTTCGCTCGCTGTTCGTAGAACGCACGCTCCTCGTTTTCGGCCGCGAGTCGGATCGCCCGTTTGGTCGACGGATCTCCGACCGCCACGAATCGCCACGGCTGCTTGTTCGCGCCGCTCGGTGCAGTCGCGGCGACTCGCACGATCCCTTCGACGATCTCGAAGGGGACCGGACGATCGCTGAAGTCGCGCACCGTCCGCCGTCGTCGCATCACGTCGTGGAGGTCAGCGAGCGCGGTCTCTGGCGGCGTGACCGGGACGTAGCGGTCGTCGTGTGGGACGAACTCTGGGCGGTTCATGGGGACGGTATCGCGGGCCGACCGGCTCCCCGCAAGCGACTCGCCGCCGTGGGCCGCCGTCTCGCTCATGGAACCGCGATCGTGCGATGCCATCGATCCGGGCCTCGGCCGCAGCCGAAGGACTGTCGAGCCGGTGTACAGCGAGCTCTGCGGATGCCGAAGTCGTCGACATGTCCGAGCCCGAGGCTCTGCGCGCCGACGTGATCGCCCTGACCGGGACCATGGGGCGACTCGATTCCCTCTTGCGCGGTCTCTGCCGCCGCGGAGTCGGCGTCGATCGAGTGGACGGACTGGGCGATCTGCTCACCTGCTTCGAACGAGCCGGCGGTCACGATGCGCTCATCCTGGCTCCCGACCTCCCGCAGATGCTCGTCGGCCGGGCGGTTGCATCGCTGTCCTCGATCGCGAGCGACTTGTTGATCGTGAGCTTCGCCCACCCACTGCCGCAAGTGCCCCGCGCGCGCCTGGTGGCGCTGCACGCACTGCATCCAGCGAGTCCGCTCGCGGCCGGGGCGGTGCTGCGAGCGCTGTTGCTGCGCGCGGTGTTGTGACGTGATCGCCCTGCGAAGACCGTCCTGATCGAAGATCCGGTAACCGATCGCGCGCTCCGCACACGAAGCGATCGTGCAGAGCACAACGATCACGACTCGTCAGGACGGACCATCGCCGACCGTCGCCATCGGTTGCGGTGTCGTGTGCGGGGTGGATGCCGTCGCCGTCACCATCGAAGCGCGCATGCTGGCTGCCAGCAGCGCACCGCGCATCCTCGGTTCGGTCGACCAAGTCGTTCGCGAGGCCTACCATCGGATCCTCGGGAGCTTCGGTGCACTGGGACTGCCCATGCCGCGCGGGTCACCGGTGCTGAACTTCGTTCCCGCACAGGTGCGCAAGGCAGGGAGCGGGTTCGACCTGCCGATGGCGATCGCACTCGCCGCGGCCGGCGGCGCACTTCCACGAGAACGCCTGTCGGGCTTGGCCGCGTTTGGCGAAGTGGGACTCGACGGTCGCATCCGCAGCACGCCCGGGATCGTGCCGGTCGCGATCGCCGCGCGACAACGTGGCTGGCGACGGTTGCTGACATCGCCCGACGACGCCGAACTCGCGAGCGCCGTTCCGGGAATCGAGGCCCTCCCGGCGCACGATCTTCGCGAGGCATTCGTAGGACTCAGCGATGGTTCGCTACCGGTGTTGAGCGGCGGCGATGGAATGCGCTACCTCAACCCAGCCGGTTCGGCAGTCGGCGGGCTCGACTTGGCCGACCTTCGTGGGCACGAGACCGGCAAGCTCGCGCTCGCGGCGGCAGCCGCCGGCGAACACAACTTGTTGTTCGTCGGCCCGCCCGGCTCCGGCAAGAGTTCGCTCGCCCGCCGAATCCTCGGCATCCTGCCGCAGCTCGACCCCGAGCATCACCTGGATGTCTTGCAGATCCACTCCGCGCGTGGCCTAGCGTCGCGCCACACCGCGATCTCGCTGGGCAGCAATGGGCGCCCGTTCCGTGCTCCCCACCACAGCAGCAGCGGCGCCTCGATCCTCGGCGGCGGTCCGCAGCCTCGCCCCGGCGAAGTGACTCTCGCCCACCACGGTGTGTTGTTCCTCGATGAACTGCCCGAGTTCCGGCGCGAGATCCTGGAAGGACTGCGACAGCCGTTGGAAGATCGCATCGTCACCATCGGCCGGGCGAGCCAATCGGTGGCGATGCCCGCATCGTTCATCCTGATCGCCGCGATGAACCCCTGTCCGTGTGGCTACGCGTTCGATCCGACTCGCACCTGCCGTTGCTCCGCCGCGGACCAGCGGCGATATCGAAATCGCATCTCCGGGCCGTTGCTCGATCGGTTCGACCTTCGAATCGACCTGCCGTCCCCGCCACCCGAAGCCTTCGGAAGCCCCCCCGACCCAGCGTGGTCGACTGCACGGCTGCGCGAGCGCGTGGGTCGCGCCCGCGACCGTCAGCGACATCGCAATCCGGACGGTTGCGCCAATGCGAAGCTCGAAGGCGATCGTCTCGAAGCCGTTCTCGGCGATCGGACGGCGCTGAGTCCGGTCATCGAACGTGCGATGCGACTCGGCGGTGCGTCCGCTCGCGGCAGAACTCGCATACTGCGGCTGGCGCGCACCCTCGCCGATCTCGACGACCTCGCGTTGGTCCGAGCCGAAGACATCCAGCTCGCGGCGCGGCTGCGCGGAATGGAAGCCCTGCCGAGCTGAGCGTCAGCGCCGTGGCTTGTCCGCGAGCGGCCCCGACGGAGTGGGCGCAAAGCCGTTCGGGTCGAGTTCGAAGCGCTCCGCCATCCAGAGGAAGTCGGACTGAACCTGCGCGAACAAGGCCTGCGGCGCGGAGCCGAGTGCGACGTACCACACTTCCCCGACCTGCACGACGTAGGTGACGCTGTCGAAGGCTCGCGGCTGACCACTCGCATCCTTGGCGACGAAGCGGCCGCGCAACAATGTTGCGGGCGCGCCGCGCAGGACCGTCTCGGCGCGCTCGAGGACTCGGAAGTCCGGTTGGACCAAGCGGAGCCAACGAACTACGGCGTCACTCGCGGAACCGAGGCCGAGCGTCGACTCCAACTGATCGAATCGCAACAAGGTCATCGACGCCTCGTCTACTCGGTTGCGCGCCGTGACCTGTCCGGCGACATCGTCGCTCTCGAAGGCCCAAGCCGGATTCGGCAACCACATGGCAAACCGCCCGTCCGCCTCCGCTTTCAACGACTGCGGATAGAGAGTGCCGCTGGCGATGCGCCGGGCATCCTTCTCACTCGATGGAATCGCGACCAGCGCGGGTCCGTTGAGCTCGCGCCGCAACGTGCGGCCCGCGGCGTCGAGCCACTCTTCGCCACCATGCGTCTGCAGTACGCGAACGCGCTGTACGTCACCACGCGGGCCGGGGATGCGTCGAATGCGTCCTAGATCCCACTGCGACTGCGAGAAGCGATCGAGCAGAGCGTCGTACACGGCATGCGTCCGCACACCATGAGTACCCTGCGCCTTGTTGCGCAACGCGGCGCGCAACTCGAGCGGGAGTCTGGTTCCCGGCGCGAGCTCGTACTCGCCTTGCTCGTCGCCCCGCATGGTGCGTCGCGTGACACGGATTCGATCCGCCGATACTTCGGCGCGCACACAACGCTCGGCGGTCAAACGCTCACGCTTGTCAAAGCTCCGCTCATGCGAGAAAGCCGAAATCGGCGCACCTTCGGCGGAGCAGATCTCGAGCCTCGTGATCGCAGTGACCCTGCCGTCCTGGACGAAGTGCCACTCCTCGGTCAATCGCACGTTCCCCGCGGCGTCCGTCGTCACGGTCTCGTGCAGATGACCGACGCCACGCCCCTTGGCATCGTGCAACACGAACCAATCGTCGCGCGGCGCAGACCAAGCGGCCGCCACCGGCTCGACCGGTTCGGATCGGACCGCAATCGCACCGCGGGCGATCGACTCCACTTGGTCCATGGAGAAGCCGACCGTCTCGCCCGGCCCGGTCTCGAGGAACACGTGGTCGTCGGTCTGTGACGTGATCCGTCCACTGATCTCGGTGCCGACCTTGAGCCGCACGACGTCGCCGCTATCGGGCTCGGTCTGTTGCGCCGGAGCAGTCGAGGCCACGAGCAGGAGGAGGGAGACGATTGCTTTCACGGCGCGGTGGTGTCGGAACTTCCCACTCTTCGGCGAATGGCTGTCCCGACTTGAGGCCAGCTTGTCTCGGGGGCCGGGCGGTCGTGCCTTGGCACCTTGCCGTGAGAAACCCGGCCGTGGACGTCCGACTCGCGCCTCAGCCTGCCGTCTCTTCGATCACCCAGCGAAGGTAGCTCGGGAGCGCCGCGTCCACCGGCAGGGTCAGGATCTCGGGCACCGCGTAGGGATGTCGAGCGGCGATGGCGGCCGTCACCGCGGCGGCGCAGGACGCGGCCGTCTTCGCCAGCAGCAGCGCCTCGTCGGCTTGCTCCACCTGGCCCTCCCAGCGATAGGTCGAGCGGATGGGGGCTATGCGCTGCACGCATGCTGCGAGCCGCAGCTCGACCAGGTGACGAGCGAGGTCGTCCGCCAATTCCTGCGGAACCGCGCACATCACGATCGCAAGCGCCTCGTCGCCGTCCATGCCGCCCCGGTCTACTTGCCTCGCGCCAATCGCTCGGCGAGAGCTGGATGCAGCTGCGCGGCGAGGATCTTTGCCTGGGTGCGTCGGTAGTCGTAGGCGACCCGATGGAACTCGACGCGTCGCTCGTCGACGACGACGAAGCTGGCGCGGGGATCACCGTCGCGAGGTTGACCGACACTCCCGACGTTCACGATGACCGGCTCTTCGCCGATCACGAGTTCCTTTGCATTGTCGCTCGCCTGCGTGAAGCGAAACTGTCGGTCGTGCCAGCCGGGCCAGTGGGTATGGCCGACGAAACAAGATCGATCGAGGAGCGCGAAGTTGGCTGCCAGCTTCTCGGGTTCGAGGAAGCCGTCGCTCCGGAGCAGGTACTCCATGATCGGATCGCGCGGTGAACCGTGTACGAACACGAAGCCGTGCGACTCCACGCGTGTGGGCAGGTTGGCGAGGAACTTGGCGAGCACCTTGCGTCGACCGTGGAACCAACCCGGCCGCATGCGCTTGCGCGTGAACAGCAGCGCTTCGCTTGCCAGCGGGTTGAAGTCGCGCAGGTCGTGGAACAACCCGTAGTCGTGGTTGCCCATGATGGTGAAGCCGCAGCGACGCATCACCAGCTCCGTGCAGGCCTCGGGATCCGCGCCGTAGCCGACCACGTCGCCCAGACAATGAACCTCTTCGACTCCCAGCTCGTCGATGCGCGACAAGACCGCGGTCAGGGCCTCGAGATTGGCGTGCACATCGGAGATCAGCGCGAAGGCGGTCACGGAAGACCACTCGCGGGATCTCGTGCAGCCAAGGCAGCGGCGATCGCGCCTTGGATTCTAGTCCGTGCCTCCGCCATGGAGAGTTCGAGCGTAACGCCGGCCGCTTTCTTGTGACCGCCGCCACCAAATGACTTCGCGATGCGCTGCACGTCGATCTCGCCACTCGCGCGCAAGGAGACCTTCACCCGGTCCCCGGCCAGTTCCTTGAGCATCACGACGACCTCGATCCCATCGACGGAGCGCAGCGGCTCCATCACTTGGTCGAGATCGAAACCGACGCGAGACGCTCGCTCGAGCAAGCCATGGGAGATGGCAACGAACCCGACGCGTCCGTCCATCTCGATCTCGCTGCGAGCGATGCCCTCGGCGAGGATCCCGACCGATTGCGCCGGCTGACTCCGGTACAGGCGGTCGTAGATCACAGAAGGATCGGCACCGCAGGCAACCAGATCGGCAGCGATCTCGAACACCTCCGCATCGGTGTTCGAGTAGCGGAACCAGCCGGTGTCCGCCACGAGGGCGCAATACAGAGCTTCGGCGGCCACCGCGGTGGGTCGCCGCCCCAGCTCGCGATACAGCCGCCAAACCAACTCCCCACTCGCCGCGGCCTCGACGTCGACGAAGCCGATCGAACCATCGGCGCGATCACTGCCGACGTGATGATCGATCACGGCGATCCGCGGCGCGCGACGTGCCACCGAGTCTCGCATCGTCCCCAAGCGACCGAGTTCCGCGCAGTCCACCAGTACGAGGGTGTCGCACGGCGGCAACTCGCGCCCTGGTTCGTGAATCCCCACCGGGGTGCTCCGGCACAGGAACTCGAGCGAACGGATCGGAGCGTCCGGAAGAAGGATCCGCACCTCGTGCCCGAGTTCGCGAAGCAGATGGAACAACCCGATCTGCGAGCCAAGACAATCTCCGTCCGGATGCTCATGCCCGGTGAGGAGGATCGCGCCCGCACGCGGCAAGTAGTCGACGAAGGATTCCACGAAGGATCGGAGGCCCGCCCACCCGAGTTGGTCGGGCGGGATGGACGGGGCGCAGGAAGTTAGACCCCGCACCCCGGTCGCTCAATCCTTCACACCGAATCGCCCGACTTCCTCGAGACGTCTCGAGACCAGCCGAGACCGCTCGGACCAGCCGCCGCGATCAGGCCTCGAAGAAGACTTCGAGGTCTTCGACGACGACGTCGGCTTCGACACTGCGATTGAACATCAGCATGAAGCGGAAGCCGCTTGCATTGTCGAGGTTCACGCTCGGTCGGCCGTTGCTCCCGTTCATGTAGGAACGCCAGGGTCCCGGCTCCCCGTTGATCGTGCCGTTCGTGGGATTGACGTCGGCCCCTTGGAAGAAGATCCGGATCGGGAGCGTGTCGCTGTCCGCGGGGTTGAAGTTCTGCGGGTCGTCGGAATAAACGACCGGCACTCCAGCGACCCGAACGGTGAGTCGGTAGTGACGCCAAAGCGGAGCGAACAACTGCCGCGACGATCGCCAAGTCGACGTGCACCCGGTCTTCGCGTCGCCCTCACTGGGATCGAGCGCCCCGACGAAGTTCGGATCGAAGGCCGGTGGGCCGACGATCGTGCCGAGATTGGTCTGGGACGGCGCCGTAACCGCCTCGGCGCGCACTGCGCCGTAACCACCGGCCCCACCGTGAATGATGGCGGTGCTGTTGATTCGGAAGAGACTCAACGTGTTCCGCGCACCACCGCTGACGTCGATCGTGCCGGACTGCGTGAAGTTCGTGAGCCGTTCCACCTGGAACATCACCGTCCCGCCGGAGCCGGCACCACCCACCGCCGGGGCACCCACGTTCGAGTTGCCGCTGTTGGTGTTGTCGATCAGTCCGCCGGCACCGCGTGCGGTGACCAGCGCTCCGGAAGCGATCTCGATCGCATGGCCGGATCGGAACGCGATCGCGCCGCCGGCGCCGCTTCCGCCACGGCCGGCGACAAAGCCGCGCGCCGCGTTGATGTCCGAGGTGAGCATGTTCAGCACGTGCGAACCTGCACCTCCGCCACCGGCACCACCCACGAGGAAATGGTCGAGTGACGATACGCCGCCGGGGAGCCCGACCACGCTCAGCGGCGTGCTCGGCGCCGCTGGCGCGTTGCGGTCTTGTGGCAGGTTCGGCGCGAAGGTCTGCTGAACGAAGCCCTGCTCACCGGGTCCGAACAAGGAGCCACCGGTGCCGCCCGCGGTCGCCTGCGCAGAGATCGCGCTGAGCAGCGCGAAAGTCACACTGGTGCGCAGTCCGGTCGCGGGGAAGAGCAGTGAACCTGGTCCGGCGGTCCCGGCCAGTTGAGGGGTGTAACCGCTCGCCGCCGCCGCCGTGGCCGGCTCACCCGGCCGACCATTGAAGTTCGGGCCAGCGCCGGTGCCGGGACAGCCATCCGCGCCTTGACCACCATCGCCGCCACCGGCACCGCCGATGCCGCCGGCTTGTCCGGCCACCCCGGTATTCGGCAGCGTCGACTCGCCGCGGAAGTTCGCGGCGGCGTTGGCACCGTCCGCGCCGACTTCGCCCTCGACCGAGCACGTGCCGCGAACCAAGATGCGCGCCGGATGCGGCCCGCGGAAGATCACGCGGATCCCCGCCGGAACTTCGAACTTGGAGAACTCGAAGACGCCGTCCGTGACGGTGATCGCCTGATCACCGAAGAGCGTTTGGTTCGCAGGGACGGTGAAGTTGTCGGTCCGAATCTCGTACGTGTTGGGCTGACCGGCCACCGGCGTGCCGTTGAGGAAGTTGAACTCACCCAAGACACCGCTGCCGCCGATTCGCGCCGGCGTGGCCACACCGCCCGTCCAGGTGCCGCCCGAGACGTCGCGGTCCATTCCGACATCGTTCGCAAAGCTCTCCGTGACCGACTGCAGCACGACGGTGCCCACTTCGGTGAAGAAGCGGAAGGTCTGCCCAGCCGAGGGATTGCCCGCGAGGTCGCGCACCTGACTCGTCACGATGACTTCGACGCACACACGATCGGGGAGTTGCACCGCCGGTTGAAGCGTGACAACTGTGCGCGGGGGATTCGTGCCCTCCACCGACGCGACCGGCACACCCTGGACGAGCACCGGTATGAAGCCTTGCTCACAGACGCGACCGTTGGGATCGAGCGGATCGGGGGTCGTGCGACGGATCTGGTAGGTAACCGGGCTCGAGATCGTGCTCCCGCCGTTGAAGGAGGAGGTGTCGATCAACTCGCTGAACCGCAGCACGATGGTGGCATCGCGCGAAACTCCGGTCGTGGCAGTCGGCAGCACCAGCTCCGCAGTCGGCGCTCGGCCGTCCAAGTCGACGAGCCCTTGCGTGACTTGGAGGGAACACGACACGGAACGAGCCAGGCGATCGCCGGAGACCGAGGAGAGCACCGCCCCTGTCGCCGCCGCGTTCAACGACATCACGTAGGTGGCGCCGGCACGGAAACCGAAGGTGGTGACGCCGCCCGCAATGCGAACCTCGGGAACGAAGATGAGCTTCCGACCATCGACGAAGAAGCGGCCCGTCGGAGCCTCGCCGTTCGCGGTCTTGATGGATACCGAGCCGGCCGTGATCGTGGCTGGATCGATGAGGTCGCTGAACACCAACTCGATCGGCTGATTCTGCGCGATCGAGGTGATCGAGCAGGTGCCCGAGACCTGGCAACCCAGGTTGCAGGACACCAGGCAGAAGTTCGAACCATTGCCGCAGGCTGGCTGCGGAATGCGCCCCCCACCGGAGGAACCCCCGGTACAGGCGCCAAGGATCGTCAGAATCAGGACCGTGAGCAGCGCTGAGGTCGAGCGAAGATTCATGAGTAGGAGGTTCGGTCTAGGCCTTGCGGGCGAGCGGGTCGGAGGGACGCGACCCTGCTCGACCGAGGAACCGAGCGACGTTCGGATCAGATACGGTATTCGATCCGCACCGCGCGGACGACCACGGAGTTCGCCATCGTCCGATCGAAGAGGATCTGCCAGCGGTAACCCGAGAACGCATCGGCGTTGAGGCTGCCGATTCCGGATTGAAAGGCGCCGACTTGTGTGCGCCACGCAGCGGGGACGCCGGTGACTTCACCAGTGACCGCGACGGGTGCGCCCTGGATCAAGAACACGATCGGTGCCGCGCCGCGAAGAGCGGGCACACCGACGGCCGGATCGTCGCTGAAGGTCGTGGGAACTCCGTCGACCTCCGCCTCGACGACATAGCGGACGTAGGTCGGCGGGAAGATTGCACCGGTCGAGACGAAGATGCTCTGGAAGCCGGTGAAGTCATCGCTCTCGGCGAGCAGCCCGGCACTCTGAGCCACTGCCGGAGGATCGACGTTGCCGAGACGCGACAGGGCAGGAGCTGACCCCGGAGTCTCGACGCGGAGGAAGCCCGCCGCGCCGTCGCCGCCACCCGCCAGGATCGCGAAGTTGCCGCTGCCGGAGTAACGGGATCCCGTTCCGCCGGAGACATCGATCAGCCCGCTGAAGTCGAAGGCGCCACCCAACTGAATCAGAGCGGTACCGCCGGAGCCGCCGCCCGACAGGGCAGGAGTCCCGGGAATCTGTGAGGCGACGATCTGAGCGCCGTCGCCACCGCTCACGTCGATCCGCGACGCCGCGGACATTTCGAAACGGCCGCCGACGCGGAACCGCGCGCAACCGCCGCCGCCAGCGCCTCCCATTCCAGATCGATACTTGAAGGGGTCACCGTTGCTCGGCGCGCTGTTCGAACTGGCGAACACCGAGTGACTGCCGCCGCCGCCGCCGCCGGAACCACCCACGCAGAAGTAGTCCGAAGAGACCAGCGGGGACGGCAGGTTGGTGAACGGGATCGACGTCCCACCCGAAGAGGACGGCCCGATGAATGCGGGATTGAGCGGTGGCTGGTTCGCGAGGGTGCCGTGCCGCGTGATCGACCCCGCGCCGCCCGGCAGCACGAAGCCGCCGCCGCCGGCCACGCCACCGGTGTCGACGTTGAAGGTGAACGCCGGGAAGGTAAGGGTCGCCTGATTGCCGTGCGCGGGGAACAAAGTACCGCCGCGACCTCCCGTGCCGGCAGCAGAGGCCGCCAAGGGATGGCCGGTCGGCATGTTCAGGTCATCGC
Organism: Planctomycetota bacterium; assembly: GCA_050181465.1. Classification (GTDB taxonomy): domain Bacteria; phylum Planctomycetota; class UBA1135; order UBA1135; family UBA2386; genus JACRLW01. The sequence goes on from JBFXDD010000018.1 coordinate 71,687, forward strand.
CGTGGAAGCCGTTGAAGTCGTTGAACGCCGGCTGGTTCGGATTGCCGGTGCCGTCGCAACCGAAAGCACCGTCGCCGCCGCTACCCCCGAAGGGACCGCCGACCGCACCGCTGCCGCCGGCCCAGCCGCCGCTGACGTGACCAGAGGGCGCACGGATCTGGAAGTCCGTCGCCGGCGTCTTGCCGCGCATCAACACGGTGCCCTCGATACGGCACTCACCGCGCACGTTCAGACGCACGGGATTGCTGCCGCGGAACTCGATCGTCCAGCCTTGCGGGACCACGAAGTTCGTGAAGAAGAAGGTGCCGTTGGTGACGGTCTCATCCGCCGCGATGGTCGCCGTCGGCTTGCGAGCGATGAGCTGGCTGTCAGTGCTGAACACGAAGTAGACGTCCGTGACGCGCGCGCCATCCTCGACGTCGAAGTCGCCGTGGCGGCCATCGCCGCCGATGGTCACGAAGCTCGCGGCGCCGCCCGCCCATTCGCCGGCGGATCGCGATCGATCCAGTTCGTCATCGCTCTGGAAGTCGAAGATCCTCGTCACCGGGGTCTGCTGCCCCTCGACGAGCGTGAACCGGAACACCTGCGGTGCGGCAGTGCGGCCCGAGAGGTCGCGGACACGGCTCGTCACTTCGACCTCGTAGCAGGAGCCGGACGGCAGCGACTCGAGCGCGTTGAACGTCAGGATCGTGCGCGAGCGGACCGAGTCGTTGGTGAGCCGCGGCGAACCGGAGAGCCGCACGGAGGAGGAACTCGGATTGCATTCCAGCACGCCGCCGGTCCCCGGCAGGGCGCGACGGATTCGGAACTGCACCGGCTCCTCGCCGGGCGGCGGATTCGAGAACGGGGCGAAGTCGATGAGTTCGCTGAACTCCATCACCACCGGCGTGTCGGTCGCCACGTTGAAGGTCGTCGACGGCGTGATGAGTTCCGCCTGCGGCGAGCGCTGGTCCAGATCGACGACGCCGCGCGTCACTCGCAGCGTGCAACTGTAGTCGTGCAGAAGACGCTGGCCCGCGGTCGAACGGATCGCCGTTGCCGACGCGGAACCGCCGGGCAAGGTCAGGATGTAGTCGACGTTGGGGGCGAAACCGAAGAAGGTCTGGCCCTGCACGAAGCGAACGTCCGGGATGAAGCTGATCGTCTGCCCCTCCACCAGGAACTGCCCCACCGGCTCCTCACCCGTGAGCGTCTTGATGGAGAACGACGTGAAGTCCACCGTGCGCGGGTCGACGTCGCGACTGAAGGTGAACACCAAGGGTTGGTTCTGCGCGATGTCGGTGATCCCGCATCCGCCGGTCAGGGTGCAGCCCAAATTGCACGTGACCAAGCAGAAGGAACCCTGGTCTTGGCACGTCGACGAGCCCCCGGGGCCCGAGGACTTGTCCGCCGAGCCGCCCGAACAGGCTGCCAGGACGGTGAACAGGAAAACGACCAGCGGAGCGGCGAGGCCTCGAAGCATCGGTGCGAAGGGATGCGGGATCGAACCCGGCGTGAGCGCGGCATGCCGCGGCGCAGGACGAATCATGGGACAGAGGGGGGAAGACCCGACCCGAGGGCGGAGTCGAGCGGTGCAGAGGATAACGAAGCCACTGCGGGATTCGGAAGGGACAAGAAGTTCCGATCCGAAGCAAGCCGGTGGATCCGCGGCACGGGATTTCCAATTACCATGCCGCATCGCCACCCTGGGTGGGTCGTTTCCGGTCAAGTTGCCCGGAGGCCGATCCGGGGGGCGGACCGAAGCTGCCGGGCTCGCGCCCGCGGCGCGAGCGGTCGGCCCGACCTCGTATCGCCAGCCCCCGGCTGCGTGCGGTTCGGCACACTCTCGCGATCGATCCCGAACGCCACCCCGACCCGATGACCAGTCAGTCCCCCGAATCTCGCCGCCGCAACGCCTGGCCGATCGCCCTCCTCGTTGCCGGACTCGCCGCCAGCACGATCTACCTGGACCGCCGCATGGCCGAATCGCGGGAACAGATCGGCCGCCTCGAGGGCGAGGTCACGCGGACCCGCCAACTCGCCGAGTTGCTTCGCGTGGAGAGCAGCAGCAAGGGCAAGGGAATCGGCGCGATCGTCGAGCAGATCGAGTACTGGGGTCCGCTGGTCGCCTCCGCGGGGACGCCGCATTCGGAAGCGGTCAAGATCGAGGGCCGTCTCGACGAAGCGATCGAAGCGGTCGGTGTGCTCGGGCGAGACGCCTTCGGGACGCTGCGCGACCGGCTCGGTCGCGAACCCGCGTTGGATCTCGAGACTCGACGCTGGTTCCTGCGCGCGGCGATCCGCGCCGACCGGGCGCAGGGGCTGGAACTGGCGAGCCGCATCGCGCGGGGCACCGATTTCGCACCCAACCCGCAGGTTCGCCTCAGCGCAGTTCGCGAACTCCTCGCCACCGATCGACAGTTGGGCGGTCTCGTGCTGCACCAGATCGTCACCGTGGAGTCGGCGCGCGGCGTCACACGGCAGCCCGACCCGGCGATCGCACCCGACTACGAACGCGGCATCCCCACGAACGCCAGCGAGCACTTCTTCAACTTCATCCCGCTCTACGCGAACAGCGGCCACCCGGAAGTCGAGATCACACTGCGCCAACTGCTCGCACGCCCCGAACACGATCTGCTGACGATCCTCGAGTGCGTGCGCGAGCTGGGCCGGCTGCGCTCGAAGGAGTCGGCTCCCAAGATCCGCGAGCTGTTCGATCAGCCGCCGGGACGCATCTTCAATCCGATGTTCCAGAACTCGTGCCTGCAAGCACTTGCCGACATCGAGGGCTCCGCGCTCTGCCCGTGGCTGCAAGAGAAGCTGCGAACCGAAGCCACCCCGTTGGTCGCCGCACGCCTGCAGGAACTGGTGAAGCAGCTCTGCAACTGAGCCGCGGATCTTCCGATCACGCCCGGCAGTTCGAGAGTCAGCGCGGCGGTGCAGCGGCGCGCGCCGACAGTTCCCGCGCGCGCGCATCGAAGGGAGCGCGGCGCAGCACCGCTGCCAGTTGCTCGCGAGCACCTGCGTGATCCCCTAGCGCCAGGAGCTGGTCAGCGAGGTCGAGGCGCACGGGATCACGATCGAAGCCCCTCGCCAGGGCCGCGCGCAGGTGGGCGACGGCGCCGGCGCCGTCCTCGCGCGCGGCCGCAGCGGCAGCCGCGACGCGCCAGACGAGGTCCCGCGGACGCGGTAGCGTGAGGCAGTCCAGAGCCGTGGTCTCGGCCAGTTCGAGTAGATCACGTCGTTCGAGATGCTGCCCGGCGGCGATCAGCGCACGCGCGAGCAACAGCCGGTGTTCGGGGTTTCGCGGCCGCAGATCCACGAGCGCCTGCGCCTCGGCAACCGCGAGCAGAACTTGACCGTCGTTCGGCTCGATCGACAGCCGAAACTCGATGAGTTGGCGGCGCGCAGTCAACAGTTCCGGTCGCAAACTGATCGCGCGCACGCCGAACGCGATCGCCGATCGCATGTGCTCGACGACGCGCCGGACCTCACCGGCATGGTAGGCCGCGTTCGCTTGCTCACGGGCAGCCTGCGACAAGCCGCAGTATCCCGCCGCCGAATTCGGATCGACAGCCAACGCTCTCCCCCACAGCGCCTCGGCGCTGCGGAAGTCGAGCGACACACGGGCAGACTGAACGGCGAACAGGACGAGGATCGCCGTCGAGGTGCGAAGCACCGCACGACCGCACAAGGCGCGCTTCGGCAACGCGGCCACGACCGCCAGCCCCACACCCGCGAGACAGCCGTAGAAGCGGTGTTCACCGGCCGGCGCGTTGAGCGGCACCAAGACCCAGGGCAGCGCGATCGCCCATGTCAGCGCCACCCCCACCGCGATGCCGGGACGTCGTCGCCACTGCGCCAGTCCGAGCGCTGTGAAGCCGATCACGAGAACCCAACCGAGGATCACTCGCCCCGCGGAGAGCGATGAGCCGTCGATGGGTGGATCCGGCGTCAAGCCGATCGGCACGAGCGACTGCGCCAGGAATCTCGGCAAGATCGCTCCCATCATCGCGAACTGCGACAAGAGATCGCGGCGGCCGCCGTCGCTCGAGCGCCACGCCGGCAGGTCCACGGTCGCCGCACCGAGAAGATACGAACGCCCCAACAGATACAGAGCGGCCAGGCCCAGCGCCGGCAGCACGCTCAGCATCGTGTCGCGCCAACGCGCACGCGCTCCGTCGCGGCCCGGCGAGAGTCGGTGGGCGATCAGCAACAGCCCAGGGACGACGACTCCGGTCTCCTTGCTCCCGCAAGCCAACACCATGCCGCCGAGGACGCCCAGCCACGCCCCTCTCGAGCCCCGGCGAACCGCGACCTGCGCGCGCATCGCCACGATCGCGCCCAGCGCGAGAAGTTGATCGCTTCGCGCGGACACGAAGCCGATCGCTTCTGCTGCCAGAGGGTGCACCGCGAACAACACCCCGGCCAGCAGCGCACGCCGCCGACTCAGCCCGAGTGATCGAGCCAGCGACCACAACGCCAGAGCAGTCGCCGCATGGATCGCAAGATCGGTGAGCTTGAACGGCAAGGGATGGCCGCCGCCCATCGCGTGATTCAGCGCGAACGAGAGCAGCAGCACGGGCCGCCACATCCGCGCATCGAACGCCGAGAAAGCCGCCGGGTCGGTGAGCAGTCGCGGGATCTCGTCGAGCGACCGAATCGCTGGGTTGTCCCGCACCGAGTGGAGGTCGTCGTACAGGAAGGTGCCCCAGAGCGACGTGAGATAGGCGACGAACGCGGCGACCACCACCACGGCGCGGGGATGCGAGAACAGGACGCGAGCGATCAAGAGCACACCCTCAGCACAGCGCGGCTCGACCTCGACTCGCTCGCGATCCCGCGGCGAACCTCGAGACCGAAACGAGTCTCGACGACTTCGGCAAGACGATTCCCGATCGCTCCCCGCGAAGCATGCTCGAGCCATGCCGTCCGAGCGCGCTCGCCCATCGACAGAATTCGCGAACGGTCCCGCGACAAGCCTTCCAATGCCGCGGTCAGAGCGGCGCGATCGCCGGCGCGCACGAGAACCGCATCGCGATCCGCAGTGAGCACGCGACGGATGGCCGGAGTGTCTGCGGTGACCACGCAACGACCGTGCGCCAGTGCATGCACGACCTTGAAGGGAATCACCGCCTCCGCTTTCGGCGAAGTACCCATGATGCCGGCAACGACGTGTGTGCGATCCAGCGCACCGCGCAATTCACTCATCGGCACGAAACGAGGATGCAAGGTGAGCCGCGGACCGAGCATCGTCCTGGCGTGTGCGCGGTCGGCTTCGCTGCCGCCGTACAGCTCGAGACGCACGGCCGCAGTCGCCGCAATCGCGTCGATCCAGGTGCGCAGGCCGTGCAGCGGTACGCCGGTCCCGAAGAACAGCACCGAGAGTGCGCCGTCGTTCGGCTGGCTCGGCGGCGGAACGACGGCGGCCACATCGTCGCCGATCGGCACCCAGTCGAATCGCTCGGGGGGCAACTCGGTGTGGCGGGCGACCAAGGCGGCATGCTCGGGAGTGTCGAGCAGCACCAGGTCGGCGGACTCGCAGGCGCGACGATCGAGTCCGGCGATCAGCCGCGCTGGAATCGAACCAGGGCGAAAGAGTCCGCGATCGAGCACGATCGTGCCGTAGGCCGACAAGAACAAGTCGAGGATGAGGGGACCGCGCCAGACTTCGCGCACCCAGCGCACCGCCAGATGCCCCGGATAGGGCACCAGCACGACGTCGATACCACCCTCGGCGATGCGGCGGCGAAGCGCTGCTTGCAGTCGCCGCCGCGTGCTGCGGGTGTGCAGCCAATAGCCTGGCCAGCGCCAAGGCCGCGCGGCGAGCGCAACCTTGCTCATACCTCGCGCCGGCGCGGTGACGCGGCATTCCTCTACCTCCAGCCCACAGTGCGACAGGCCGGCGAGCAGTTGCTCGGCGCGCGGATAGCCCGGGCCGTCGTCCCAGTGTCCGGCCACCAGCACGCGCTGACTCACCGCGGGCGTTCCTCGTCGATCGACTCCACGTGTTCGTAGCGCAGCGCGGCCACCTGTTCGGAGATCATCCCGAGCATGAAGATGACGGTCGCCTGAGTGAACAACAACGCCGACATGTTCGTGAATCGACCGTAGGCGAGGTAGGTGTGCAGGTACCAGCCGAGACCGAGTGCACCCATCGCGAACGCGAGCGGTAGGAACACGCGAAGCGGTGCGAACAACGTCGCAATCTTGAGAATGATCAGGAAGAAGCGGCTGCCGTCGCGCAGGATCTTGATGTGACTCTTGCCGATGCGACGGCGAACCTCGAAGGGCACGAAGCCGACGCTGTAGCCGCAGCGAAGCATCGACAGTGTCAGCGTGGTCGGGTACGAGAACGTATTGGGCAAGAGGTAGCAGAGTCGCTTCGCGACATCGGCGCGCAGGATCCGGAAGCCGCTCGTGAGGTCCGGAATCTGCCTCGATGTCACGTAGCTCGCGAGCGAGTTGTAGATCGTGTTCGCGAGGTTGCGATGCCATGCGCCACCGCGCCCACCGCGCGAGGCCACGACCATGTCGTGATCGTTCGCGGCGTCGACGAGACTCTCGATCACTGCCGGCGGATGCTGGCCGTCAGCATCCATGAGCAGGATCCAGTTCATGCGCGCAGCACGAATCCCGCGCTTGATCGCGGCGCCGTTGCCGAGGCTCTGGCCGTGACGAATCACGCGCGCGCCCCCTTCGAGTGCCAAGGCAGCCGTCGCGTCGGAAGAGCCGTCGTCGATGACCAGGACCTCGAACTCCATTCCTTCGACGCTTCGCAGTCGTCGCACGAGATCCGCAACCAAGTGCCCGATGGACTCGGCCTCGTTCTTGGCGGGGATCACGATGCTCAAGCTCGTGACACGACGCGGACGCGGTGGCTCGGCCGCGGCCGCATCGGCGTCGGGTGCGTGCTGTCGCGGCGCCGTCGTCACAGCCGGCACACCCGCCATGAGGTGCGCGAGCGGGTCCGTGGTCGGGCGCGGGATCCTGGTCGGCTTCTCGGTAGCGAGGCCCATGATGAGACCGCTATCGGCACGCAGAGCGAAAGCCTGAAGTCGCGATGCCAACGCGATCGAGCCGCCCAACCCGCAATGCCCACTCTCTCGGCGGCTGCGGCCGGCGCGGAAGGCCGCGGTCGGTACATGCCGCGAGCGCGAAGCCCATCGGGCCCCGCGCTCGCGACGTCGCTTCCGGACGAAGTCCGGCCGGAACTCAGTTCACGACGACCCAGGTCTCACCGTCGACGCCGGCCACGCCCGAGGCGATGGTGCCGGACATCAAGGTGCTGCCGGGGATGAACGCCGCGGTGCCGGTCGGCACGCGGGTGGTGCCGTTGTACTGCTGCGTGCTGTTGCGGCAACCGAGGACGTCGCCGCCCTGGTTCACGAAGAACGTGCGCTTGCCGCTGTTGCCGTAGCTGCTCGGCCACGCGTAGCAGCACCAGAGCACTTCCGCGCGAGCGGGGTCGACAGCCTGGCCGGAACCACCACCGGTGGCGGCTTCCGTCTGGAACTCCGTGCCGCCCATGCCGGGAAGGAACATCTGGAAGATGTAGCCGGAACGGGTCACGCGCGAAGCGGCGACGGTGCCGAAGGCCGAGGACAGGACGGGCGGGGTGATGCGCTCGGTGACGCTGACACCACCGGCGTTGTCGGTGCGGACGCCCTGGGCGCCCGACAGCTCGCCGAAGAAGCCGAACTCGCCGGCGCCGTTGCTGTTCGCGTCGATCACGCCAGAAGCCTGGCACTGCGACTGAGCGGACGAGATGTTCTTGAGGGTCGCAACCGCCGCCGACTCGTTCGCGTTCATACGAGCGCTGAGGAGGTTCGGGATGGCGATGGACGCGATGATGGCGATGATCGCGACGACGATCATCAGCTCGATGAGGGTGAAGCCTTGCTGCTTCTTGGACATGGTTTGATTCTCTCCGTTTCTCTCTACGGTTGACCTGGGGACGTCCCAGCGAGTTTCGTCTCGATCACCGTCTCGATGCGGTCTGCGGCGGGTCGCGTTGGCTTCCCGATCGTGACTTCGAGTTTGTGGTTTCGTTGCCGCAACTCGCTGATGGTGATCGGATGGAATCCGGATCGACTTGAGTGGGCCGCCCGAAAAACGCCGCGGGCTCCCATACGACCGGCGTCTCCCGCGCACGATGCTCCCGCCCTGCGTTTCGGGCGCAATGGCCCGCGCAGACCCGACCAACTCGGCCGAGTCCCCAGCTGGGCGTCATTGAGGCACGGCGACCGCTCGCCAAAATCGCGAACAACCGCCGAACTCAGCGGCCAGGGCCGGCCGACGCTTCGCCCGTGCTCGCCAACAACTCCGACACCCGCTCCTCGCCGACGACCTCGCTCCACAATCGCCGATCGTTCTCCAAGCGGCGAATCACCTCTGCATCACGATCGTGGAGTGCGGACACGAGCAAGCGGTCGGCCTCGGACTTGTCGCCGGCTCGCACCTTGAGTCGCCCGAGATGGTAGCTACGGACTTCCTGGTCCGTCTCGGCCTTGTTCCAACCGGCCTCCGCAGGCCCATACGCCCCCATCGACTCGAGCAGTTCCGCTGCCATCCGGCACGCCACATCGCCCTCTCCACCTGCGGTGATCATCGCCTCGGCGGCAGATATCGCTTGCGACTCACGCCCCAGTCGATGCAGCACACGCACGCGCAGCGCCTCTCGCTCGGTGGTCTGCAATGGGGTCGGACTGCCGACCTTCGACTCGAGAACGGTGAGCGCGCCCTCGAAGTCTCCAGCGTTGGAGAGCGCCTTCGCTTCATGCAGGGCGAGTGGTGCGAGGAACTCCGCGTCGACGTCGGCTCTCGACCGGCAGGCGCGATACAGCTCCGCTGCATCTCCGGGGCGTCCCTCCGTCATCGCGAGAAAGGCTCGCAGTTGGGCAGCATCCACGGTGTCCGCCTCGACACGATCCGCGCGAGCCAGCCACTCGTAGGACTCGCGGATGAGTCGCGCGCGCAACTCCAGGATGCCAGACTTCGTGGAGTCTGCCGGAATCGCCGCGGCGAGTTCGGCATGAATCGAAGCCGAGCTCAACAGCGTGCCGTAGTCAGCCTCGGCCCGGTAGCCGAACGCCAACCAACCGAGCGCGGCGATGATTCCCAGGGATAGTGGATAGGCGAGCAGTCGCTTCGTCGTGGCGTTCATGGGCGAGATCGTCGAGATCGAACTGCCCCTCTCATCGGCAGTTGCCGACGAGAGGTTGAGCCTTCCCAGACCCGAACGAACCCGCCCTCGACCCGGAATCGGGTCGGCGACCGCATCACCCACCGCCGGACAAGGTTTCCTGCAGCTTGAAGATCGGCAGGAACACGGCGAGAACGATACCGCCCACGACGAAACCCATCACAGCGATCATGATCGGTTCGATGAGTGCCGTGAGGCCGTTCACCTCGGCCTCGACCTGTTGGTCGTAGAAGTCGGCGATCTTCTCGAGCAAGGCATCGAGCGCGCCGGAACGCTCACCGATCGCCATCATCTTGACGACCATCGGCGGGAACACGTTCGACTTCATGAACGGCTCCGACAGGCTGTCACCTTGCTTCACCGCATCGCGGGCACTGTCGACCGTTGCCGAGATCACCGAGTTTCCAGCCGTCTCCGACACGATCTCCATTGCGCCGAGAATGGGCACGCCGCTCTTCACGAGCGTGGAGAAGGTTCGCGCAAACCTCGACAGTGCCACCTTTCGGAACAGCGGACCGAAGACGGGCACCTTCAACTTCACGCCGTCCCAGATGGTCTTGCCCTTCGGGCTCTTCACGAACATCTTGAAGCCGACAAAGGCACCGATCGCCCCACCGAAGATGGCGTACCAGTAGTCGCGCATCAGGAAGGCCATGTCCATGATCACCACGGTGATCGATGGCAACTTGACCTCGAGCGAATCGAACACCGGCTTGAACGACGGCACGATGCCCATCATCAAGAAGCAGGCGATACCGATGACCAGGAACAGCGAGACGACCGGGTAGGTCATCGCCGACTTGATCTCGGACCGCAGGTGCGCTGCGGCTTCGAGATACTCGGCGAGCCGCACGAGGATGACGTCGATCTGACCCGAGACCTCACCGGCGCGGATCATCGCCACGTAGATGTCCGAGAAGACCCTCTTGTGCGGCTCCATCGCCTTCGACAAGTCCGCACCGTTGCGGATGTCGTCGACGACCTTCGTCAGACAGAACTTGAATCCCGGCGATTCGGCCTGGTCCGCCAGGATCTCGAGTGCCTCGAGCATGGGGATGCCCGCCGACAGCATCGTCGAGAGCTGCCGGGTGAACTCCTCTAGTTCGCCCTTCTTGCAAGAAGCCTTCTTCGCGACCGGCTTCTGTCGGTCTTTGGAGAAGAGCGAGCCGCCCGACGCCTTCTTGATCGAGATCGGCGTGAGTTGCCGCTTTCGAAGGTCGGCGACCACGTCGTTCTGATTCTGAGCCGCCAAGGTTCCAGAGACGGTCTTGCCGGCGCTGTCCTTCGCCTCGTACTTGAATGTCGTTGCCATGTTCTTCCCGGGTATCGATCAGTCGGCCATCGTCACGCGCTCGACTTCCTCGAGGCTGGTGATCCCACGCATGCAGTTCAGCAGCGCACACTTGCGCAGCGTCAGCATTCCCTCCTTCAGGGCCTGCGTCTTGATGTCCTGATTCGCGGCTCGCTCGATCACCATGCGCTTGATCGTGTCGGTCATGCGCAGCGTCTCGAGCACGGCGAAGCGGCCCTTGTATCCGTTCGTGCAGCGGTTGCAGCCCACCGGCTTGAAGGGCTGGAAGTCCGGCCGCGAGAGTTCCTCAGTGGTCGCGCCGGCACGAATATAGGCATCCGCTGGAATGTCGGCGGGCTGCTTGCAGTGCACGCACAGACGTCGGGCGAGACGCTGTGCGCAGATGAGGATCGTGGAGCTCGCCACCATGAACGGGTCCATCCCCATGTCGACCATACGAGTGATCGTCGCGATGGCGTCGTTCGTGTGAAGCGTGCTCAACACCAGGTGGCCCGTGAGCGCGGCCTTGACCGCGATCTCGAGGGTCTCCGCATCGCGGATTTCACCGAGCAGGATGACGTCGGGATCCTGACGCAGAATCGAGCGGAGCGCTCCCGCGAAGGTGAGTCCACGCTTGGCGTTGACGGGGACTTGGTTGATCCCTTCGAGGGTGTACTCGACAGGGTCTTCGACGGTGATGAGGTTGGTCTCCGGATCCTTGATGTGCTGAACCGCAGAGTACAGCGTCGTCGATTTTCCCGAACCCGTCGGCCCGGTGACCAGGATCATCCCGTACGGTCGCTCGACTGCCCACAAGTAGTCGTCCATCGACTTCTGCTCGAAGCCGAGCGCCTTGATGTCGACGGCGAGGTTGCTGGAGTCGAGGATACGAAGAACCGTCTTCTCGCCCCACACCACGGGCAGGATCGACACGCGGAAGTCGATCGCCTTGCGCCCGAGCTTCATCTGAAACTTGCCGTCCTGTGGCCGCTGCTTCTCGGCGATGTCCAGCTTGGACATGATCTTGAGACGCGAGGTCAGGTTGTTCTGCATGCCTTTGGGCAGCGACATGACCTCGATCAGACGGCCGTCTCGCCGATACCGAACGATGACCTTCTTCTCGAAGGGTTCGACGTGGATGTCGCTCACGCCGGAGGTACACGCGTCGGCGATGATCTTGTTGACGATCCGGACGACAGGGGATGCTTCGTCGCTGAGCGACGCAAGGTCCATCGAGTCATCGCCGATCTCGTTCTCCTTGAGCTCGATGTCGCCGGCTTCGCCGAGCTCGGTCATCATGTCATCGAGCGACTCCTTCTCCGACTTGTAGGCGGACTCGATCTTGCGATCGATCGCCTCCTCGGTGCTGAGGACCGGACGAAGTGTGCACTTCGTGCGCAGCTCGAGTTCGTCGAGCTTGAGGATGTCGAACGGATTCGCAACCGCGACGGTCAATAGGTTGCCGATCTTGTCGATCGGGAACACCTTGAACTGCTGAGCGACCTCGACCGGCACCTCGGTCAGGAACTCGGGGTTGTGCTGAACCCGCTCGATGCTGATCGGAGGTAGCCCGCCGGCCGTGGCGACCAGCGACAGATACTCGCCCTCCGTCACGACGCCGCTCTTGATGAGAATCTCGCTGAAGGGCCTGCGCTCCTGGCGAGCCTGCGTGATCAGGGCGTCAGCGCGCTCCGAGTCCAACTTGCCGGCGCGTTCGAAGATGAGCCGCAGCTTGCGTGCGAACTGGCTCATCGCTCGTTTGCCCCTGCCGGCGTTCGGGTCGCCATCATCCGGTGCAAGTCCGCCGGGTCGAAGGAACCGTGCATCGCCTCCTCGGCCGAGATGATTCCGGCGCGAGTCAGTTCGATCAGCGACTGGTTCATGGTCCGCATCCCCAGCTTCCCGCTGGTCTGGATGATCGACTGGATCTGATGCGACTTGTTGTCGCGGATCAGCGAGCGAACTGCGGAGTTCACCAGCAGGATTTCGGTCGCGAGCGCGCGGCCCTTGCCGTGCAGGCGCGGGATGAGCTGCTGACAGATCACCGCCTGCAGCGTGAACGACAGCATCGTCCGGATCTGTTGCTGCTGGTGCGCCGGGAAGACGTCGACGAGTCGGTTGATGGTCTGCACAGCGTCGGAGGTGTGCAGCGTCGCGAAGGTGAGGTGACCGGTCTCGGCAAGGGTCAAGGCAGCTTCGATCGTCTCGAAGTCTCGCAACTCACCGATGAGAACGATGTCAGGATCCTGCCGGAGCACGGACCGCAGCGCGTTCGAGAAGCCCAGCGTGTCGCCGCCGACCTCGCGCTGGTTCACGAGACAGCGCTTGTTTCGGTGGAGGAACTCGATCGGATCCTCGATGGTGACGATGTGGCCGTGACGGGTCTCGTTGATGTGATCGATCATCGAGGCCAGCGTGGTCGACTTTCCCGACCCCGTCGCGCCGGTGCAGAGGATCAGTCCCTTCGGCAGGTTGCAGATCTGTTCAGCGACTTGCCGCGGCAGCCCGATCTGCTCGAAGTCGTAGACCTCATAGGGGATGATTCGCATCACCGCCGCGATCGTGCTGCGCTGCACGAAGGCGTTGGTTCGGAAGCGACCCAGGTGAGCGACACCGAAGGAGAGGTCGATCTCCCAGTTCTTCTCGAACTTCGCGACCTGCTCGGCGGACAGCACCGAGTAGATCAACTTCTTGGTCAGCTCCGGTGTCAGGATCTCGTGTTCCGTGTCGACGAGCTTGCCGTCGATGCGGATCTTCGGCGGGCTTCCCACGGACAGATGAAGGTCCGAGCCGCCGCGCTGCACCATCAGGTTCAGCAGTTCTTCCAACGAAACCATCGCCACCGGTGTGATCTCCCAGGTCCAGAGTCTGCCGCGCCGAAGCGGTGCGACCGGGGGGCCTATCGGAAGCCGTGGTCGCACGGGTTGAATGCCCCCGGCCGGGATCGGGACGCCGGAATCGGGCGGCTTCCGGGATCGAGACTCGGAACCCGTGCTCGGAGTTGCCACCCGCGCCTCCGCCTCGGTTCCGCGCCTGGGATCCCGGTGTGGTGAAAGTCGGCAGTCAGCCGGCGGTCACACCGGCGGCACGACCGCAGCGATGCCCACACACCCGCCCCCTTTGGCGCGGTCGGGCTTCCGGGCGAAGGCCTTGCCGGACTCGGGTGACGTCGTCGCGAGGCGGATCATCCGACCCGTCCTGCGTTCAGCGTGTGCTCGATTGCTTCCACGGCTGTACCTCGAGGGAGACGGCTTCGAGTCCCGCAACGCTCGGCACCGCCTCGAGTCCTGGTCGTCGCCTCGATTCGCGACACGGGAAGGAACGCCGGCGGCAATCGATGTCCAGGAACTCCGAGCCGATCCCGTCTACCGAAGTCGCCATGTCAGGCGTCGTCGCGAGAGCGACACGGCAGCCGCCTCGCCCGGTCGGCTTCGGCTTGGCAGCTCGGAAGCACATGGAGTCCCTGCCGAGATTCGGGCGAGGGCTGCCTTCGTCGACACGACGTCGTGTCCTGCGACCGATTCGAGCGAACTCGGCGACCGGGAACGGCTCGAGCTGAGAGGGCACGGTTCGATCCGAACCCCTATGCAGGACTCGACACGCCGTCGGCCTGTAGTGAGCCGGCGATTGCAGCTCACTTCGCCCCGGGTCGGCTTCAGGTCCGGCTCGCGCTCTCGGTCTCGCGATCGCCGACTGTTGTTCGCAATCGCCGATGGGATCGCCGGTCGGTCGCGTCCGACAGGATCGCGAACTCCGGACCCGGTGGTGCGCGCCGACTCGATCATGCCGCTCGGTGTGGGGGTCGCAACCGATCCGCCGCTCGACGGAGCGATCCGCGCCTGGACGGGGGAAGCGCCTCGGGCCGATCGCCGCGCAAGGAACCGCGAGGCTCCTTGCGCAGGCCGACACGCTTCGACCAGTCGCGAACTACGCAGACCCGCGCGATCGCGGGCCAGAGTTCACTGCACGATCACGGTCAATCCGCGTGACGCGCCGAGTTGTCCGTTCGCCTCGACATGGACGCTTTGGAACACGAACTCGACACCGCGGAGCGCCGGCTGGTTGGGGACGGCGATCACTCTCGTCGTCGAGAGGCCGACCGGGATCTCCGTGGAGACCATGGTACCGACATCAACCAGCAACTCGATGTTGCCGTAGGTACTCAGCGCACGTTGATTCGCGAGGATCAGGACAGAACTGACCGGAATCCCCGGAAAGGAGCGAATCGTGAGGGAGAACGTCGCGTTGCCGATGGTCGGCTGTCCACCTGGATTCGGGAAGTTCTCGAACCAGTAGTGGTTCGACCCGTCGGTAGGCCTGCCGTAGGACTCCATCACGTTGTTCACGACGATGGCGGATTGGCCGAGAAGGCCCCAGCCATTGGGCGGCGTGGTTGCGACGATCGTCCGGGCACCGCTCGCCCGATCGAGCACGGAGATCGTGCCCTCTTCTCCGACCGCGATGAAACGGCCGCCCGCCCGGTCGAGCGCGAGCCCCCAGGCAATCAGATTACTTGCCGTGACCACCACACTGTCCGTCGCGGGGTTGCAACCATCGGGTTGGACGGTGTGCATCAGGTGCTGGCCCAGGGTGGGATTGGATGAACTGACGTAGACCGTGCCGTCGTCGTCGCACTCGATCCCGAACGCGCGCTCACCCGGCCACGAGGCGATCATGCACTCCCCGTTGCTGTCGACTCGCCACAGTTCGGACAACCCGGCCCCCGGGGCACCGGGAAAGGCGTCGACGAACAGGACGTAGGCCGAATCGCCGGACGGCCCGAGCGCGTAGCCACCCCAAGCCTGCTGTGGATGGAACGCCCCAGCCGGCAGCGGTGTGAGCTGCGGCGCCGGACCCGAAGTGTCGATGATCGCACGCGACGTCCCGGCCATCGCACCTGTCGGCAAGGTGCTGCCGTTCTGCCCTGCGAACACCAGAATGCGATCGTCGGGGAGAACCGAGACCAACGCCGTTGCCGCAGTGGTAGCCGTACCAAGATCGACGACCTGGGTGCGGTTGCTCACTACGCCTCCCGAGGAATCCAGGTAGAAGATGTACACGCGGAGCACACCGGCCGATGGTGCACTCGGTTCGGTAATGGTCCCGACGATCAGCGCGCCATCGGAGGAGCGGCGCGCCAGCGACCAAGCGCCTTGGACGAACGCCCCATTGCCATCCGTCGTGAGATCGGACGGCAGCCCAGTGACCGGCGTCGGCGGATTGATCCCGTCGACGAGGAACAGGCCGGGGACGCCGGGGAATCCAGGGAACGTGGCAGTGCCGACGATGGCGCTACCTTCGGGAATCTGCGAGAACGCTGTGCCGGTAAGGCAGCAGGCAGCGATCATGGCGTGTCGGAGCAATCTCTTGTGGTTCATGCATCACCTGAGCGAGAGGAGTTCGTGCGGATCGGCTCGCTCGTCACCGTTCGGGGCCAAAGAGAGCCGTGCGGGATCATATCGGCGTCGACATAGCGCCAGAAGCACCATGAACGGTTCGAACCCGATACCGACAACTACGCACAATGCGGTCTGCCGCGTAGTCGCCCTTGGCGTCGCCTCGACCAAGAGGCCGGAGCAGTGCCTTCCCCCAGACCTCGCCCCACGGCGCTCGGTCGCTCGCCCTCAGACTTGGCGACCAGGTGCACGGCTACACCCGCCTGCAGGAAGTCGGATGACGGGGCCCGGCTAGTACCGCCTTGCGTCGACTCGGCGCGGATCATGAACTGCCGGTCTTCGGAATGTGATTTCCCGCCGACCGAGCTATCCTCGCCCCAACCGCGAGCCCCCCAGCATGCGCGTGCACCCGATCGCAATCCTCGCCATCCTCCTGTCGGCTGCCGGCTGCTCCTCCTGGCCATTCGGCTCCTTCCACGAAGACGACGCGAGACCCGTCCGCCAGTTGGTGGAGGGCGACGCCTGGGACGGAGTGGTCGAATCGACCGCTAGAGATCTCAGCGATCCGGTCGTCGCGGCCGCCCCGGATCCCGAGTATCGCATCGGCGCCCACGACATCCTTCACGTCGCCGTACAGCGGCTCTCCGTCACTGCCGAGGGGAGCGTGGCGATGGGGACGCCCCCCGGCGCCGGAGTCACGCGCGTCGACGGCGCCGGTTTCGTGCAACTGCCGTTCATCGGCCGTGTGTCAGCTGCCGGGAAGACTCTGGCCGAAGTCCGCGAGGATCTCACGGTCGCCTATTCCAAGTTCGCTCGCGATCCGGATGTGGTAGTGGAATTGGTCAGCGCGAGAAGTCACCAACTCTTCCTGGTGGGCAAGTTCCGCAAGCCTGGGGTCGTCTCGATCGAGCGCCCGATGAACGTCCTGTCCACCCTCGCTGTGGCAGAGGGACTCGCCAGCGATGCGGATCTGCGCGGTGCGCGCGTCTTGCGGGACGGCACGCTCTTGCCCATCGACCTCTATCGACTGCTCGAAGAAGGCGATTTCAGTCAGAACGTCTGGTTGCAGCCGGGCGATACCATCTACGTGCCCGACAACGAGGAGCAGGTCGTGTACGTCGTCGGCGAAGTCGGCGCGCCCGGACTGGTCCGAATGGTCAGCGGGAAGCTCACTCTGAACCAGGCTCTGGCGGCAGCGGCAGCGAATCGCCAGTCAGGGAACGACTGGCAATACGTCCGCATCATCCGTTCACTGTCACCGACTCGCGGCGAGCTGATCGTGGTCGACTACCTCGCGATGCTGGAAGGACGAGCGCTCCCCTTTCCGTTGCGTGCTGGTGATGTCGTTTACGTGCCCCGGAGCGGATGGGGCAATTGGAACGATGCGCTCAACGAGATCCTGCCGTCCCTTCAGACCGTTGGCGCCATCCTCAATCCCTTCGTGTCCTTGCTCGTGATCCGGGACCTTGCTCGGCAGGGCTGATGCAATGCGTCGATGAACACCTGCTCGGTGATCTTCGGGCCTCGGACGCGTCTCGGCATTGAACTGGCACGCACACTGCCGGACCGGCTGTCGCCACGGATCCTGGTCGCTCGCGATGATCGCGATGAAGATTCCCTGACCGGCATCGATCCTGGTGCGCTCATCGCCAGAAACGATCAGCCGGTGAAGCACCAACTCTCGGGATTCGAGAGGGTCGAGGTCTACATGTGCGCGCTCGGTCCGATCCATCCGGGTGACGAAGCTTTCGATGCCCATGCGGAATCGACCGCCCGCGACCTGCTGGTCGTCGAGCAGTTGCTGACGAACGTGCCTCGTGCGCGGCTCCATCTGGTCTTCGTCTCCTCAATACTGGCGCGCGTTGGCCCCGTCCCGTCACGCTCCTACTACGCTGGCTTCAAGAATGTCGTCGAAGGCCGGTTGTCCAGGCTCATCGCCGCACACGACAGAGCGTTGATGTCCGTCGTGCACCCGGGGCGGCTGACGACGTCGCGCTCCGTGCGACGTCCGACTTCACTGCTCCAGACCACCTACCAGCGACTGGCGAGGCGGCTCATCCGAATCGGCTCGCGCGATCGTTCGTTGCGAGTTGCGGTCGGACTCGATGCCCGACTCTTCACACTCGCTCGGTCGGCCGTGGAGTCATGGCAAGCCATCGTCGCTCACTGAGGACCGTCCGCCCGGACCCCCTCGAGCGACGCGGACTTCTCCGAGCGCAAGACACCGATCCACTGATCGCCGATGAGTTCCCTCGTGAATCGCCGCAGATAGGTCTCGCGACCGGCGTCACCCATGCGCCGACGGAGGTCGGGACGCCCGAGCAGCTTCACGAGATGCGCGACCCAGTCGCCGGTATCGCGCGCGAGCAGGCCATTGACACCATCAGCCACGACTTGGTTGTTCATCCCGATGGCGGAACCGATCACCGGCAGCCCCGCAGAGAAGTACTGGATGATCTTGAAAGCGCACTTGCCCTGCTCAAACTCTCTGTCGAAGAGCGGCATGATCCCCAGGTCTGCCGTCCTCAACCACTCTCCCTCTCGTTCGCGCCGCCACTGGAGTCGCTCGATGTTCAACCGCTCCGACCTGACTTCGGCGATGTCATGACCGCCGATCAACCGCAGCACGAAAGGTGTCGCTGCGAACGCGGCCTCGAGCGCCGGGATGAGTTCCGCGACGTAGCATGCGTTGCCTACGTTCCCGATCCAAACCACGACCGGAAGGAGATTGTCGACACGAACGACATCTCGTTGCACCCCCAGGTCGTCGTAGCCGGTGGGCATCAGAACGACGCTCCGACTGTGCTGGCGAGCGAAGGCAGCGATGTACTGGTTGCCGGCCGTCGTTCGTGTGCAATACGCCATGATCTTGCCGAAGCGATTGGGATCGAGCAGAAGCCGCCTCTGATACACCTCGTTGCTCGGCGGGTGCCACATCGCGTCATCGAGATCGAACGTCACGTTCCGTCCCAGCCTCGCAATCCAGCGCTCGAACACCGGCGGACCGAGTGGAAATGCCTCCCTATGGATGATGACCGCGTCGAAGCGCCGCACCCGGAACACTCGCCAGCCGAGTCGCGTTGTTGCGAGGGCGAAGTGGACGATCTTCTGCAGCGTCCACCAGAATCCGAAGTTCCGTCGAATCGCGTAGAAGCGCTCCGACATGAACGACCAGACCACCAAGTCGATTCCGTGTCGATCGAGATGCGCTCGGTACGCCCAAACGCGATGGTAGACGGACGGAGCGCTGGCCGGATAAGGCGCGAAGCAGACCACCTTCATTCTCCGATCTGTGTGGCCGGGTGATCTAGGCATGACTTCGCCGCATGCTAGTAGCGAACAGCTGCCGATTCCCTCCTCGCGGCAGGCTTCGGAGGTAGTCGTGGCGAAACGAGCCCAGGCTCCCCCGGCACCGCAAGTCCTCGACTCGTCACTCGGCATGCCCCGCGCCTTCCACGAGCGTTTCCGATGACGAAGATCGCAAGTGCGACCGTGGCGCTGGCGGTCAATCGGTTCTGCCCCCCGGTCTTCGGGTTCCTGCTGCTGGTCGTCATTGCACTCCGGTCGAGCGAGCTTCTCGGCTGGTACACCGTAGTGACGGTCTTCTACTTCGCACTGCAAACCCTGCCGTTCCTCGGCCTCACGCCACTCATTGTCAAGGAAGGGGCGCGGCGACCACGGGACGCGGGGCAGATCTTCGGAACCTCGGTCGCGCTCGCGCTGGTCGTCACGTCCTTGCTGTGTCTGGCTCTGCCCTTGGTGTTCCAGTTCGGCGACTTTCCCGACGACGTCCAGTCCGCCGTCTGGATCTGCGCTCTCACCACCGTGCCGTATGTGATCGCCTACTCGGCCGAGTTGATCCTGGTCTCGCACAACGAACCGCGCCTGCTGGGGGCGGTGCCGCTGCTCGAGAACTCGTTGCGATTCGTGGCGAGCATCGCCGCGCTGGAACTCGGCCACGGCATCACGGCATTGTTTTGGTTCACGTTTGCGGGCAGGGTGCTCGCCGCCGTCACATTCTGGAGAGCGTTGCGATACCGGGTGCTTCGCGGTTTGTCGATGCGCTGCGACCTGGCACTGGCAAGAAGTTGGCTCATCCAGTGTCCGGTCTTCCTGCTTCACTCGGCGATGCACCTGGTTGCGAGCCGCGCGGCGGTGGTGGCGCTCAGCTCGGTCGCGGGATCGATCGCCGTTGCGAACTTCTCGGTCGGATATCGCGTGCTCGACCTCGGGACCGTGGGGCTTACCGCCTTCGCCGGCGCGGTATATCCCGGCATGGCCAAAGCAGCGCATCTCGAGGGACGAGAGCGCCTCCAAAGCATCACCGCCACCTCCACGAAGCTGGCCCTGGTCATGGGAACCGTGCTCGCGATCCTCGCCGTTACCGGCTCGGAGCTCTTTGTAGCCCTGCTGTTTCCTCGCCAGTTCCCGGCGGCGGTCACCGCCATGGAGATTCTCGTGTTGGCATTCGCCGTAACGGGAATGCGACTCACCGTCTCGGCGGCCATGTTCGCAGGGGATCGGCCGCGGACGGACCTGACCGCCCTCGTCCTCGGCGCCGCGACGTACCTCCTGCTTCTCATCTGGTGGGTACCGCGCTTCGGTCCAGCCGGCGCCGCGGCCGCGACGGTCGTCGAAGCGGTGATTCAGGCGGGCCTGCGAATCGGACTGGCGCGATCCCATGAGCTGACGAGTGCATTCCTGCGTGACGGTACCGGGGCGAGCCTGGCAATTTCGGTGCTCTTCCTCGCGGTGTCCGCCTCCCTCTGTCTGTGGGTCCCGGACGCGTACGTGCGGCTGGCGTCCGGTACGCTCTGTGCCGCCGTATTCGTCTGGACCCTGACGATGTCCCGGGCTGTGCGCCAAGAAGATCTCCGCTTCCTCGGTCTCGAAAGGCTTCTGAGGAAATCGGATCGAGAAGCTGTGGACCAAGCCGATTGAGGTTTGTTTGACGATGCGCATTTGTCATGTCACCGACTTCCTCCCCGGACTGCACCGGATAGCAGGTGGTGCAGAGCACGCGGTCAAGCGGATCCTCGACGAGCAGTCCGCACTGGGTCTGGATATTCAGGTCGTGACCGCAAAGCGAGAACGCGAGGACTCGGGCGGCATCGCGTATCCGCACCGAGAGATGCGACGGATGGACAAGTTGTCACCACGTCTGAGCTACGCACTGAAGAGTCTTTACTTTCCATTCGATCCGCTCTCATCGCGCGATCTGAAGATCGCCCTGCGCGAACTCGCCCCCGATGTCGTCCACTTCCACAACCTGCATTTCTGCACGCCTTCCATCATCCGGCAAGCACGCAGACTGGGACTGCCGACGGTCATGTCGATCTACGACTATTGGTTGTTGTGCCCCTCCTTCATGCTGCTGACGGCAGACGGACAACTGTGCGAGCGTGGGCACGGTAGCCATTGTGTCGACTGCGTAGGAGCGCGGCGGGCCAGGGCACTCCGCCCGCTCAAGCGCCTGCTCTTCGGGGCTCGTAAGCCTATCTTCGAGAAAGCGCTCGCATCCGTAGACCGCATCGTCGTGCTCTCCGAGGACTCGAAGAAGATCCTCATGCGTCATGGCACAAGATCGGATCGGATCCACGTCGTGCCTCAATACCTGTGGCAAGCGGCTGCAGAGCGCGCCATTCCTCCGTCTACCTCCTACGACGGGTTACTCTACGTCGGCTGGATCGAGTCCCGTAAGGGCCTACATGTGGTCCTCGAGGCCATGGAACTGTTGGGAACTCGCCACCCGCACCTGCATCTGACCGTTCACGGCAGTTGTCTGGCGCCCGATTACCAGCGTCGCATCGACGATACCATCGCCCGGACGCAGATGTCGAATCGAGTGACGTTCGCTGGCCCCGCTGATCGCGCCAGTCTGCTGCGGGCGTTCGACAAGGCTCTTCTTGTCGTCATTCCCGAGCAGTGGGCGAACATGTCCCCGGTGATTCTCACTGAAGCGATGGCCGCTGGAAAGTGCGTGCTCGCGTCCCGAGTGGGAGGCATCCCGGAGTTCGTCGAAGAGGGGCGCTCAGGGCTGCTCGCGGAACGCGATCGCCCAGAGGAGTTCGCGGATCGCATCGACTGGGCCATGCGGAATCCGGATCTGATCCAACAGATGGGTGTCGCCGCGCGGATCCGAGCAAGAGAGATCTTCGACTCCGAGCGGATCAATGCCAGATGGCTCGACATCTATCGCTCGTTGACGGCCCGCGACGCAGGCTCACATGCGGATCGCCAGTGACGCCGACTGACCACCTGCACATCACGATGGATAACCCAACGGAATCCACACGAACCCCATGTTGGATCACGCTCGCGATCACGGTCTTGGTCGCCGCGATAGCCCTCGCGTCGTGCTCTGGTTCCGACGAAGATGCCCGCGAGTACCCGCGAGCTGCCCCGGGTGGGACGCAACCCTCCGCCGCTTCGGCTCGCCGAGCTCCGGTGGTTTCGCCGATCCTGTTCGGCGCCAATACGCCTTGGCACGACCTTGGGAATCACATCGTCGAGCACGGTGAGCAGCTGCGTGACAGATCGTTCCGCAAGCCAGAGACGCATTGGCACTCCGTCACTCGCGGTCGGGCGAGAGCGAGTTTCGAGTCCGTCGGTGGAGCGGACGTGCCGCTGGCGGTTCCTGCCTGCGCGCGGCTGGAGGTGTCGGACGTCGATGCGGCTGCTGCGATGTACCAGAGGGTCATGGGCGCACTCGGCCCCGGAGACCATGAGGTAAGTTTCTGGAGCCGGGCTGCGAACGGCACGCCGACCCTGATGATCGCTTTGGTCGACGAAGCGTATGCTGAGCTCGCGGCCACCGTCATCGAGTCCGCGGGAAACGAGGATTGGAAGCATCACAAGGTCGCCTTGCGTGTCCCGGCGATGGCCGTCGCAGCTCAGCTCGGAATCAGCGCGGTTTCGCCCGGAGCGGTCTTGATCGACGAGGTCCGCTTCTCGCGCGCGGGTGGAGTCCCCCACGTCGGCGAAGCGCCGCGCCGCGTGCTTCGCGAGTTGGGCGTCCGCTCGCTCCGCTGGCCCGGCGGCTCGGACCTCGACACGCTCGACTGGCGCCAGACATGCGGTCCGCTCGCCGACCGAAGTGAGCAGGACGTCATCTACGGCGGTCCACAGACCCCGTCCTTCGGCCTGCATGAATTCCTTGACCTCTGCGAGCAGGAGAATCTCGCCCCGGTGATTGCGATCAACGTCCTCGACTCCGCAGAGAGCGCAGCCGACCTGCTCGAGTACATCCGAGGCGATTCTGAATCGGAACAGGTCCAGTTGCGCGCACGAAATGGTCGGCCGTCACCGTGGACCACTGCTACCCGGTTCGAGATCGGCAATGAACCTGCGACCAAGTACGCCGAGTCAGGCAAGCTGGCCTCGGGCGGACGGAGCTACGCGCGTCGCGCGAAAGCGATCGGTGAGGCGCTCGTTCGCAAGGCTCGCGACCTGGGTATCGAGATCGAGGTCAGCGGCGCGTTCGAGGGTGCGATGCAGTTGGCCGTATGGCTGGGCGATCGGGGCGAGAGTGTCGTCACGATGCTGGACGGATGGAACGAGCAATGTGCTACCGAGCGACTCACAACTGTCGTGAATGCCGTACATGCGCACTATTACTCGTACCACGGTCACGTGAGGGATGAGCGCTCGCAGTTCGAGAACTTGATGGCGGCCGGCGTGGTGTTGAGCCGCACCCTGACGGAACGGATTCGTCCGCACAGCGGCGATGTGCCGATCTGGCTCACCGAGTACCACGCCCTGGTGTCCGACGACGGTGTGGTTCAACCGTCCTTCTCCAAGGACTTCGCGTCCGGACTGGTCGTTGCGGACATCCTCATGACCCTGGTCGATCAAGGCGTGACGGTGGCGCACGTGCACAACCTCTCGGAGTTCGGAGCGTTCGGATTGGTGTTCCGTAACGGCGCCGACTGGCGTGTGCGCCCCGCAGGGCTGGCGTTCCGACTGATGTCCGCCGCGGCGGGCGAGCGAACGCTCGACATCCGCATCACGCCGATCCAAGACCATGATCCGGTCCGGATTCGCGGCGGAATCGGCAACCTACCGCGTCGGGTCAGCTACCCGAGAACAACCGGCTTCGCGACTACCGCCGAGCAGTCGGGACGCGCCAGAGTGTTCGCCATGAATCGCTCATTCGATCTCGCGATCTCGGTCGACATCGCAGTCCCGGGCGTCGACCTGGGTCCGGGACTCGCTACTTGGTATCGCGCGGTTCACGTGACGGCTGACAATGAAGGATCCGACGAGCCCCGCGTGAAGCTCGCGACCACCGAGGTTGCAGCCGGTCAGACCTGGCGGATCGAACTGCCGCCCCACTCACTGGTTCGAATCGATCCTCGGTGATAGTCCGGTTTCCGGTGCCGTCCCGGTAGTCACCGACGAGTCCTTTCGAAAAGTGGCCACCAGCGCCACTTGGACGCGTTGGAGCATCTCTCGATTGATCGCTGTCGCTGCCATCAAAGTGCCGGACAGCGCCCCAAGAAGGATGGCGAACCTGGCCATGCCGTAGAGCGGGTGAAACCAGCCGAGAAACATGAAGAGAACGAACCCAATGAATAGCGTCTCTGCGAGTGTCGCGCACCACGGCGTGCAGGCCTGCGTACGCAGACGCCAACAAGCCCTCAAACTCCTGTAGAAGAAGTAGAGGAGGAGGATCAGTCCGATGATCCCAGTGCGGAGAATGAACCAGTAGAAGAGATTGTGGACGTTCTCGTAGTTGAAGTGAAACGACCCCATCACCAGAGGTAGATTCCAGAGCGGCTTGACCCCGTACCCCAGCAATGTGAAATTGTCGCCGCGCAGAATGTTGTGAATCAGCGCCAGGCGATACACCGCGGACCGGTCGCGGTTGAGCTCATCCAAGGCGACGCCTGTGGAGACTCCCGAGCTGCCTCCTCCGAACAGCAGGAACAAGGCTGCACCCAGCACTGCGAGGAGCAGCGCTCGCGCCTTGAATCGGTTCGGAAGAAGGAGAAAGACCATCATGATGCAGAGCGCGAAGCTGAGGGTCGTCCCGCGGCGGGACGAGAGCGCGATGACTCCCGCGCAACCCGCAACGATCAAGCCCTGCCAGAACATCGTTCTTCGCGAATACATGTTCCGACCCCATGCGAGCAGGATGAAGCCCGTGGTCAGGGTCAAGACGAACAGTGAAGCGTCGTCGTAGATCAAGGATCCGCGCGCACCCTTCATCACCCGATAGAACAGGAAACGGTAGCCGGCGATCGTCAGGGTGGCGATCGACGCCACTGCGGTCGCTCGAAGGAGATGCCTGAGGGCAAACACATCTCTCAGATGGATGCGTGCCAACGCGTATGCAAGGTAAACGTACATCCAGTTCTTGAACTGCATGTACGGAACGAGGAGTGCGATGCGCTTCGTCAGCCCGATGTCGACTTCGTCGATGTTGTAAGCCTCAGGAGTGGTCGTGTCCGGGAATACGAACATCGATATTCCGGCCGCGATGGCGATCCAGCCTGCCGTCAGCGCGAGGGGAAGGAACAGGGTGTCACCGAGCAGAGGAAGCGCACGGCGAACCAAGCTGTCGCGGTAGATCGCCAGCGCGAGCAATCCACCTAGCAGCACATCCACCGGATAGACTCCCGGGATCCTCAGAAAGGAAAGCCCATAGAGGACCGTCAACTGGCGATCAGTACGGTCCTCCACCACGAGCCCCGGGAGGAACTCCTCCACGAACATGACCAGGAGGAAGAACAAGAGGGTCAGTCGCTCCCGCCTGGCGACGACCGCCCAAGCAACGACCGCCAATCCCCCCACCGCGGCGTAGGCCTTCATCCCAAGCTTGGAATCGGACCCAACGGCAGCAAGCACTCCGATGAGCAAGGCACCGATCAGCCCACAGGCCCGCAGGAGCGCGGTCCCCAGACCCGAACCGGCCGCAGTCATGTCCTCTTGAGCGAGATGATGTGCTCGAGACCAAGCTGCGCGCGTACGTCTTCCGGCGTCTTGATCGTGCCGTCCGCGAACTCCGATACCAGCGCATAGATGATGCCCAGCACCAGCCCGAGCACCAATCCGCTGATCAGCGCCAGCGTTCGCTTCGGTCCGACGGGCGCCCCGGCATCACTGGCCTTCTCAGTGATCGTGATGGCGTTGAGACGCCGCAGGTCTTCGGACGCCATCGTCAGCACGGTCTCGCGGGTCGCGATGAGGGTCTCTACGGCGCGCTCCTTCGCCTGCACCTCACGGTGAAGGGCATGGATCCGCAGTTGGACGTCAGGAGACTTGTTCACCGCATTGACATATTGGTCGATGAGCGTCCGTGTCAAAGCGACTGAGGGATGCGACTCCTTCCCGTCCGCGACGAGCCGCCCCACGTCTTCCTGCATGCTCAGCACTCTGAGCATCATCTGTTCTACAGCAGCCGGGTTCGACAGCACGCCCACGAGTGCGCTCGACGCGTCCGAGCCGGGTGTGTCCGTGGATTCGCGAACCAGCGGCATCGCCTCGTCACGAAGCGTATCCAGGAGTTTTCGCTCGAGAGCAGTGAGCTCGCCGTGCAACCTCTCGATCTCCAACTCCAGAAACCGAGCACTGCTCGCCGCCTTGGCGCGAACGAACTCATTTCGGTACTCGATGTAAGCGTCCACCACGGCCTGAAGCGTTCGTGTGCACTCCTGCCCATCCTTCGCGAAGTAGACGATCTCCAGGATGTTGCTGTTCTCGAGACGGCTCGTGGTCAGGTTCTCCGTGACCGCCTTGACCGACGCACCAAATGGATCCGGGGGCGCCTGCCAGGACGAGATCTCCAGAAGCCGGCCGGCGGCCCGCTTCAACTCCTTGAACTGATCCATCAGCCACTCGATGCGGCCGATCTTGCGGTTCTTGTCGAGTTCGAGCCGACGGACCACGTCCTCGATCAAGCTCGGTGTCTCGAGCTCTTGGACCACGGTCTCGAAAAACGTCATCTTCTCCAGGTCAGACCCGAAGGTGGCCTGCGTGCGCATCACCGGCGCGGCCGCGACATCGAGATCGACGTAGAGCCTCGCTTTCGACTCGTAGGTCGGCACGAGCAACCAGAAGACGGCAATGCCGATTCCGACCTCGACCATCGTCGCGATCAGCAAGATGGACATCTTGCGGGTGAAGAGCGTGCTGAGCACGCCTTTGACCGGACTCAAGGATGCCCTGGCGTCCCCCGCCGGCGGTCCGAATCGCGGGGAGAGCGCAAGGAGTGGCTCGCCGGGATCCCTGCGCGTGGTGGTCAAGTCGTTCATTGCAGTGTCCCGCGTCTTCTCACGTGCCGACCGGACGAAGCCAAGAGAAACTCGCTGCGCATGACTCAAAGTCTGCGGTAGAGAAAGCCGGGTATCGGGTAGCGGCGCTTGTTGAGGACTACACCGAGAACGGGTGGAGTGTCGATCCGATCGAGATACGCGCGAATCTGCGGGGCAGACAGTCGACGGTGTTCGACGACGAAGACTACCCGACTCGCGCATCGCAGGATGCCGAGGACCGCCGGGCCGTCCGCCATGCTGACCGAGTCGATCAGAACGAGGTCGTAATTAGCGGAGACCCCGGCAAGGACCTCGGACAGCGGATCGGTGTGCAAAGAACCGTCCGGAGATCGCCGCGAGAGCCTCGGACCCCAACTCAGGAGGTCGAGATTCGCCAAGCCGGTCCCGGAACAAACCGACTCGCCGCTTCGGTCGGATGCACCCTTGGAATTCGCGATGAGCCGAGACATGGATCCGCGCCGATCGGGTGCGGCATCCACGAGCAGTGTCCTGCGGCCGTGGAGTCGGGCGTTCTGGATCGCGAGCCGGATCGCGACGTAGGTCTTCCCTTCGCGACTCGCCGAACTGGTGATCGCGGTGACGTTCCCCCGCAGGTCCGCGACCTCTCCGCCCAGGCGACGGCGTGCTTCAGTGAAGGCCAAGAGCAACTTGTCATCCTCGACGCGCCGGGCGATGCGTTGGAGTCTCGGGTTCATCACCGGGTCATCGTGGGGAGTCGTCAGCCCGCGGGCGGCGGCCGACGATAGCAACGAACGGCGCCGACGGGAACCCAAGGAATCCGATGGTCGGGAGGCTCGTGAGCGAGCGACGCCCTCGGAACAGGCTCGCCTCGCAATGCGATCGCGACGCAAGACGCCCCTCCCCACAGCATGAAGCCGCCTTGAGATTGGGGCTGTCGCGGTACACGACCTGTCGCAGGGCTACGGCTTGGTGCACAGAACCACCAATTGTTCGCCGAGGTTGCGCACTGGCGAGACACGACTCGAACACAGACGTTCGACGGCCCGCTTCACACCGCGAGCCATGCGGGCGACCCGAAGCGATCGTGCGATCGCCTTCACGCGCTCGTTGAGGTGTCGACTCTCGTAGTAACCCGAACTCGGTGACTCGGACCCGGCGTCCTTCCCCCTCACCGATCGAAACGCGCGGAGCATGCCAATGATGTCGAATCCTCTACTCCGACAAGATACAAGGCGCAACCCGACCGCCTCGATCGCAGCACGGATCGTGCGCGGGGTGAAGAATGCGATGTGGTCGTCTGGACAGTTCACGACCCACCACCGCGGACCGTGCAGTCTGCGAAACAAGCTATCGAAGTTTGGAGTCGACAGCAGCAGGACTCCTCCGGGTCGAATCCACTCCGCGACCGCACGCAGTGCCGCGACCGGCTCCTCCAGGTGCTCGATCACCTCGAGCAGCGTGACGGCGTCGTAGCCCGCGGCCTGGGGTGAGAAGTCGAACAATGACTGGCCATGTACCACCAACCCGAGGTGGTCGCGCACATACGCGGCAGAGGCCTGCCCCACTTCCAGACCTTCCGCGTTCCACCCACGTGAATCCGCAACCGACAGCAGCGCCCCCGTAGCGCAGCCGACATCGAGCAAGCGGCGACCATCGGATCGCTTGGCACGCTCGACACTGGCCAAGTAGCGCGAGTACATGGCGATCGCGCCGTCCTCGAAAGCGATTCGCAGTCGCTCCGGATCGACGACGTCCTGAACCGCCCACTCCTGCAGCCGCGCCTTCAGGGCCTCCGAACTGCTGCGCGGGTCGACGTACGCGAATCCGCACTGTCGGCAACGAACCGCACGCGACCACTGGAGGTCAAACAAAGGGACTGGATCACTGACACCGCACAGACCGCATGCCAAGTCACGGCTGTTACTGCTCATCGCCCAGAAATCGCCGAATCGGGGGTCACCCCACCCACTGAGGCAGGCTTGCGGCCAAGGATCCAAAACCCTCCGGCAACGACGTGTGCCTTCTCTCTCTCGACAAGAAACTTGTCCAAGTACTTGAAAGCGAACGTCACCCACCGAAAGACACCGTTCACGATACGTCGGAGCGACGCGGGGCGTCCCGGAACGAGCATTCCGACGACCATGTTCGCTGTCTGCAGCAATGCCGACACAGGACCGATCGCAACACCGATCTTCGGATCCGCGAGTCCGTGAAACAGCCGACGCACGCCCTCTCGTGTGAATCGTCGATAGTCGCTCGGATAGCCATGGAAGAAGAAGATGAAGGGCACCTCGGCGTAGAGATACCCACCAGGCTTGAGAACCCGGAGAATCTCCGCAACTGCAACCTCAGGGGCGCCCACGTGCTCGAGCACGGCATTGCAAATCACTGAGTCAAACGTGTCATCCATGAACGGAAGGTCGTGCGCGTCACCCACGACATCCACGTTGTGGAACGGCTCGAGATTGAGTGTCAATTCATGTTGGCTGTAGCGCGTGGGGCCTCCGCCGACGTTGAGGACCAACGTATCGGCTCCACGATGGTCGAAGACGCGACTCGCTTCTCCACGCCGCATCCCCGGGTTGGTGTGATACATGACGTCGGGAGGCCGCAGGAATCGGAGCCACCGGCTCATCACCTTCGGCTTCCGACGCGAAGGCTCCACGGCCTCGTACTCGGCCACCATCTCCTCCCCGGTCCTGGTCTGCAGGTCCTGCCGGAGTTCGCGTCGGCTGCGCGCCGACAGTAGGAGCGGAACGCCCTCCTTGATGCCGAATCCAGCGTTGCAATCGGCGCACGCAAGCCCCGCGGCACGACCAGCGATGACCTGCCCTTTGCCGCATTCCGGACAACGCAGTCGTCCCTCCAGAGCCCGCAGGCGCTGACTCAGTTGCGGCTCGGAGCCAACGTTCTCAGAGCCTGAAGTCGACATTGAGTGGATCGCTCGCGGCTTGGAATGAGCGCCGATGCCTGCCGTTCGAGAGCTTGGCTCCACCAAGTCTAGAATCGACCCGTAGGAGTCCCCGCTCACGCATTGCAAGGAGCGCGCTCAGCGGTCGACTCCATCACGGCTCCCGGCCGCCGCCGACGGCGACGTCATGCCACTCTTCGATGCATGCCGCCGCCCCAGACGCACTAGGAGCGCCTTGACCTCTTCGACCGTGAAACGGCGGCGCAGCCGCAGGCAGATCAGCACGGTGTTGGTCAGCACGAAAAGGTCGAGCAGCGGCGAGTACGCACGACGACACAGTTCACAGTACGCGATCTCGAGCTCGAGTCGACTCGCATCGTCGAGTTGGTCGCGCCCCACGAGCTGCACGGGGCCGGCCAAACCCGCCGGGGTGCCGAACCTGTCCTCCACGTTCGGAAACGACGTGCTCAGGGCAGCAACCACGTTCTCCGGCAACGGGCGGTTCCCGATGATGCTCATTTCACCGCGAAGCACGTTGAACAACTGCGGCAACTCTGTGAGCGAACACCGCTCGATCCAGCGGCCAACCCGCGTATACACCGGAGACGTGGACGGGATGTTCAGGAAGCGTGCACCGTCGATCGGCACCGTGTCGCGATTCACGATCCGGTCGGCGTGCTTCACCATCACCCGCAGCTTGTAGATTCGCGCAGAGCGATTCCGTGCGACTCTTCGAGAGGAGACGTAGAGAACCGGAAAACCGCTGGTCAGCGCAATCGCGCTGGCGGCGAGCACGAGCGCGATCGCCCAGATTGGTGCGCCGAAAATGACGATTGCGAGGTCCAGCACGCGCTTCCGCGCCGGAATGCCGCGCGAGATCCGTGAATCCGCATCCAGCTGCAGGGACTCACTCGCCGCGATCGGTGTCGCGGGATGGATAAGCCGCTGCTCGTGCGACTGACCTTGTCTGATGGGTGTTGGCTGTCCGACCATGGGAGGCGCGACCGTCGAGCAGGCAGCGATCGGGCACGGTAGCAAATGGGAGCAGGGTGGGCAACGAACCAGACTGATCCGAGTCACTGACGGCTCCGCCCGCGACTCGCCAGCGGGAATGCGGCCACGCCGGTCATCGCCGACCCAAACCGAACGCGCGATTGGCCCCGGGATGCCAAGAGGACTTGACGTCGAGCCAGGAGCTCGTTGCGATGGCGAACTCCGGTGCGCGGGCGTGCCGCTGCCATCGCATGCGCGACGACGTCGTGCACGCAGCCGGTCCCACGGACACACTCGGCGACGCAGGCGCCAAACCCGAGACGGATCGGGGGAACCTGTGCAACCGGGAACATGGGTAACACTCTTGACCGGGCACATGGGTGACACTCGCTGCCTGATGTCGAGGGGCTGAGCATGCCAACCGCGGGGATCGGCTGGACC
>JBFXDD010000019.1:0-94137 GCA_050181465.1 Planctomycetota bacterium
GAGATCGCCGCAGGTCGATGACCGGCAAGGAGCTGCGTCGGTCGACGACCGAAGCGTAGCTGTAGCTACGCTGCCAGGGAGGAGCCGACGCAGCGACGCCGCCGGGCGCGACTTGCGGCGATCGCAGTAGACGTTCACGAATCATCCGGGCTGGCCCGGATGATTCGCTGCGAGCTTCGGTCAGCGCAGCCGCAACGGCACCGCGTTGCTCGCGAACACGAAGTCCGCGGAAGCCGGGTCCAAGACCACGAAGGCGTGATGCAGCACGAGACCCGCGAGGGTCGGCGGGATCGCCCTGGTCAGCACGAGTGCAGCATCCGCTTCGCCGCGCGCGTCGAACACCCCGATCGAGTCGATCAAGGTCGGTGAGTTCGCCGCCATCGCGCTGAGCGTGAACCACGCGTCGTTCGCCAGGTTCAACGGGACGTGCACGCTCCCGAGCGCGGTGCCCGGCAGAGTGCCGCTACCGGAGCCGATCAGCGCATAGGGCAGACCGGCGAGCGACGACCGGACCGTCAGCGCGAAATCCACCCGGCCCGGTGTGCCCACCGTGAGTTGGTCGGTGCTGGCGCGCAAGGGATCGCAATCGTCGGGGATGCCGTTGGCGTCGAAGTCGGTGCTGCGGCCGTCGCGCAGATCGCAGGAGTCCGGAATGCCGTTGCGATTGCAGTCCGGCACGAGACCGGCGGCGATCTCGCAGTCGTCGGCTTCGCCGTTGGCGTTGCAGTCGCGAGGATCGCCCGCACGAATCCGCAACACGCGCCCGCCGGTGGCCGTGGGCCCACCACCGGAGAGATCCCGGTACAGCTCGGTGAAGTAGAGCCCATCCGGTCCCGCCGCGAGACCGACGATCGTGGCGCGACCGTCCCCTACGTATTCGACGAAAGGAACCGGGCCGCTGACCAGATTCCCTGCTGCATCGAGCACGAACTCGGTGATGCGTTTGCCGCGCGACTGTCGCCCGAGCGCGTAGGTCGGCCCCGACTCGCTGACGAAGGCATGGCCCTGCTTCGCCGTCGGGAACCCGCTGCCGCCGAAGGTCTCGGGCTGGACGAACGCGAGGTTCACGGGACCGCGTGCCGGGTCCCAGTTGTAGAGCGCGAAGTTGCGCATGCTGTTGTCGCTGCCGGTCCAACGGTAGTCGCGACCGACCAGGAGCTTGGCGAATCGATCGACGGACGGCCCGTTCTCCACCATGTAGCGAGCGCCGTCCGCAGCCCGCCATGCGCCGCCGAACGGGTTACGGACGCCGTAGGCGAAGATGTAATCGCGCGAGTTGCGCAACCCACCGTCGTAGAACGGATTCGAAGTCACCGGCGATCCATCGAGATTCATGCGAAGGATCTTGCCGCGGTACGAAGACAGGTCGCGCGCGGTCCCGGTATCGAATCCGTCGCCCATGTGACAGAACAACATCCCGTTGACGATCTCGAGACACGAGATCTGATGGGACTGCCCTTGCGGTTCATTGGTCATCGACAGGATCACTTGCGAGGACGACGCCGTTCGACCGCCGTCGACACTGGAGAAGCGGACGATGCGAGGGTCATTCAGGTTCGTCGACTGGTTGCGCGCGAGCATCGCCGCGAAGACGTCGCCGCTCACCGGATCGACCGCGATCCCGGTCAGGCCCTGCTCGCCCTCGCCGGGAAAGGCACCGTTCGGCGTGTAGTTCAGCAAGTTGGCTGCGTAGGTGAGGAGACTGCCATCGTTCGTGACGCAACGGATCGTGCCGTAGAGTTCAGAGACGTAGAACGACGGATCGCCCGGCCGCGAACCGCGCCGCGGCGCGAACGCGAGATTCATCGGCAAACGCAAACCCTCGGCAACGACATCGATGACGTAGCCGGGTTCGCGCATCACGAATGGGGCCCGCAAGCCGCGGGCGGGCGACGTGAACACCGGCGACGATTGCGCGAGACTGCCGACGTAGGTCGCGCCTTCCAGATTGACCCAGAACACCCGCACCATCCCGGGAAGCAGGCGAAGTCGCGGCAGGCGCACCACTACCAGGTCGCAACCTCGCTCCGCGAACTCGAGGTCGGTCTCCGGCAAGTCGATCCCATTGCCGCGTGTACCCCCGGACAGGATCACGCGGAGCGGTGCGTGCGACGCGACCGCGGCAGGATTGGCGATGCGATTGCCGGCGCCGGGTCGGGGATCGATGCGGAGCAGCACTCCACCGGCGGGTTGATCGACCTGCAAGAAGGCATCCCCGGTGGTCGACAGTTCCACACCGACCCCGGCCGTGTCCAGCCACCGCGGCGCTGGATCGGCGGCGATGTCGTCCAGCGCGAGCGGAGCCGGGGTCTCGATCGCCAGAGTGTCGAACACCGTCGTCGCCCAGGAACTCCACTCGGTGTTGGGATCGCCGCTGTCGTCGCGATGGCGGACACGCAGCGTGAAACGCGCTGCCGGAAACAGATTGGTCCAGCCGGCATGCGAAGCCTCGAACGCGCCGTCGCCGAGGTGGACGTGCAGCAGCCCCGGACCACTCGGGATGGATGCCGACCAGACCCGCTGCGATGGCGTCGCTGTCCAGATCTCCCACTGGGTTCCCGCATGCACGTCGCCCGGATCCGGATCGGCGAAAGGAGCGCTCTCCATGTGGACGTCGTAGGGGCTGAGCCGAGCGAAGGGTGCACCGGGCTCCGTGATTCGCGGCGCGTTCGGTGAGCGGTTCTGTGCCGCGAGTGCGCCGACGAACACTTGGGCGAGGACTGCGACGGCGATCGGAGTGCACCGATGCAAGCGAGAGAGCATCGCGCCATGATGCGCTGGCGTCATCGAGTCGTCCATCCGGCTCGCCGCATCGCCACGTAACACCTTCGAATCGCGCCTTGGACGTCCTCCACGTCACCCATCAGTTCCTGCCCGAGACCCAAGGCGGCGTGGAGTCGCATGTGATGGAGCTCAGCCTTGCGCAGCGCGCGCTCGGGCTGCGACCGCGGGTGCTGTGCGGTTCCTTCATGCCGTGGCCGAAGATCGGCAGCGAATCGAGTTTCGTCGAGGGAATCGAGGTCGAGCGCGTGCATCGCGACGACCTGTACTTCGACGTCTTCAGCAAGACCTGGCATCCGCGGCTGGAGGACTGGATCGCGCAGTTCTTGGAGCGACGCCGGCCGGACGTCATGCACATCCACCACTGGCTGCGCATGTCGACCAACTTGGTCGAGATCGCCCGCCGCGCATCGATTCCCGTGGTGGTGAGTCTGCACGATCACTGGATCTCCTGCCCGCGCGTATTCCGCATGCGGGCGGACGACCCCGCCTGCATGCGCCCGCTCTCGCCGAACGCGTGTCGCGATTGCGTGCCTCGATTCGGTCACGAGACCGCCGACGAGATCGACGAGAGCATCGCGGTGTTTCACAGCGAGTTCCGCAGCGAACTCGAGCTCGCGCAGTCGGTGCTGGTCGCGACCGATTCCTTGGGTGACCGGCTCGCCGCCACCTCGTCGATCCCGCGCGACCGCTTTCGCACTCTGCCGCTTTGCTACGCGCGGCGTTTCGCCGGGCTGCCGCGCTTGCCGGAACCCAGCCCGGAGCGGCCACGCCGTTTCGCTTTCTGGGGCGGACTAGGTGCACACAAAGGCCCCACGCTGCTGTTGGATGCGATGCGTGCCGTCGTAGCGCGAGCACCCGGCCGCGCCGAGTTGCACATCCTCGGCAGCTCGGGAGTGGATTCGATCGACGCGGCGCTGCGCGCGCAGGCGCGTGACCTGCCGATCACCTTTCACGGCAAGTTCGTTCCGACCGATGTCCATCGCCTCGCGCCGGACGTCGGCGTGTTTCCGAGCACATGCCTCGAGACCTGGAGCTTCGTGCTCGACGAGTGCATCGAATTGCGGCGACCCGCGATCGTCACCGATCTCGCTGCGCCGGCGGAACGCCTCGGTCGAGGCGGGCTGACGATCAGGCCGAACGCGGCAGCCTTGGCGGACGCCATGTGCTCGATGCTGGAGCACCACGCGTGGCAGACATATGCCGACGCTCTCCCGAGCTTGCCGCGAACGGCCGACGAGTACGCAGGGGCATTGAAGTCACCCTACGCCGATGCCGTGCGCCTCGCGCCGTCACGACCGATCACTGCAAACGTCATCGCCGAACGGGCTGCAGTCCGCACACGGTTCCTGCACCGACAGCGCGAGAGCGCACTCGGCCGCGTCATCCCCCACGGTGGTCCGCGCTGAGGCACAGCCTCATTCCGACGGCAGCCCTCATTCCGAAGGCAACATCGCGCGAAGCAAGGGCAGCGCATCCTTGCGCCAGTCGAGAGTCTCGTCGCTAGCCGCGCCTGGCGGTGGCGCATCGTGTTCGAGTTGCGCGAGCGCTTCGCGAGCGACGCCCCATTCCCCGGCACCGACGGCCGCAGCGAACAGGTCGAGCAGCAGGTCCAGGTCGTCCGAGCGGCTGCGAGCCAGCTCACGCAGTTGCTGGACCGCTTCCCGACCCGCCGTGCGCGGCGCGGGCGCGTCGCTGATCCGTTCGATCGGCGAATCGAGGTTCAGGATGCGCACTCCGGGCGGCAGGAAGCCTGCGATGGCCAGCACGGCGCGCTCGAGGAGCGAACGATCGTGCGAGAGTTCCGACACCAACCCCGAGTCCGCATGAGCAACCCAGCGGATCGTGATCGCTCGCTCGCTGGTGCCCTGGCCAGGGTTGGGCGCGTTGGTCATCCGCGCCGGCCCCGCCTCGAAGAGGCCCGCGCGCTGGAGGTCGCGACACAAGGCGCGAAGTGAGTTCGGGTCGAGCCGATAGATCGCCAGTCGGTGGTAGACCGGCAAGCCCTGGGGAAATCCGGAAAGAACGGATTCCGCTTCGGAATAGAGCACGGTGCCATCGGACCACACGCGGAATGAGGCCATCTTCCCGTCTCCCGGCTCCGCACGCCGCTCTTCGACGTGCAAGCGGAAGTCGCCCGCCGGCCACTGACTCGGCGGCAGCGTGTTGCTTCGACATCCGATGAAACCAGACGCGACCGCGAGAATCGCGCCGCACATCGAGCTCTTCTTGAGGAGAAGCATCTGTCCTTGAGGAGGCTGGTTTAGCCCCAGAGCGGAATTACTGCTATCGTCAGCCGAGCCCTCTGATGGTCACGATCGCCGAGAAGATCAATACGGTCCTGTCCCAACGTGGCATGCTCAAGCGCGACCTCGCCCGCGCGCTCGACATCGCCCCGCAGACCGCCACCGACATCTGCAAGGGCAGGTCGGCGGTGACGATCAAACACCTGCGCCGACTCGTCGACGTCTTCGGCCTCCGCGCCGACTACTGGCTCGACGAGAGTCGACTGGAGCCGGTGGGCTCCGACGAGGTGCAAGCCGGATTCGAAGGGAAGATCCAAGGATTGGTCGGTTCGGGCCTCCTTCGGCTCGAGGACCCGGCCGGGTTGTTCTCGCGCCTCCTCGAACTGGCCCAGGAACACCGCGCGGAATTCTTGCGGCGCTTCGGCACTCCCCGCGCCGACGAAGCGCACCTGCTCGGCCTGCCCGCCGAAGTGGATCGCGGAAGTTCAGGCCGCATCGGCGACGCCGTTGCCGACGACTGAGCTTCCAGCCGGGGCTACTCGTGAACGTCGCCGCGAGATCGACGCAGGTCGATGTCCGGCAAGGAGCTGCGTTGGGCAGCAACCAAAGCACGGCCGTAGCTACGCTGCCAGGGAGGAGCCGACGCAGCGACTCCGTCGTGCGCGACTTGCGGCGATCGCAGCAGACGTTGACGAATAATCCGGGCTGGCTGGACCGGGCTTCGCGCTAGCTTGCTCGGCCCATGACGTCTCGGAACTTCCTGCGGTCGCCGCTCGGCACCTCGACCGGCATCGCCGCTCTGATCCTCGGATTGACCCTCGCCTGCCAGGGCGGGCCCAGAACCGGCGAGCGCGGGCTCGCAACCATCGATGCCGGCCAGGCAGTCGCCGCGCTCGAAGCCGAACCGCGGCTTCGCAACGTCCGCCAACTGACCTTCGGCGGCGAGAACGCGGAGGCCTACTGGTCCTTCGACGGGACGCGACTGGTGTACCAGAGTGCGCGTCCGCCGCAGATCCCCGCCGACCAGATCTTCGTGCTCGACCTCAGCACCGGTACCGAGCGGATGGT
Source organism: Planctomycetota bacterium (assembly GCA_050181465.1). Classification (GTDB taxonomy): domain Bacteria; phylum Planctomycetota; class UBA1135; order UBA1135; family UBA2386; genus JACRLW01. The sequence continues at coordinate 6,096 of JBFXDD010000019.1, forward strand.
CAGCACCGGGAAGGGTCGCACGACCTGCGCCTACTTCCTCAGCGGTGATCGCGATCTGGTCTTCGCTTCCACCCACTTCGCTGCCGATGAGCCCCCGCCCGCGGTGCGCGTGGTTCGCGGTCGCTACGTGTGGCCGATCTTCGATACCTACGACATCTATCGATGCGCCACGGACGGCTCGGGCCTCACCCGCCTGACCTCGACTCACGGCTACGACGCGGAAGCGACCGTCGATCCGGTGACCGGCCGACTGGTGTTCACCTCGATGCGCGACGGCGACCTCGAGGTCTACACGATGGCGGCCGACGGCAGTGACGTCCGCCGCGTGACCAACCGCGTCGGCTACGACGGCGGTGCGTTCTTCTCGCACGACGGCAAGCGACTCGTGATGCGTTCCGGCTTCCCGAAGGACGAGAAGGAGGTCGCCGAGTATCGCGACCTGCTGCTCCAGGGACTGGTGATGCCGACGAAGATGGAACTCACCGTCTGCAACGTCGACGGGAGCGGTTTCCGCCAGATCACGAACAACGGCAAGGCCAACTTCGCCCCGTTCTTCCACCCGGACAATCGTCGCGTCCTGTTCTCTTCGAACATGGATGATCCGCGCGGCCGCGATTTCGAGATCTACATGATCCGCGACGACGGGACGGGACTCGAGCGCATCACGCACAACGCCACCTTCGACGGCTTTCCGATGTTCTCGCCGAACGGCAAGCACCTCGTGTTCGCGAGCAACCGGTACGCAGCGAACGAGGGTGACACCAATATCTTCGTCGCCGAGTGGGTCGAGAATCCCTGAATCGAAGGGGATCAGCCGCTCTGAACCTGGCCGCCGCAAATGCTGAAGGCTTGTGCGGTCACGCCACCGGCGAAGGGACCGGCGAGATACAGCACCATCCCCGCGATCTCGTCGGTCTCCAGGATTCGACCGATCGGCACGGCGGAGAGCGCGGCCTCTCGAGCCTGCCGGTAGTCGGTCCCCATCGACTGTGCGAGCAGTTCCATGCCGCTGCGCGCCATGTCGGTCTCGACCCAGCCTGGGCAAATCGCGTTGACCGTGATCTGGCGCGGTGCGACCTCGAGTGCCAGGGCTTTCGTGAACCCGATCACGCCGTGCTTGCTGGCGCAGTACGCGGTGTAGCCCGGAACACCGAACTTGCCGAGCACCGAGGAGATCGAGATGACTCGGCCACCGTCGGGCATGAAGCGCAGCGCTTCCCGTGTGCAGTAGAAGACGCCGTCGAGATTGGTCGCGAGAATCTCGCGCCAACGATCCGCGCCCGCAGTCGAGCACGCGTTCGGGCCGCCGGCACCGGCGTTGTTCACCAGGATGTCGATACGTCCGCCGAAGCGGCCGGCGATGGCTTCGACACCGAGGGTGACGGAGCGCTCGTCACAGACATCCATCACCTGAGGGATCGCGTCGGCGTCGGCGTGCTGACGCACGTGCGCCACCGTTTCTTCGAGAGTGTCGGCGCGACGGCCGGTCACGGCGACCCGTGCGCCCGCCTGTGCGAGGTGGATTGCGATGCTCCGCCCGATGCCGCTCCCGCCGCCGGTCACGATGGCGGTGCGATTCGCGAGGTTGTCGATGTGCATGGTCGATCTCCGCATGGCACGGAACTCGCGTTCGTCGCGAGCTCCTCACGCGTTGGGCGAAGTACTGTAGCTGGCCGGATGCGCGGAATCCTCGCGAGCCTGCTCACGTGCGCCGCCATCTTGCTCAGTCACGGCTGCGGCAACCTTGGGTGGCGCGGGACGGAAGCGGACGACTCCGCCGCCGCTCGCGAATTGGCCGATTACAAGCGCGCCCACTTCCGAGCGCTCGGCGACGAGATCGCCGGCTATCGATCGCGCGAGGCGGTCATCGCCGCGATTCTGGCGAACGACCTCTTGTGGTTGGGCGACCGCCACGACGCCGCGACGATTCATCGTGCACAACTGGCGTTGCTCCGCGAACTCCAGGCACGAGGCCGTCGACTCGTCTTGGCGATCGAGGCGATCGGAGTGAACGACGAAGCCGAGGTCGAACGCTTCCTCAGCGGAGCGATCGACCTTCGCCGATTGCGAATCGCGCTCTCGGCGCAACCGGACGGGTCCTGGTTGGATTCCGCGCAATTGGATTCCGACTTCTACCGCGATCTCTTGGCTTTCGCGAAGGATGCGCAGGCGCCGGTACGGGCGCTGGAGGCCATTCCACGACCGCCCTTGGCACAACGTGATGCGCGGATGGCGACTCGGATTCGCGAGCTCCGCGCAGAACACGCCGACGCGCTGTTGGTGGTCGTCGTCGGCCACGTGCATCTCCTCGGTGACGGGCACTTGCTCGAGGCGACGCAGCTGGGCGGCGAAGTCTTGTTGCCAGCGGTCGGGCCCGGCATGGCCGAGACGATCGCCAGACAACGCCGCCGTGGCGGTGACGATTTCGTCGTGACGAGTGACGGGATCCTGGTCTGGGCCGAGGCGACTGCCGTCGACGACTGAGCCCGCTGACAACAAGCAGGACTCGCAGAGTGCGCTACGCCGGCGAGCATGAAGCGCGATGGAAGGTATTGGATGTCGGCCCTGCTCCTGGTGGGTTCGACGAGAGCACAAGCGCTCTTGAACGAGTTGGAGCTGCACTCATCACGCACCAACTTCGCGACCCGCGTGGGGCTGCCGATCACGAGCCCGGGGGACATCGCTCAGCGCTACCCGGCCTCGATGGTCAGCGGGATCGGACAGATGACCGACCCAGCGACCGGCAGGGTCTTCGAACGGATCTCCGGCATCACCGCGATCGTGCACGACCAGGTCGCGATGACCGCTGAGACCTTCACCTTGGCTTTGATCGGAGCGGACCCGCTGATGCCGAACCAACCTGACCTGAACGCCGACCGCTTGCGCATCGGTCCCTTGACCACGCCGCCGGACTCGAGTCCGGGGCCCTCGGCGATCCAGTGGACGGTGACCTTCGCAACCCCCTTCGATTCGACGCCGGCCTGCGACTCGGTCTATCTCGCGTGCGGAGTCAACGTCAGCTCCGGCGGTGGAACCGACGGGCTCTACATCCACATGTCCGGCTGGGGCAACCCGCCGGTGGACAATCCGCGGATCGCCACCCCGATCCCGACGACCGCGACGGCAATCGATCGGAGTTCGGCTCCGGTCTCGAGCGGAGTCGCGGACCGCTTCCTGCGAGTGTCGATCCTCACTCCGAGTCCCGTCCTCAAGATCGGTGCCGACATCCAGCCGATCTTCCAGATCACGACGAATCCCAACTTCGGCGCCGCAGGGCTTTGGCCGGATCAGGGCCTCACGCGCCGCGACGGCATCGTGCTACGGATCCGCGATCTCAATCAGCCCACCGCCACGGTCTTCGCATTCGGGAGCTTCGGCGGACCACAGTGCCCGGGCACTCCACTGCTTGGGATCGGCGGCGCGCTCCAACTCGATCCAGCCGGCATCTTCTTCGCAGGCTCCGGTTCGATCTCGGCGTTCGGACTCCTGGCGACGGCTCCTCACCGCTTTCGCGGCCCCTTGGGGCGGATTCAGTTCCAGGCGATCGTGATGCCCGGGGGCACTCTCACCAACACGATCGGCTTCGACGCCCAGTAACACTGCGGCGGTGGGTCGAATTCGAACCGACGAACTCGCGGCGAGGAGAGCGACGGTCTCACTCGCCGTCTCCACCCCGCCGAAGCTTCTTGATGTCGCCGCGCCGTTTCTTCTCTGCCAGTCGATCGAGCTGACTGCCGCGAGTCGGCTTGGTCTTCTTGCGCGGCTTCGGCCGAAGGGTCGCCGCTCGCAGCAGGGATTCGAGGCGCAAGAGCGCCGCCTCGATGTTGCGATGCCGGGATCGCGTCTCTTCACAGACGACCAGAACCTTGCCGTCGCCGTCGAGCCGCGTTCGCAGCTTGGCGAGCATGCGCTCGACGAGTTCGTCGCCCAAGTTGCTCCGCGCTGCATTGAGGTCACAACGAAGATCGACTTTCGTCTCGGTCTTGTTGACGTGCTGGCCGCCGGGACCGCCGGATCGCGCGAAACGGAGATCGAGACAGGCCTTCGGAACGATGCGGCCGTCGCCGAGATCGAGATCACGCAGCATGGTCGTCCTCCAGCCAATCGCTCAACGGTAGGCGTCGCTCGGCGAGTGCCAGGGCGAGAGTGAGCGCGCCGCCGACGGCCGCCGGCGCGACGGTGAGCTGCCCGGTGAATCCGCGAGACTCGAGCGCTGCGCCGAAGAGTTCGCGAACGACCGTCGAGTGCATGAACACGCCGCCGCCGACCCACACGCGGCAACTCGGCGGTGTGAGCCCGGCGCGCGTCACCGCGGCTCGAGTTCGCGCCGCGAGGGCATCGAGTTCGTCGACAAGGATCGCGCGCGCATGCGGCTCCCCTTGCCGCGCAGCTTCCTCGACGACGAAGACCCGTCGCGCGAGGTCTCCGGGCGACATGCCGCGCATGGTCCGGCCGAGGTCGATCGCGCTCGCGGCACCAAGTTCGTCGACCAATCGAGACGACCACGGCAACGGCTCGCCAATGCCGTCCGCAGCCTCGACCGCACGGCGCGCGGCCGCGATCACGATCGCTGCGGCACCGCCGCGATCGTCGAGCAGGAGGCCGCGGCCGCCGGCGCGATGGAGCTTTCCGTCCGCCGCACGCGCGACGGCGAAGGAGCCGGTGCCGGACCAGACCGCCACACCGGGCGCTTCGGCGAGACAGGCGGCAGCGGCAACTTCCACGTCGCCGATCACCGCGATGCGCACGCTCGCGCCGAGTTCCTGAGTGAGCGCTTCGCGCAGGGATCGCCGCACGACGAGATTGCCGGCTCCGGCAAGTCCGGCGACCAGACTGCCGACCCGCTGGTGCGCGCCTGCCTCGACTTCCGCAACGATGGCCGCGATGGCTCCCGCCACGGTGCCCGCGTCCGCCGCTGCAGCCTGGATCGCCCCGGCCTGACCGCGCAGTTCCGCACCGGCGTCCGTGCGCGCGCACCATGCCGCCTTCGTGCCACCGGCGTCGATTCCGAGCGCGATCATCGAGCGGGCACTCTAGCCCGGACTCTTCGTGAACGTCTGCTGCGATCGCCACAAGTCGCGCCCAGCGGCGTCGCGACAACGGCTCCTCCCTGGCAGCGTAGCTACAGCTACGCTTCGGTCGTCGACCGCCGCAGATCCTTGCCGGACATCGACCTGCGGCGATCTCGCGACGACGTTCACGAGTCTACCGGGCTAGCCGGAACTCCCGAGGATCAAGCACAGGTAGCCGTACTCGTCACCGAACTCGACATACATGTCCCGCTCGGTGCGCAGCGCGGCATACAGCGGGCAGTCGCCCGCCTCGGCCACGGCCTGACGCACGGCCTCATCGACCCCGGCGTAGTAGGTTCGCCAGTCATCCGGTGGCAGTCGAAAGGAATCGACCACTGCAAAGCCGGCGGCCTGCGCGACGGCGACGCAACTCGCCTCGTCACGCATGGCGGGGTACACCGCCGCGAAGAAGTCCCTCGCGCGGGCACTCGGTTCCGCCGCGAACCAAACGAGCTCCGTCACGACCAGACAGCCACCCGGGCGAAGCAAGGGGAGCCAGAGTGCGAGTGCGTTCGTGAAGCCGATCGAGTAGGCGCTGCCCTCCGCCCAGATCAGGTCGAAGTCCTTGCCGAGATCCTCGGCCTTCGCCATGTCCATCACGACGGTCGTGATGCGGTCACTGAGTCCACTCCGAGCGGCATGGTCACTGAGAATCCGCAGGAAGGGAGCGTGGCTGTCGACTGCGATGACGTGCGCGGAGGTCTCCCGCGCGAGCACGATCGTCGAACCGCCCGTCCCGCAACCGAGATCCAGAACGCGCCGGACTTGGAGCCCAGCGGGTAGAGAGCGCAGAGCACGCCGGGTCGTCGCCTCGCTGCCCGGCCCCTGACGCCCGGTGCGCTCGAACACGGCGAGAAGCCGCGCGAAGTCGTCCGCAGCCGTCGAACCATCCTCACTTGCCACCGCGATCTCCTGGCAGAGGGACGGCGGTCTCGACGAGCCCCCGGAATCGCCGACAGATCGCATCCAGCCGATCCCCACCCTGAGTCTGCGTGAGCACCAGCCCAACCAGATCGCGATGGGGATCACACCACACCCAAGTCCCGTCACTGCCGCCGTGCGAGAAGGTGCCGTCGGCAGCGGGAACCCAGCCGAGGCCGTAGCTGGCCTTCTCGATTCGAGGAATGCGGTTGCGGACGGCAGCCGCGACCGAGTCTTCCTTCAGCACCCTGACCTCACCGACCTGTCCGCCGTCCAGCCAAAGGCGGCAGAAACGATGAAAGTCCGCCGCGGTCGAGATCAACCCACCACTTCCGCGCACGAAGGGGACCGTCGGCGCACCACCGGGTTGCCACACGACTCGCCATTCGCCGGGCGCCGCTGCGCGCACCACCTGCGACATCCGCTTCGCATCGGCAACCGACTCGTGGTGGCAGGTGTCGCGCATTTGGAGCGGTGCATAGAAGCGTTGCTCGCAGAATTCGGCGAAGGGCTGCTGCGCCACGACTTCGACGATCGCGGCCGCCGCGTTGTAGCCAGGGTTGCTGTAGGCGTAGCTGGTCCCCGGCTCGAACTTCGGACCGACGGCACCGATTCGCGATGCCTCGAGTACGAGAGACGGGGCCTTCGGATGCTCGGGGGAAGGCTCCATCAGTGGTTGCACGAACAGCGTCGGAATGCGCAATCCGCTCGTGTGAGTCAGGAGATGTTCGACGGTGATGTCCGCGGCCTCGCCGTTCGCGAAGCCCGGCAAGAACTTCGCCGCGGCAGCCGTCAGCTCGAGTTTGCCGTCGTCGACGAGCGCGAGCACCGCGGCGGCGGTCACGGCCTTCGTATTCGACGCCATGCGAAACAGGCTGTCGCGCTGCATCGGCAACTTGCGATCGACGTCGCGATGGCCGTGTGCCTCGTGCAGGAGGATCTCGCGTCCTCGCGCGACGAGCACCACCGCTCCGAGGAGTTCGCCGTCGGCGATCGCGCGTTCGATGAGCTTGGAGGCCGACTCGAGCACATTGGATCGCGGCACACCCGAAGTCGCTGCGTCTTCTCGCTGGGTAGCCGCGGACTGCGCCGTCGCAATGGCACTCAGCGTCATGGACAGACAGAGGACCACGATCGATCTCATCGCAGCAGCGTAGGTCGGCACGCACGACCACGCACTCCCTCGTCCGAACGCGCCGCCAGGGTCCTGCATCCGGGGCCTCCGCCGGCGACCCATGCGAACCTCAGCACCGAGGCACGGATCACACAACAAGACCGACGGTGAACGGCTAGCCCGAGCGATTCGTGAACGTCGTCGCGAGATCGACGCAGGTCGATGTTCGGCAAGGAGCTACGTCGTGCGACGACCGAAGCGTAGCTGTAGCTACGCTGCCAGGGAGGAGCCGACGTAGCGACGCCGCCGAGGGCGACTTGCGGCGATCGTAGCAGACGTTCGCGAGCAGTTCGGGCTAGATTCGACGCCGCCATGCGACCTCGATCCGCTCCCGCAATCGTCATGAAAGAGACGTCACGGCCGTGCACCTGCCATCGCTTCCTCCTGATCGCGGTGTGGCTGGCATTGCCCATGCTCGTCGCTCCGATCCTGGCCCAGGAGGGCGTCCCGCCGCCGCCCGGACTCGTGCCGGAAAAGGTCTGGCCGGCCCCCACCGCGGAGGATTGGCAGAAGCCGGTGTTGATCGAATGGCAGCGAACCTGGGAGGACGCGGTCGCGGTGGCCCGCGCGACCAAACGCCCCATCCTGGTTTGCATCAACATGGACGGCGAGATCGCGAGCGAGCACTACGCGGGCATCCGCTATCGCGACCCGGACATCTGCAAGCTGTACGAGCCGTACGTGTGCGTGATCGCATCGGTGTACCGACACACGCCCAAAGACCACGACGAGAACGGCCGACGCATTCCGTGCCCGCGGCTGGGCGGCGTGACTTGCGGTGAGCACATCGCGATCGAGCCGTTCCTGTTCGAGAAGTTCATGGACGGAAAGCGCATCTCACCTCGCCACATCATGGTCGAACTCGATGAGAACGGCGACGTCCGCGAGGAGACCTACGACGTCTTCTACACGTGGGACACCGAGTCGGTGTTCCAGACGATCACGGACGGCATTGCGAATCGTGCGATCCAGGCGCCGCCGGTCGTTCGCGGGGATCGACCGATCGTCGAGCGAGTCGCCAGTCGCGACAGCTTCGATCGTCTCGCCGTCGAGCGCGCCTGGCAGTCCGGCGATGCGACGATGCGCCGAGCGATGCTCGAGGCCGCCCTCGCACAGGGTGGTGCCGCCCCCGTCGAGGTCCTGCGGATGGCGATCGCCGGACTGGATCCGGACCTCGCTCGCGCCGCGCGCGAAGGTCTGGCGCGAGCCCGCGATACCGGCGCCGTCGATCTCATCGCCGACACGCTGCGCGCCCCGCTCGATTCGAAGGAACGCGACTCACTGATCGAAGCACTGGGCGAACTCGGCGCGGCGTCGCCGCGTGCGCGCACGCTCGCCACCGCGCATCGGGGGCTCGCGGGCGGCAAAGCCGCAGTCGATCTGGAGTCGTGGACGAACATGATTTCGGCTGCGGTCTACTCGCCCTCGCTGCCGAGTCGGGAAACCGCGATCGCCGGCGTCGATGCCGGACGCGCCTCGCTTCGCGAACTCGGCCCGAGTCCCACGTTGAGCATCGAACTCGCCGAAGCCAAGCTCACGCTCGCCATGATCGCGCGCGAAGAACTCCCCAGTCGCACCGATCGCCACGCCGCGCGCGAAGAGCGACTGCTGTGGGAAGACGCCAGGCTCGCCGCCGAAGCCGCCGAGCGCGAGGGCGCACCGGCATGGCGCGTCGCGGCGGTGCTTGCGCTCACTGCGCAGCGCTTCGCGGACTGGGATACCGCGTACGCCAAGGCAGCGGTCGCAGTCGCCGAGCTGCCGGCCGACGTGCATGCGAAGCACACCGCAGCGGTCCTGCAGCTCTTCGCCGAGGCACGCCAAGACGCCATCAGCACCGCCGTCCGCGACAAGCGCGAGTGGAAGGCCGAGTGGATGGCGGACGTCAACGCGGCCTACGCGCTGCTGGCGAAGCATCGATTCGGGACGGCGACGCACGTTGCCAATCACTACGACTTCCTCGAGTACTTCGGCAGCCCGCTCGCGCCGACCATCCTCGACGCCGGGCTCGCTCGGTTCACCGGCTCGCCGCTCCTCGAGGATCGCTGGCGAACCCGCGCACTCCGCGAGCGCGGTCCCGAGGGGCTCATGGATGCCGCGAGGGAACGCGTCGCGAGAGCGCCCGACGACGCGCAGACTGCGTGGTTCGTCGGCTACGCCGCGTTGATCGCGGCCGAGGCGGAGCGGCGCGCCGCACACCCGAGTGCCGCGCTCGACGCCTATGCACGAGCCATCGAGTGGTTCGAAGCCGCGTCGCGTGGCGAGTCCTCCTTCAGAACGAGCTGTGAGCACTACGTCGCGATGGCACTCGCTGGCCGCGCACGGCTCCAGCTCGAACTCGGCAACCTCGAAGCTGCGGTCGATGCGTTGATCGAGTCGCTGCGCCGCAGCCCGAACTCGGCAGCAACCCTGGACGGCCTGGAGGTCAACGCGGTCGCCACCGCACGCATGATCGCTGCCCGCGCGCGCGAAGCGCAGCGCGAGGAGCTCGCCAAGCGACTCGACGAAGCCCTCGCGACTCTTGATCCGCAACTGCTCGAGCCGCCGGCGTACGAGCGAGACGCTGCGCCGACGCGACGCCCCCGGCGCCGGGGTTGAGAGCGCGTTAGCAAGGCGAATTGCCGGCTTGTCAGACCGAGGCGCCGCGCCGCGCGCGACGTCAAAAGGTTGTCACCCATCGAGGAGTCGTAGACACCACGCCGCGGGAGAGTCAGCACCGGAATAGACTGTCCTGACAACCACTCTCCTTGTTTCAGGAGCTTCTCCCTTGCGTTCACTGACTCTTCTCTCGCTCTCGCTTCTCGCGCTGCCGATTCACGCGCAAACCTACTCCGACGACTTCAGCGGCTACCCCAACGGTCCGCTGCTGCCGGGCTCAGGCTGGACCGCACAGACCGGCGCGTTCCAAGTGCAGAGCGGCCGGCTCTCAGCCACCTCCGGCTCGACTTGGGCCTACATCACCAAGGACGGCTACCAAGCGACCGACTGCGTGCTCGACGGCACCTTCTACTTCAATGCCGCGAGCACCGTCCAGTTCGCCGGCCTGACCGCCCGTCACTCGCCGACCGGACTCGTCATGACGAAGATCCAGAACAACGGCGGCACCCCGGACTTCGATCGCTGCTTCGCCTACAACCAACCGGGCAGCGCGGTCTTCGGTGACATCGTCGGCGGAACGCAGGCCGCTCACTGCCGCATGGTCGTGCTCGACGGCCAGTTCACCATGCAGGTCGACTCCGACCTCGACGGCCTCTTCGACAACTTGTCGATCACGCAGAACGCATCCTTCCTCACCGCCGGCGGAATCGGCATGAATGGATTCCAGACCAGCGAGATGGACGACTTCGAGTTCTTCGACGCAGTCCTTCAGCCGGCGCCGGGCGCGTCCCCGCGTATCGGCACGAGATACGCTCTCGAACTCGATTCAACGACGCCGACGATGCCATTCATCGGGATGCTGTCGGGCGGCAACACCGGCTTCCCGCTCGGTGACGGCCGCAAGATTCCGCTCTCGCTCGACGGCTTGCTGACCAGCAGTATCGGCTCGGCAGGACTTGGCTTCGCCGGCCTCACCGACGCTGCGGGCGACGTATCCACGGGGCTCCCGATTCCCTCGATCCCGAGCATCGTCGGCGTGCGCCTCTACACGAGCTTCATCACGATCGACGGCGTGAGCGCGCTCGGAATCGGCAACATCTCCAACGAGCACGGCTTCGTCATCCAGCCCTGACCGCGGCGCGGCCATCCGCGAGGTGAGGGACGTGCCGCACACCGTCGCGCTCCAGCGATGGTGTGCGACGCGCCGATCCCGTCACTCTCCCTTGGCCTTGCGAAGCTCCGCCAAGAAGTCGGTCGGCGCCTTCCAACCCGAGATCGGGTGAACCACGGCGCCGTCACCGTCGAACACGCCCATCGCCGGAATGCCGCGGAGCTTCAGCGTGTCCATGAGCTTCTGGTAGTCGCCGACGCGATCCTGCTCCTGGATGATCTTCACGGGAATGAAGTTGGCGGTGAGGTAATCGGCGACCTCCGCGTCCGGATAGGTGTAGTAGTCCATCCGGTAGCACCACACGCACCAGAACGCCATTACGTCGATGAAGAGCAACTTCTGCTCGGCCTTCGCCATTGCGAGACCTTGCTCGAAGGTGACGTAGCGCCATTCGATCGGCTTCGTCGCGAGTTTGCGCGAAGTGTCGAGCTTGCGCTGAGCGACGAACCCTTCGCGCTCGGCATCGAATCGCTCCGCCCACTCGTGCTCGACGCGCACGCGGACCGCCGCTTCGTCGGCCGGATTCGGGCCGTCTGCCTTCGCGCTCTGCACACTCACTCGGTCACCGTCGCATTGGATCGTCCAGCGCACGCCGTCCGCGAAGATGCCTTCACCGACCAGCGGCAGCCCCATGGAGCTCCTCGGCCTCGCGTCTTCCTTCGCGATCGTCCAGAGATCCCGAGCCCCGCCGATCACACCGTCGAAGTCCCCATCGGCGATGGCGAGGACATGGGTCTCCCCGCCGATCGTGACCGACGCGACTCGTTGCTCGGCGAAGTTGAACATCAGCCGAGCCGTGTCGCCGAGGCCCATGTAGCGCACATCCGCAGTCAGGTTCGCCGCACCGGTCTGCATCGAAACGGCGAAGCTCTCCGACTGGATCATCGTACGACCGTTGGCGCTCTGTTCCGTGATCTTCGGTTTGAACCACTCCGCCCCGTCGAAGTGACCGTCGTGATCGCAGTCGACCAGCACGACGTCGGGCAGCTTGGCGTCCTTGTCGGTCGCCGCAGCGATCACCGCGTGAGAGTTGCCTGCAATGTCGAGCTTGCCGGAGAAGCGCGGGTGCAGTCCCTCGGGATGCCCGAGGTCCGCGGGGATACCGGCAGTCAGGGTCGCCGAGCGCGACAGCGGCGCGAGCGGACTCTTCGGTGCCTTGCCCATCGCGACGCGAACGACCGGTGCGGACACCGTCTGGGTCTGAGTCGCGGAACCGGATGCCTCGGCGGCATCCTGAGCGAAGAGTGGAACCGTGAAGGCCAAGCCTGCAACGAAGAGGAACGGAGTCTCGTGTTTCATGACGGTGGGGCAGCTTAGCCCGGACTGTTCGTGAACGTCGTCGCGAGATCGTCGCAGGTCGATGTCCGGCAAGGAGCTGCGTTCGGCGACGACCGAAGCGTAGCCATAGCTACGCTGCCAGGGAGGAGCCGACGTAGCGACGCAGACGGGCGCGACTTGTGGCGATCGCAGTAGACATTCGCGAATAGTCCGGGCTAGCCCGGACTGTTCGTGAACGTCGTCGCGAGATCGTCGCAGGTCGATGTCCGGCAAGGAGCTGCGTTCGGCGACGACCGAAGCGTAGCTGTAGCTACGCTGCCAGGGAGGAGCCGACGTAGCGACGCCGACGGGCGCGACTTGTGGCGATCGCAGTAGACGTTCACGAATAATCCGGGCTAGGGGAACCGCACCGAGACGGTTGCAACAGCTTCGTCTGCCCGATGGGCGGCGACGAGGCGTTCCTCCCGAGCCCCATCACTGCGCTCGAATCGCACGCGGTAGGTGCCGGGGCCCGGCACGGGAAGGCGCAACGACGCCTCTCCCATCCGCACGTGAGCATGAGCAACTCCGTCCATCCCGTACACCGAGATCATCGGGTCGCGCGCGCCCTCGATCGAGAATGCGGGCAGAGCATGCGCGTGCACCCCGAGCGCATCGATCTGCCGGATCTCTCGAGGCCAGCCTCGGTACTGACCAACGTCTCCAGCGGTCGGATCGACCCCACGCGGCCAACACTCCAACCGAATCGTCCGGCTGGATTTCCGGAACCGAACCACACCGAAGCCGGGCATTCGATCGTGAAGCTCGGCAGGTTCGCGCCCCATCGACCGCGGGTTCGTGTGTGCAAAGACCGTGACGTGATTGCCGAAGCCGTCATGGAAATCGCCGGTGTGATCATCGCCGTTGGGTTCGGGATTCGAACCTGCCGTTTCCGGTGCCCACCAACGCGGCCAGAGGTTGGCAATCGACGGCACGCAGAACGCGAAGCCTGCATCGCGTGGACCCTCGATGCCGTACTGCACGATCGTCGACAGATGCTGGTCGCCGCACAGATGGAAAGCGGTCGCCCGTCGCAACAGACGCACCGCACGATCGCGAGCGGTCTGCGGCCAGCCGTTGGAATCGAAGTCGGCGTAGTAGAAGCCTCGATCGCGCCCATGATGCGTGGACGTCATCGCGAACGTCGTCTGCGAGACGACACACTTCATGGCGATGCCGCTCCAATCCTCGCTCCACCGCGCAAGGAAGCCTTCTTGCCGCGCGCCCAACAGCTCGAACTCGGGACGATCGAACTGTGCGGGATCGACGCCGGCGATCTCGACATGATCCGGCCGCGACCCCATCGCCTTGGTCACGAGCCCAAAGCAGCCGGATTTGAACTTGCGATCCTCGATCAACGCGAAGTCGATCCCGCCGAGTCGCAGACGCGTGAAGTAGGTGCCGATCCCTTGTTCGATGGGGACGGGATCCGCGGGTTCCGGGAGATGTGAAGTCTGCTGTCGCTCGACCATCTGCACGTAGCCGACCGGCCGCGTGTAGCCACCCTTCGTATCGAGGTCGATCTTGCGACCGGACTGTCCCCACAGGTTGGGCTGACCGACGTCGTGATCGTCCGGAAGACAGATCGTCGGGCGATCGCGCAGGATGTCGCGAAACGTCCGCCCGAACTCGAGCCACGACGCCGTGTGTGTGAAGTGGTCGTAGACCTGATCCCCGGTGAACACGAGCAAGTCGGGATCGATCGTCTTCACGGCCTTGACGACGTCGCTCTTGTCGTACTTGCCGCCGCCGGGCCCGGGCGAATTTCCGGTGAACGCACAGACGACGATCTCGTCGCGCTCGCCCGGATCCGCGCGCAGCAGCCCGGCGAACTCCGCGCCGCGTTCGTTTCGCACGCGGTACGGCAGGTGCTCCTTCAGGTTCATGTCCTCGATCCGAAAGACCGCTGTGAAACCGATCGGATGCACATCGGCAGTGCCGAGCGATTGCCATTCGCCGTCGCGAAGCACTTCCAGGATCACCTTCGAGTCGTCCGCCTCTCGCGGCGGCGACAGGTGAGCGCTCAGACGGAGCACGCCGGACTCGATCGTGTAGAGCGCGAACACGATTCGATCGGCATCCTCCACCGGTCGACAGCGCGAGCGATCGTCGACGGAGAGCAATGCCTCGTTCTGCGGGGCCTGCTGAGCCGAGAGGTCGGCGGCCGAGAGACTCAACAGGAGAAGTCCGAGTGTGAGCGATCGATGCATGGACGATGGCGAGACAGGGTGTCAGCGGAGACGCGACGCGAGTTCGGCTGCGATCGACTCGATGGTTGCGGCAGGATCTTCGACGGGTCGCACGCGAAGTAGCTTCGCGCTTCGCGCGCGCGCAACGCCGTCCACCGCAGCCGCGAAGTCTGCCGCCAGACCGTCGTCGACGCCGAGAATCACGCTGCAGGCCCGTCCTTCGGATCGATCGACGAAGGCATCGATCGCTCGTGCGAATCCGTCGAGCGGTGTGCCTTCGCTCTCCCACGACGGCACGATCAACAAGACCGCACGAGGCGCCATCGGAGCCGCATAGAACCGCTCGAAGCACTCGATCTGTTGCAGTACGGAGCCCTCGGTCGAAGTCCACGGCAAGACGGCGGCGTCGAACTTTCGTCCGGGCAACAACTGTGCGGCGCGCGCCCCGACGATCGGTGCGATCCAGAATGCCTTGTCGGGATGGCTCTCGAAGAGCGCGCTACCGCCCAGGAACACCAGCCGCTCGCCCACGGCCTCCACACCGTGGACGGCGTCGCGGGCATACATGCGGCGCGCGAGAGCATCGAAGGGAGCGCTGCCGGAGTCGCGGCCGAAGTAGCGGTCGAGTCGTGGATCGACGGCATCGGTGAGGCGCGGCTGCTCGAGGTGAATCGCGTAGAGGATCATGGCCGCGGCGCCGAGCGCGCCGACGGTCATGCCGAGTACGGGGCGGCGTGACCACGAGCCGAGCGCGAGCGGCACCCCCGCGAGCGCGGCCAACACGAGTGCGAGCGTGCTCGGCTCGCAGTCCGGCAGAATCCGATTCCACAGCACCAGTGTGCTCCCCCACGCCAGGAGCGGCAGCCAGGCCAGGCCAATCCACCCGGCAACCCCTCGTCTGGTCCGCGACCACAGCGCAGCGATCCAACCGAGCAGCGCTCCACCGATCGCCGCGTGACCGATCGGCAGGAGCGCCAGCGGGCGCGGGCGCGAGAAGATCTCCAGACGATGCATCACCGCGCGACCGCCGCGCGCAAGCACCGCGATCTGACCGTGGGCATCCGTGGTCTCGATGGACTCGAGTCGTCGGCCCGCCAGCACGGCTTCGGTCTGCCGACCGCGGGCTCTCATCGTCACCGTCGCGGGCAGTCCCGGACTCACCGGCACGCCCCCGCGGCGATCGGTTGCGACGTCATCTTCGAACAGGGCCTGTTCGCGCGTGCGCACCGGCGCCCCCTCAAGCGTCGACAGGCGCAGCACGTGAAAGCGCGCGTGGAAGGGCGTCAGACCGTCCTCGCGCATGACTGGCTCGACCAGGCGATGCACCAGATCGAGCTCGGCACCCTCGGCCAGCTCGAACTCGGCGGAGAGATCGAAGTCGGCGAAGGCGAAGGGCAGGATCAGGGGTCGCTGCGGAGTGATCTCGAGCGGTGTGTGATCGGCCCGTTCGAAGTGAAAGTCGCGCTCGTGGAGGAGGGCGGCCGGGGGCCGCGAGGAATCGATGAGGAGTGAACCGAGCGCCGCGAGTCCGGCACCGAGTGCTGCGACGGCGAGGGCGAAGACGATCGTGCGGCGACGTGACACCAGGGCCCGGCGATCGTAGCCTCGGGCCGACGATGACCGACACCGCGATCACCGCCGAACGCGCCATTCTCGGAGACGGCGCGACCGCCGCGGTCGCGGTCCGCGTGGTCGACGGCCGTGTCGCGGCAATCCATCGCGGCGAACCGCCGACCGGCTGGCCGCCGGCCCGGCGGGTGCGCGGCACCTTGATGCCGGGCTTGGTCGACCTCCAGGTCAACGGCATGGGCGGCGCGGGCTTCGAGGCAGAGGACCCTGCCATGTTCGCGGTGATCGCACGGGCCGCCGCGCGCGGCGCTGCCGCAGCGTTCCTGCCCACCCTCATCACCGCCCCGGTCGACACGCTCGCGCGGCGCGCGCGCGCCGTCGCAACTTGGCTCGCCCAACCCGCGGCCGCCGACGCCGCACTGCCTCTGGGCATTCACCTGGAGGGGCCGTTCCTGGAACTGGCCGGTGCGCATGATCCGCAGGCCCTCGCCCTGCCGACTCGCGACAACGTCGAGCGGCTCTTGGAGGCTTGCGACGGACACCTCGCGATGGTGACCCTCGCGCCGGGGCTCCCGGGTGCACCGGCCGCCGTCGAGCGCCTGGTTGCCGCGGGCGTCGTGGTCGCGCTCGGGCATGCCCGCAGCACGGTTGGTTTCGCCGAGTGCGTCGCTGCCGGCGCGAGCGTCGTCACGCACCTGTTCAATGCGATGTCGCCGCTGCACCACCGCGAACCGGGAATCGCCAACCTGGCGCTCGACGACGAACGCTTGACCTGCTGCCTCATCGCCGACGGTCATCACGTGCATCCCAACATGCTTCGCCTCGCGTTTCGAGCGCTCGGACGCGCCCGCACCGTGCTCGTGACGGACGCGGTGAGCGCCGCGGGAATGCCCGACGGGGAGTACACCCTCTCCGGTCTCCCGGTGACGTCGCGCGAGGGCATCGTGCGCGACCGCGAAGGCCGCCTCGCGGGCTCGGCGTTGACCATGGCGATGGCGTGCCGGGGCTTCGCCGCCGCGGTGCCGCATGCCGACGACCTGGTGCTCGCCGAAGTCGCGGCTCGTAACCCCGCACGGTTGCTGCGACGCGGCGACCTCGGCGCGATCGAAGTCGGCGCGATCGCCCGTTTCACTCTCCGGGAGCCGAACGGCTCGCTGTCGGCCCTGACGATCCTCTGAAACGAGCATGTCCGTCCGCGAACTCGTCGTGCTCGGAACCGCGAGCCAGGTGCCCACTCGTCACCGCAACCACAACGGCTACTTCGTTCGCTGGGACGGCGACGGGATCATGTTCGATCCCGGCGAAGGCACCCAACGTCAGATGATCCACTTCGGGGTCGCGGCCACCGACATCAGCGACATCTGCATCACGCACTTCCACGGCGATCACTGCCTGGGCTTCGCCAGTCTCGTGCAGCGGATCGCGCTCGACGAAGTCCAGCACACGGTCCGCGTCCATTATCCACGCTCGGGACAGCGTTACTTCGAACGCCTGCGCCACGCGTCGATCTTCCGCGACGTGAGCAAGCTCGCTCCAAATCCCGTCGATCGCGACGGCCCCATCGCCAGGACTCCCGATTGGACGCTGTTCGCGCAGCGCCTCGATCACTCCGTGGAGTGTTTCGGCTATCGATTGGTCGAGCCCGATCAGTGGAACGTCGATCCCACCGAGGCGCGTGCCCGCGGGCTCGTGCGCGAGGCGATCGGCGCGGTGAAGCGCGACGGGGAGGCGCGGGCACCCGACGGAACCGTGGTGCGAATCGAGGAAGTGGCCACCCTGCGCGCCGGTCAGAAAGTGGCCTTCGTGATGGACACGCGGCTGTGCGACGCGGCCTTCGAACTGGCCAAGGACGTCGACCTCTTGATCTGCGAGTCCACCTACCTGGAGGCCGATGCTGCCGACGCCCACAAGAACGCGCACCTCACGGCACGGCAGGCAGCGCGCATCGCCAGAGACAGCGGTGCGCGGCGGCTGGTCCTCACGCACATCAGTCAGCGGTATCGTGACAACGAACCCTTCCTGGCGGAGGCCCGCGAGCTGTTCGACGACGTGCACGTTGCGGTCGACGGCGACGTCGTGCCGCTCCCGCCGCGGCGGGGAGACGATGTCGCATGAGCCTCTTCGAAGATCACTTCCAAGCGTTGCTCGACGCCTGCGGCGTGCGACCTCAGTCGCGAGTCCTCCTGCTCGCGGAGATGGAATCTCTGGAGTTCGTCATTCTGATGGACAAGCTCGGCAAGGCCGGCGAGCTGTTCCTGCCCGACTCCGATTTCCTGCCGGAACGGCTGGATGCGATCGTCGGCTGCCCCCTGAGCGCAGCATTCGAAGAGATCGCGCCGGCTCTGCGTTCCGGGCGGAAGTTCCTGCGGCCGGGTGGGCGCATCGCCGTCGAGGTGCCGTCGAGTCCGCCATGTGAGTTGTTGGAGAGCGTTGCGAACGAAGTCGGGCTCGGCGACCTCATGCGCGCCAACGCGCGGGGCCTGACCGACGCAGAGGTCGACGATCTCCTGCCGCGAGACTGCCTCCGTCAGTTGGAGCGACACGATCTCGTCCTGATGGCGGAGTTCCCGTCACCGCACGACGCCGTCTCGGCGTGGTTCGGCGACGAAGACGGCCCGCAGATCGAAGTGATCGCCCGCGGTCTGACCTCAAGGCTTGCCAGCATCGAGTCGGTCGAGCTACCGCTGCGTCGCGTGCGACTGATCGGTATGCGCTGAACGCGTTCCCTCGGGCCGCCGCCGAACTAGTCCGAACTACTCGTCAAGGTCTGCGGCGATCGCCGCAGGTCGCGCCCTGCGGCGATCTCGCGACGACGTTCACGAATCGTCCGGGCTAGGATGCGTCGATGAAATCGACTCTGCGAGTCGCGATCGCAACCGCGTTGGTGATGGCATCGTGCGATGGTTCCGCGGACCGATCGGCGACGTCAGTCCCCCTTCGCGCGCGCGAGGACGGCGCGATGCGCAGCTTCGTCACACTGCCGGCAGCAGCCAGCGGCATCACCACCGGCAACGAGTTGCGTGCCGAGAACGTCCTGCCCTACGTCTACGACGGCGCGGGAGTCGCGAGCGGCGACCTCGACGGCGATGGCCGTCCCGACGTCTACATCGTGTCGCAAGACGGCAAGAACCGGCTGTATCGACAGAGCGACGCGCTGCGCTTCGAGGACGTGACGGACGCCGCCGGAGTCGATGGCGGCGATGCCTGGGGCACGGGATGTTCGATCGTCGACGTCGACGGCGACGGCCTTCTCGACATCTACGTGTGCAATCTCGAGTCGCCGAATCTGCTGTATCGGAATCTCGGCGGGATGCGTTTCGAAGAGTGCGCCGCTCGCTTCGGTCTCGACTTCGTCGGCGCGAGCTTCTTTGCCGCATTCGCCGACTACGACGGCGACGACGACCTCGATGTGTATCTGCTGACCAACCGCGTCTTCCTCCAGTCGTTGCTCCCCGAGTTGCTCGCGCGCGCCACCCTGCCCGGAGCGATGCAGAAGAGTCTGCGCGAGCTCGCTCCACCGATGCCGGATCTCGGCGCTGCGGTTGATGCGGGCAAGTCGCGCGTGCCCGCCGGATACGAAGATCACCTGATCGAGTTCGAAGGTCGCGTGTTCTTCGGCGGGCAGCCCGATCGTCTGCTGCGCAACGACGGCGAACGATTCGTCGACGTCACGACGGCCGCGAACATCGCCGACCACGGCATGGGTCTGTCCGCGACCTGGTGGGACTTCGACGACGACGGCCATCTCGATCTGTACGTCGCGAACGATCTCGAGTCGCCGGATCTCCTGTATCGCAACCTCGGCGATGGCCGCTTCGAGGAATGCGCGGCGCAACGACTTCCGCACGTCGCCTACTTCGGAATGGGTTCCGACGCCGGCGACATCAACGGCGACGGCCGCCTGGATCTGATCGTCGCCGACATGGCGATGCGCTCGCACTACGACGCGAAGATGCTCATGGGTGACATGGGTGATCGCGGTTGGTTCCTGGAGAACGGTCGCCCGCCGCAGGTGATGCGCAACGCGCTCTTCCTCAACACCGGGACGGAACGTCTCCTCGAATGCGGGCTGCTCGCCGGGGTTGCGAAGACCGATTGGACCTGGACCGTGAAGTTCGCCGACCTCGACTGCGACGGCCACCTCGATCTGTTCGCAACCAACGGCATTCCGCGCTTCGACAACGATCCCGATGCCAAGCTGCGCTTCCGCGAGTTGTGGGACAGCGGCCGCCGTGCCGAAGCGATCGAGTTGGCGAGCAAGCTCTCGCCGGTTCCCGAGCCGAACTTGGCGTTGCGCAACGAGGGCTGTGATCCCGGCGACATTCCGCACTTCGTGGACGTCAGCCGGGAATGGGGACTCGACTTGGTGGGCGTGAGTCAGGGCGCGTCCGTGGTCGACCTCGATCGCGACGGTGACCTCGACCTCTTGGTCGGCAACCAGAACGCGCCCGCTGTCGTCCACGAGAACCGCGCCGGCAAGGAGAGGCGCGCGCTTCTGCTGCGGCTGGTCGGCCCCGGTCGCAACACGCACGCGATCGGTGCCCGCGTCACCGCTTGGATCGGGAACGAACGCATCGATCGCCACCTCACCGGCGGCGGCGGCTACCTCTCCACCCACGAGCCGATCCTGCACATCGGGTTGGGTGCTCACGACCAAGTCGATCGCTTGGTCGTGCGCTGGCCGGGCAGACGCGGCGTGAGCGAGCATGCGGGGCTGCGCGCCGGTTTCCTGCACACCTTGTCCTGTCCGGAACCGGCATTGGCGGCACCGCCGGCGGCGGAACCGAAGGCCGACCCCGAGCACCCCTGGTTCGCCGCCGCGGCATCGCTGGCCCCCCAGCACCGCCACCAGGAGACCAAGTTCGACGACTACGCCGCGCAGCCGCTCGTCCCCCACCGGCATTCGCAGCTCGGTCCCGGTCTCGCCTTCGGCGATGTCGACGGCGACGGCCAGGACGACGTCTTCGTCGGCGGCGCGCGCGGTCAGGGTGGACGACTGTACTTGCACCGGGCCGCCGGTTTCGAAGAGCGCGCCGGCCCGTGGCAGACCGACGGGCCGCACGAGGACCTGGGTGCAGTCTTCTTCGATCTCGAGTCCGACGGCGACCTCGACCTCTACGTCGTGAGTGGCAGCAACGAAGTGCGCGCCGGCGATCCCTCGCTGCGCGATCGGCTCTACGTGAATCGCGGTGACGGGACCTTTGACGCGAGGCAGGAAGCACTGCCTGCGTTCGCCGACAGCGGCAGCGTGGTCTGCGCCGCCGACTACGACCGCGACGGCGACCTCGATCTCTTCGTAGGTGGCCGGGTCGTACCCGGCCAATACCCCTTGCCGGCGCTCTGCCGGCTGTACGAGAACCGCAAGGGTCGGTTGGTAGACGTCCTCGAGAAGGCGATTCCTGAGCTGCGTCCCGGCGGGTTGATCACGAGTGCGGTGTTCACCGACCTCGACGACGACGGCGGGCAGGACCTGCTCGTCGCCGGCCACTGGCAGCCGTTGCGGTGGTTCCGCAATCGCGGCGACGGCACCTTCGAGGAACGCACCGATGCCGCCGGATTCGGCGGACGGCACGGCTGGTGGAACGGCCTCGCCGTCGGCGACATCGACGGCGACGGGGATCTCGACGTCGTCGCCACCAACCTCGGCAAGAACACGAAGTACAAGGCGAGCCCCTCCAAGCCGGCGCGCCTGTTTGCGGCAGACGTCGACGACAGCGGCTCCTTGGACGTGATCGAGGCGAAGTTCGAAGGCGAACGGCTGCTGCCCGTGCGCGGCCGGTCGTGCAGCAGCCGCGCGATCCCGGTCCTCGGTGAACGTTTCCCGACCTACGACCAGTTCGCGCGCGCGGGCCTCGAGGAGATCTACGGCGCCGACGCGCTGACGGGAGCGACCCAACTCAACGCGCACGAGGTCGCTCACGTGCTCTGGCGCAACGAGGGCAACGGTCGATTCGCGCCGAGCGAGCTGCCGGCTGCGGCTCAGGTCGCGCCCGGCTTCGGCGTCTCGATCGAGGACTTCGATGGGGACGGCCGTGCCGACCTCGCGCTCGCGCACAATTTCTTCACACCCGAACCCGAAACCGGTCGGATGGCCGGAGGCGTGGGTCTCCTGCTCGCGGGAGGTGAAAGCGGCCTTCGAGCCTTGCAGCCGCTCGTGAGCGGCCTCGTTGCACCCGGTGACAACAAGGCCCTGGGTGTCGCCGACCTCGACGGCAACGGCAGTCCGGACCTCCTGCTCAGTGAGAATGACGGGCCGCTTCGCGCCTTCGCCAACCACTCCGACCCGTCCCGTTTCCTGAACATTCGGCTGCGGGGCGACGCCGGAAATCCCGCTGCAATCGGTGCTCGCCTGCTGCTCCGCCGTGCCGATGGCACGCAGACGGTTGCAGAAATCCGCTCGGGAAGCGGATATCTGACCACGTCACCGACCAGCGCCTGGTTCGGGCTCGGTGCAGCGAAATCCGCGCGCTTGCGAGTCCGCTGGCCCGATGGCAGCGAAACCCAGCACGCGGTCGAGGGGCCCGGCTCGCTCACGCTCACGCGTTGAGTCGAAGAAAGCTTGATGAAGGTGGACGGAGAAAAACCGACGCTCCGTCGTAAGAGGCTGACGAGCTTTCGAATGCGGAGCGCTCCGTTGCGGTAACCCAACCGATCGGAGCGGCTAGTTCCCGACATCCGATCGCCGTCATCAACCGAAAGCGTCCTCGAACCGTTCTCGAGCACGAACGGAGCCTCCCATGAACCAAGTTGCGACCGAGATGCGCTACACGCTCGCGGAAGCGAACCGACTGCTGCCACTCTTGCGGTCGATCGCTGCCGAGATCGAAGAGCGCCGCTCCGAGCGCCGGGAACTCACCCGGATGCTCGATGAGTTGAACGCGTCCCACACCCCCGAGGGTTTGGGCGACAGCGTCCGCGAGATCGAGGCCCTGCTGTTCCGGAACCGCGAGGCGACGGATGCGGCCCTGGCCGAGTTCGAGCACCTGGGCTTGACCGTCCTGCGGGTCTCCCCGCTGACGATTCACATCCCCGGTCGCACGCAGCGTGGTCCCTTGGTGTTCTGCTGGCAGTTCGGTGAGGAGTCGATCGGCCACGGCCACTTGATCGGCGAAGAAGACGACCCTCGCCGCCCGCTGCGCGTGGTGCCGGCCAATGGCCAGGCAAACACGGAAAACCACGACGCTGCGTGACTCGGGCTGCGTCCCGCACGGTGAGTCGGGCTGCGTCCCGCACGACCCAGATGCGGGGCGCGCCGGGACTGCTTCGGCGCCATAATCCCATCGCACAGGCGCCGATGGACCAGAGCAGTTTCCACCACGTGATCCTCTTCCGACTGCGGGAAGGGGTGCCGCTCGATCGCGTGCGGAGCGCGCGAGAGGCGCTGGCCGAACTGGTGGAGACTCTGCCCGGCGTGCTTTACCTGACGGTGACCCACAACGTGGCCGAGCACAACGGCGGCTACACGATGGCGTTGTTCGCCGGCTTCGAGAACAAGGGCGCCTTCGAGATCTGCACGCGCCATCCGGAGTGGAAGCGGGTGTTCCAGGAGCACATCGAGCCGGTGGTCGAGGCTCGGATCGTGGCGGAGGGCGCCGCGCGCTGACCCCCGCACCCGGCCAGCTCGGCCGCGACGCTCGGCTTTTTTCCGGGCCGGGCTCATGCTCGAATCGCCTGGATGCAGCCAAAGCGCGTTGCCGTCACCGGCGCTGCCGGTCAGATCGGATACAGCCTTCTCCCGAGGATCGCCGCCGGTGAGGTGTTCGGTCCCGGCGTCCCCGTCATCCTCCAGTTGCTCGAGATCACTCCGGCCCTGGGCGCCCTCGGCGGCGTCCGCATGGAACTCGAGGACTGTGCTTTCCCCCTCCTCGCCGGGATCGAGCTGAGCGACGACCCCAAGGTCGCGTTCCGTGACGCCGACCTGTGCTTCCTGGTCGGCGCCAAGCCCCGCGGCAAGGGCATGGAGCGGAAAGACCTGCTGCGAGAGAACGGCCCGATCTTCACGACGCAGGGCCGCGCCATCAACGATGTGGCGGGGCCGAACGTCCGCGTGGTCGTGGTCGGCAATCCCTGCAACACCAACTGTCTGATCGCGATGCACGCCGCACCCGACGTGCCCAACGATCGCTTCACCGCGATGTCGCGCCTCGATCAGAACCGCGCGCGCGCGCAGCTCGCGATGAAGGCCGGCGTGCACCACAACAACGTCGAGCGCATCGCGATCTGGGGCAATCACAGCAACACGCAGTTCCCGGACTGGACGAACGCGCGGATCGAGGGCAAGCCGGCCAAGGAACGCATCACCGATGCCGCTTGGCTCCAGGGCCCGTTCGTGAAGACGGTGCAGGAACGCGGCAAGGCCATCATCGACGCGCGCGGCCTGTCGTCGGCGGCGTCGGCGGCGAACGCGGCGCTCGAGCACGCTCACTGGCTGTTCCACGACAGCAAGCCGAACGACCCGGTGTCGCTGTGCGTGTGGGGCGAGGGCGCCTACGAACTCCCGGACAACATCGTCTGCAGCTACCCCTGCCACACCGACGGCAAGGGCAACTGGAAGATCGACCGCAGCTTCACGCTCGACGACTACGCGCGCGCGCAGATCGCGATCAGCACCAAGGAACTCCAGGACGAGCGCGCGGCGGTCGCTGACTTGCTCGGCTGACGGATCCTGAACTTGGAGCCCATCGCGATCGTGGTCGTCGCCGTCACCGGCGTGGTGATGGGCTTCGTGAACAACCTCGCCGGCGCCGCGGGTGCACTCGCACTGCTGAGCTTCGAACTCGTCGCGAAGCTCTCGCCGGAAGCGGCGAACGCCGCGATGCGCCCTGCCGCGGTCGCCATCGCGCTCGGCGGCATGGTCGGCTTCCTGGCGCATGGCCAGCGCCTGCCTGCGCGCTCCTTCCTCTACGGGTTGGCGACGATCCCCGGCGCGCTGCTCGGGACTCTCCTCGCCTTGCGCCTGCCGCGGGTCGTCTACGACCTCGCACTGCTGGTCGTGATCGCGATCCTGCTCCGAGGGCTGCTTCGCGAGAAGCGCGGGCACCCACCAGCACCCGCAGCATCACCGTGGGTTGCCCTGCTGCTGTTTGTCGCCGTGGGCGTGCATATGGGTTTTCTGCAGGTCGGTGTCGGCTTGCTCGCGATTGCCGCCCTGCGCCGCGTCGGCGATCGCGACCTCGTGCGCGTGAACACCGCGAAGATGGCGCTCATCCTGTGCTCGTCGGTCGTGAGTACATCGACCTTCGCCTACGCCGGTGCGATTCCCTGGGCCCCCGCGATCGCGCTGGCCGGCGGCGCGTTCGTCGGCAGCTTTCTGGGCAGCCGGTTCGCGGTGAAGCGCGGCCACTCCGCGGTCTTGGGATTCGTGATCGTTGTCGCCGTCATCGTGCTCGTGCGCACCGTGCTGCGTATCGCGGTGGGGTGAGTCGAAGTGACGATCCTGCGATCGCGCATCCCGGCATTCGGACGAGACTCGCCATCCAGGCTCGATTCACTCGAGTGGTTCGCCGAGTGCGACTAGCCCGGATTATTCGTGAACGTCTGCTGCGATCGCCACAAGTCGCGCCCAGCGGCGTCGCTACGACGGCTCCTCCCTGGCAGCGTAGCTACAGCTACGCTTCGGTCGTCGACCGTCGTAGCTCCTTGCCGGGCATCGACTCGTGTCGATCTCGCGACGACGTTCACGAATAATCCGGGCTAGGGCGAGCGAGCGCGAGCCGAGAAAGCGGCCAGCCGCTCATGGAGTTCGCTGGCGAGACCTGGGGTCGGGCAGGACGGTGTGAGCAACCCGCAAGTCACCCGGCTCGGATTCGCGGCCGATTCGCTCGGGCCGATTTGCTGGGGCCGAGCCGCCGGGACGCCCATCAAGATGACGGGCGAGCAAAGTCGGCGGAGATGCGACTTCGACCGCCGCCGCGGATCACCGTGCGAACCAGACGACACCTGCACGCCCAGTCGGCCCCACGATGGTTCGCCGCGAAGGGCAGCGATGATCCATCGTCCTGCCTCGCGAAGAATGCCCCCACTCGTGAACGGTCGACCAAGCAGCGCCCGATCTCACGCGGACTACTTCGCCTTCGCCAGTTGGAGCGGAATCTCGAAGAGCCGATCCCTGTCCGTTCGATCGATCGTGAATCGATGCACCGCTGCCTCGTACACGCCCGCGGGGATCACGAACTCGTAGTCACCCACCGGCATCAAGTCCTGAAACTCTCCACGAGTCGGCATCTGATTCGCGAGCATCTTGGAATGTCCGCGCTTGTCACGGACTCGCATGTGGACCGGATTCGGTGCGAGGCCCTCGGGCCAGACGATTCGAAACCGCACAGGTATCACGTCCGATCGCAAGTTCAGTGTCACGAGATCGCCGGCTGGGTTCGCATCGTCGACAAGGAGATCCCAGGTCGGTTGCTCTTCGATCCATGCGATCTCTTTGCGCAGGAACACCCGGAAGTCGCCGTGCTCGACGAACATCGGCTCTGACGTGGTCACACGCTGAATCCGCGGTGTCTCACGCGGATCATGATTCCGAGGCCCGATGACGAGTTCCGTGTCAATTGTGGAACCGTCGCCGAGCCGAGCCTCGAACCGCAGGACCCGAGCCCGGGTCTCGGTATCCAACTCGGCGAAGACGGGACTCTGGATCAGTCGGACCGGAGTCAGGGGCCAATCTGCGCGAAACAAGGAGCCGTCGCGCAACATGGCCGTGTATTGCACGCGAGTCGGCTCATCGATCCGACTCGGCCTGTGGCAATAGACACGACCCCTCGCGAAGCGGTCGCCAAGTTGTTGCCGGCAGTAGCCGAGACTACTCAGCACGCCGTACGACCGGTCGAGCGTTGACAGGTTGGCCTTCCAGAATTCCGACTGAATCTCCACGTCCGTCGGCAGCTCGATGACGACGCCGTACATGTCTTGCATGACGATTGCGATCTCCGTGCGCGACTTCACGGCCACCTTCTCGGCGACCGCTCGACCGTCCGCGACGCAGTAGTGCTCGTGATGGGCCCGGACCAACAGCTCCGAGTCCGGCAAGTCGAAGAACTCCGCCTTGCCGAACGCATCCGTGTCGCGAACCCAACACGGTGCCGGATACATAGGGTCACCGGAGCCTTCGGCATCGGGCGGCATTCCCTCTCCGTAAGCTCTCGGCTGCAACGTCACGCGGGCATCGACGATCGGTGCTCCCAGGTCGCTCAGCACCGTGACGGAGAGTCGAAACGCGACGGCCATCGACAGCTCGCAATCCCCGGACCATCCGCCCTCGACAACGGAAGGAACGAATCCGGCCGCTCGAACCAAGAAGCGCGAATCGGCGACCTGAAGCTCGGCGGACTCGATCGCCCCGTTCTCCGTCGCTTGCGCGATCGGCGGAGCGTCGTCCGTCAACACCCCGTTCCTGGTAGGTCGGTATCGCCGCAGCTCGGCGCCGACGACCGGGGCCCCATCTGGGTCAACCACGATGAGGCGACTGGGAACCGCCACTCGATCCGACGCCGATCCGGTCAAGTCGGCAACCGGGTGTCCACTTCGAGAGTCGACTGGATCACGTTCGGTGTGTCGGCCAGCGACCGGCATGGAATCCGGGCGCCTAGTTCCCGCGATGACCAGCCATGCAGCCACAGCCGCAATGATGATGGCGAAGGAGACGACACGGCTCTGCATTGTGCGACTCGTTTGCTTCGTGAACGAGGACGGCTCGGCGTGAGGAAGACCTACGGCGCCGCACTGAGATCAGTGACAGTCACAGGCATAGAACTCCGCGGTTCCTCCTGGGTAGGGCCCGGCAGGGATATCGTTCTCATAGCAAGCGTTCGGACACTCGACTCCGACGCAGTTCCACTCGTCGTCAACTCTGCCGTGTTCATCGATCTCGAACCATGGCTGGCAGAGCACATGACTACCGCCTCCATTGCAATGGCAGCTATATCTGCCGTTGGAGTTCTGGGTGACCTGACATTCGTTTCCTACAGGCTCATTCTCGCACTTGGAGGTCGGGCACCCGCCCCACCACAGCCAAGTCCCGTCCGTCACGAGGTAGGGCGTGCAGCCCGTGGTCTCCGCGCGCGCCACAAGACGCACGAAGCTCACGGATGCAACGCGCTCTACGGGATCGCCGACGCGGGAAGGCGCCGAACTCGATGCGCCAGGGACCATCCATGCGAGCAGAACTGCGAGCGAAGCGAGGAGCCTGACGGTAATCATTCGAGGGTTCCTGGTTCGAGAGGGTCGAGGTCATCCTCATCCAGCACGCGGGCACCAGATGCGGAGATCGGGGAGTCGGGGAGTCGGGGAGTCGGGCTGACTCATCGCGGCTTCCGCCGGGTTCCCCAATAGGTGCCGCAGAGGTACACTTGTGAGCGACACGTCCAAGATTCTCTCGAGGAACTCCGGCCGACGAATGAGCTGAAAGAGAAAACTCTTCCGCTTCCGGATCGCCGCCACTTTGACTCCATCTCTGGCGGCGAGCGCTCCGTCGTCGAGGTCACCGAAGAGATCTGCCAGCCACCGACGATGGATCGGCGAGAGCAGACCCCGCAGTCGCTCGATCTGCACTTCGAGGTCTTCCGGCGACGCGCGGCATCCCGGCGACGCGGGCACGTCGGCCAAGCCCGCCGCAAGCTCACGCTCTTGACGAACCCGGCGACGCTCACGACCCATGAACGCCGCCGCTTCCTGCATGAGGGCCGCCTGCAAGAAGGCCACACGCGACCGGATCGGCACCGTCGACCCGCCGCGCACGAATCGCAGCCACACTCTCTGCACGACCTCGTCGCGCGCCTCGGTGCCCCTGACCAACCGTCCGGCCAGTCGAACGAGCCGGGAATGGAGTGCCGAGTGTTCGAGCGGGTCGAGTTCAGGACGATCTTCCATCTACACTGGACGTGGGTCGCTTCGTTGCGGTCTCCCACCTCGCTTCGACCTCGGCCAACAGCCTGTCCGTCACTCCGACAGCCGTCAAGTGCCCCGAGCACCCATCGCTGCCGCAAAGCAACTGAGTGACACCAGCACCACGCAACGCGATCATCGTCCGGGCATGAAGCACGTCGTCGTCACTGGTGCAAGCTCCGGCATCGGAGCCGCAATCGCCCGCCGGCTCGCTGCCGAAGGTCATCGGCTCTCACTGGGCGCCCGGCGAGTGGAGCGATTGACCGAAGTCCTTCCCACCGCCGCGCACCACGCGCTGGACGTCACCGATTCCGCGTCGGTCGCGGCATTCGTCGAAGCCGTCGAAGCGGCAAACGGCCCGATCGACGTGCTGATCAACAACGCCGGACTCGCGCGCGGGGTCGAACGGATCGCCGCTGCTGATGGCCGTGCGTGGCGCGAGATGATCGAGACGAACCTCATCGGAGTGCTCGAGGTGACGCGCCGCGTGCTGCCCAAAATGGTGGCTCGCAACTCCGGTCACGTGCTCATGATCGGCTCGATCGCCGGCCACGAGACCTACGAAGGCGGGAGCGTGTATTGCGCGACCAAGCGCGGCCTGCGTTCGATCACCGAAGCCTTGCGCTATGAGACGCTGGGGCAGGGCATCCGCGTCACCAGCATCGACCCCGGCATGGTGGAGACCGAGTTCAGCCTCGTGCGCTTCCGCGGCGACGATGCTCGCGCAGCCAAGGTCTACTCCGGCATGCAGCCGCTGACCGCCGACGACGTCGCCGCCTGCGCCGCATTTGCGATCGCACTCCCTGAACACGTGAACATCGACTCGCTGCGAGTGACGCCCACCGACCAAGCCTCCCCGGGACGCGTTCACCGCCGCGCCTCGACGAATCCTTGAGTGGACGCGCCGAGCGCCGCGCCACACCTAGCCCGGACTATTCGTGAACGTCGTCGCGACGCAGCCGGGCGCGACTTGTGGCGATCGCAGCAGACGTTCACGAACAGTTCGGGCTTGCAGCCGCCGCATTTCAAGCCAACAGCGACTGCACGACTCGACCGTGTACGTCGGTCAAACGGAAGTCACGGCCGGCATGGCGGAACGTCAACCGCTCGTGATCGAACCCCAGCAGATGAAGCACGGTCGCCTGGAGATCGTGGACATGCACTGGGTCCTGCACGATATGAAAGCCGAAGTCGTCGGTCGCGCCGTGAGTGTGGCCGCGCCGAACACCGCCGCCCGCCAGCCACATGGTGAAAGCCTGGGGATGATGATCGCGTCCCAGACTGCGACCCAGCGACGGATTGGTCTCGACCATCGGCGTCCGACCGAACTCTCCGCCCCAGACGACCAGCGTGTCCTCCAAGAGACCGCGCCGCTTCAGGTCCACGATCAACGCCGCGCAGGCGCGATCCGTCGCGCGACAATTGTTCAGAACGTTGCCTCGGACATCGGAGTGGGCGTCCCAGCCTTCGTGAAAGATGTTGACGAATCGCACGCCGCGCTCGACCAGTCGCCTCGCCAGGAGGCACGCACGCGCAAACGACGGCTTCTGCGGTTCGCAACCGTAGAGATCCAAGACCGCCTGCCCCTCACCGGCCAGATCGAGCAACTCCGGGGCCGATGTCTGCAGCCGAGCGGCCATCTCGAACGATCGGATCCGCGCGGCGATCGCCGGGTCGCCGAGCGCCTCGGCACGCTGAGCATCGAGACGCGCGACCAGCTCGAACGTGTCTCGCTGGATCTCGCCGTCGAATCGTTCAGGCGTACTCAGATCGAGAATCGGATCCTTGCCGTTGCGCAGCCGCACGCCGCCGTGCTCCGGCGGCAAGAAGCCGCTCGACCACAAGGCAGAGCCGGCACTCAAGCCGGCACCCGTGCTCATCACCACGAAGGCCGGTAGGTCCGCGCTCTCCGCACCGAGTCCGTAGACGGCCCACGAACCGAGGCTCGGACGCCCCGGCTGCGCAAATCCCGAGTTCAACAGCAACTGGGCCGGCGCGTGGTTGAACTGATCGGTATGCATCGATCGCACGATGCACAGCTCATCGACGACCTCCGCCAGGTGTCGCAGCGGCTCACCGAGTTCGGCGCCACACTCACCGCGTCGAGCGAAGGCAAACTGCGGCCCGAGCACGGCGGCATCGGGTCGAATGAAGGCGTAGCGTTGGTCACCGATCACCGAGGCGGGCAACGGCTTGCCCTGAAAGCGAGTCAGCAGCGGCTTCTGGTCGAACAACTCGAGTTGGCTCGGCGCGCCGCCCATGAACAGATGGATCACGGCCTTCGCGCGCGGCGCGAAGTGCGGACCGAACGAAGCTCCCGGTCGGCGATTGCTCACCTCCCGACCAGGCCGTGCGACGCTTGCACCGGCAGCCGACGATGCGAGCAACGACATCGCGCCGATCTTGCCGAGACCGAGTCCGCAATCGGCCAGGAACTGGCGCCGCGAGAAGATCGCAAGTGGATCGGTAGACATGGTTCAGCCTCGGGTCGCGGCTTCTTCGAGACAGAGCAGCGCACGACCGACCGCACTCCACGCCGTCGTTGGGTCGGTTCGCTCGAGTTGACGCGCAAGAAAGTTCCGCAGCGCATCGAGCTCGGCACCGGCCGGAGCGCGAGTGCAGACGCGCCGAAACGCGATGGTCAGCGTGCTGTCGCTCCCGTGCTGCCGCGCCAGCATCGCGAGCTCCTCACCGAATGCCAGATGGAGCTCGGTCAGCATCGGATCGTTGAGAAGTGCCAATGCCTGCAGCGGCGTGTCCGAACTCGCGCGGTGAACGACACACGACTCGCCGCTCGGCGCATCGAAGGTGGCGTGGAAGGCGAACGGCGCGGTGCGCTTCTGGAAGGTGTAAAGACTGCGTCGGAACCGATCTTCACCATCATCGGCGCGCCAGCTCGGACTACCGAACGTCACCTCGGTCACACCCGGCGGCTGCGGAGGCCGTACCGGCGGACCACCTACGCGATCGCAGAGCTTGGCCGTCGCAACCAGGACGGAATCGCGCAAGACCTCCGCATCGAGTCGCAGACGCGGCGCGCGCGCCAGCCAGAGATTCGCCGGATCGCGGTCGAGATCGGTCGGTCGCACGGCGGAACTCTGCCGGTACGTCCGACTGGTCACGATCCATCGATGCAGGCGCTTGATGCTCCAACCTTCGCTCATGAATCGGACGGCAAGCCAGTCGAGCAATTCCGGATGGGTGGGTACTGCCCCTTGGACTCCGAAGTCGCCCGGTGTCGCCACCAGGCCACGACCGAAGAACAGCGCCCATTGACGATTCACGACCACGCGGGCGGCGAGCGGATTGTCCGCAGAGACCAACCAACGAGCGAACTCGAGCCGATCCTTCGGCGCATCGGTCGCGCCGAGCGCGTCCGGCAGGTGCGGCTCGACCGACTCGCCCGGCTGCAGATACTCACCGCGATGGTGCACGCGCGTCACGCGGCCGCGACCAGATTGCCGTTCGCGCAGCACCAGCGTCGTCGTCCGCTCCTGATGTCCGAGTAGGTTCCGGATATCCGCCGTCTTCTCACCGAGTTCCGGGACCGACAACACGAACGCGCGACGAACGCGCGACGACTGTGTGTCGTCGAGCTCATGCGGCGCACGCATCAGGAGCGACTCCAACTCACCGTCGTCGTCGAAAGGCAATGCGAGCGCATCGGCACCACCGACGGAGTCGGCGACACTCAATCGGAAGCGGCCGAGCGAACTGGCGAAGTGGCGCCCGAAGTGCATCTCGATCGACCACGGCATGTCGGCCGGGATCGGTGATTCGAATTCGAAGACGGCGACGTGACGCTCGCCGTTTCGCAGATGTGCCGACCATCCGGTCTGCAGATCGCCGTCGATCGCTTCCTGCGCGCGCGCCGGCTGGTTGGCGAACTGGTTCTTGGAATAGCTCTCAGTCGCTCGCGCGATGCGCACTGTGGTCGCAGCCTCGCCGTCACTCTTCGTCATCCCCAAGCGGAGTTCCGTGAGGAAGAAGTCTCCCTTGCGACCCTCGTAGTACGTCGTCCCCGGCCCCCCGGCAGGCAACTCGGGATCGGGCAGCGCCTCGAGGCGTAGTGCGGTGATCACGCGCGGCGACGGCGCCATCCGTAAGGAATAGGCGTCGTGTTTGGTGGTGTCGCCTCTCGCGACCACGGTCCCGGGCGAGTCGGCGAGAACGGTGAGCGTCATCTGCTCCGAGAACGCATGCTCCACGCGCGCCGGCTGCCAGTGGTCGAGCCGATTGCGACACTCCTCTTGCCATGCCGCGAAGCGCTCCTCGCGCGCTCCGGCGATCGTCGGCCACGACTGCCACAGCTCATCGAGTCGACGCTCCGCATCGAGACGGTGTTCGATGTTGCGCTTCTCGGCCTCCTCATCGGGGACGACGAAGTCCGGTTCGTCCGCGTCGTCGAAGTAGGCCATCAAGCCGAAGTACTCACGATGCGTGATGGGATCGAACTTGTGCGTGTGGCACTGCGCGCACCCGACGGTGAGACCGAGGAACACCGTACCCGTCGTGGCGACTCGATCGGTGAGTGCATGGAACCTGAACTCGAGCGGGTCGATTCCGCCCTCTTCGTTCAGCATCGTGTTGCGATGAAATCCGGTCGCGATGAGATCACTCGCCGTCGCATCGGGCAGCATGTCCCCGGCGAGCTGCCGCACGACGAAGTCGTCGAACGGCATGTCGGCGTTGATGGCGTTCACCACCCAGTCGCGATACGGCCAGATGCTGCGCGGACGATCCTTCTCGTAGCCGTTCGTATCCGCATAGCGAGCCAGATCGAGCCAGCGGCGCGCGTGCCGTTCGCCGTAGTGCGGCGACGCGAGCAACTCATCGACGAGGCGCTCGTACGCATCGTCCGCTTCGTCTGCGGCGAACCGGTCGGCCGCCTCCGGTGTCGGCGGCAGCCCGACCAGATCGAGATAGAGACGTCGAACCAGAGTCAGGCGATCGGCCGGCGGCGACGGCTCGAGGCCGTGAGCCGGAAGCTCCGCGCGCACGAAGGCGTCGATGGGATTCTCCAACGACTCGTCGCTGGATGGGACCGCCGGTCGTTCTGGTCGAACGAACGCCCAATGCCGCTCGTACGGCGTTCCGGCAGCGATCCAACGGCGCAGGATCGCGGCTTCCTCGGCGTCGACCGACTTGCCGGTGTGCGGCGGCGGCATGCGATGCTCCGGGTCCGTCGACGCGATGCGATCGAGGATCGCCTCGCCACGATCGTGCCCCGGCACATCCAGCCGCAGATCTCCCTTGCGCGACGCGTCGTCCGGGCCGTGACAGGCGAAACAGTGCTCGGCCAGGAGCGGTCGCACCTCGCCGCTGTAGCTGGGCGCCTGCGAGGTCGCGATGCCGGCGACAAGGAACATTCCGTACGCCGAGGCGCGGGCTGCGAGCCCGCGCCGTGCACCAAGTCTCGACTGTGTGGACCAGTTCACCCGGACAACCTAGCCCGGACGATTCGTGAACGCCTGCTGCGATCACCGCAAATCGCGCCCGGCCGCATCGACCTTGCGACCACGTTCACGAATCGTCCGGACTGGTCGAGTGCCGCGCAGAAAGCGACGAGGCACGGCAGAGCGAGTGAGCCCTATGATCCCTCCGCTCCCTCGGTCCGCACCCGTCCATGCACCTCGCCTTCGCATTACGCGCCGTCTCGCGAACCGTCGTTCTCGCAGCGCTCCTGCCTACGGTTGCGGTCGGTCAGGAGCACTCCCACAAGAGCTTCGCCGAGCTGAAGACCGAAGGGGCAGAGGGATCGCGCTACCGCACTCGCGAAGCGGCGGCAGCGGAGGTCGCCGCGCTCGCACCGAGCCTCGACACCTTCCGACGCGAGATCGAGCCGATCCTTGCCGGAGCCTGCTATCGCTGTCACGGACCAGAGCGGCGGAAGGCCGACTTGCGAATCGATGAACTCGACCCCGACCTGTTCGACGGCGGGGACGTCGAGACATGGCTCGAGGTGCTCGCGGTTCTCAACAACGGGGAGATGCCGCCCGACGATGCCGACGTCCACCTTGGCGACGACCAGCGTCGAAAGGTCGTCGAGTGGCTCGTCGACGAGAGCCAGCGCGCGTCGCTATCGCGGCGCGGCAATGCGTCGTCGACGTCACTGCGAAGGCTGGCTCGTTACGAGTTCTCCTACTTGCTGCAGGATCTTCTCGCACTGCCGATCGACCTCGCCGACGACTTGCCGCCGGATCCTGTCTCGCACGACGGATTCGAGAACTCGGCCGAAGTCTTGCAGATCAGCGGTGTGCAGTTTCGAGCCTGGCATGACGCCGCAGAGCGTGCCCTGGATCTGGCGACCGTAACCGGTGCGCGGCCGCCGGTGCTGCAATGGTCCGTGCCGATGCGGGAACTCGCGGATCGAGAATGGCAGAAGCAGAGCGCGGAGATCGCCGAGGCGCGCAAGAAGCACCCCGAGGGCTCCGCTGAGTTGACTGCAGCACTCGCCGGGTTGGAGAAGCAGCACAGGCGGCAGATTCGAGGTGTGCACTTCTTCGATCCCGCGACGGAGCGACGTGCGGCGCAATCGTGGCACTACGACGGCGCCCGCTACGCATCGACGCCGTCGGAGTCGGCATCCGACTCGATTCGCGAAGTCGTAGGAGCGGACCTCGCCACGTCGATCGTCGCCGTACTGCCGGCCCGCGCCGCATTGACCATCGAGCTCGGCGACCGTATCCCCGAGCGAGGCGATCTGCGCGTGCGCGTGCGTGCGTGGTTCCAGGGCGGCGACCGAGCACCGCCGAGCATCCGACTCCACTTCGGCTGGCAGGCGAGCAACGATTCTCGGGCCGACTTCGCGGTGAGCGAGAGCCAGGTCGTCGACGCGAGCATGGACGATCCACGGATCTACGAGTGGAACGTAGCGCTGCCCGCGCTGTATCCGCGAAACACCGTTCGCGGAGTCAACCGAATGGGCGATCTGCCGAGCCCCTCGGAACTGATTCGCCTGGTCAACGAATCCCATGAGAAGAGCGACATCTTCATCGATCAGGTCGAGGTGACGGCGCCGGTGTATGCCGCTTGGCCGCCGCCCTCGCATTCGGCGATCTTCGGCGCGGAAGCCGCGACGGACACTCGGGACGAAGTCGTTCGTGCCCGCGAGATCCTGCGGCGATTCCTGCCGCGCGCATGGCGTCGCAGCGTGAGCGACGACGAAGTCACACGCAAACTGCTCCTGTTCGAACGCTTGCGCCGAACCAGCGACAGCTTTGCGGACGCGATGCGACGCACGCTGGCGGCCGTGCTGGCCTCACCCGACGCCGTGTTCGTCGGCGCGGAGCCGGCTGCCGCCGACGGCGCACCGCCGCGAGTCTCGACCTTCGGGTTGGCGACTCGGCTGAGCCTTTTTCTCTGGTGCAGCGGTCCCGACGACGACCTGCTCGCCTTGGCCGAGCAGGGTCGACTCGCGGAGCCCGCGGTGCTGCGAGAACAGGTCGATCGATTGCTCGACTCGCCCAAGGCGGCACGCTTCCCGCGCGAGTTCGTGAGGCAATGGCTCAACCTCGGCTTGCTCGACATTCTCAACGTCGATTCCGAACGCCATCCGAGTTTCGATGACGACCTGCAGCACGCGATGCGTGAGGAGCCGATCGAGTTCTTCGCCGAGTTGCTCCGGCGCGACCTCAGTGTGCTCGAGTTCCTGCACTGCGACTTCGCGATG
The DNA here is from genome assembly GCA_050181465.1 of Planctomycetota bacterium. GTDB lineage: Bacteria > Planctomycetota > UBA1135 > UBA1135 > UBA2386 > JACRLW01. The sequence continues at coordinate 42,661 of JBFXDD010000019.1, forward strand.
GTCAACGAACGACTCGCGCAGCACTACGGGATCGACGGGGTCACCGGCGGCGCCTTTCGTCGCGTCGCGCTCGCTGCCGACACGCCTCGCGGCGGACTGCTGACCCAGGCCGGACTCCTGGCCATGAACTCGGACGGCAAGGATTCGCACCCGCTCAAGCGAGGCGTCTGGCTGCTCGAGCGATTGTTGGACGACCCGCCGCCGCCGCCCCCGGCAGCCGTGCCCGTGATCGACCTTGCTGACCCGCGAATCGCCAAGATGACGCTCAAGCAGCGACTCGAGGATCATCGCAATGCGCCGGCGTGCATGTCATGCCATGCCCGCATCGATCCTTGGGGCATCGCGTTCGAACACTTCGATGCGATCGGCAACTGGCGCACGGAGGTCGATGGGCAGCCGGTCGATGCTGCCGCACGCCTCTTCAATCAGCAACCGATCGACGGCACCGACGGACTGAAGCGGTTCCTGCTCCAGCATCGGCAGGATCAGTTCGTGCGCGCGTTGGTGAAGAAGCTCGTGACGTACGCACTGGGCCGCCCGCTGACCTTCGCCGATCGCGCCGCACTCGACCAGATCACCGCGTCGGCCCGCCGCGACGGCGACGGACTGCGCGCCATCGTTCACCGCATCGTCGCCAGCGATCTCTTCCACAGCCGGTGAACCGGCGGCTACCCATGCACATCGACTTCGCTTCGCTCGACCGCCGTCACTTCCTGCGCGGTTCCTCCCTGGCCCTGGCACTGCCATGGCTGGAGACTTGGAGCCGGCACAGCCCTCGAGAACGCCCCCGTCGGTTCGCCTGCATCTACCAGCCTGACGGCGTGCCGATGCCGCTGCGCGAGGATCCAGCGTTCGAGGACTGGTCGTGGTTTCCTCACGGTGCCGACGCGGACTTTCGCTTCACCAAGTGCCTCACGTCGCTGGAGCCGCTGCGGGGTGAACTCTCGGTGTTCTCCGGCCTCTCGCATCCGGCAGTGCGCGCGGTGCACGGGCACTCCAATGCGGATCAGTTCCTGACCGGCGCGGACACCGGAGCACGCGGCGACTACCGCAACTCGATCTCGCTGGATCAGGCGATCGCCGCGCACGTCGGCGATCACACGCGGTACGCCTCGTTGGTGATGTCCAGCGATGGCGGCACCGGAACGGCGCGGGGAGCGCACACCCTCTCCTTCGATCGCAACGGCCGCCCCATCCCCGCTGCGCACCGCCCCAAGAAGATCTTCGATTCCCTTTTCGTCACGAGCGATGAGGACGCCGAGCGACGACTGTCGATGAGTCGCAGCGCATTGGACGACTTGCTCGAGGACGCCCACGCGCTTCGCCGACGATTGTCGAAACTGGATCAGGCGTCGCTCGATCAGTATCTCGACGCCGTGCGTGAGACGGAGCAGAAGATCGAGAAGGCCCGGCGCTGGGTAGGCGTTCCGCTACCGCAGGTCCAGCCCGGCGAACTCCGGCTCGAAGCGACGCCCGACGAAGCGCGCGCATACCTGCAGGCGATGCTCGGCATGATTCGACTGGCTTTCCAAACCGACTCCACTCGCGTGGCGACCTATCAGATCGGCCGCGAGAACGGTGTCGGCATCAGCGATCACCTCTCCCGCGCCGTCGGCTTCGAACTCGCGCACCAGCTGTCGCACGAGACGAAGGCACCCGACGGTTGGAAGAACTTCGGCATCTACTGCCATTTCCTCGCTGAGGAAGTCGGTCGACTGGCGCAACAACTGAAGGACACCCCGGAGCCGGGCGGCGAAGGGAGCGTGCTCGACAACACGCTGATCCTGTTCGGTTCCGCATCCAGCGCCTTCCACCTCTCGCGCAACTACCCGCTCATCCTCTTCGGCGGCAAACACATGGGCTTCCGTCACGGGCGTTATCACAACCACGCCGGCGCCCACGCCTACGGCGGCGCGTGGTCGGGCGGCCGCGAGCCATGGCAGGAGAAGTTCGAGCACGACGACCTGCCGCTCGGCGAACTCTATCTGACCATTCTGAGGCGTATGGGAGTGGATGCCGCCGAGTTCGCAGGGTGTCGGAAAGGGATGGACGAAGTCTGAGGGGTGCGCGGCATACGACGACCCGGAGCCACCCTGAGTGACTCCGAGCAACCCCGAGTGACCCGCGACCAGTGTCGAAGGCCTATCCGATCACTCAACGACTCAGTCGGCCGAGGCGGATCTGCGTCTCGAGCGCGAGGCATAGCAAGGACGTCGAGTACACCGGTCCGCCGTCCTGCGCCCACACACCGATCGGCTCGAAGGAGCCGTCGGCACGTTGACCGCGCTTGCAGGCGGCCAGCAGACTGCTATTCCAGGCCGACCGACTCTTGGTGCCGAGGCTAGGCGCAACCAGCGAGCCAAGATACCACGCGTACTCATCGACCTTGCCGGACGCCCATTCCGGAGGCTTGGCCATCAGCAGCTTCTCTTGCGCAGAGCTGACTGGCTCGGCGGCATCGCGCTCCCCGACCAGCATGAGGCACAACATGCCCGCCGCGGTCATCGCCTCGTTGTTCTCCCGAGGATGCGTGTCCGAGTGCCCCCCGGTTCGACGCGAACTGTAGCCACCGCGCTCGGTGTAGCCGACACGGCCCGTCGTCGGATCCGTCATCTGCTCCACCCAGGCCTGCACCATCTCCATGGCGGTCGGGTTGACTTCCAAGCCGAAGTCCTGACCGGATCGCAGCGCCATCGTGCACCAGGTCGTGACTGACGTGTCGTTGTCGCCGTCCCGCGGCTGGTAGCGCCAGACGCCGTACGGGTTGCGATGCGACTCGAGATAGTTCAACGCGAGTTGGACATTCTGCTTGAGCGACTTCGACTCGCTGAGCCCGTACGCTTCCGACAATGCGAGTGCGGCAATCGCGTGGTCGTAGATGAATTCGGCGCAGTTCGCAGTTCCGATCTGCCCCGTCTTGGGGTCCTGCTGTTCGCGAAGCCACATGACGGCTCGTTTGAGCGATGCACGATGCGGTCCCTCGCGCAACGTGTTGCCGTCGCCGAGGAACGCGAGCACCGCAAGTCCCGTGACGCCGATCTCGTGAACCGTTCGAGTGCTCGCGGTCTTGTCGCCGGGGAAGCTGCCGTCCTCTCGCTGCTGTGCAGCCAACCAATCCAGTCCTGCCGTCACCATCTCCGCCGCATTCGTCCCACTGGCGTTCGACGACACGGTCTTCGGCTTCGTGGTCGTCCGGAGCGTGCTGCCTCCCGGTTGGGTGACCTCCTCGCCGGGGACCACCACCGACTTCAGCAGTTCGAGCGAATGGATGTCGAACTGGAGGAGCCGATCGCCGCGCAAGAGGAACAGGTAGTCCTCGGTCGTGTGCATCACGGTCGGCGGAGACTGCGCTACGGCAGCAAGACTCAGGAGCGAGACGACGAGCACTCGGACAAGGTTTCGCATGGCTGGAAGTCGGACCGGTGAGGTCCGTGCCCCGGCAACGCCACCCAGCACGCACCGGTTCAGTCACCCACCGCATCAGCCCTCACGGCAAAGGCTGCGACTTGGCGGCGGGAGCCCGCGGCGGCGGCGGAAGACCACCTGGTTTCGGCGAAGGGAGCGCCCGGTCAGGCCGGCCTCCTCACCGACGAGAGACGACAGACACGCCGCGGCACCGGGCTGCAGCCAAGATGAATCCGATCGCATCGAACGAGCCATGGCGGGATTAGGGCGATGACTTGCCATTTGGTCAAGTTTCTAGCCATTTTGGATTCACCGCCGCCTCAGTCTCCGGGCAGGCCGGACGAGTCGGGCTCACCGTGCTGCGCCGGAATGCCGATGAGAGCGGGACCGCGAGCTCGCCATGACCCACTCGGAACACCCACCTCAGTCCAACCCCAGCGCTCGACCACGGGTGCGGCTCGGTCCGATCCTCCTCGTCGAAGGCCTCGTGCTGGGCATCTTGCTCGTGGTTCTCCTCGCCGGCCGCGCCGGCAACACCCCCGAGCTTCGTTGGCAGTTCGGCGAAGTCGGCGAGACTCGAGACGTGTTCGCGGAGCTACCCCCCGGCTTCCCTTTGCGGCTCGAGATCGATCTGCCGGAACCCATGCACGTCTATGTCGCGAGCCACGATGCCATGCGCGGCAACATCGCGATGTGGCCCAGCGCGCAACTGCAGACCGAAGCGCCGTCGAACCCAGTTCCCGCGGGACGGCAACGCCTGCCCGGCAGCTTCAAGGGCCAGGAAGTTCAGTGGCACGTAGGCGACGGCGTGGGTGTCACGACCTTTTTCGTGATCGCCTCACGGCAACCGATCGCCGATCTGAACCGCGCGATGGCATCCTTCCGGCAACTGGGCAATGCGGCGTTCCCGGACCGTCGCATGTGTTCGACCTACGCACCGAAGGGCGGCATGGATTCGGTTCCCCCGCCCGGCAAGCCTGGCCACGACTTGCTCGCGTGGTGCGCCGATCAGGCCGCCGATCTGCACGACGGTGCGATGAAGCCGATCGCGGGCCGACCCGGCGCGTTCTTCAAGACGATGCGGGTGATCACGCCGCTGCCGGATGCGCCGCTCGATCTCGACTCCGCCCAAAAGGCGCTCGCCGATCGCTTCGGTCCGCTGCAGGACATGGTCCGGATGAAGCCCGAAGCGCTCGGACCCTCGGCACCCGCAACACCGCCGCGCGGTCGGTAATCCCAGCTGCGACTTCGCAGCCACGAGACCTCAGCACTCCGGCAGATTCACCGCGAGACCGCCCTCGCTGGTCTCCTTGTACTCGCGGCGCATGTCCTCACCCGTGCGCTTCATCACGCGGATCACCTTGTCGAGCGAGACGATGCCCTTCTCGCCCGAGTTCAAGGCGAGTTGCGCGGCGCTCCACGCTTTCGCCACGCCCATCGCGTTGCGCTCGATGCATGGCGCCTGCACCAGTCCTTGGATCGGATCGCAAGTCAGCCCGAGGTTGTGCTCGAGTCCGATCTCGGCGGCGCGCTCGACCTGGTCGACGTCACCCCCGAGAATCTCGCAGAGCGCTGCGGCAGCCATCGCCGTCGCCGAACCGACTTCGCCCTGACAGCCGACTTCGGCACCCGACAGACTCGCGTGCGTCTTGATGACCATCGCGATGGACCCACCCGTCGCCAATGCGCGGTGGATCTGTTCGCGCGACAGCGATAGCCGATCCGCTGCCTCCACCAGCACCGCGGGGAAGATCCCCGCTGCGCCGTTGGTCGGTGCCGTCACGACGATGCCGCCCGCCGCGTTCTCTTCGTTGACCGCGTACGCGTATGCCTGCGCCTGCGCGATGATGCGATAGCTCGGTTCCACGCGCCCGGCCGCGAGCTGAGCCTGCAAGGTTGCCGCGCGACGCAGCACGCCGAGCCCGCCGGGCAGTTTCCCCGTCTGTCGCAGACCGCGTTCGATGCAGGCGCGGAAGGTCGCGAAGATGCGATCGAGGCCCGACTCGAGCGCGCCGGGTTGCTCCTCCCACGCGCGTTCGTTCGCCAACACGACGGCACCGAGCCCGCCGTGCTCGCGCGCGCGCGCACACAGAGTGGCGCCGTTGTGGAACGGCGCGACCGGCGGCGAGGGCGGCCGACGCTTGCCGCTCTCATCGCCGACCGTCTGCACGAAGCCGCCGCCGACCGACAGCCAGGTCTCCTCGTGGATCACGGTCCCCCGTTCATCGAAGGCTCGACAGACCAGCGTGTTCGGATGCGGCAAGTGCTCCGGCGAGGTGTCGCGCGAGCGGTCGAACAACACATCGTCCGGGCGAAGCTCGACGCGGCTACCGCCCCAATCGATCCCGGGATCCGCGGCGAGCCGCTCGGCGATGGCGCCGAACCGGTCTGGATCCACCAACTCCGGCTCATCGCCGGCCAAGCCCGCAAGCACCGCCCGATCGGTGCCGTGACCGCGTCCGGTCGCCGACAACGAACCGCGGAGTTCCACCTGGAGCCGGGCCGGCACCAGGCCGCGCGCGAGCAAGCGGCGGCGGAACATACCGGTCGCGCGCATCGGCCCCACGGTGTGGCTGGAACTCGGACCGGGCCCGATGCGGAAGATGTCCAGGAGACGGACGGTGATCGGTTCGGCGACCGTGGGTGAGCTCATCGGCGGTGGGCGGTAGCCGAGAACGGTAACATCCGCGCTGCCGCGCGCTATCTGACCCGTCTGATGCCGAACCGACTGCGCTCCCTCTGCCTCGCGATCCTCGGCTTGGCCGGGATCGCATTCGGGCAGCGAGCGACGGTCGAGAGCGGAGACGCCGCGCGCGCCATCGGCCGCTGGCGGAAAGCGTGGGCCGCCGGATCGATCGAGGCAACGCACGCACCGATCGACGAAGGCGAAGCCAAGCGGCTCTACGGCGCCGCGATCTGGCGTTCGATGCCCGAGCGACTGACCTCCCACCGCGCCGGCTTGCTCGCCCTGCTCGAAGTGGTGGCGAGCGAGCAGACTCCTGAACTCGTCGACGAAACGCTGGCGCTCGCTGCCGTCGGACTCGAAGCAGCGCCGCAAACCGAGCGGCACACGGACCTCGTGCGCGAGTCGGCGCTGACCACCTTGGGCCGACTCCGCTCGCCGAGCGCGATCGATCGGCTGTTGGCGGCGGCCCGGCCGCGACGCGGGCCGGCGGCGATCGAGGAGCGGCTCGCAGCGATGCTCGCGCTCGGCTCCGTCGCGTCGCCGACGGTTCGCCTCGAGCTCGAGGTCCACGTGCGGGACAACAGTCCGCGCATTCGCTTCGCGGCGGCGCAGTCACTGGGCACGCGAGGGTCGGCACACTCAGTCACCGCCTTGGGCGATGCGCTCGGCGCGGAGACGGACGCCAACGCCGCCCTCGCGATGCTCGATGCCTTGCATTCGATCGCCATGCGCGACGCCGAGCGAATCGAGAACCGCGCCGGCCGACGACTGCTTGCAATCGCCCTAGATCGACTCGGCAAGTTCGACTGGCGGTGCGATCGCGTCATCGTCGAGATCGCCGGCTCGATCCGAAGCCAGATGTCGATCGAGCCGCTGATTGGCGTGCTCGAGCGTCAGCGTGCACAGCACAGAGCCGAAGAACACCTTCGTTCGGGGGTGCTGCGCGAACGCGCCTTCGCCGTGCTGCGCGACCTGACCGGAACGCTGCGACCGATCGATCGGCCGGACCTGTGGCGGGAGTTCTGGGCGGGCGCGCGAGCCGACTTCAAACTGCCGTCGCCTCGCTCGAGCAAGCCCGAAGCGGGACGCACGAGTTCCGGCTTCTTTGGCATCCCGGTCACCGGCACGCGGGTGATGTTCATCATCGACACCTCCGGCAGCATGAACAGTCCGCTGTTCGTGAAGTCCACCGCCGAAGGAACCAGCGGAAGCGACGAAACGGCGCAGACGACGCGCATCGATCAAGCACGCAAGGAGCTGTTGAAGGCGGTCGCCGCATTGCCGGACGGCGCGCGATTCGGAGTCATCGCGTTCGCCAGCGAAGTACGCGTTTGGTTCGACAAGCTCGCCCTGGTCGGCCCGCCGTCGACACGGACGCTTCGCGAGCGACTGGCGACCCTGCAAGGCGATGGCGGCACGAATCTCTACGGCGGCTTGGAGCGCGCGCTCGGTCTGGATGAGGTCGGCTACGGTCAAGCCGTCGGCACCGAGATCGACGAGATCTTCCTCCTGAGCGACGGGCAGCCGACCGCCGGGAGCGTGACGGATCCGTCGACGATCCTCGCCGCCGTGCGCCGCGCCAACCGCTACGCGCGGGTTCGCATCCACGCGGTGTCCCTCGGCGGTGACGAGCAGTTCTTGCGACAGCTCGCCGAGGAGAGCGGCGGCAACTTCGTCGCATACTAGCGCGGACTCATTGGGAACGTCGTCGCGAGATCGACGCAGGCCGATGTCCGGAAAGGAGCTGCGGCGGCGACGACCGAAGCGTAGCTGTAGCTACGCTGCCGGGGACGAGCCGACGTAGCGACGCAGCCGGGCGCGAATTGCGGCGATCGCAGCAGACGGTCACGAAGAGTCCGGGCTCGGCCCGCGACGGCCGGAAAGCGGTTCGCCGCCTCGACGTGACTCGGCTGACCCCGCGCTCGCAGCGGAGCTTGCGGCATCGACTCGGCTCGCGGCGGCCCGCGTCCGATGCAAGACGACCGCCACGAGTCGTGGCGAAGCACTCGACTTGCACCGATGAGTATCGCCACCGCACTGCTTCGTTCTGCGGCCCTTGCGCTCGCAGTCCTCGCGCCGATCGCTTGCGACGGCTCCTCGATCCGACTTCCTTCCGGCGCGAACTCGACGCTCTCGCTGGTCCCCTCCACCATCGTCGCCGACGGCGTCGACGCCACCGCCTTGTCGCTCCGGATCCTCGACGAGAACGGGAATCCCCTCGTCGGGGCGACCGTCACCCTCGAGACCGATGGACCGGGCATGGTCCTCGTGCAGCCGGCCGCTCCTACCGGGCTCGACGGTTCGGTCACCGCAACCGCTCGCGCCACTCGCGCGGGTGATTGCATCCTTCGCGCGAACATCGCCTTCGGCGGGCGCGTGACCCAGATCACCCTGCCGGGCGTCCTCGTCGTCGAGCCGGGTCCCGCCGACGCCGCGCAGTCGCAACTCAGCGCGGCACCGAACGATGTCACCGCCGACGGCAACGCCACCTCGACCGTGAGCGTGCTGGTGCGCGATGCGAACTCGAATCCGATCGCCGGCGCTCAGGTGACGCTCAGCGTCACGGCCGGGATCGCGGACCTCGATGCGGCGAACCTGACCACCGACGCGCAGGGGGCGGCCAGTACGACCGTCCGCTCCCGCAGCGTCGGGAACGCCACTCTCGCTGCGACCGTGGCGATCACCGGCGGAACGGTCGTCCTCAATGCGCAACCCGTCGTGAACTTCTTCCAACCGGTCGGCATCGACGAGAACGAGCCGAACGATCAAATCAGCGAAGCGAACCAGATCTGGCTCGGCACGACCGCCTACGGCAGCGTCGAGACCGTCGGCGACCTCGATCACTTCGCCGTCGAACTGACCGAGGGACAATCGATCGCGGTGGAGATCTTCGGCCTTCGCTTCGACCACGAGACCTGGAACACCAACGGGAACGTGCCGCGCGTCAGCATCACCGATGCTGCCGGCAATCTTCTGGTGGAACACGACTACCAAGGTCACAACTCGGTCCAGTCGTGGAGCTTCGACGTCGTCGATCCGGATCTCCCGATGTTCCGCGCTACGACCGCGGGCACCTATCACATCGTCGTCACGGCAGACGACAACAGCACAGCCGGCGGTGGCTATGCGTTGCGAGCGCGGGCCACCGATCTGAGCAATGCCCTGGGCGAAGGGTCGACGATCGTCAGCAGCGCCAACATCGTCGGCTTTCATCAGAACGACGGGACCGACACCTATTCGCTGATCGTGGCCGCCGACTCCATCGTCGACGTGCGGACGATCGCGTATCGGCTGGGCGTGAACCACGACGGCGCCGCAACTCCGGACTACTTCGATCCGATGATCGAACTCGAAGGTCCGGCGCCCGGAACCGACACGCTCCTCAACGACGACGAGACTCTCTACGACTCCGGCATCACGGCCTGGCTCAGCGCGGGTGAGCACGCGCTCCACATGACCGAGTGCTGTGGCGATGCCGACTCGCCTTACGCGCTCGAGGTGGCGATCCACCCGCTGACCGGAGTGACCGAGACCGAGCCGAACGATACGCCGCAGACCGCCACGGCACTGACCGAAGGGGTTCTGATCAGCGGCGCCATCGATTCCTCGAACGACGACTGGTTCGCGATGGAACTGACCGCGGGCGATCGAGTGCGACTCGACGTACTCGACGGAGCGTTCAGCCTCCCGAACGGCGACAGCGGCGTCAGCATGCAGGTGGAAGACCCGAACTCGAACGTCGTGATCGGAGCCTTCCTGCTGAACCGTCTGGAGTTCCCGGTCACGATCTCGGGCGTCTGGCGAGTTCGCTTCACGACGGGCAACCTCAACCCGACCGGCTACATCATCCGTTACACGACCTGGTCGAACGCCCGGGAGATCGAACCGAACGACCTGGCGATCCAAGGCAGTCAGACGATCACCACGCAGCCGATCGCCGGCACCATCGGCACCGCGAACGACATCGACTGGTTCGTGGTGCAGGCCGCGGCCGCGAACGAGCTCGTGCACCTCGGTCTGCGTTGCGCGGACCCGCGCCGGAACTTCCACGCCACGGGCATGACCAACATGACGCCGATCGTGGTGGTCACGGATCTCGACGGCAACGCCATCGCAGCGGTCGATCAAGCGCAATCCCTGCGTCCGCAGGGCCTCGTCGATCCGGAACTCGTCTGCGAGATCGCCTTCCGCGCCCCCGCGGCCGGCGGCTACAGGGTGAGCGTCATCGATCGCAACGGATCGAGCGGGCCGGAGACCAACTACACCATCCAGCGGAAGGACTGAGTGATGCGCGGGTGGGCGATCCTCGCCGTCGCGGGCCTGTTGCTCGCGATCGCGGTCGTCGGGCCGGGCCGCGTATTGCGCGAGCGTGCCGTTCCCGATCCAGCGTTGCTGTTCGAGGAAGCGTCACCGCGTGTTTCCAATCAGTCGGTTCCGCTCAGTACGCCGCCCGCGCGCACGCCCGCGGTCGAGTCCGCACCCGCGGTGACGACGAAGCCGACGCAGCGCGGGCGCCTGCCGCGTTGGAGAGTGGTCGGGCGGGTTCAACTCGATGACGGCTCCCCGGCGCCGCGCGCGAAGGTGGTCCTCGGTCAAGATCAGGGAATCGCCGACATGCTCGGCAACTTCTCGCTGTTGGTGAGGGAGAACCTCGCACCGAATGCCGCGCTGCGCGCGCGATTCGAGGGCCACGAAGTCACGCGCATCGCCGACTTCGGCGCGCGTCTGGTGGAACTCGATCCGAAGGTGCCGGTCGGCCCGCTCACCCTGACGGTCGGTGAGCGGCTTCCTACGATCCGCGGTGTCGTCGTCGACAAGGACGGTCACCCGCAGAAGGGATGGCGCGTGTTCGCGCGGATCCCCGATCCCGCACCCGACCACCACGACTCAGACCTGTTGCTCTTCGTCGACGGCACGCGCAGCGACCGCGAAGGTCGCTTCGAACTCGCGGCGGCGGGTCGTGGTCGCAACATCATCCAGACCCACCACGGCGCGCTTCGAATCGATCACGTGGTCGAGGTCGACGCGAGCGATCGCGAGGACCTCCGGTTGGTCGTGCCGGCTACGAAGCGCTGAACGTCCTGCGTCGCCCGACGGCGGTCCCCCTCACCGCGCCTCGCTGCGCACCACGCGACCGATGTCGGTCATCGCGGCACGGACCGCGTCATAGTCGGGGTGCTTCAGCCGAAACCAAGTGTTGGTGAGCCAACCCTTGTCGAGTCCCTTGGTGGCCTCACCCGGCGGTGGAACATTGGCGTCGTAGATCCACGAACCGTAGCGGGATCTCACGACGTCGAGTCCGTGATGTTGCACGAAGCGGCCGTCCCGATCGGGTCGCACCTGCACCGAGCCGACCGCGTAGCGTCGCGACGGCGCGCGCTCCGAGGGTCGGCCGAGCACGGTGAGTGCCCACTCGCGATAGACGTCGAACTCGTTGCCGACCGCGTACATGTCCCAGATCATCTCGCCGGCTGGGCGGGCGCCGATCTCGGAGAACTTCAGACCCTTGGGACCGAAGAACCACTCCATGTGCGTCGCGGCACGCCGAAGCCCCAGCAGCTCGATCACGCGATGTGCCATGGCGCGCAGCTCTCTGTAGCCGTCTTGCTCGATGCGGTTGGTCACCGCGATCTGCGGCGCGATCTTGCGATCGCCGAGCGCTTCGAGACACGTCGGGTAGTAGTGCGCGGCGAAGTCCACTCGCACACCGTGATCGTCGATGAGGGTGTCGAAGAAGCCCTCGTGTCCTTCGACGAACTCCTCGACCACGATGCGCCGCTGTGGACTCGGCGCGAGCTGGGTGATCGCCGCCTGCAGTGCGCCTTCATCGCGCGCCAGAAACGTCTGCAGCGTTCCATAGCCCGCGATCGGCTTGAGGATGACCGGCAAGCCCTCGCGGGCGACGAACGCGCGCACGTCATCGGCACTCGCCGCCGCCGCAGACTGCGCGCACGCGACTCCGCGCTCGCGCAGGAACTCCTTCATCCGCGCCTTGTCGCGACAGAGGCGCGCCGTCTCGATGCTGAGTCCGCCGAGCCCCAAGTGCGCGCGGAGAACCGCGGCGGGTTCGACGAGCGGCTCATCGATCGTCTCGACCAGGCCGATCGGGACTTCGCGGTGCAACTCTTCTGCGGCAGCGCGAAGTTTCTCGACGTCGAGAATCTCAGGACAACTGCGGTAGTCGGCCAACCATCGCGAGAGCGCGGGAGCGAGTCGTTCGCGGGGCGCCGGCCCGATTCCGGACACTCTCACGCCGAGCTCGGCGAGTGCCCGCACGAACCCGTGGTTGTAGACGTGAGTGTCGGGAGCAAGGAACAGGACGTGCATCGTCTCGCGGCGCGCATCATGCCGAGTCCCGGCTCCGATGGAACCGTTCGGTCGGACCGCGGCCCGTTCGCCCGCCGCCTACAGCACCGCTCGATCGGCGGCTCTTCCGCCACGCGATCGCCGGCCGATATAGGATCCATGTTCGAGATCGGCTCCCGCGACGAACTGCGTGACGCCGGCCGTAACCGGAAGCCTCCCGCCATGCGCCCAGCCCAGGACCACCTGCTCGACCTCGAAGAGCAGTTCGCCGCCCACAACTACCACCCGCTCGACGTGGTCATCACGCGCGCGGAAGGGCCATGGGTGGAGGACGTCGACGGCCGTCGCTACCTCGATTGCCTGTCGGCCTACTCCGCGGTCAACCAAGGTCACAACCATCCTCGGATCGTGGCGGCGCTCATCGAACAGAGCCGACGACTGGCGCTCACGAGCCGCGCGTTCCACAACGATCGCTTCGGCCCGTGCTGCGAGAAGATGAGCCGACTCTTCGGCTTCGACCGCGTGCTGATGATGAACACCGGTGCCGAGGCGGTGGAGACCGCGATCAAGGCGGCACGTCGATGGGGCTACGAGAAGAAGGGCGTCGCGCAGGATCGCGCGAAGATCCTGGTCTTCGAAGAGAACTTCCACGGCCGCACCACGACGATCGTCGGCTTCTCGAGCGATCCCGCCGCGAAGCGCGACTTCGGCCCCTTCGCGCCCGGCTTCGTGCGCGTGCCCTTCGATGATCTCGCCGCCGCGAAGGCCGCGTTCGACGAGGAGATCGTCGCCGTGCTCGTCGAACCGATCCAAGGGGAAGCCGGTGTGATCGTGCCGCGCGACGAGTTCCTCCCGGGTCTCCGTCGCCTGTGCGATGAGCACAATGCACTGCTCATCTGCGACGAGATCCAGTCCGGGCTCGGCCGCGCCGGCGCCTTGCTCGCGCACGAGCGCTTCGGAGTCCGAGCCGACGGCGTCACGATCGGTAAGGCGCTCTCCGGCGGCCTCTACCCGGTCTCGGCCTTCCTCGCGAGCGAAGACGTGATGGCGGTGTTCACGCCCGGCTCACACGGTTCGACCTACGGCGGCAATCCGCTCGCGTGTGCGGTCGCCGAGGCGGCACTCGACGTCCTGGTCGACGAGGACCTGGTCGCCCGCTCCGACGAGCTGGGAGCTTGGATGCTCGACGAACTGCGCCGACTGCCCAGCCCGCTGATCGAAGAGATCCGCGGGGTCGGCCTCTGGTTCGGCATTCAGCTCGTGAGCGGCGCCGGCCCCGCGCGCGACTATTGCGACAAGTTGCGCGCGCGCGGAATCCTCTGCAAGGACACTCACGGGCACACGATTCGTCTCGCCCCACCGCTCATCACGAAGAAGAGCGATCTCGAGTGGGCGGTCGCGGAGATCGGTGCCGTGCTCGCCGGCGCGTGAGCCGCCGACGAGCGACGGACTTCGGCGCTCAGGCATCGGTGGTCGAGCCGCCGCGGAGGCAGCGGATGCAGCAATTCGGTCGGCCGTGATCCCGAGCCGACCGGCAGCCTCGAGCACCGGCCCTGAAAAAAGTCGACCGCTCGCGTCACGCCCGGCGGGCGTCGGTGATGTCCTCGGCGAGCGGCGCCAGGCTGGCACCGCCGGCTTCCTCCTGACCTCATCCCTCCCGACTTCGCCGATGTCCCGCACCGTCCTTCCCTTGCTTCTCTGCCTCGCCGGTCCGCTGGCTCACGCCGCCGCACAGGTGCAAGTCCCCATCAACCCCCGCGCCACCTATCTCGGCATCGCGAACGACGCGAGTGCGGTTCCCGCACCGGCGATCCCGTTGACAGCGCTCGGTCTCAGTGCCGGCGACTGGGTCCGCATCGAGACCGTCGGGGCCTTCAGTGCCAACGGCAGCTCGGACACGAGCCGAAATCTGGTCTGCGTGTTCAGCAGCACGGCGCAGTTGCTGACGCCGGTCACCGGCTTGGTCGAACGCGTGCCGGGTGCGGTCCCGATCGTGCACGGCGCGCCGTGGCGCACCAACAACACCCAGAGCAGCAACCGCCCGACCGACATTTCCCAGGACTTCGTCGTCGCCCGTACCGGCTGGAGCAACGGCGCGACGGTGCAGGTGCCCACGGGTGCGGTCTTCGTCTTCCTGTCCGTGTTCGGCAACAACTCGACGAACCACTTCAGCACCCACAGCGACCCCAACGGTGACTACTTCGCAGTCTTCACCCCGACCTCGCCCGCGGTTCTGCAGGGCACGGCCGAACACTGCGAACTCCGCACCGGCGTGAACGGCACGCCGACCGCCACGCCCGAGGTCAAGCCGGCGTCGCCGTTCGGAACGGTCTCGGTCGAGTGCGCGCAACGCTTTGGCGCCTCCACAGGCGACGCCTTCCTCATCGCCGTCAACGTCCACCAGACCGGTGGTTCGCCGCCCGTCGGCCCGCTGCCCGACATGCACGTGGGCAACAACCTCCTGGTGGTGCAGACCGGCGTGATGACGTCGGCACCCGGACAGTGGAGTCTATTCGTGCCGCCGGGCTACGCCGGCAACACCTTGGTCGTGCAGGGGTTCTTCGTCACGCCCACGGCCCGCAACGGTCTGCTCTCCGCGTCGAACGCGCACCGCATCGAACTGCAGTGAGACCGGGCGAGGCCGTCCGGTCGACCTCAGGGCGCGGCCCGTTCGTCGAGCAGCACCATCAGTCGCGCCATCGCGCGGTGCAGCAACGCGCGCACGGCCTCTTCACTGCGCCCCATTTGCGCGGCGATCGCAGCGCGCGATTGCCCGGCGAGGTGAGCCAGCGTCAGCACCTCGCGTTGATCCTCCGGCAACTGCCCGATCGCCGTCTCGAGTCGCTCCACCTCCTCGGCAAGCAGTGCGCGCCGACTAGGACTGGAATACCGCGCATACACGGCACCGAGCTCACCGAGCCCAGAGGCGTCCAGAGCGATCTCGCGGCGGACGTCCCGCTTCTGCTGCAACATGTCGCGCGCACGGTTGGCGATCTTGCGGCGAGCCGTCGCGAACAGCCACGCCTGGAATCCGTTGTCGTCCGGATGGCGGAATGCATCTTTGTGAGACAGCAGCTCGCGACACACCGACTGCACGAGGTCCGAAGACGATTCTCTAGCTCGCAACTCGGGCCCCATGTGACAACGAACGTAGGCCCGCACCGCCGGCAGATGGCGCTCGAGCAGTTGCGCCAGCGCATCTTGGTCACCCTCGGCAGCACGGCGCGCGAGGAATACGGAATCGTGCGTCACGGGCATCACCATGCGGAGGATATCACACTCGACTTGCCGCGAACGGCCGGCAAGGTCCGCCCGCGGCGACAACAGGCTGCTAACCTTTCCTGGCCGTCGAAACCCTGAGCGATGTCCGAAATCGATCCGCCGGTGATCCCGGTCGACTATGAGGAGCTGCTGGTGCTGGCGATCGACCTACTCGAGCGCGGCGACCGCGGCGCCGTCGAGCGCCTGCTCCTCGCCAATCCGTCGCTCGCGGCCCGCGTGCGCTTCCACTTGTCGCGACTCCACGAACTCGGCTTCACGGCCAGCGCGACCGAAGTCGAAGCATCGCTGCCCGAGTCGATCGGGGAGTTCCGGATCCTTCGGCGCCTCGGCAGCGGCGGCATGGGCGTCGTGTACCTGGCGCGACAACCTTCGCTGGGTCGTGACGTCGCGCTGAAACTGGTCCGCCTCGACCACATCCACGTTCCGGGCGTGCGCGAACGATTCCGCCGCGAGGTTGCCGCAATCGCGAGACTGCAACATCCGGGCATCGTGCCGGTCTATGACGCCGGTGAAGACAACGGCGTGCCGTGGCTGGCGATGGAACCGGTGCTCGGGGCGTCGCTCGATGCCGTGGTTCGCCAACTCGCGAGTCGGGACCCGACATCCTTGCACGGCAGCGACCTGTGGCAGGCGTTGGTAAGGGCGCTACCGCCAGGCACGCCGACGCCGGCAGAGCCGCCGCTCGTGGAGCCGTTCCGCGCGACTTGGCCGATGGCGTGTCTCTTCCTGGTGCGCTCGGTCGCGCTGGCACTGCAGCACGCACACGAACGTGGTGTGCTGCACCGCGATCTGAAGCCCAACAACATCATGCTGACGCTCGAGGGTCGCGCACTGCTGCTGGACTTCGGTCTGGCGGTGGCCGCAGGGGATGCGCGATTGACTCACTCCGGCAGTCAACTCGGCACCTTGGCCTACATGCCGCCCGAGCAGATGCGAGGCGACATCGATGCGATCGACGCGCGCAGCGATGTCTACGCGCTTGCGATCACCGCGTGGGAACTGTTGACCCTGCAGTTGCCGTTCCCAGCCGGATCTGAAGCCACGATTCGCGAGAGCGTGCTCTCCGGTCGTCTGCCGTCGCTGCGCGACCGCAATCGAGCGGTGTCGCGCGAGATGGAGATCGTCTTGCGAAAGGCGTGCGACATCGATCCCGCGCGACGCTATCCCGACGCCGCGTCGTTCGCGGAGGATCTCGGCAATCTGATCGCTCTTCGACCGATCCGCGCCGCATCGCCGAGCGCATGGTTGTCGATTCGTCGGTGGGCGCAACGTCATCCGGCGCGAGCGACCGCGATCGCCGCCGGCACGCTGCTGTTCCTCGTCGCACCGACCGGCTTCCTGCTGCAAGCCCACGCCGCCAACCGCGAGATCCGCGCAGCACTGGATGCGGCGAACGATCAGCGACGGCTGGCCGACACGCAGCGCGATCTCGCTCGCGAGGCGGTCGACAGCCTGCTGGCGCGCGTTGCCAACGAACACCTGTTCGACGTGCCGAAGATGCAACGCGTGCGGCGGGATCTGCTCGATCGCGCCAAGTCGTTCTACGAACGTTTCCTTGCGGCCGCCCCGGGCGACCCAGCGCAGCTCGAGCAGACCACCCGCGCGACGCTGCAGATGGTCTTCGTGGAGGGCAGCCTCGGTCAGTTGGAGCAGGCTTCGGCGACCGCGGATCGCGCCGTCGAACTGGCCGTCCAACTTCGTGGAGTTCGCCCCGGCGATGTGGCGATCGAACTTCTCCTCGTCGATGCACTGCTCAGTCGGGGCCGGATACGGATCCAGGAGATTCGGCTGGAGGACGCGGAAGCGGATCTGGCGCAGGCGGCTCGCTTGGCCGAGGCCGTTCTGTCGCAAAGTCCGACGGAACCGCTGGCGGTCGTGCATCTGCTCGGCATCGAGCGCGGCATTGCCCTGGTGATGCGATCTCTGAACCGTCCCGACGACTACGCCGCCGCATTGCATCGCCTTGCCGAACTATGGAATCGCAGCGGCGAGCACACCCGCGGTCACGACTACCGTGAGGTGGCACTCGACCACGTGTTGTCCGCCGGCTTCGACGAGACGCGATTCTTGATGGACGAAGGCCGCGGGGCGGAAGCGCTGGCGGCCTGCGAGCGAGCGACGGCCGTCGCTGCGGCAACGGCCGACGAGAAGTTGCCGGTCAGCGCGCAGCTCGCCGTCGCCAGCCTGTCGGTGCTGCGGGCGCAGCTCGGCGCCGACGGCGAGCGGGGCGATGACGATCTCGCGGAACGCCGCATGCTCGATTGTCTGCATCGCACAGAAGCGATCCTCGAAGACCATCCCGAGCTCTATCAGGCTCTACTCCTGCGCGGGAACATGGAGAACGCGCTGGGGATGCTGATCTCGAGTCGATCTGGTCGCGAAGCGGAAGCGGCAAAGTGGTTCGATCGCTCGCTGCTCACCCTGCGGGCGATCGTTGCCGCGGATCCCAGCGTGCCGGCCAATCGAGCCAACCTGGCAGCCACGCTCGTCAACGTCGGCTCGCAACACAAGGACGCCGGGAACTTCGCGAAGGCACTCGAGCTCTTCGTCGAGGCCGAGCAGCTGGCGAAGGAATGCGTCGCACTTGCACCCCACAGCGCTCGATGGCAGGAGTATCAATACAACGCGACTTGGTTCGTCGGTCAGACATGTGGCGATCTGCGCGACCATGTCGGACAGGTCGATGCAGCCCGACGACTCGCCGAGCTTCGCCCAACGGACGGCAAGACTCACCGCATCGCCGCGGAGCTCATGGTGGCTGCGACGATTGCGCTCGCCGACGACGACCGAATCCCGGTCAGCGAACTCGAACCGCGCTGCGATGCACTCCTTCGCGAGGCGCTCCGTCGGCTCCAAGCCGCCGCCGAGTGCGGCTACGACGACGTCGCCCGGCTGCGCAACGGCGACAGGCTCGCACCCCTTCGTGATCTGCCGGGCTACGCCGCGGTGCTGGAACGCGTGGAGGCGAACGCACGGAACAGTCGGTGAGCCGCAGACGTGACTCCTTCGAGCACCGCGCGGCGACTCAGATGAGTTCGACTCCGCGCAACCGTAGCTCACGGGCAAGTTCGAGCAGCGCGCGCCCGAGGAGCTGCCGGACGGCCGCCTCCGTGCGGCCCATCGACTCGGCGATCACTGAATGCGGCAATTTCACGACGCGTGCCATGGTGATGACCTCACGATGATCTTCACTGAGCGCGGCCAAAGCGGACTCCAGGGCGACAGCGGTCTCCGCGCCGATCGCATCAACGCTTGGTGTGATCAGGCTCGCAGCGGCCTGGACATCCCACTCCGTCGGCGGCCCGGTCTCACGGCGAACGTCGCGCTTCTGGAATTGGTGGAACCGGTGCTTCTCCCGGAGCTTGTTCAACGCAGAGGTGAAGAGCCAGGCTCGAAAGCGCTCCTCGCCGCGATGCTCGAACTTGACGTTCTCGGCGAGCAACTCCCGACAGACAGACTGGACGACATCCATACTGGATTCGCGGGCCTGGAGCTTCGGACCGGACCGCAGTCGAACGAACGCATGAAGCTGCGGAAGATAACGGACCAAGAGTTCCCCGAGCGCTTCGGAGTCACCGCTTCGCGCGCGCTCGTAGAGTTGCGCATCCGATGGGTCCATCGCTACGAGCGTAGCACGTACTCGATGCACCGGATCACTTGGATCGCGCCTCACTCAGCTTGACGCGAACGATCTCGTGATAGACGGGCTCATCCAATCCCTCCCCCGAGTCGGCGATCTCCCGCCACCGCGCAGCATCGAACGGCTCGCCGAGTTGTTCCGCAAGGAGGCGGTAGTCCACGCTGACTCGGAACCGAACAGAGGCGTGCCGGGTCGCATCGACCGTCCCCGGCCCCGCCGTGAGCCTGCTGGCCGCCGCCAGCCAACCCTGCGCCTCACGCAGGGGCTCGGGTGACTGACTGGGAGCGCCATCGGTGATCGCGACGGCAGATCGGCGCAGTACGTCGGCGACCTTCCAGTCTCGGCCGACGAACTTCGCGTCGATCGCGAGCGCGGCCGCGTTGCCAAGCCTGGCCTCGCGCATTGCCGACTCACGATCACCCAACGCGGCGTACTGCTCCGCCATCGCGCATCGATCCAGAGCGAGCTGATAGCGGGTCAGCTCACGTAGCGGGTTGCGTTGGAGGTCTTGTTCGAGATGCGCGATCGCCGCCGCATACTCGACGATTGCTTCCGCGTGCCGCTGCTGTGTGGCATGGAGTTGTGCAAGTCGTCGACTCAAGAGGCAGCGCTCGTCGCTCCCGACCTTCGGCAGGCTCTCGGCGAGCTGCCGGGCTCTGCGGAGCACGGACTCCGCCTGCTCGATCTCTCCGCGCCGGAGATGCACTCGCGCGAGTCCGCCGTGAAATCGAACCAGGTCGCACTCGGTGACCGCTTCGCTTCCGACCTCCTGCAATCGGCGCTGGAGGATGTCGATCGCTCGCGTCTGCGCCGCCAACTCGCCCGCGGGATCGCCGGTCCGCCCCAGGATGTTGGCGTGGACCACGAGCGCCTGGGCCAGAGGGTTGGCGACGGAACTGGCGTCTTCGGCCAGCAACTGTTCGAACGCGTCGATCGCCGCGATCGAGCAAGTGCGCGCATCCTCGAGACGACGAAGCTCGAGCAAGCACTTGGCACGCTGGTGATAGGCGCCAGCCAATGCGAGTTGAGTGGCCGCATCCAGTTCAGCCTGCTTGCGCAAGCTCTCCAGTTCGATGACGGCGTCGTTCGCGGCGCGCTCTCCGTCGTCGTACCTGGCGATCCAATAGTGCGTGTTCGCGATGCCGCACATGGTACGGGCCCGCAACAAGCGGCTGCGTGAATCGTCAATGCGTGCCGATCGAGCCTCATTCTCGAGCAAGAGCGCGTCCATCAGGAGCGCCCGGCGCAACTCCTCACTGTCCGGCGCTTCGAGGAGCCGTGGATCCGAAGCCCGAGCGACGAGCCGTTCCGCCGCTGCCAGCGCCTCCGCGAAGCGCTTGTTCTCGGCAGTGGTCGATCGGTTCTGTAAGACCGATCCACCGATCGCGCTCACCGCGACGACGACGGTCAGCGCGATGGAAGTCCAGAGCACACCTCGATTCCGCACCGCAAGTCGTCGCACCCGCTGCATCGTCGACGTGGCACGCGCATGGATCCGCTCACCACGGCGATGACGCTCGATGTCCGCGATCAGTTCGGCGACGGACGCGTAACGCTCATCGCGCGCGGGCCGCAATGCCCGCCCGACGATGGCATCGAGGTCGCCGCGAAGACTCGTCACGAGCTTTCGAGGTGTGGTCGCCCGGCGTGATGCGATGGCTTCGAAGCGGCTGCAGTCACTCGAAATGCGGAGACTCGGCGGCACGACATCGTCGACCTCGCTCGGCGTGCGGTCCGGCCACGGCAACTCGCCGGCAAGGAGCTCATGGAGCATCACCCCTAGGGAGTAGACATCTGCTCGCGCATCGACGAGGGCTGCGCCGCCCTGCGCCTGCTCCGGGCTCATGTAACCCGGGGTACCGACGACACGCCCCATCTCGGTGCGCCGCGATCGCTGCATTCGCGGTGATCCGGTCAGCACCTTGGCGATGCCGAAGTCGATGATCTTGGGAATCGGGATACCGTCATGTTCGACGACCAGCACGTTCGCCGGTTTGAGATCTCGATGCACGATTCCGACACCGTGCGCATGCTGCACACCGCGGCAGAGATCGAGAAACAGTGCGACGCGATTCTCGATCGGTAGCGAACGGCGATCGCAGTAGTCGGTCAGCAACTCGCCGTCGACATACTCCATGGCGAACCACGGCCGCCCGTCCGGAGTATGGCCGGCATCCAGGACATGGACGATGCTCTGGTGATGCAGCGCTGCGAGACACTGCCCCTCGGCAGCGAATCGTTCGGCGATCGTCGCATCGCGGGTGCCCGAACGGACCAGCTTCACCGCCAGCAGGCGGTGCACCGGAAGGTCTTGCTCGGCCAGGTAGACCTCGCCGAACGCTCCCTCGCCGATTCTTCGCACGATTCGGTAGGGACCGATCGAAGTCGGCACTGAGTCCGTCGCGCCGCCGAATCCGGTCGCCAAGAGGCGCTCGGTAGCTTCGAGGTCTCGCCGCAGCTCCCGCAGCGATCTCTCGTGCTGCGGGTGCTCGCGAATCATGTCCTCGAGCACGTGGCCCCGCTCCTCAGCCGCACTTTCGAGCATTCGAGACGAGAAGCAATCGAGGAGAGACTCCGGTACTTCGCTCGAATCCGTTGAGCTGGTTGACACGATCGCGATTCGGTGGAGCGATGAGAATCTGCGGTGGTTGCCGACCGCGACCACCAGGTGCTCCGGCCGGAGTCCGCAATCTTGTAGCCCGCGGTTCATACCGTTTGCTCGTCCGTTTGACGATCCCCCGCGCGAGCCGATGGCGACCGGGATGGGATTCTCCGGAATCCGCGTCACAACGTCCTCACGATCTCATTGTCCCGGGAGACCGATGGCTCTCCTCCCCCCGCTCATGCGCTCGCTCTCCCGCTGCCTGCTTCTCACCGTCAGTTTCACGACGTCGAGTTGGGCTCACCCGCTGTCGCCGATCTCTCCGCCGCAGCGACCTGAGGAAGTGGCCGGGCAATCCACGGCACCGGCGCTCGCACCGACGGAGAGTCGACGACTCGAGCGCGTGTTGGTCGATGAACCGGGCGACGGCAGCGTGGTGGTCCTCGCCGAGGGCTACAAGGCGATCTTCTCCACTCGAGGCATCGAGTTCGTGCCCTTCTTCGGCTCAACGGCGCCCGACAACTTCCCGGTGCGCTTCGTGCTGGATTCCCTCGAGATCGCAGGGCGTCCGATCGACCTGCCCGGGGTAGGAGCCCTTCATCGCGCCGGCAACCGTGTGACCGTCACGCACGGCCTTCTCGATGAGATCTACGTGCTCGGCCTGACGGAATTGGAACAACGATTCCTGTTGCGCAGCGATATCCCAGGCGACGTCGAGATCACTTTGCGAGTCGAGACCGGACTCCGAATCACAGCATCGCCGGGCTCCATCGCTTGGTACAACGAGTACGGGAAGGTGTCCTATGGCCAAGCGTTCGTGATCGATGGCGACCGATGCCATCCGATCGACACCGTGTTGGACGGGAATCGGATCCGCCTTCGAGTTCCGGCGGAGCTCCGCAACGGCGAGCGCCTCGAAATCGATCCGATCATCCGCAGTCACCCCAACTTCAACGTCAGCCAAGGCGCGATCTACTCCAATCCCGACATTGCGGCACTCGAGCCGGACGGCCGCTACCTGATCGCGTTCGAACGCGCGTTCTCGGGCCGCGACTCCGACATCGTGTCGGAACTGCATACGGCGAACGGCTACGTGCCCGGAAGTCTTGCGGCGATCGAGACGACCACCTCCTTTCACAGCGTCCCGAGAGTCGCCGCACTCAAGGTTGCCGATCGCTTCCTCGTGGTGTCGGAGCGCGCCGCGATCGAGGTCTGGGGGCGCGCAGTCGACGGCTCGACCGGCGCGGTCGCGACCAACTTGGTCCGGCTGAGCGACGTGCTGCATTCGGGACGGGACTACGCCCCGGACGTAGGCGGTGACCCCGGGAACGGACCTGGGCCCCATCGCTGGTGCGTCGCATGGATCCATGAGAACAGCATCACGGACTCCGATGTCTTCGTGAGGGTCTTCGATCAGCACCTGAACACCATCGCGCTGCAACCGACCGTGGTCGCCGATCTGCCGAACTCGATGTTCCTCGACGTGTCGGTGAGTTCATCCAATGCGAACGGGATCTGGACGACTCCGCAGTGGGGTGTTGCCTACGAGCTTCGGACCAGCACGACGAACCACGACCTGCACGCCGCAACGGTGGACTTGAATGGTCAGACCGTGATCTCGAGCACCGGGATCGATTCCTTCGCCGCGAACACTCGGAACCCCTGCATCTCGTCACCGGCGACCGGACTGCCGATCCCGGGGGGACCACACTTCCTCGTGACCTTTCAGGATCTCACGACCCTCGAGGCTCGCGGGCGTCTACTCGGCGCCACCCTTCGCGCCGCGATGTCGCCGCCCAACTTCTCGCGGGCGTTCGGACTCGGCGTGGACGATCTCCAGAACGAGACCGACGGCTGCCGATTCGCGATCACCTCGCGGGCGGGATCGATCACGTCGGTCACCACCTTCGGCGCGACCACCGGCGGCATGGTCCTGATGGAATCACCACAGGCACTTCCCGGCGCGCCGGCACAAACTCGGCTCTGCTCGTCGAGCAGCGGAGGCGGGCGGCGGGCGGACTACGGTGTCGTCTACCAGGACCGGGTCACCCCAGTGCGGGTGCGCTGGGCACTCCATGAGGGTCGCCAGCCAGGAATCGGCTTCGCGCGACGCCTGCTCGCATGTGGCGGCCTCATCATCCAAGAGTCCGGTCAACCATTCCTCGGCGCACGGATGGAGTTCGAACTTCCGAACGTGAATGGACTCGGCGGCGGCTTCCTCTTGGGGCTCCCCTCACCGGCTTCAGCCGTCGTGTGTCTCGGTTGCCCGCTGGGCGTCGATCTCTCCGGACCCCTGCTGAGCGTGTCACGAACCGCGAGCTTCGACGTCCCGATCCCTTGTGACTATCGGCTGCTCGGCGCCGCGCTCACGACGCAAGGCTTCGACCTCAGCACCGGACCCTGCCTGAACGTGCTTCGCTTCAGCGACGCGATCGATTTCACGATTCGCTGACTCCTGGCCTGGCTGCGAACCCGCCGGATAGGAGCCGAAGGGTGACGAGCATCCGCGGTCGAAGCGCGGAAGGCACTACCGCCGCGACCAGGCCGGACGCGCACGCCAGCCCCACGCACCCACTGCGAGCAGGAACCCCGCCGAGGCGAGTCCGACCCCGGTGAGCCAATACTGCGGCGCGATCTCGGCGGACCACCGGAGCGCAAGGCTGAGCAGCAGCAGCGACGGCACCGCGGCCGCACTCATCGCACTCGACGCCGCCGCCTCGCGTTTGCCGGAATGCGAGAGTGCGACGTGCAGTCCGACCGAGAGCGCGAGTGCAGCGCAGCCGAACAGTGCGGTGTGCAACCCGATCTGCGGTCGCGTGGGGATCAGCGCCGCGAGCGCGTAACCGATCGGGACGCACCACGCAGCGACGAACACCTGCCGGCGATTCCATCCCGGCAAACTGGGTGGGCGATGGATGCCGCCGACCAGGAGGAGCATCGCCATCGTCAGGACTGCGCGCGTGGCGTAGCCGAGAGATGGGGAGATGTAGACCTCGAACAGGAAGCTACCGACCAGCAAGGACGCGGCGAAGCCGTGCGCCAGCAACGCGGGCATCGCCTCGCCGTCGACGGGGGCATCGGGTGGCGACTCACCTCGCGTGAGCAGAGGCACCGCGATCGCTCCGGCACCGACGATCCACGCGATCACCATCCCCTGCGTGACGAGCAACTTGCCCAAGCGATGCCCCTCGAACCACGCCGGCAAGGCATGACCGAATCCGGTCGCGAGCGCACCGAGCAAGCCGACGATCGGCGCGATGGCAAGCCATACGAACGCGACGGGCGCACGGCGTCCGCCATGGCGAAGTCGCCTCACCACGAACACCAACACCGCGATGCAGCCGACGAGCCAGACCGACTGCGACAGCGCGAAGTGCCCCGCGCGAGCCAGGCCGACCGCGAGCAGTGGGACCACGAGACCGATCGCGAGATCCGACCGCGACGGCGGTGCGGACTGCGTGCGCCGCGGCAGCATCGTGAACAGGAACCCCAGAACGAAACACCACAGGAAGCCGTCGACCTGGGCGATGGCGTGGAACGCGGAGCCGGCGTCGCTGGTCCAATGAAGTCGAAGGAGGAGCCAGTGCGACACACCGACGACCAGCATCACGATTCCCAGCGGGAAGAAGACGCGCCAAGGATCGGCGGCGAGCTTCACAAGTCTGCTCATGTCGATCGCATGATGGAACCGGGTCGGCAGTCGATCCACCGCGACCGGCGATTGCTTTCCCCTGCCGTAGGCGCGATACCGATGAGCGCCGGTGTCTTCCCTCCCCGAGTCCGACAGAGACTTCACGAAGTTGTCCGTTCCGACCGTCGACCGGTTGGCGATGGAGTTCATCGTGCGGCTCGGGCTCGCGCTGCATGCGCACGGCGCCCACGCGCTGCGCGTCGAGCGGGCCCTCCTCGCGCTGTCGCGACGCTTCGGCCTCGAGGGTCAGTTCTTCGCCTTGCCGACTTCGCTGCACGTCGCGTTCGGCGCACTGGGCGAACAGACTGTCTTCCTCGTCCGCACGGAGCCGGGTGATCAGGATCTCGGCAAGTTGGCGGCGCTCGACTCCCTGCTCGTGCGGACGGTCGGCGGGCTGGAGCTCGGCACTGCGCGCGAGGAGCTCGCGGAGCTGGTCTCCCGGCGACGGCGGACACCGGTCGCACTCGAGTTGCTGGCCTACGCATCGACCGCGGCCGGAGCCGCGGTGTTCCTCGGCGCCGGACTCCGTGACATCCCGATCGCTGCCTTGCTCGGCCTTCTCTGCGGCTCCGCCGTGCGCGCCCTCGGATCCCGCGCGGAGACGCGCGTCTTGTCGGATGCCGTGGCGTCCTTCGCCGTCGCTCTCTGCGCGACGATCGCCGCCAGCTTCTTGCCGGGGCTGGCCGTCGGCAAGCTCACGCTCGCCGGGATCATCTCCTTGCTGCCGGGCTTCTCGTTGACGACGGCCGTCAACGAAATCGCCACGCGCCACCTGGCTTCGGGCACGGCGCGCTTCGCCGGCGCGTGCGCAGTGTTCTTGGCGCTCGGATTCGGCACCGCACTGGGGTGGCGGTTGGGATTCGGCACGGCGGGTATGCCCGCGCCGCCGAACATCGTGCCGGCCCCGGACTGGGCGATCCTGGGCGCTCTCGTGCTGACGCCTGCAGCGTTCTGCGTCCTCTTGAGAGTCTCCCGCCGCGACATCGGAATCGTGTTCCTCTCCTGCGTCGTGGCCTGGCTCGGCTCGCGCCTGGGCATACGACTGCTCGGCCCCGAGCTGAGTGCGCTCGCCGGCGCGATCACGGTCGGCCTGTTCTCGAACGGCGTCGCGCGGGTGCTCGATCGTCCGAGCAGCATTCCCTACGTGCCCGGCATCCTGCTGCTCGTCCCGGGCAGCCTCGGCTTCGCCAGCCTGGAAGCCCTGCTGGCGGAAGACGTGGTCCGCGGTCTCCACACGGCCTTCCGCATGATGCTGGTGGCCACCTCGTTGGTCGCCGGAGTGCTGATGGCGAATGTGCTGATGCCCTCACGGCGTGTGTTGTGAGGGTAGAGACGCGAGAATCCTCGCCCTCTCCGACTCGCCACCGGTCGCCCGATCCCGTATGCGCGCGGCCCAAAGCCATCCTCATGATCACCCGACTCTTCCTCCCCGTTCTCGCCGCCCTGACCGTCGGTGCGCCCGCCGCCTTGCGGGCGCAGGCGAAGGCCGACGCAGCGAACTCGACCGAGGCGCTCACCATCGAGCGGTTGTTCCGCAAGTCCGGGATCTTCGGTCCGAGCGCCGGGTCCATCGAGTTCAGCCACGACGGCCGCTACGCCGCCTGGCTGCATCGGCCGTACGAGGAACGCCGTCACGGCAGCGACCTCTATCTGCTGGAGGTGGCCTCGGGAACCGTGCGGCGGCTCACCGACGCTCGCACCATGTCGACCTTCTCGAATCAGGCGCGCGACGTCGTCGCCGATCGCGACGAGAAGGCGAAGAAGCGGCGCGAACTCGAAGAGGCGCGCACCAAGGCGAAGGGCGCCGAGGACACGGACAAGGAGAAGGCCAAACAGAAGGCCGGCCACGACGACCTGGAGTTCGCAGACTCGACCGCGCGCCGCAACATGCGAGTCGACCAAAGCGTCGACGAGAAGGACGCGGACGACGACAAGGCACCGCGCTACGGCGGGGTCAACTCCTTCGCGTGGTCACCCAAGTCCGAGGACATCCTGTTCTCGAGCAGCTCCGATCTCTATCGGTATCGCCTCGCCGAGGGGACGATCGAGCGGCTGACGCGAACGAAAGCGAACGAAGGTCGCGTGCGCTGGCTGGATGACGGCAGCGGCTTCACGTTCCTCGCCGACGGTGGGTTGTTCCGCGTGCGGTTCGGTAGTCACGTCGTCGAGGAGCTCACGCCGCAACTCGACGGCGACGAGCAACTGATGGATTACGAGATCAGCCCGGACGGCAAGCGCGCCGTGCACTTGGTGCGCAAGGGGCGCTCGGCGATGGACGGCGAACGACGCGTGAAGATCGCGAAGTACACCGGACGCTTCGTGGAGGTTCAGGAAGTGCCCCGCCACGTGTCCGACGATCCGATCGGCAAGGGCGAGTCGCGCATCTACATGCAGGACCTGGACGGCGTGCTGCGCGAAGACAACCCGCTCTTCCTGGTGTTCAAGTCCGACAACACCGGCCCGCGCGACGTGCTGCGTACGCCGGAATGGTCGCGCGACGGTAGTCGCGTGGTGTTCGCTCACTTCGAACAGCGGTCGAGTCAGATCCGTCTGCTCGAAGCGACCTTCCCCACCGGCGACGCGGCCAAACCGAAGTCGGATGAGAAGGGCAAGATCGCCGGTCGGCCGCCGCGAGTCCTCGAGCGCGAAGCCAAGACGGTCTACCGTTGGCTTCACGACGGCGGACCCAACACCCCAGGCATGACGTCGCCGCGCTACGGTGCGGACGATCGTCACATCCTGTTCTTGAGCGAGCAGAGCGGCTTCCGCCACCTGCACGTGCTCGACCCGAGCTATCAGTCACAAAGACAGCTCACCGCAGGCCCCTTCGAGGTCTACCCCATCCGCACCAGCGAGGATCGGAAGTCGGTGTTCGTGTCCGCGACCAAAGAGCACCCGTCGCGACTCGACGTGTATCGCGTGGAGATCGAGTCCGGTGCCATGTCCAGGCTCAGCCCGATGGAGGGGAACTGGGACGAGGCCGCGGTGAGCGACGACGGCACACTGCTCGCCAACTTCTCCGCTTGGGGTCGCGGCGGCGCAGAACTCACGATGGTGACGGCGGCCGGCGATGCGACGACCCTGACGGCGTCGCATCCGCGTATTGCGGCGCGGGCAACCGATCGGCGGCCGGAGCTGTTCACGTTCCGGAACCGCCACGGCCAAGACATCCACGGCTACCTGTTCGAGCCCGAGCGTCCCGCCGGTGAGAAACGTCCGCTGCTGGTCTACGTCTACGGCGGTCCGCTCGGGACACGCAAACAGGTCGTCGACGGTAGCTTCCACGGCGACGGCTATCAGTTCGCCCGCTACATGACCGAGACCCACGGCTGGGTCACCGTCACGATCGATCCGCGCGGCATGTCCGGCTACGGAGCGTTGTTCGAGAAGGCGAACTTCGAGCAGGTCGGTCGTCCTCAGGTCGAAGACCTCACCGACGGCGTCCGCTGGCTGATCGCGAATCGCCACGTCGACCAGAAGCACGTGGCTCTTCACGGCTGGAGCTTCGGCGGCTTCCAGACGCAGATGTGCATGTATACGGAACCCGATGTGTTCCAGGTCGGCATCGCCGGCGCCGGCCCGACCGAGTGGCAGAACTACAACACGTGGTACTCGACCGGCACGATCGGCGAAGCCGAGACGGGCAAGCCGGTGCTGGAGAAGTACTCGCTCTTGCCGCTGGCAAAGAACTTGAAGGGTCGACTGTTGCTGGTGCACGGCATGGAAGACAGCAACGTGCTGTATCAGGACACCGTGCGCGTCTACCGCGAACTCCTCAAAGCGGAGAAGGAGACGCTGGTCGAACTCTTCCTCGATCCGACCGGCGGGCACGGCCTCGGCGGTGACGTGCAACGCGCGGCGCGAGCGCGCAAGTACGAGGAGTTCCTCGTGCGCTGTCTGGGTTCGCACGCACCAGCCAGGAGCGAAGCGAAGGCGGCTGACTCCAAGAAGGAATGATCGCGACCTCGATTGCGGCGTTGCTCGATCGCGCGGCGACGCTTTGGCCATCGCGCGTCGTCGCGGTCGACGGCGCGCGTGAAGTCACGTGCGGAGAGTTGCGTGACGCGGTGGAGTGCGCGGCCGGTGCACTGCGAAGTGCCGGCGTCGACTTCGGTGACCGAGTGCTCGCGATCTGTGACAACAGCTACGCATACCTCGTCGCGCACTTCGCCCTCGCACGAATCGGGGCCATCTTGGTTCCGATCAACACCCGGCTCCTGGGCAGCGAGGTCGAGGTGATCCGAGCTCATGCGGATGCCAAGACGACGATCGCCGACCGCGACCACGCCCCTATTTGTCCTGGTCCGTGGCTCGACGTCGAATCGCTCGCATCGGCAACGGCATCACCGAAGGAGCGAATCGCAGACGCTCGCGTCCATGCCGATCATCCCGCCCAACTCTACTTCACGAGCGGCACGACCGGACAACCGAAGGGGGTCATCCTCACCCACGGCAACGTGGTGGCGCACGCCGTCGCGACGATTGCAGAACTCGGACTCTCGGCGCGGGACACCTGGGCACACGTGGCACCGATGTTCCACCTCGCCGATGCGTGGGCGAGCTTCGCCATCACCGCTGTCGGCGGGCGTCACGTGTTCCTGCGCCGCTTCGACGCCGAGGCCTGCGCGAACCTGCTCGTTCGCGAGCGGGTGACGATCACGAACCTCGTGCCGACGATGCTCACGCGGATGCTCGCACTGCCCTCGATCGAGAAGCGGGACTTTGGTGCCTTTCGGAGAGTTCTCAGCGGTGGTGCGCCGATCGCTCCGGAGACAGTGCGGAGAATTCGCGACGTGTTCCGCTGCGAATACGTGCAGACCTACGGCCTGACCGAGACGAGTCCGTACCTGACGATGAGTCTGCCGGACCCGGAAGACGATGCGCTGGACGACGAGCAGCGACTCGCTCGGGCATCGCGAACTGGACGTGCCGTGCTGGGCGTGCAACTGCGTGTCGTCGACGATCAGCAGCGACCCGTCGCAACCGACGACCACAGTGTCGGCGAGATCGAAGTGCGCGGCCCCACCATCACGCCGGGTTATTGGAACGATCCAGCCGCCACCGCGGCGGCCTTCACGGAAGACGGCTACTTCCGCACGGGTGATCTCGCCACGATCGATGCACGCGGCTCGGTGCGGATCGTGGATCGCAAGAAGGACGTCATCAAGTCCGGCGGCGAGAGCGTCTTCTCGACCGAAGTCGAGTATCGACTCTACGAACATCCTGCGGTGCTCGAGGCAGCGGTGTTCGGCGAACCCGATGCCGATCTAGGCGAACGTGTCGTCGCCGCCGTCGTGCTCCGATCGGGGCTTCACGTCGAGGAGCGCGAGTTGATCGCGTTCTGCCGTCAGTCACTCGCAGCCTTCAAGTCGCCGCGACGGATCCGATTCCTGGACGCCTTGCCGAAGACCGGCAGCGGGAAGATCCAGAAGCGGATGCTTCGAGTCGCGCCAAGCTGATACCCCCGCGAGCGAGCCTCGGCGGAACGGGTTCGCAGCGCCGCCGCCGGTTAGTGATCGACAGGAAGCTCCGGACTCGAGGGAAGCGGCGTCTCGAGTTGCTTCCCCGACCCCGTTCGCGTCAGGCGCCCAACTGGATTTCTCACGGGACGCGAGACGACGCGGTGCGGCACGGCCCGGCGCGAGTCGCGGCGATCGCAGCAGGCCTTCACGAGGAGTTTCGGGCCAGCTCCGTGTGCGCCGATCGAGCGATTCGTGCGTGGTCCACGGATCCGGCGCAGGACTCTGTTAGTGTCGGCCAGGATGCGAATCGCAACCTGCGCGCGACTCTCGTTCCCGCTGGTCTTGTTGGCTTGCGAAGCAGTCCCACGACCGCAGCCGACGAACTCCCGACCGAACGTGGTGATCATCCTGGCCGACGATCTCGGTGCCGGCGATCTCGGGGCCTACAACGCCGATTCGAAGATCCCCACGCCGAGTCTCGATCGTCTCGCGCGCGAGGGCGTGCGCTTCCTCGACGCACACGCGGCGTCCTCGGTCTGCTCGCCCACGCGCTACGGCTTGCTGACTGGTCGCTACGCGTGGCGCACACGGCTCTCGCGCGGTGTTCTCGACGGCAACTCTCGCGCGCTCATCGACGCCGACACGCCGACCCTCGCATCGGCCTTCGCGGACGCCGGTTACCGGACTGCGTGCTTCGGCAAGTGGCATCTCGGCCTCGGCGCCTTCGATGCCGCGCGCCCCGATGCGAAGGCCGACTACAGCCGAGTCTTCGACTCCGGTCCACACACACTCGGCTTCGCACGCTCCCGGATCATCCCCGCGTCGCTGGACATGCCGCCCTATGCATGGGTCACGGATGGGCAGGTCGAAGTGCTCCCCACCGAGCACCTCGAGGCTGGCAAGCGCCGTTGGTCGGGAGGCGAGGGATTCTGGCGGGCCGGACCCAGCTCGCCGGGCTTCGTGATCGGCGACGCGCTCCACTCCATCGCAAGCGATGCGGTCGACTTCATCGAGAACCGTGCTTCGACCGAGTCCCCGCCTTTCCTGCTCTACGTTCCGCTCACCGCACCGCACACGCCGTGGGTGCCGGACTCCGAACATGTCGGGCGCAGTCGTGCCGGGTGGTACGGTGACTTCGTCGCGCAGGTCGACACCGAAGTCGGGCGCATCCTCACGGCGCTCGAGTCTTCCGGTGCCCGCGACGACACGATCGTGGTGCTACTGTCCGACAACGGTGCCCACTGGCGACCGGAAGATGTCGCGAACTTCGAGCACGACTCCCACCTTGGTCGTCGCGGCATGAAGGCGGACATCCATGAGGCGGGTCATCGAGTGCCGATGATCCTGCGTTGGCCGGGGCATACGCCGCCGAACTCGACCAGCGGCGCGCTGGTGAGCAGCGTCGATCTCTTCGCCACGCTCGCCGAACTTTGCGGCGTCGCGCTGCCGAAGTCTGCCGCCGAAGACAGCGTGAGCTTCGCGGCCTGCGCGATCGACCCCTCGGCTGCGGCTCGCGAGGACCTGGTCCTGCATTCCTTGGACGGCACCTTCGCGCTGCGGGCCGGTGACTGGGTGATGATCGAGGGTCTCGGCTCCGGCGGCTTCACGGTCCCGGTACGGAAGGCACCGCAGCCGGGCGAGCCCGAGGTGCAGCTCTTCGACCTTGCGGGCGATCCCGCCCAACGGAACGACCGCTCGCGCGACGAACCGGTTCGCATCGCACGCATGCGCACACGGTTGGCGTCGATTCGCAGCGGATCCCCGACCTCTGCGCGGTGAGCTCGTCGCGATCTCAGTCGCACCCCACCACGATCTCTTCCCACTCGTGCGGTCGATGGAAGGCGAGCACCGGGTGCGGCGAAGAGCTGCTCAGCACCGGTTCGGCAACACCGCGCGTCCAGTCGTAGCGACAGATCGAGAGGCGAAGCCGATCACCGGCTCGCACGCGGAGCGGCAGGGCCACCTCGGCAGCCCAGCCGCGCGATGTGAGCCATGCAGCACTGCGAATCAGTTCCGGATCGGCGGCCACGTCGCCGATGTCCGTGATCTCGCGGTGATGCTGCTCGTCGCGAAATCGAAGATGCAGGCGCACGTTGTCGGGAGTGACGTGGACTTCGCCGTAACCCCGTTCGTCGCTCCGCGCGAAGAACACCTCGAGGACGTCACCGAGTTCCCAGGTCCGGCTGTTGTCCTCGCGCGCTTGGTTGAAGGGATCGTCGTCGAGCAAGTCTGCGCGCACCACGAGCGTGTCGTCGATCCGTGCGACGGTGACCGCCGCTCGCGGAGCCGCCGAGTCCGCAACCCCTAGCCAATGCTGGTGAAGAGTGAACGGGAGACGTCCGCCGTTCGGAATGGACCGTTTCGCGACCATGGGGTCGCGATGCTATCTCGGTGCTCGTCGGTTCCGGGCCTCGCCCGGCCGGTTGTCAGTCCGACCGCGACGGTCGACAATCCGCAGGATGGAACCACAGGCCAGACGGCGCACCGACCCTCGCTCGGGCCGGATCGCACTTCTCGCTCTCGCCGGATTGTCGGGAGCGCTGGCTGGCCAGTCGCTTCCAGACGCCGATCTCGCGGTCCACGGATTGTCGACCGAGTCGATCGCGAGCCTTCGCGCCGACCTCCAGAAGTGGTGCGGCGGGCCGGACCTCGCGGGAATGCGGGTCCTGCTCCTGCATCGCGGCGAGGTCGTGCTGCGCGGCGACTTCGGGCGAGCACCGGAACCCGGGACGATCACCGCGGGATCCAGCAGTGTGCCGATCTACGGTCTCGGCGCTGCGATCGCCGTCGAACATGGTCTCTTGGACCTCTCGCAACCGATCAGCTTCTACTTGCCGGTGATGACGGGGACGCCGCAGGGCTCGATGACCGTGCAGGACCTGTTGACGCAGGGGCAGCGCGCGAGCGCGGGCCGTCGTCGCGCACGACGGGACCCGGGCGATCCCACCACGACACTGCGCACGAGCGAAGCGCCGCTTCGCAGCGAAGTCCTTCTGCCCGCGATCCTGAGTTCCGCGACGGGCATCGCCGTCGAGCGTTGGCTCACCGACCGGGTGCTCAGTCCGTGTCAGCTGTCG
Organism: Planctomycetota bacterium; assembly: GCA_050181465.1. Taxonomy (GTDB): domain Bacteria; phylum Planctomycetota; class UBA1135; order UBA1135; family UBA2386; genus JACRLW01. The sequence continues at coordinate 76,812 of JBFXDD010000019.1, forward strand.
CAGACGGTGCTCACTGAGGACAGCCGGGCGACGACCACGACTCCACTCCAGAAGACCCTTCGGATGGAGACGACCCTCGACGACCTCGCGCGCTTCACTCTGCTGCACACACGCACGACGCCGATCCTCGGCGTGAACGCCGAACACCTCGCACGGCTGCGCGGTGAAGTGGGCGACGATCGAGCCGGCGCGCCAGGGCAGCGCGCGATCGGGTACTTCCGCGAGCGCACCGATGCCGCTGGACGGGCATCGACGGTCGCGACCCTCGGCGGCACCGTCGTGCACTGCTGGACCGATCTCGATCTCGACCTCGTGGGCGTCGTGCAGTTCACGCGCCCCCCGCGATCACCGCAGTTCCTGCAGCGGCTCCGGGAGCGCACACGAAGTGTCCTCGGCGGCGCGAACCCGACCTCGCTGCTCGACTGGTCTCGCGCTGGGCCGGAGACTGTCGAGGATCGGGAGATCGACTCCCGCGTCGGCGCGGAGCTTCATCAAGTCGGCACTCGGCTGCATCTGCCGACGGACCGAACGGCGAGCGCCCTGGTGATCCTCCTGCCGACGCCCGCAACCGAAGCCTTGGCTACCGAGTTGGCCGCCCATCTCGCATCTCACGGCCACGCGGCGGCGACGATGCTCGTGACGCCGCAGCCGATGCACCGAGACTGGCGTCGTCGCCATCTTCACGTCGCAGGTAGCGCGCCGCCCGAGCTGCCGATCGAGAAACGTGCCGCACTGCAACATCGCAACGCCGAGCTTCAGTCGATGGACCGAGTGGATGTGCTGCTCGATCGCGCGATCGCCGTACGCAACGCGATCCGCTCACTGCGCAACGAACGTCGAATTCCGCGCGAACCTGCGACTGCCGTCGTCGGCTTCGGGACGGAAGTTCGCACGGCGCTGTTGCTCGGCGGCGCAGAATTGACGACCGCGGATCGTGTGCACTCGGCACCGGAACCGAGTGTCCGTGCCATCCTCGCGATCGCGCCTCCATCGCTCACCAGGCTGGACATGTCGCCGCAAGAACTCGCCCGACTAGGCACTGCCTTGTTCGTGGCAACTCGCGCCGACGAGAATCACGAAGCGGTCGGTGGACTCGGACTGGCGCCGCGTTCCTTGTTCGACTTCGCACCGAACGTCCAGAAGCACCTCGTCGCGGACATTCCCCCTACGGCGTTCGAAGTCTCGACGGACCCGTCGCCACCGTTGATCGCCGGGCGCAGCGACGAATTCGACGACGTCCGACAGGGCGAAGGGGAACGCGAACTGCTCCTCGGATCCGTGACCGCGTTCCTCGAGTCTTCGCTGCGCGCCACCGACTCAGCCGAGCGTTGGCTGGAAGCGAGCATCGTCGCCCACCCGCGCCGCATCGCGCGAGTGCGCTAGCTCGGATGATTCGTGAACGTCTGCGGCGATCGCGGCGGGCGTTCACGAGTAGTCCGGGCCAGCAGCGAGGGCGACAGTCCGATCGCCGATCCAACCATGAGCGCCAGCGTCGTCCAGGTGACGGCACCGTGCGCGAGCAGCAGGTTCCCGATGCGAGAACCCACGATCCCCTTCGTGGTGAGCGTGCCCGCGACGAACGCGACCACGAGCGCCGCCAGGACACGACGATCCCGCGTACGGAGCCAGGTCTCGACACAGAACAGGATCGGCAGCACCAGCAAGCAGAAGTGACTCTTGCTGCTCATCGGTGACAACAGCAGCATCCCGCACGCCACCAGACCGCATTCCCCGAAGCGTCGCCAACTCCGGACTCGAGTCGGCTCAGGGTCTCGCCGTCGCGGGCGGGCGACGATCGCGATCGTCGCCACGACCGCGAGCTGGAGGACGAGCTTGATCGTGCGCCGCAAGGTGACGGGCAACTGCACGAACGCGACATCGCGAACGAAGGTGCCCTCGGCGAGCGGATGGTCGGTCCAACGCCTCACCAGGCCGATCAGATTCTGGTTCAGGAAGTTGTGGGGAGTCCACGCATTGCCGACCTCCGGCGCGGCGGCGGCCCGGATCGCCGGAGCGAAGGTCTGAAACCACGCGACCACGTGAAGCCGCCCGTCATCGCGCGGCATCAAGACATCGGGAGCGAGGGAAACGAGGCTCGCGGCGAGCACGAACACGGCGGCGGCGCGCAGGCGTCCCTGACCCACCATCACCGGCAGCATGAGGAGCGGCGTCGCCTTCGCGGCGGCAGCGAGTCCGAATCGCGATCCGCTGCGGGACTCACGATGGCGAGCGGCAGCCAGTGCCCCGGCAGCGAACAAGACACACACGATCAAGTCGTGGCTCTGGTTCTCGAAGACTGCCAGCACATGCCGCACTCCCAGCACCGCGACGACAAGCCAGCCGACGCGCGGAAACCCGATCGGCGCCGCATCTCGCACGACGCGACGCAGCGTCGCAACGACGAACGCAAGCAGACCCACGTTGATCGAGAACCAGAGCAGCCGGTGCGCCGCAGCGGGGAGCACAGCCAACGGCACGAACAAGATCGCAAAGAACGGCGGGTACGTGAACGGCTTGGGATCGGTCGGCGAGTAGATCTCCGCGCCGGCCAGCATGCGCTGCGCGGCGGTGATGTAGACGTCGAGTTCCGAAGTGTCCTTCTTGATTGCGGCGATCGCTCCGGCGACCACTGCACCGAGGGCGCAGAGCACGATCGCCGACCGGATCAATCCGTGACGGCGAAGCTCGCTCATGTCCGGAGACGCAGCCCCGGGACCTTCCGCACCGCCTCGATCGCGATCGAAGCGCTCATCTTGCTTCGACCGGCATCACGGTCGACGAAATGGACCGGTACTTCGGCGATGCGCTTGCCGGCGCGGCGGAATCGCCACGCCATTTCGATCTGGAACGCGTAGCCGTCGGTCCCGACCGCATCGAGATCGATCTCACGGAGCGCGCTCGCGCGCATGCAGCGGAACCCCGCGGTCCAATCGTTCACCGAGAAGCCCAGCCAGAGGCGTGCATAGAGATTGCCGCAGCGCGACAGCAGGCGCCGCCGAAGACTCCAGCCACGGGTATCGCCGCCTTTCACGTAGCGGCTGCCGATGACGAGATCCGCCGATTGCGCAGCATGCGCGAGCCGCGGCAGATCGTTGGGTGCATGACTGAAGTCCGCATCCATCTCGTAGATTCGGTCGTAATCGCGCTCCAAGGCCCAGCGGAACCCGGCGATGTACGCCTTGCCGAGACCTTCCTTCTTCTGCCGATGCAGAACGTGAACCCAGGGTTGCGCGCGCGCGATGTCGTCAGCGAGTCGACCGGTGCCGTCGGGCGATCCATCGTCGACGATCAGCACGTCGCAGACCATCTGCGCTGGAATCCGATCGAGCAGCCGCGGCAAGTTCTCGCGCTCGTTGTAAGTCGGAATCACCACGAGATCGCGACCCGGAAAGCGATGCGGACGACGCGGATGCAAGACGACTTGCTTCTCACCGGATGCCGGCGAATCCGCAGCGAGCTCCGCGGCGGCCAGCTCATCCGCCCCCACGACGATGGCAGCCGAATCCACGCCGCGGCGAACCAGCGCGTCGACGATCTCGAAGTCACGAGCCACGAACCGCGAATCGGGCCGAGGATCCTTCGGTACCGCAGCCAACGAGTCGATGACGATGACCCGACCCACCGCTTGTGAAGACATCGCCTCGCTCATCGAATGCTCACGGAGCCGGTACTCAGCTCGACTCGAAGGCGACGGCCACCTTCGCCGACTCGGCCGAGAACGCGCGCGCTCGCGAGCCGGCGCTCGGCGACGAGCTTCCAATCATCCGGCAACTCGATGCTGCCGGTCTTGACCGCAACGTCGACCTCACCGCGATAATCGGCGGAGCCGACGACTTCGACATGCCCGGTCGCCACCGAGACCTCGACTTCGGCATCCGAGCGCGGGGCCATTTCGACGCGCACGGTGCCGACGGTCTGCTCGACCCGCACGGCCATTCGCTCCGGCACGCGGACGGTCAGGCGAAGCTCCCAGTCCTCGGCATCGTTCGCCCCTCGATGGCGGTCGAGCAACTCCAACACGCCGCCGCTTCGACTCTGCGCCAGGTGAGCATCGATCGACTTGACCGCGTCGGTCTCTGGACGCGACTCGCGCAACCAGACCTCGAGGTCGATCTCGATGCGCTCACCCGCGGCGGGAGACACCGCCACGGAACCCGACCGAGTGCGGACCGCGACGGTCGTCGCGTCTTCCGCTTCGATCGAGGCGGCGGCGCGATACACCGATCGACGAGCCGCCGAATGCACTTCGCAGCCGACACCAACCCCGGCCCCGAGGAGCAGGAGAAGCCCGACGATGCGGGGTGTCAGACGACGAACGACCGCCATGAGCCCGTGATTCTGCCTCGCCGTTCGCTCATTTTCGCGGGCTTTCGATGGCCCGGAGTCCGCAGGTCGATCGGTTCCTGGGACATCTGCCCGGTGGCAACGCTCACTTGGCCTTGGCTGCCGCTCGAACAGCGGCAATCACCTTCGCTTCCTTCTCCGGCGCGATCCCGGTTCGGCCGAACATCTTGCGACGCGTCGCCTCTTCGCGCGCCCACGCGAGAGTGTCGCGGATGGTGTCGCCGATCGGCCGGAAGGTCAGCCCCTTCGCGATCGCACGATCGTTCCGCGCGTAGGTGTTCCCGGCCGTCGGAATCCACATCGGCATCTCCATCCACGCCCCGACACCGTGCTGCGCCAGAACCTCGTCGTCGGCCCACACGAGTTCCACGGGGTTACTCGTGGCACAGCGACACCCGCCCAGGAAGTCCGCCATCGTGAGCGTGCCGGCGAAGCCGTCCGCATTGAAGACCCCGTGGATGCCCTGCTCGATGCAATGCACGATCCATCGCGCGAGGTCGCGCACGTCGATCACCTGGACGCGGGCATCGGGCCGACCGGGAGCGAGCACGGCACCACCGCGGTCGACCCGCACCGGCCACCACGTGAAGCGATCGGTGTTGTCGCGCGGGCCGACGATGAGGCCCGGGCGGATGTTGGCGACCCGTCCGGGCATCGCCGCTTCCGCCGCCTTCTCGCAGAGCGCCTTGAACCCCCCGTAGTGGCGGCCGCCGTCGCGGAACGACTCCTGGATGGTCTTGACCGCGCTGACGACCTCGTCGGGAACCGTCGCGACCGCCGCGTCCTCATCGATGTCGCCGGCCTTCTCGCCGAAGCCTTCGTAGACCGAAATCGACGACACGAACACGTAGCTCGCCGCGGCCTCGGCAGCCAGTTTCGCCGTCGCGGCGACGTGGCCTGGTACGTAGCCCGACGTGTCGATCCAGGCATCGAAGGACCGTCCTTCGAGCGCCTTCAAGTCACCGGTGTTGCGATCCCCCTCGAGCTTCTCGAGGTCCGGGAAGAGATCCGCGTTCGTGCGACCGCGATTGAACAGGGTCACCGAGTGGCCACGCTCCAGTGCGACGTCGACGATGGCCGGGCCGAGAAACCCGGTTCCACCGAGGATCAGGAGCTTCTTCGGCTCCACTCGTGCAGGATCCGACCCGCGCTGCGCAACTCCGGCGCGCACGAATGGAGCCGCCGATAGAGCGGCGACTGAGGACGCAAGGAAGGTACGGCGGCTGCTGGAGATCGACATCGCGATCTCTACGCACGCCGACGAGCGACTGTTGGCGAGTCAGTTCGATTCGCGCGGACGCCCGGCGAGGTACTGCGGCGGCCAACTCGGATCCACGAAGCCATAGTGCCCAGCGGCATGGGCGACGAGGTAGGGATCCGCGAGGTGTGGTCGGGCGAGCGCACACAGGTCGGCTCGACCGGCCGCGAGCACGGTGTTGCAGTGGTCGGCTCCGAGGATCCCGCCGACCGCCATGACCGGGATTCCGGTCTCGTGACGGATCCGGTCGGCGAAAGGGACCTGATACATCCGACCGTAGACCGGGACGTGCTCCGCGGAGTTGCCGCCACTGCTCACGTCGATGAGGTCGGCACCCGCCCCGCCGAGCGCACTCGCGAGGACGACGGCCTCGTCGATCGTGAAACCCTCCTCACCCGCCCAGTCGCTCGCGGAGATCCGCACCGCCAACGGCTTGTCGGTCGGCCACGCCTCGCGCACGGCCCGGAAGACTTCGAGCGGGTAACGCATGCGACCGTGCAGGTCGCCGCCGTACTCGTCGGTGCGCCGGTTCGACAATGGCGACAGGAACGACGACAGCAGATAGCCGTGCGCCATGTGCAACTCGACGAGGTCGAAGCCCGCCCGATGCGCGCGGTGGGTTGCGGCGACGAACTGATCGCGCACGCGATCCATGTCCTCGCGGTCCATCGCGCGGGGCGACGGCCAAGTCGGCCGGAACGGATTCGACGACGGCGCCAGAGTCTGCCACGCGCCTTCGGCGGTTCCCAAGGGAACGTCTTCGCCGCCCTTGAACGGGTGGTGCACGGAGCCCTTGCGCCCCGCATGCGCGAGCTGGATGCCGATCTTGGCCGCCGAGTGCGAATGCACGAAGTCGACGATCCGTGCGTAGGCGCGCTCTTGCTCGTCGTTCCACAGCCCGGCGCAGCCGAGCGAGATGCGTCCCTCCGGCGCGACGTTGGTCATCTCCGTGATGACGAGTCCCGCACCACCGACCGCGCGACTGCCCAAGTGCACGAGATGCCAATCGTTGGGGACACCGTCGATCGCGCTGTACTGACACATCGGCGAAACCACGACCCGGTTGGGCAGGAGCAAGGATGCGAGGCGCACGGGTGCGAACATCGGCGGCGCGGCGGTGCCGTCCGCACGCCGCGGCGAAGCATGCGAACGCGCGAACTCCTCGGTCACTGCAGCGACGAGGCCGGGGTCACGCTTGGCGAGGTTTTCGTAGGTGATGCGCCGACTCCGCGTCATGAGGTTGAACGTGAACGTCAGCGGATCCTGCCGGAGGTATCGCGAGCTGTTCTCGAACCACTCGAGACTGGTCTGGGCTGCGCGCTGGACGCGAATGACCTCGGGGCGCCGAATCTCGTCGTACGCGGCGAGCACGGAACGGACGTCGTCGAGACCGCGCGCCAGGAACTGATCGCGGAGTTCGATCGCGTCTTCCATGGCGAGCTTGGTTCCCGAACCGATGGAGAAGTGCGCGGTGTGCGCCGCATCGCCCATGAGCACGACGTTCTCGTGCACCCAACGCTTGCACGTGATCGTCGGGAAGCGGCGCCACAGCGATCGGTTGACCAGGATGCGATGGCCGTGGAGAAACTCGGCGAAGACCTGCTCACAGAACGCTGCCGACCGCTCTTCGTCCATCCGATCGAGCCCCGCCGCACGCCAGACATCGTCCTGACACTCCACGATGAACGTCCCCAGTCCCTGCTCGAAGGGATACGCGTGGACCTGGAAGAGGCCCCATTGCGTCTCCTTGAAGAGAAAAGTGAAGGCGTCCATCGGCATGTCGGTTCCGAACCACGCGAATCGACATTGCCGAGCTTCGATCGACGGCTGGAACGTAGCGGCGAACTCGTCACGAACCCGACTGTTCACGCCGTCGACACCGAGCACGAGGTCGGCGTCCATCACGTCACTCGCGCGAGTGATCTCGCTCTGAAACCTCAGGTCGACGCCGAGTTGCCGACACCGCTCGTGCAGGATCAGCAACAACTGCTTGCGCGACATCCCGCAGAACCCGTGGCCGCTCGAGCGGACGCGGGTTTCCGGACCGCCGACGAAGGTGTCGATGTCGTCCCAGTAACGAAACGCCTCGCGAACCCGTGCCATGCTCTCCGGGTCGGCTTGATCCAGAGTGCCCAGAGTCTCGTCGCTGAACACGACTCCCCAACCGAACGTGTCGTCGGGTCGGTTTCGCTCATGGACGGTGATCTCCACACCCGGCCATGCCTTCTTCATGAGAATTGCGAAGAACAACCCGGCGGGTCCCCCACCGATCGAGACGATGCGCATTGCGGGATTGTTAGGTCCGACAGAAGCCCGCGCAACAATCTGGTCGATGACGGTTCCCACCCGTAACCGCCGGCATGCTCGACGCACTCTTCCTCCTGACCGGACTCGCATGGATCGCCGTGGTCGTCGGCGTCTTCGTCGGTCTCGGCCGTCTCGAGCGCCTGCCGCGGCGCTGGCAAGCCACCTCCGCGTCGCGATCGAAGGTCACCGCGGTCATCCCGATTCGAAACGGCGCCGAGGAGATCGACGCGACAATCAACGGCCTCCTCTCGCAACGAGGAGTGTCCTTGTCGATCATTGCCGTGGACGACCGCTCGACCGACGCCACCGCCGAGATTCTTGCCGATCGCGCCGCCCGCGATCCACGCGTGACCGTCGTACGGATCACGGAACTGCCGGAAGGTTGGCTTGGAAAACCTCATGCCTGTCACCACGGCTCGCAAGCGGCCCGGGATGCCGACTGGCTCTTGTTCGTCGACTCGGACAGCGTGCTCGGTCCGGACGTGGTCGTTCGCGCCCTCAGCGAGGCCCACCACAACGGCTTCCGCCACCTCAGTCTCGTCCCAGAGTGCGTCGGCGCGACGATTCCCGGCCGCGCGCTGATCATCAGCTTGTCCGCCGGCTTGTTCCTGCGCGCCGCCGCGCTGATGCGCGACCGCGACCCGCGGCCCTTCGGCGTGGGTGCATTCTCACTCATAGACCGCGGGCTGTACGACTCACTGGGTGGCCATGCACGGTTGCGCATGCGGGTAGTCGAAGACGTCGACCTCTGCCGCATGGTGTTGGAGGGCGGGGAGCGCAGCACGATGCGCATGGCGGTCGAGGACTTCCGGGTGCGTTGGATCACGGACTTCCCGAGCGCCTTCCAGATCCTCGAGAAGAACTACTTCGCCCTGTTCGGATTCCGCACACTGCCCGCGATGTTGGCCGCGACCGTGCAACTCGTCGGTCCGCTCCTCGCGCTCGCCGGTTTCCTCTCCGGTACGCCGTCGGGCTTCCTTGCCGCCGTCGCCTACGCCGCAACCACACTCTGCGGCATCGAGATCTGCGACCGCTACCACCGCACTCCGCTGTATGCCATCGCGGTGCCGCTACTTCTCCCGATGTCCGCCGTGCTCCTCCTGCACAGCATCGTGCGGACGATCCACGCCGGCGGCGTCCGCTGGCGCGACACCTTCTATCCGTTGGCACGACTGCGAGCAGCCGCCGGACCACTTCCGCCAATCACGCCGGTCACGACCGCTCTGGAACGCGATGCGACTCCAGTTCCGCAACCGTCTTCGGACAGGATTCGGTCAGCGACCGGTTTCCCGCCGACGTGACCAGGATGTCGTCCTCGATGCGGATACCGATGCCGCGGAACTCCTTCGGTATGTCGCGTGCGGCAGGATCGAAGTAGAGGCCCGGCTCGACAGTCAACACCATTCCCGGTTCGAATGGACGGGCGCGACCGCGCTCGTCCTGGTAGGCCCCGCAATCGTGGACGTCGAGCCCGAGCCAATGACTCGTGCCGTGCATGTAGAAGGGCATGAAGGCCTTCGACTTCAGCAGCTCGGTGGGCTTTCCCGAGAGGATTCCGAGCCGAACGAGGCCCTTGGTGAGTTCGCGCTGCGCCACTTTGTGAGGAGTGTCCGAGGGCCGGCCCGGTCGGATGGAATCGATCGCGGCAAGCTGTGCCCGCAGGACGACCTGGTAGACTGCACGTTGAGGCGCGGAGAACTCAGGGTCGATCGGCCAAGTGCGCGTGATATCCGCCGTGTAGCCGTCGATCTCGCAGCCCGCGTCGATCAACACCAAGTCGCCATGTCGCGTCGCGCGCGCATTCTCGTGGTAATGCAGCACACACGCGTTGGCCCCGCTCGCGACGATCGACTCGTAGCCGTTGCGCGCGCTGCCGTGCGCTCGGAATTCGCGCTCGAGCGCCGCCTGGAGTTCGAACTCGCGCATGCCGGCGCGGGCGGCGCGCATCGCGGCGACGTGGCCGATTGCCGCGACACGGCCGGCTTCGGTGAGCGCGGCGATCTCGAGGTCGTCCTTGATGAGCCGCAACTCGGCGATGCTGGGAACGGGGTCGACGAGGATCGGGTGCGCCGGCAGGTTGGCACGCGCTCTGCTTCGCTCACGCGCGAGCTGACCGAACGCGTCGAACAAGAGGCTGTCCAACGCAGGATCGGCTCCCAGTCGAACGAACAGCCTGGCATGCGCACGCAGCAGCTCGGGCAACCGTTGGCGAAGCTCCTGGATCGGTCGACACTCCTCGATGCCGAACTCCCGCTGCGTGCCTTCGACTCCGTAGCGATGCCCGTCCCAGATCTCGCGCTCCTTGTCGCGCGGGCGCACGAACATCACCGTCCTCACCTTCTTGCGCTCCCGCCACGCGAAGAGAACGGCTTCCGGTTCGGGAAAGGCCGTCAGCCAATGCAGATCGCTGCCGGGACGAAACGCGTGGTGCACATCACCGTTGCGGATCGACTCCCGCGCCGTCGGCAGGACGAGGAGACCGTCGCCGAGTCGTTCGAGCAGACGGGCACGCCGTTGTGCGCAGCAGGAGACGAGCGTCGCGAGATCGGTGGTTAGGTATCTTCCACTCATGACTGGATGGCCGCGATCCGCGGCGCGAGCGTCGGCACGTATGCGGAGTCGGACTCAGAGCCCAAGGGCGGCGTGCACCGCGAGCGTCGCCGACGACTTGTTCAGCGTGTAGAAGTGCAATCCGGGCGCGCCGAGATCGAGGAGTTCATTGCACTGCTGCGTCGTCCAGGTCACGCCGGTGGCGACGACCGCGGCGGCGTCCTCTCGCACGATCTCGAGCCGTCGGAGCAGTTCCTGGGGAATGCGCGCGCCACACATCGACGTGAAGCGCTGGACCTGCGCGACGTTCGTTACCGGCATCAGGCCGGGCACGATCGGCACGCTGATTCCGGCGCTGCGTGCGCGGCGCAGGAACGCGAAGTAATCGCCGTTGTCGAAGAACAACTGCGACACCAGAAAGTCCACGCCCTGCTCGACCTTGTTCACCAAGTGCTGGAGATCGACTCCGAGATCGGTCGCCTCCACGTGCTTCTCCGGGTAGCACGCCGCACCGACACACAGCGGATAGCCGCGATCCCGGATGAAGGCGACGAGCTCGGAAGCGTGTGCGAAACCACCGTCGACCGCCTGGAAGCCGGCCTCGCCCGCCGGCGGATCGCCGCGCAGCGCCAGCACGTTCTCGGTCCCTTCGTCGACGAGCCGACGCAGGATCTCGTCGATTTGCTGGCGCGTGCTGCCGACGCAGGTCAGGTGCGCCATCGTCTCGATCTTCAGATCGCGCTTGATGCGTGCGACCAGATCGAGAGTGCGATCACGGGTGCTTCCACCGGCCCCGTAGGTCACCGAGACGAACGACGGCCGACAAGGTCGCAACGCGGCGACGGTGCGGTAGAGCGCCTCGACTCCGTCATCGGATCGCGGCGGGAAGAACTCGAAGGAGACGACGGGGGAGCCGTCTTGGCCGAACATGTCGGCGATCCGCACCATGCACGAAGGTTAGCCCGTCACCCCGTCGCGGATCCACCGTCGGCGAGCGCATCGATCGCCGCCTGACCTTCGACCATGCACACGCGCCATGCCGGCATCACGCGAGCACCCATGCGCTCGTAGAAGCGGATCGCGCCCTCGTTCCAGTCGAGGACGCACCACTGCAGGCGCCAGGCGCCGCGATCGCGCGCGACTCTGGCCACCGCGCGAAGCAGGGCCTCGCCGACGCCCTTGCCGCGGTGCGCGGGGCTCACGAAGAGGTCCTCGAGATGCAGGCAGCGGCGCGTCAGAAACGTGGAATACACCGGATAGTGGAGGGCGAAGCCGGCCGGCACGCCGGCGATCTCGGCGAGCAACACTTCGCATGCCGGCGGCGTCATCGACAAGTGTTCGCGAAGACGCTCCACACCTCCTTCGCGCTGGACACGCTCCTCCATCTGCTCGAACCGCGCCAGTTCGACGATGAATGCGAACACCGTTGCCGCGTCGTCCGGGGTCGCGGCACGAATGCGAAGTGGTGACTCGATCGGGGTCTCATGCATCGGGGTCATCCTCACGGGGAACTCGCAACGACTTCATCAGCGCTGCCAGCCGTCGACCTTCGGCTAGATCCGCGAGTTCGGCTGCGCCGACCACCTCGACGTCGTGGACCGCCACGAAGCGTAGGAAAGTCGTCTGATCGCTGCTTCCGACCACGCAGAGCCGCCGACCGCGTCGCGCGCGCACGTCGTAGTCGCTCACGTCGTCGAAATGGATGCGATCGATGGCTCGCGGCGCGGGGCGGACGCGCGACCACGCCGACCCGAATCCAGGCTCGAAGAACCGCCACAGCAGTTCTGCATCGGCCGCCGAATCAGCCGCCAGGTGTGCGATCACCGCCTCGCCGAGGCGCCAGACGACATGGAAGCCCCCATCGGCCTCCAACACCCGCAGGGTCTCGTGACCATCGCGCCGAAACGCCGCCCCGACTGAGCCGCCGAATCGCGCGAGGTCCGACGTCAACCCTGCACCTGCCCCACGGATCGAAGCAGGATTCGCTGGGCGTCGAGCGCGCGCGGCGCCTCCTGCAATTCCTCGGCGAAGCTCTCGCACTGGTCGATCGTCACGCGCGCGAGCACGTCCAACACCGCGGCGACGTTCACGGGCGCGATGGCGAAGTCGCGGTAGCCGACGCCGAGGTAGAACGGCAGGCGCACCGGATCGGCAGCGACCTCGCCGAACAAGACGACCGGCTTCTCCGCCGCGCGGGCCTCCTTCGCCATGCGAGTGAGCAACTCGAACATGGCCGGATGGGGCATGCCGTAGTAGTCGCGCACCTGCGCCGAGTCGCGATCGGCGGCGACGAGCAAGGCCTGCAAGTCGTCGAGCCCGACCACGAGGAAGTCACTCTCGGCGAGCAAGGTGCGGCAGACGATCGCCGCGGCGGGCACCTCCACGATCGGCGCGACCGCTAGGGTCTCGGCGCACTCGACTCCACGGCGGCGCAACTCCTGCCGCTCCTCTAGGATCGCGGCTCGCACCCGCTGGATGTCGGTCAGACCGGTGACGAAGGGGATGAGGACCGCTGCGTTGTGGGTGTGCGCCGCGGCGCGCAAGATCGCACGCAATTGCGCACGCAGGAGCGTCTGGCGGCCGAGGAGCGCGCGGACTCCCCGCATCCCAAGCGCCGGATTCCGTCCCTCCGCCGCAGGCAAGCCGGCGACTCCGGAGCCCGGCGCGACGTCGAGCAGGCGGAGCCAAGCCGGCCGCTTGGGATCGGCCATCACCTCTTTGTAGTGATGCACGAGCGCGTCCTCGCCGGGCAGGCGCTTCTCGACCAGGAAGAGCAGTTCCGTGCGATACACGCCGACCCCCGCCATTCCGTAGGTCTGCGCCATGTTGACCTCCGCGAGGTTGCCGCAGGCCGCGAGGATCCGCACGGGTGTTCCGTCGCGTGTCTCGTGGGACTGGTCGGCGTTCGGCATCGCGCGCCGTGCGCTCTCCAGTCGGCGCGCCGCCTCGGCGAACTCTGCACACAGACGTTCGTCGGGATCGACGTGGAGTTCGCCCGCACCCGCATCGACGATGACCATCACGCCGTCGCTGAGCTTGCCGGGCAAGTCCACGATCCCGGTGATCGTGGGAATACCCATCGAGCGCGCCAGGATCGCGGCATGGCTGTTGACGCCGCCTTCTTCCGTGACGATGCCGTCGACGAGCGAATTGTCGAGCTGGAACAGGTCGTTCACCGACAGCCTTCGCGCAGCGAGCACGTAGCGACCCGACTGCTCCCGCGGCGCGATGCGTTCGACACCCGGTTCGAGATTGCGAATGAGCCGCGTCGCGACGTCACGAAAGTCTCCGGCGCGCTGGCGCAAGTAGTCGTTCTCGACGAGTTGGAAGATGCGGTCGTAGTCGTCGGCGACTTTCCGGATCGCTGCGCGAACCGAGTAACGCTCGCGCACGACGAGCTTCTCGATCTCCTCGATGAACATCGGGTCGCGCAGATACGCGATGTGCACGTCGAAGATGCGCAACTCGTTCTCGCCGAGCGCCCCCTCGTGATGTCCCTTGAGTGCCTCGATCTGTTGGCGACTGACCTCGAGCGCGGCCCGCAGCGCGTTCAGTTCCACTTCGACTTGATCGCTCGGGATCCGTTGTGGTGCGCGCTCGGCCGCTTCGTAGCCGACCAAGCGAACCGGCCCCACCGCGATGCCCGCGGACACCGCTTCCCCGGAGTGCACCTTCACCATGACCGGCTCTCCTTGCGCGGCGATGCGTCTGCGACCGCGATCCGAACGCCGACGGCAGCCCCGACCGACCAGCAGAGAGAGGAAGTCGAAGGCAGCCCGTCGTGTCCGGATGGGTCGAGATTCACGGGCAGGATTCGAGCGCCCCGGGCGCGCCGATCAATTCCCGACCCGACGGCTTTCGTCCGATCCCGACCGCAGCACATCGAGTGGACCGCCCGAGTTGCCCCGTTGCCCCGAAGCGGACCGTCCTCCACAATCTCCGGCTCCCCCGCGCGCTGCGCGGAGCCGTTCCACATCCCCCTGCCAGCCCGTGCGCGCCCGAGTCCACCCCACCGCGATCGTCGAGCCAGGCGCCGAACTGAGCGACGACGTCGAGGTCGGCCCGTGGTGCTCGATCGGACCGCGCGTCCGCGTCGGCGAAGGCTGCCGACTGCATTCCCACGCGGTCCTCGACGGCGACACGGTGGTCGGCCCGGGCTGCGAGGTCTTCCCCTTCGTCGTGCTGGGGGTCCGCCCCCAAGACAAGAAGCTCCGAGCCCAGGCCGCCGAACTCCGCACGAAGGGCTGGTATGACGCGACCGGACGCTGGTGCGGCAAGCTGCGGATCGGCGCGGAGAACGAGATCCGCGAGAGTGTGACCATGCACGGCGGGACGCCCTACGGCCGCGGGGAGACGACGATCGGCGACCGCAACATGTTCCTCGCCGGTTCGCACGTCGGGCACGACGCGACCATCGGCAGTGACTGCATCTTCACCAACGGTGCGATGGCTGCCGGACATTGCCACATCGCGGATCGCGTGATCCTCGGTGGAATGGCCGGCGTCCACCAATTCACGCGCATCGGGCGCTTCGCGATGGTCGGCGGCGGTTCGATGGTTTCGCAGGACGTCCCGCCCTTCGCGCTCGTCCAGGGCGACCGTGCGCGGCTGATCGCGACCAACAACATCGGCCTCAAGCGCAGCGGTTTCGCACCCGAGCAGGTCGCCCTCATCAAGCGGGTCTATCGCATCTTGTTCTGGCGCGAGGGACGACTGGAAGATCGAATTGAGGAGGCGCGTACGTTCGGTCAAGGCGACCGCCTTGCCGAAGAGATCCTGGCCTTCGTGGAGAGCACGGAACGCGGGGTCTGCACCCCGCGCGACCGCTCCTCGCCCCACGACGACCACGATTCTCGCCCGTGATCCAGATCGACCCAAACCTCGTCCGTCGCGGGCCCGTCATGGGGCACGCGAGGATCGCCGCCGCGTGTCTCGCGGTGCTCAACCTGGCCCTTGGGCAAGATGCGAAACCGTCCGCTCCCCGGCCGGCTCCGTTCACCCGAGTGACCACGCCGGACGGCAGCGACTTCGTCCTGGTGCGTGACGGCCGCCAATACGCGGCCCCGGTCGTGCACTGGGTCACTTGGATCCCAACCGGTCCGGACGAAGACTTGGTCGGCGCAGAAGGTCTCGCGCGCGCGGTGGTCCGGGCGTCGCTCGACGGGAGTGCCAGCACCGGCTCGATCGACGGCGATCGCGAACAGGCTGCGCTCGACAAGCTGGACGAACTCCAGCGACTGGCAGCCTCGGCGACGGGGATTCGCGCGTCGGAGATCGCCGAGGACATCCCCGCGACCGTAGCCGCCGCCGCGGCACTGGGTATCCCGGACGCGTGGCGGCGAGCACTCGCGCGCGCGGGCGCCCTAGAGGTGGAACTGGAAGAGGTCGACGGCGCGAGCTTGCTCATCGTCACCTTTCCCACGGAGGCTCTCCCCGAAGTCGCCGTGCTGCAGTGGGAGCGGCGCGAGGAGCCCCTGCTCCGCGGTCTTCGCGAGCACTTCGTCGCCGTGCGCGAGTCCATGCGCGCGGCCGCGGAGTCGCCGAGCGGTCGGATGATCGCGGAAGTGCTCGGCGCCACCTTCCCCGGTGCCGCGGCGGCGCGACCGCTGGCCACTGAGCCTCGGGTGTTCTCGCGCAACGAAGCGCTCAACCAGTTCCGTGCGATTCATCACCCTTCGCGTTGCGTGCATGTACTGAGCGGTGGCTTCGACCCGGAGGTCATCCAGCAGGTGCTGACCGCCGTCTTCGCCGCCACGAAGCTGCCGGCGACCGCTCCCCCGCCCAGACCGACTCCCGCAGCTTCGCTCGGCCGCCATTCGGTGCTCGCGGGCGGCACTCAATACGGCGTCGCCATCGCCTGGCCGCTGCCGGCCGGCGTCGCGCCCGCGACGATGCGCGCGACTGCAGACTGGTTGGCCGGCGGGCGATCCTCACTGCTCGCCGCCGGACTGCGCGGTGCGGGCCTCGGTGACGTCTCGGTTCGCTACGTGCTGCCGTTGCCGGATCGCGCGGAGCCCGGACTGCTCTTGCTCGAGATCCTGGGCGAACTCCGGCACCCGCGCGGCGAGGAGTTGGAACCGACCGCGTTGAAGCTCATCACGGCTGCCGCGCAACGCGGACCGACCGGCGGTGAGCTGTCGCGCGTCCACGCTCACGGCTTGGTCGAGTCGAGCGGTTGGCGAGCATCGCCTCGCGCGACGGCGCTCGCCGCCGCCCGAGCCGCAGCCGCCGGTCCAGCCGCACTGGACGCAGCGTTCGCCGCGGTCCAGTGGCCCGGTGGTGAGGAGTTGAAGGATGCCGCCGCACGACTCGAGGCAAGCCCACAGCGAACGGTCGTCGTCCTCAAAGGAGGCGCGCGATGAAGTGCTCGCCTAGCCGCGCGATCGGTGTCGTTCTGGCGTCGCTCTCGCTGTCGCTCGCCGGCTGCTTCTGGCTGGGCGGCGAGAAAGAGATGGGGCCCATTCGCGACGATCGGCCGCGACCGACCCAACCCAAGACCGAGGTCTCGACGGAGACCCCGAAGACCGATGAGGGCGAGCCCGCGCGACCGAATGTGGTCGGTCAGGGCATCCCGACGATCGTGCGGCCGAATTGGCGCCCCTTGTTCCCCGAGCTGTCCATGTGGGCGGGCGGCCTGCGCACCTTCTCGATCCCGATCGCGGGTGACGCGGTGTTCGTGGAAGCGATCGTGGCACACCGCCAAGCCCAAGGCGGCAAGAGCCTGATCGCCGAACTCACGGCGCAGCTGGTCGCGGACTCGCCACGGGACGGCGGCGCGACGCCGTCACTGCGTCAGCGGTTGGGAATGCTGGGAGGTGAACTCGAGGTGGACGTGAGCCTCACGACCACGCGCTACCGGGTGAGCGT